>JAICUB010000041.1 GCA_025936045.1 Polyangiaceae bacterium | reverse complement strand
GCTTCATGTCGAGGTCGAGCGGGCGCACGTAGTTGGGGTCGCCGCGATAGATGTAGGAAACCACGTCGAGGAAGGGTTCGAGCTTCCCTCCGATGGGGGTTTGTCTGATCTCGACGCTCATGACGCGAGCGGGTCGTAACCCCGGCTCCCCGGGTGCGTCAACCTGCTCCGAGCTTGCGCTCGAAACGATCGGCGAGGAAACCGGTCACGTCGATTTTCTCGCGCAAGAGGCGCTCGCGTCCCGCGGCGGAGCGCGCCGGCAGCTCCTCGTCCGCGGCGAGCTCGCGCACCTCGGACATCCAATCGGCGACGAAGCGCGGCCCGTTGAAGGTTCGGACGAGGTCGTAACGGCGCTCGAGGTCGTCCGTGTAGCCGCGGCCGGCCGGGGCGATGTACACGGCCGGCACCCCGAGCACCGCGGCCTCGCTCGCCATCGTGGCGCTCTCGCCCACCAAGAGCTTGGCACCGGCGAGCAGGTGCAGCATGTCTTGGCCGCTGCACGGGAGCCGCAGCGCCTCGAGCTCCGGCGGGAGCGGGCCGTCCGAGCTCACGTACACTCTGCCGAAGCGCGCCAGCAGGCGTGACAGCATGATGCGCTGGCTGATGGTGAGGCCGGGTCGAAAGTAGTCGCGGCTGCGCTTCGCCGCGAGCACGCGCAGCACGAAATAGCGCGAGCTCGGATCGACCCCGAGCCGCCGCACCACCTCGACGTCGGGTGTGAAGCGCTTGGGGTGCAGGTAGGCGAGCGCGTGGAAGCCGGCGTACGTGACCTGCCGTCCGTGCACGATCGCGTCGTAAGTGTCGGGGGTGCACACTTCGTGGGCAAGCAACTCGACGGCGGCGTGACCGAGCAATGCACGCTCGTCGTCGCGGAGTAGGAATAAGCATGCGCGATCCTGCCGGACGGCGCGCCGGAGCCAGGGCGTGACGCCCGTGCGCGGGCAGAGCAGCGCCGTGACGGCGTCGGGCCGAAAATCACGGAGCAAGCGCCAGAGCCGCGTGGAATGACCGAGGAACCCCAGCGGAAAGCCGCCGTCCGGCGTGACGAGCGCGCGGTCCGCGAGCCCGCGTTCGCGCAGGACCTCGAAGGTGCCGTTCTCGTCGCGGACGAAGAAACGAACGTCGTGTCCGCGCGCGACGAGCTCGCGCCCGAGAGCCGCGAACAGGTGAGCGTGCGCTGGGCGCAAGACATCCAGCAGGAGTCGCATGGGAGGAATGGACGCGCGGTGAGTGCCGGCCTGGCTCGTGAGCGGACGCAGGGTGCCCCACACGCCACCCCCACGTCGAGCCCAAATCATTTCAAGAAAACTTTACGTAAAATAGGCGCGCTTCCCGCGACGAACCGCGCCCTCGTGATATGAACCACGGGCAGCGTGACGAAGCGCCTCGCGATTCTTACCCACGAGTTTTATCCCGTGCTGTCGGGGGGAACGGTATTCACGGACAAGATCGCGCAGGAGCTCACGCAGCTCGGCTGGGAGGTCGACGTCCTCACCGCCCGCATCGGCGAGCGACTGCCGGCTTACGAGCGTCGCGGTGCGATTGGCGTCTACCGTTTCGCCACGGCGCGCCGTTCGGTCGCCGACTCGACTCTGTTCGAGCATCTGAGCTATTTCGGTCTCGGCCTGCCGCAAATGCTCGAGCAGGCTCGGCGCGCGCGCTACTCGCTCCTGTTCTCCGTGTTCGCGATTCCGTCCGGGCTCATGGCACTCGGCATCTCGCGCGCGCTCGGCATTCCGACCGTCGTCTTCGTCGATGCCTCGGACACTCCTGGCGTCGAGTCCGCCATGCAAACGTACACGCGCTATCTCGGCCCGTTGTTCCGGCGCGTGGCCAATCATACCGACGGCCTCGTGGTGCTCGAGGGCCTCGAGGACATGGCTCTTCGCTACGTCGATCACGATCGCTTCTTGATCTTGCCGAACGGCGCCGACATTCCGGACGAGCCGGCGCGCCCGGGCACTCACGGCCCCACGCTGCAGCTCTTGTCCGTCGGTCGCCTCGTGCTCCGCAAGGGGTTCCAAATCATTTTGCAGGCGCTCGGCATCGTGAAGCGCCAGCGCGGCGACTTCCATCTCAACATCGTCGGCTACGGCCGCGCCGAAGGGCAGATCCGCGACGCGCTCGCGCAGTTCGACGTGGCCGACTGCGTGTCGTTCACCGGTCGTGTCGAGTATTCGAAGCTCGTCGAGCATTACCGCGCCTCGGACGCGTATCTCTTCTACGGCGACCGGGAGGGTTCCTCGCTCGCCATGATCGAGGCCGCCGCCTACGGGTTGCCGCTCATCGCGAGCGACCATCCCGGCAATCGCACCTTCGTGGCCGACGGCGAGAGCGGCTTTCTCGTGCCGCATCGCGATCCCGAAGGGCTCGCTGCGGCCATTCTCCATTTGCTCACGCACCGCGACGAGCTCCCCGCCATGGGCGAGCGGAGTCGCGCCATCGCGAAGAAATATTCGTGGAGCGCCATCGCGCGGAGCTACGACGCCTTCTTCTCGCGAGTGATGGAGTACCGCGCCGAGCGCAACCGCGGCGTATTCCCCGACTTCCCGCCGGCGGATCCCAAGAGCGAGCTCGCGCCCCTCGAACGAGGCGGCTGAGGGGTCGGCTCGGGGGCCACTCTAGGGGGTCGATGTGCTATGGACCGAGTCTTGTCAATGTCTCGGTGCTTGGTGTGTGGCGTGGATACGCCATCCTTTTTGTCGTTCGGTCGAATGCCCATCGCCAACGGGTTTCTCGAGGCGAAGGACTTCGAGCGGGAGCACTTCTTCAACTTGGACGTCGGGTTTTGTCCCGCGTGCAAGATGGTGCAGCTCACGGAGCTCGTGGAGCGGGAGCGCATGTTCCACGAGAGCTACGCCTTCTTCTCCTCCACGTCGCAGCGCATGCAGACGCACTTCAAGGCGTTCGCGGAGAGCGTGCGTACGCGCTATCTCGCCGACGTGAGCGACCCCTTCGTCGTCGAGATCGGCTCCAACGACGGGATCATGCTGCAGAACTTCAAGGGCTGGGGCGTCCGGCACTTGGGCGTGGAGCCGTCGGCAAACGTCGCGGCGGTCGCGCAGGGTAAAGGTATCCGCACCGTCTCGAGCTTCTTCGACGACGAGCTCGCCCAGAAGATCCTCGCCGACGACGGGCAAGTGAGCGCGTTCATGGGCGCGAACGTGATGTGCCACATCCCGTACATGCACGCGGTCATGTCGGGCATCAAGCGCTTGCTCGCGCCGCGCGGAGTGCTCGTCTTCGAAGATCCGTACCTCGGCGACATCGTCGAGAAGACTTCGTACGACCAGATTTACGACGAGCATGCCTTTTACTTCTCCGTAGGCTCCGTGGAAGATCTCGTGGCGCGGCACGAGCTCGAGCTCATCGACGTCGAGGCGCAGCCGGTGCACGGCGGTTCGATGCGCTACACGATCGCGCACCGCGGCGCGCGCCCCGTGTCGCCGGCCGTCGAAAAGCAGCGCGAGCGCGAGCGGGAGCTCGGTCTCGAGCGCGCGGAGACGTACGCGCGTTTTCGGCAGAACGTCGAGCGTTCGCGCACGGACCTCGTCGCGCTCCTCACGGAGTTGAAGCGAGCGGGCAAGCGTGTGGCCGCCTACGGAGCGACCTCGAAGAGCACCACGGTCACGACGTACTGCTCGATCGGCCCGGATCTGATCAGCTACATCTCGGACACGACGCCGATCAAGCAGGGCAAGTTCTCGCCCGGCGCTCACATCCCGGTCGTACCCCACGCCCATTTCGCCGCGGACCGTCCCGATTACACGCTCCTCTTCGCGTGGAACCACGCGCAGGAGATTCTCGACAAGGAGCGCGCCTATCGCGAGGCGGGCGGACGTTTCATCCTCTACGTGCCGAACGTTCACGTCGTATGACGGCGTTTGGAGCTCAGTCATGATCCTCTGTGCCAACCCGCGCGCGCAGTACCTCTCGCACAAGGAAGCGATCGACCGAGCCGTCCTCCGCGTGCTCGAAGCTGGACGCTACGTTCAGGGGCCCGAGTGTGCGGCGTTCGAGCAGGAGTTTGCGGCTCACGCTGGTGCTCGCGCAGCCGTCGGGGTCGCCAATGGCACCGATGCGATCGAGGTCTCGCTGCGGGCGCTCGGGGTCGGCTCGGGTGACGAAGTCGTCACCACGCCGCACACGGCGGTCGCCACGGTCGCCGGCATCGCGCGAACCGGCGCGACCGCCGTGCTCGCCGACATCGATGCGAGGTCGTTCACGCTCGCTCCCGAAGCAGTCGAGCGCGCGCTCTCGCCGCGGACACGGGCGATCGTCGCCGTTCATCTCTACGGGCACCCTGCCGCTCTCGACGCGTTGGGAGCCTTGGCAGAGCGCCGCGGTCTCGCGCTGATCGAGGACTGCGCGCAGGCGCACGGCGCAGAATACGCGGGCAAGCGCGTCGGTTCGTTCGGCCGCGTCGGCTGCTTCAGCTTCTACCCGACGAAGAACCTCGGCGCCGTGGGCGACGGCGGCATGATCGTGACGAGCGACGAAGCGCTCGCCGAGCGCTGCCGCCAACTCCGCGAGTACGGCTGGGATCGCGAGCGCGTGAGCCAGTTGCCCGGTGTGAACTCCCGGCTCGACGAGCTTCAGGCCGCAATCTTGCGGGTCAAGCTCGCGACGCTCGATGCCGACAACGAACGGCGCCGAGGGCTCGCCGCCCTTTACGACGCCGAGCTCGGCGGAGGCTCGCTCGTGCTGCCGCGCGTCCGGGAAAGCTGCCGCCACGTGTATCACCTCTATGTCGTGCGCAGCGCGCGCCGCGACGAGCTCCTCCGGCACCTCGTGACGAAGGGCGTGGCGGCGGGCGTGCACTATCCGGTGCCGGTCCATCGCATGCCCGGCTTCGCCGAACGCGTGCGCGTCTCGGGCTCGCTTGCGGAAGCGGAGCGGGCGGCGGAGAGCGTGCTGAGCTTGCCGATTTATCCGGAGCTTTCGCACGCGGACGCGGCGGGCGTCGTCGCCGCCGTAAAGAGTTGGGAGACATGACGATGATCGAAGGCGTGGTGATCAAAGAGCTCGTCACGTTCCCCGACGAGCGCGGCTATTTCCGGGAAGTCATCCGCAACACCGACGAATTCTTCAAGGAGGGCTTCGGCCAGTGGAGCCACTCCATGATGAACGCCGGTGTGGCGAAGGCATGGCACATCCACAAGATCCAGATCGACTGGTGGTACGTCGCGTGCGGCCTGCTCAAGGTCGCGCTCCACGACAACCGGCCGGATTCGAAGACGTATCGGACGACCATGGAGCTCTTGCTCGGCGATCACCAACCCGGGCGCGTGCTGCGCGTGCCGCCGGGCGTCGCGCACGGCTGCAAGTCGCTGAGCGGTCCGGTGCACCTCTTTTACGTCACCTCGCACGTCTACAATCCGGCGGACGAAGGGCGCATCCCCTTCGACGATGCCGAGATCGGCTACGATTGGCTGCGAGGCCCGGCCATCAAGTGAGCACGCAGCTCGTGACCGGGGGCGCCGGCTACGTCGCGGCGAGTCTCGTGCGCGAGCTTGCCGCGGAGCCGCTCGCCATTCGGCGCTTCTTTCGCGCCGCTCACGGCGCGCCGCCCGTGCCGCCCGGACCCGCGACGGTGTCGGACGTTCACGGTGACGTGACGGTGCGAGCCGACCTCGAGCGCGCGCTCGAAGGCGCAGACGTCGTGCACCACCTCGCTGCGCAGACGAGCATTTACGTCGCCGACGCCGAGCCCGTCGCGGACGTCGGCCTGAACGTGCTGCCGCTGCTGTACGTGCTCGAGCATGCGCGGGCGCGCGGGCACGAGCCGCTCGTCTTGTTCGCGAGCACCGTCACCGCCTACGGCTTGCCGGCGCGGCTGCCCGTCGACGAGTCGTTCCCCGACGATCCGCACTCAGTCTATGATTTGAACAAGATCGCGGCGGAGCGCTTGCTCGCGCACTACGCCCGCAAGCGAGTCGTGCGCGGCGCGACGCTCCGCCTCGCGAACGTTTACGGGCCCGGTCCGCGCAGCAGCAAGCCGGACCGCGGCGTCCTGAACGCCATGGTGCGACGCGCGCTCGCGGGCGAGCGTTTGAACATCTACGGCAGCGGGGAGTGGCTGCGCGACTACGTCTACGTGGACGACGTGGCTCGCGCCTTCGTGCACGCCGCGCACCATCCAGACGCCGTGAACGGTCGCTCCTTCGTCATCGCGAGCGGGCACGGCGTGACGGTGGCCGACGCGGTGCGCCTCGTCGCCGAGCTCGTCGGCGAGCACACGGGGCGGCGCGTCGAGGTCGGGCACGTCCCGCCGCCGGCGCAGCTTTCGCCGGTCGAAACGCGGCAGTTCGTGGGTCGAAGCGACGCGTTCCGCGCGGCCACGGGTTGGTCTCCGACCGTGAGCTTGCGCGAGGGAATCAAAAAGACGATAGAACACTTCGAACTTCTCGGAACTTCGGCATGAACGCTTTGGTCATCGGGGGAGCGGGCTTTCTCGGCGCAAATCTCGTCCGTCGCTTGCTTGCGGAGCCGGACGCCAGCGTCACGGTGCTCGACTTCCTCGACCCGTTCTTGAAATCCTCGATCGAGAACCTACGCGACGTCTGGGGTCGTATCCGCTTCGTCCGCGGAGACATGGCCGACGACCCGCTGATCGCCGAGCTCGTCCGCGACAAGAGCGTTATCTTCAATTGCGCGGCGCAGACCTCGCACCCGCTGTCGCTGCAGGACCCGCTGCGAGACGCGGAGATCAACTGCATCGGCACGTTGAAGGTACTGGAGGCCGTCCGCCAGCTGAATCCGAAGGCCGTCGTCGTCTACACCTCGAGCAGCACCGTCATCGGTCGCGCAGAGGGCGACCTGGTCGACGAGAAGCACGGCGAGCGCCCGCTCGACATCTACTCGGCGAACAAGGGAGTCGCCGAGAAGTATCATCGCATCTATCACCGCGTGCACGATCTCAAGACGGTCGTGCTCCGGTTCGCGAACCTATACGGCCCCTACGGCAAGGGCTTCCCCGAATTCGGCTTTCTCAACTACTTCATTCACCTGGCCTGGTCGGGCAAGACGATCGACGTGTTCGGCGCGGGCGGCCAGACGCGCAACGTGCTCTACGTCGAGGACGCCGTGGAGGCGATGCTGGCGGCCGCGCGTGAGCCCAAGCTCTACGGCGAGGCCTGGTTCGCCGCTCACGAACAGCACCTGTCCGTCATCGAGATCGCGCGCGAGATCGTGCGGGTGCTGGAGCGCGGGGCCGTAAACCAGGTGGAATGGCCCGAGACACGCAAGCGCATCGAAATCGACAGCGTGCGCATCTCGTCGGAAGCGCTGCGCAGCGTCATGGCCTGGCGGCCGCGCTATTCGTTCGCGGAAGGACTCGAACGCACGCGCCGCGTGCTGGAAGGGCGAGGAAACTAGAACCATGCGTCTCGCAATCACCGGAGCTCTCGGTCACATCGGCTCACGCTTGATGCATTCGCTCGTGCCGGGCGAGTTCGAGGACGTGCTCCTGGTCGACAACTTCGCGACGCAGCGCTTCGTGTCGCTCTTCAATTTGCCGGCGGGCGTTCCGTTCCGTTTCGTCAAGGCGGACATCCTCGAGGCCGACCTCGACGCGCTGCTCGCCGAATCCGACGCGGTGATCCACCTGGCCGCGATCACGAACGCCGCCGAAAGCTTCGGTAAGGAAGAGGTGGTCGAGCGCGTGAACCTCGACGGCACGCTGCGCGTCGCCGAAGCATGCGCGAAGAAGGGCGCGCGCTTCGTGTTTCTGTCGACCACGAGCGTTTACGGCACGGCGGACACGGTGGTCGACGAGGATTGCCCGGAGTCGGATTTGAAGCCGCAAAGTCCGTACGCGACGAGCAAGCTCGCCGCCGAACGGCGCCTGACCGAGCTCGGGCAGAGCCATGGCCTCCGCTTCGTTTCTTGCCGTTTTGGCACGATTTACGGCACTTCAGCCGGGATGCGCTTTCATACCGCCGTCAACAAGTTCTGCTGGCAGGCGTGTCTCGGTGAAGCCATCACGGTCTGGCGCACCGCGCTCGACCAGAAGCGTCCGTATCTCGAGCTCGGAGACGCCGTGCGCGCGCTCCGCTTCATCCTCGCGCGCGATCTCTTCGACGGCCGCGTCTACAACGTGCTCACCGAGAACCGCACGGTGCGCGACATCGTGGACGCGATCCGGAGCCACGTGCCCGAGCTCCGCGTCGAGCTCGTCGACGCGCGCATCATGAACCAGCTCTCGTACGACGTGTCGCCGGCCCGCTTTCGCGCGCTCGGCTTCGAGTACGAAGGCAGCCTCGAGCGCGGCATCGCGAACACGGTGGCGCTGTTGCGCGGGGTGAGCGGGGGCAGGGTCGTCGACAAATGAAGGGCATCGTCCTCGCGGGCGGCAGCGGTACGCGGCTGCATCCGGCAACGCACGTCGTCTCCAAGCAGCTGTTGCCCGTCTACGACAAGCCGATGATCTACTACCCGCTGTCGGTCCTGATGCTGGCCGGCATTCGCGAGGTGCTCGTCATTTCCACGCCGGGGGATCGCCCGCTCTTCGAGCGCCTGCTCGCCGACGGACACAGCCTCGGCATGAGCTTTTCGTACGCCGAGCAAGCCCAGCCGAACGGCCTCGCTGAAGCGTTTCTGCTCGGCGCGAGCTTTCTCGCGGGGAGCCCAGCCGCGCTCGTGCTCGGCGACAACATCTTCTACGGCGCGGGCCTCGGTGAAGTGCTGCAGGCTGCGAGCGCCGAGCCGAGCGGGTGCACGCTCTTCGGCTACCGGGTCGACGATCCGGAGCGCTACGGCGTCGCGGAGTTCGACGCGAGCGGCAACGTCGTCGGCATCGAAGAGAAGCCGAAGCAGCCGAAGACGCAGATCGCCGTGACCGGGCTCTACTTCTACGACTCGGACGTGGTCGAGATCGCGCGCTCGCTGCGCCCGTCGGCGCGCGGTGAGCTCGAAATCACCGATCTCAACAACGTGTACGTCGCGCGCGGCGCGGCGCGTTTGAAGGTGCTCGGGCGCGGCATGGCGTGGCTCGACACGGGCACGCCCGAGAGCCTGCTCGAAGCGGGCCAGTTCGTGCGCGTGCTCCAGAGCCGCCAGGGCTCGCACATCGCGTGCCTCGAGGAGATCGCGTATCGCATGCGCTACATCGACGGCCGCGCGCTCGAGGGGCTCGCGGCACGTTACGGCAAGAGCCAGTACGGCGCCTACCTGCGCTCGGTTCTCGAGGAAGAAACGCAAGCATGAGCGCGGGCGACGCGCGGAGCCCGCGTTCGCTGCTCGTTACGGGCGGTGCCGGCTTCATCGGCTCGGCATTCATTCGCTACCTGCTCGGCCCGGCGGCGTTCGCAGGACGCGTGACGAACCTCGACCTTCTAACGTACGCCGGCAATCTCGAAAACCTCGCCGCGCTCGCGGCCGACGCCCGCTACCGCTTCGTGCGCGGCGACATCCGCGATGGGGAGCTCGTCGGCCGTCTCGTCGAGGAGCGTGAAGTCGATACCATCGTGCATTTTGCGGCCGAGTCGCACGTCGATCGCAGCATCGTCGCTCCGGGCGCGTTCATCGACACCAACATCGTGGGCACGTTCCAGCTGCTCGAGGCCGCGCGGCGTGTCCCCGCGTTGCATTTTCATCACGTCTCGACGGACGAGGTATTCGGCTCGCTCGGCCCCACGGGGGCGTTCCGTGAAGACACGCCCTACAGCCCGAACTCGCCGTACTCCGCCTCCAAGGCCGCGTCCGATCACCTCGTGCGCGCGTACGCTCACACCTACGGCATCAACGTCACGCTCTCGAACTGCAGCAACAACTACGGCCCCTATCAGTTCCCCGAGAAGCTGATCCCGCTCATGATCATGAACCTGTGCGAGGGCAAGCCGCTGCCCGTCTACGGCGACGGCCTCAACGTGCGGGATTGGCTCTACGTCGACGATCACGTCGAAGCCATTTGGACCATTCTTCGTCGCGGCCGTGCGGGCGAGACGTACAACATCGGCGGCGAAGGCGAGCGCACCAACCTCGAAGTGATCCGCCTGCTCGTCGCGAACGTCGCGCGGGAGACGGGCAAGCCCGCCGCGGAGCTCGAGCGGCTCGTCACCTTCGTGAAGGACCGCCCGGGACACGATCGCCGCTACGCCATCGACTTCTCCAAGCTGAAAAGCGAGCTCGGTTGGCTGCCGCGGCACGATCTCGAGCGCGGGCTCGCGGATACGGTGCGCTGGTATCTGTCGAGCCCGGAATGGATCGAGCACGTGCGCACGGGCGCTTACCGCGCCTGGCTCGAAACGAACTACGCCGCGCGCTGAGCTTCGCGGCGAGGCGGCGGGGGACTTTGACGTCCTCTCCCCGGAAGGCCCAACCATCCCGTAGTCTCGTGAGCGTGTCGCCTCCGATGACCCGGCAGGTCCTGATCGACAACATCGTGCGTCAGACCACGATTTTGATCGCGCAGCTCGCGACCGTCGGCGGCGTTCGCGCGCCGCTTGCTCGTCTGGCGGACCAAGTGTTCCTGAACCTGGCGCACGAGCTCGACGCGCAAGGCATCAGCCGCAAGGTGAGCGCGGACATGTTCGGAATGGCGCTCCGTAGTTACCGGAGGCGCGTGCGCCAGCTGAGCGAGAGCTCCACGGAGCGCGGGCGCTCGCTGTGGGAAGCCGTGCTCGCTTTCCTGTCGCAGAGCCGGGTCGTGACGCGCGACGAGGTGTTGAAACGCTTCCACCGTGACGAGGAGGCGCTCGTCAAAGGCGTCTTGAACGACCTGTGCGAGACCGGGCTCGTCTTTCGCACCGGCATCGCCAAGGGCGCGGCCTACCGCGTCGCGACGGCCGACGAGCTCGCCGAGCTGCGCGAGCGCCCCGACGGCTTGCTCGAGCTAGTGTGGATGCTCGTCTATCGCCACGGGCCGATCGGCGAGGGGGAGCTGCATCGGCGCACGTCGCTCGCTCGCGGTGAGCTCGGGGCTTGCCTGAGCCAGCTCGTCGACTCTGGCCGCGTTCAGCGCGCCGAAGACGGACGCTACGACTCGAGTTCGCTCGTGCTGCCGCTCGGCTCGTCGGCGGGTTCGGAGGCGGCGCTCTTCGACCACTATCAGGCCGTCGTGAGGACCCTGTGCGCGCGCTTGCAGGCGGCGGCAGACGCCTCGGCGGGCTCGCGCAGCGGGGGGAGCACGTACTCGTTCACGATCTGGCCGGGGCACCCGTGTGAGGACGAAGTGCATGGCCTCTTGGGTGAGTTTCGTCAGCGTCACTCCGAGCTCCGCGAGCGGATCGAGGGCTACAACCGCGACCATGCGCTGCCGGAGCAGTACGAGCGCGTGACGGCTTATGGGGGAATGTGCGTCCTCGACGAGGATCGCGCCGATCCGGAGCGGGGTGAGGACGATGATGCGGTCTAAAGGAACGATACTGACGCTCGGGGCTTATTTGCTGGTCTGGACCGCCGGCGGGTGCGGGCCCGATCGCACTCGAGTCGGCGGCAACGGCAACAGTGAGACTCATTTCTTGGAGAGCTGCACCGACACGTGCCCGGGTGACCTTGCCTGTGTGTGTGGCGTCTGCACGAAGCCGTGTTCGGAAACCGCCGATTGTCGCGCACTCGCGTCGAATGCCGAGTGCGCGTCGACCTGCAGCGTCGCGAGCGAACAGCAGACTTGTGACGTGCCGTGCGACCGAGCGAGCGACTGCAGCGGTCTCGGTGCGAGCTATGCGTGCCTTTCGGGACGTTGCCGGGCGCCGGCGGCGGCGGGCAGCGCTGGTGCCTCGAGCTCGGGGGGCCGAGCAGGAGCGGGCGGAGCGGGCAGAGCCGGCGGAGGGAGCGGAGCGGGCGGACGAGACCCCCGGGGCACGGGAGGCTCCGACGCTGCCGGTGCTGCAGGCGAGGTGGGCGGTGTCGCGAACGGTGCGGGCGGTGCTGGTGTCGAGGGCGGCGCGGCGGCAGGTGGCGCGGCCGGCAGTGACGCGGCCGGCAGTGGCGGAAGCGCGGGGATGGGCGCCACGGTCGTGAAGGACGTAGCGAGCTTCCACCTCGCGGAGTTCCAAGCGGTGTGCCAGGGGGTTTTCGAGTGCGCTGACGACAGCGAAGACGCCATCCTCTTCACGAGCATGCTTCAGACGCAAGCGCGCTGCGTCGACGTTCTCGCCGGCTCGCCGCTCTATCTGGCGGCAGAGCGTGATCTCGACCAGAAGGTCCACGACGGCTCGATCGAGCTCCTGCTCGAGCAGGTTCCGCCTTGTCTGGACGCTTTGCGCGCTTGTCCGTCCGCGAGCGACGGGGGATTCGACGGTCCGGCCTGTCGTGCCGTCTTCCGCGGCAGCTCGCCGCTCGACGGCGCTTGCTCACGCAGCGAAGACTGCGCGAGCGGCGCGCGTTGCGTGATCGACGCCGAATGCCCGGGGCACTGCTCCCGGCGCGCGGCGATTGACGAGCCCTGCGCGTCCACGAGCGATTGCGACGACGCCGTCGGGCCGGTGGTGTGCGGCAGCGGGTCCACGTGCACGCCTGTCAGCTTCCAACCTGCGAGCGGCGCCGACGGCCCCTGTACCCCTACGGGCTCGGACGGCCCGGAGGTGACCCCCTGCGCTGCGGGCCTCTATTGCCAACCGACCGACGGCACCGCGACGACCGGCACCTGCCGCGCCGCCGTCGCCAAGGACGGAGACTGCACGCAGATCCAACGCTGCTCGAGCGGGCAAGTGTGCCTCTTCTCGGACACGGCAGAGCAGGCGGAGGGCTCCTGCCGGACGGCGACGTTCACGGATCAGCCGGGCGCCGCGTGCGACGAATTGGGCGCGTTCTGCGATACGGCTGCTCGGCTCACGTGCATCGACGGCACCTGCCAAGCGGTCGGTGACGGCAGCGAAGGGGCTCCCTGCATGCCGATCGACTACGCAGCGCTCGTGCAGTGCGACGCTGGGCTCGTGTGCCTCGGTCCGGACCCCGCCACGGAGACGGCCGGTCCAGGCGGCTACTACTGGGGAACGTGCGGCAAGCCGCGCGCGTCCGGCGAGCGCTGTTCGGGAAACGACGATTGCGCGAGCCAGCACTGCCGCGACGACGACACGTGTGGCGACGCGTACTGCTGCGGCCAGTACTCGTGTCAGGACAACTGAAGCCGGATCGAGCGCGCGAGCAGGCGCTGGCAGCACGCGACGCACCCCGACGTGGGGCGAACCCGAATCAGCCCTGAATGACGCCGTATTTTTTGCCGACGGTGCGGAAGGCTTCGAGCGCGCGGTCGAGGTGGTGGCGCTCGTGCGTCGCCATGTAGCTCGTGCGCAGCATCGCGCTCTTCGGCGGCACGCCGGGCGAGATGAACGGGTTCGTGTAGACGCCGTGCTCGTCGAGGAGCTCGCGCCACATGCGGACGGTACGTAGATCCTGCCGGATGAAGATCGGGATCACGGCGGTCTGCGTGTGGCCGAGCTCGAAGCCCATGCCCTTCAGCTGATCGCGCATGTAGGTGAAGTTTTCGCGCAGCTTGTCGATGCGCCAGGTCTCCTCCTGCATCATCTCGAGCGCGGCCATGGCGGCGGCGACGCTCGGCGGCGCGGCCGCGGCGGCGAACATGAACGACGGCGCGAAGTGCCGGATGTAGTCGAGCACCTTGCGATCCCCCACGAGCCAGCCGCCGATGCTGGCGAGCGACTTCGAGAAAGTGCCGCCGACGAGGTCGACCTGGTCTTGCAGGCCGAACAGCGAGGGCGTGCCTTTGCCGCCGGGGCCGATCACCCCGAGCGCGTGCGCGTCGTCGACGAACAAGCGCGCGTTGTGCTTCTTCACGATCGGCACGATTCGATCGAGGTGCGCGATCTCGCCTTCGGCGCTGAACACGCCGTCGGTGATGACGAACGCGCCCTCGTCGGCGCCGAGCTTTTCGAGGGCGGCGTCGAGCGCTTCGGCGTCGTTGTGCCGGTAGCGCACGAGGCGCGCGCCGGCGGCCTGGCCGAGCCGCACGCCGTCGTAGAGCGACGCGTGCACGTTGCGATCGATCACGGCGACGCTCGACTTGTTGCTGAGGAGTGCGGCGCAGGTCGCGAGGTTCACCTGGTAGCCCGTGGTGAACACGAGCGCGCTCTCTTTGTTCATGAAGGCCGCGAGCTTGGCCTCCAATTCCTCGTGCAGCTTCATCGAGCCGTTCACGAGACGCGAGCCCGTCATGCTCGTGCCGAAGCGATCGATGGCTTGCTTCGCGGCTTCACGCACGCGCGGGTGCGTCGTAAGGCCGAGGTAGTTGTTCGAGCCGAGCATGATCACGCGCCGGCCGTCGATCACCGCTTCGGGTCCGTCGTTCAGGTCGAGCGGGCGGAAGAACGGATAGATGCCGATCTTGCGCGCGTTGTCGGCCGCCATGAACTTGCGGGCCTTCTCGAACACGTCCTTGCCGCCGATGGCCGAGAGCGAGTTCCGCTCCTTCATCGACTCGTCCATGTCGGTCGAACCCTGGACCGCGGCGGCGCCGTTTGCGCCGTTCGAACCGTTCACGGCGTGGCCGTCGCCGCCGTTCGTCGCCTTCGTTTCGACGCTGCTCGAGCGCGCAGCGACCCGCTCGCCGACGTTCTCGTCGAGCGCGGGGTCGATGTTCGGCAGCGAGTAGCCGTTCGTGAGGACTTTCCAGGCGTCGCGCACGCGACCGCGCGCGTCCATCAGTCCTTCGGCCGCGCGCATCACGCGATCGTCCGAGACGAAGCGCATGAGCGCGGGGCTCAGCAATGCTTTCTTACCGCGCGAGAGAATGTCTTGTCGCAAGCCCACGATTTCGGCCCGGAAGCTACGTTACGAATCGGGGGTCGTCAATTACGGCCAGGCGTCTCGGCCGTCGTCGTCGAGCACGACGGTGTCGAGGAAGAGCCCCAGGGGTGGCGCCGTTCGTCCCAAATCGGAGCGGTTCTTCGTGCCGAGGGCGCCGGCGAGCGCTCCGTGCGCCAGGCGGCCACAGCCCACGTCGACCAGCGAGCCCACGATGATGCGCACCATTCGATGCATGAAGCGGTTGCCTTCGACGACGATCTCCGTGACGTCGCCGTCGTCGCTACTTCGCGTTCGCACCTCGATGCGAACGATTCGCCGCACCGTGTTCTCGCGCTGATCTTCCGCCGCGCGAAACGCTCGAAAATCATGCTCGCCGAGGAGAGGAGCCGCCGCTTGCCGCATCAGCTCGTGGTTCAACCTGTCCGTCACCCGCCACGCACGCCCGCGCTCGAACGGGCTCGGCACGCGACTCTCGAGGATGACGTAGCGGTACGTCTTCATGCGCGCGGCGAAGCGCGGCTCGAAGCCGGGCTTGACCGCGGCCGCTCGCCGCACGCTGATGGCGTCGGGGAGCTCGCGGTTCAGCGAGTGGACCCACGCGCGCGCCGGCAGCTCGCGGTCGACGTCGAACGCGACGCGCTGGCCGCGCGCATGCACCCCCGCGTCCGTCCGGCTCGCGCCGCGCACGAGCGTCGCGCGCGGTGCGATCGCACGCACGGCTCCGTCGAGCTCGCCGGCGATCGTGCGCGCCGTCGGCTGGCGCGCGAAGCCCGAGAAGCCGGTGCCGTCGTACGCAACGGTGAGCAGCACACCGAAGCTCGTGCGCGCGGTCGCAGCCTCGCGGACGTCCGTCTCTGCGTCGTCGGTCAAGGGAGGCGGCGCCGCCTCACGGTGTGGTCGCGGCGTCGTCCGCGACGACCGCGGCGTCGTCGAGATCCGTCATGCAGCCGGCGTCGACCGCCCGCTCGCGCTCCGCTACGATCTTCGGGTCGGTCGCCGCGTCGGGCGCGTTCACGTCGTAGAGCGAGAGCGCGGGGCAGGTCGGCGTTCGACCGTTCTCGCCGCAGCCGGCCGCGGCGAACGCGGCGAGCGCTCCGACCGCGAGCGAAAGCAGGATGAGCGACCGACGGCCCGTCATTTCTTCTCGGGCATGAAGTTCAGTGGAACCTGGGCCTGCACGCAACCGTTTTTCGGCGAGGGGAACGTCGTTGCCTTGTAGATGTTGGTGACGCACTGAGAGACCATCGGACTCCCGAGGCTGTCGTTCGAGACGCTCGCGGAGCAGACCGCGCCGCCCACGCCGACGCAAACGTTGACGGTCATCCTGCCCTGCAGCGACTCCTGCTGAGCGAGCGCTTTTTCGTAGCAATGCTGAGCTTGATTCGCGCGTGTGCGCAGCACGGCGGAGAAGCTCGGCGCGGGCTCGCCGGTACAGTTCCCGCAGGTGGGGCAACCGGTGCCCGAGAACCCGGACGTCGCGGTCTTCTTCGCGCCCGCCGGGGCTCCGGCGTCCCCGGCGCTCGTCGCCGGCAAGGGTGGCGGAGCGGGCGGCGGTGGAACCACTTGGTCTACCGCGGGCAATTGACCCACGGACGTCGGCGGCGCCGGCGCGAGCGTCGCCTTCTCGTCGGAGCTGCTCATCTTCCAGAACACGAGGCCGCCCATGAGCAGCAGCATCACGATGACCGCGCCGATGAAGGGACCACTGCTGTGTTTCGGAGGAGGAGGGGGCGCGGATGAGGGCGGCATGTTCGACGGCATGACTTACGGTCCACCAGGCCCCGACTATATAGGGACGGGGCCGGCGAACAAGCTTACCGCGGTGTCGCCCCAGGTTCGCCGAGCCGCGAGCGCGAGGCCGGAAACCTCCGGGACCGAATCCTTCGCGGAGTGCTCGAGCGCCACGCGCGCACCCGCGGCGAGGCCGCCTTCGCGCACGAGCTCGGCGAGTATCGTACACGCGCCCTGCAGATCCGCCCAAGGCGGATCGCAGAGCACGAGATCGAACGGCCCGTGCCCGCGCGCACGTGCAAGCGCGCGCGGCAAGCGCAGCGGTACCACGTCCGCGCGCCCGTCGAGTCCGAGCGCGCCGACGTTCTCCCGGATGCACGCGAGCGCCGCGCGATCGTGCTCGACGAGCACGGCATGCGCGGCGCCGCGCGAAAGCGCTTCGATCGCGAGCGCGCCGCTGCCGGCGTACAGGTCGAGCACTTTCGCCCCGGAGACGTCGGCGAGCACGTTGAACAACGCCTCGCGCACTTTGGCCCCGGTCGGACGGGTGGCCATGCCGCGAGGCACCTTCAGCACGCGGCCGCCGAGCTCACCGGCGATCACGCGCGAGCTCACGTGGTCTCGATCTTCGACCAGAGCTTTTGGCGCATACGCTGGCGCGTGCGGTCGCGCCGCGTGACGAGTCGGGCGACGCTCCAGGCCGCGAGCAGCTCGCCCTCCTGGCCGAGGGCGGGCAAAACGCTCGGCCCCACGAGAAATGAGCCAGGAATGGGCCCGCGCAGCGGCTCGCCCGCGAGGTGCCGATAGCCCGGCGGATCGACGGTCCATTGCCGCTGCATCGGCTCCGCGCCCGCGGCGGCCCCCTCGAGATGAATGCGATCGATCTCGCGGCGGCCGCCCCCGCTCGCGTCCACCAGCGGTAGGCCGTCGTGCACGGAATCGAGCAGCACGAGATGCTCGTCGAAGAACGGCAGCGCCGAGCGCAGCGTGTCGACTACCGCGGCGCGCGCTTCGAGCAACGTGAGGGGCCCGCGCGCGGGCAGGAGCGCTTCGGCCACGAGCAGCGCTTCGCCGTCCGGAACCGGCGCGCCCTCGGCGAGCGCCTTCGCGTCGAACCACTGCAGGTGCACGATGGGTTTTCGCGGGTCGCGCGGCGCGCCCGGCGGCAGCACGAACGACTCCGGCATCAAGCCCTCCGGCAGGAGCGCCTTCTTCACGACGGCGCTCGCGACGAAACGGCCGATCTCGGGCGCGAGGCGCGGCCAATCGCGCTCCGCCGCGCGCGTCAGGCCGTGGCCTCGCGAGAGCTCCGCCAGCGCTTCACCCCATTGATCGGTGATGACGGCGGTCGTGCCGGTCATCTCGTCGTCGCCGTCGAGCATGACGCCGGCGATCGAGCCGTGCCGGATCACGAGCGATTCGGCACGCCGATCGAACGCGCACACGCCGCCGTGCGCCACGATGCGCTCGCTCAGGAACGCTTCGAATTCCGGCTCGCCGCCCGCGAGCGCCGTGATGCCGCGCGCCCACGCGCCGTGGAGCCGCGCGAACGCCAGCGCCGGCAGCTGCTCGGCGCTCGACGCGAGATGCCCCGCGAAGACCGCCGGCACGCCCGCGATGTCGCGATAGAGGTGCCCGCTCGGAAACTTCGCGAGGAGCTCGGAGGCGCGCTCCCCGCCGCCGAACGGCAAGAGCGACGCCGCTTGCCCGGTTTCGAAGCGCTCCCAGAGCTTGCCGGGCGGCCACACGTTGTCGCGCTCGAACGCGGTGTCCGCGGTGGCGTTCACGCCCGCGATCGTCGTGTAAAGCTCGTCGACCAGCTGCCGCACTTCGGGAAACTCGCGCTCGATCTCGCGCGCGAAGAGCTCGACGTCGGGCGGGAGCTCGACGCGCGTGCGATCGGCCAGCACGCCGAACATCGGATCCTGCGGCACGGCGCGCCGGCGAAATTGCGGGCTCTGCGCGAGCTCGTGCATGATGCGGCGCCACACGGGCGACGAGCCGAAGAGCAGCGTGAACGCTCGTCGCGCGAGCACGCGCCGGTCGAAGCGGTACGTCGCTCGCCGTGCGCCGTGGCCGACGAGCAGTACGCGAAAGTCCCGGCGCGAAAGCAGCGCGGCGACGGCGAGGCTGCCGAGCGAGCGCCCGAGCACGACCGCATCGTAAAAGCGCGAGCTCATCCGGGGCGGGTCATAGCATCAACGCGCGCTACCCCCGAGCTCGCTCGGGCGCGAAGGGCCCGAGCGGCACGGGCGCGCGCCCGCCCGTCACGAGCGCGAGCACGATTCTCGCCGTGATCGGCGCGAGCAGGATGCCGTTACGGTGGTGCCCGCTCGCCAAGAAAAGTCCGGGGATTTGGGTTTTCCCGATGAGCGGTAGCTCGTCCGCCGTGTACGGGCGGAAGCTCGACCAGCTCTCGCGCAGGCTCGCGCTTGCAAGCGCCGGCACGAGACCGATCGCCGCGTCCAAGAGGTCGCGTACGGCGGCTGCCGTCACCTCGCGCCGGTACCCGACGAACTCCATCGTCGCGCCCACGAGCAGGCGTCCGTCGTCGCGCGGCACGAGGTAGGCGCCGCGGCCGAACACGACGCTCCGCAAGAGCGGCTCCGGCGTCTCGAGCTCCACGATCTGCCCGCGTGCGGGGATGACGGCGCCCGGCGCGATGCCGAGCCCTTCGACGAGGCTCGTCCAGCTGCCCGCGGCGACGAGCACCTGCTTCGCGCGCACGATACTGCCGTCGTCGAGCGCGACGCCGGCGGCGCGGCCCGCTTCCGTCACGACGCGGCGCACGTACGCGCCCGAGCGAAACACCACGCCGGCGCGCGCCGCGGCGATGTGCAGCGCGCGGAAGAGCAACCGCGGGTCGATGCGCGCGTCACCGTCGACCGCGACGCCGCCCGCGAGCCGTTCGTTGAGCCACGGCTCGCGCTTCGCGAGCGCCGCGGCCGCGAGCGTCTTCGGCCGCGGCTTCTGCCACGCGACCTCGCGCTCGAGCTTTACGAGCTCGGCGCGCGCGAAGGCGACCTTCAGCACGCCGCACTCGCGGTACCCGGTGTCGATCGCCGTCGCGCGTTCGAGCGCGCGCACCCACGCGGGGTAGACGCCGAGGCTCGCGCGCGCGAGCTCCGCGAGCGGCCCGGGCGCGTGCGCTTCCACCTGCGCGCCGAGGATCCCCGCCGCCGCGCTCGACGCTTCGGCGCCCGGCACGCTGCGCTCGAGCACCAGCACCGAGCGGCCGCGCTTCGCGAGCTCCCAGGCGCTCGCGCAGCCCATCACGCCGCCGCCCACGACGACGACGTCAGCCGATTTTTCGCGCTGCTTCGCTTTCACGTGGACGGCTCGCGCGTGGGGATCGCGCGCGTGAGCCGCACGAGGCCGACGACGTTGAACGTCGCGAAGGCGAGGAGCAACGCGAGCAAACCGAGCGCCCAACGCAGCGCCGCGGGCGACTCGCCGTCGACGAGCAGCCACGCGTCGCTCGGCGGCGATTCGACCCCGCTCTTGCCCACGGCAGCGGGCAAGCCACGCTGCCGGATACCGAGCTCCGACATCGGGAGCAGCCGTCCGACGAAGGAATCCGGTGGCACGAAGCGCGGCCCCTCTTCGTTCGCGGGGACGCGGATCTGCACCCAGACCTTCGGGTTGCCTTCGACGCTCGCGAGCCGGTACGTGTCGTGTTCGAGCGGGCGCGCGTAGCGAATCGCGCGCGTCGCGGAGAGCTGCCCTTCGCCGCGCACCCAGCTTCCGGCGAGCGACGAGTCGAGCCGCAAGGAGACGAGAGCGCCGAGATCGCGCGGCGCGCCTCCGCGCAGCGAGTAGACGACGTCGGGAAGCACCGACAGCGCGAGCCAGAGCGAAGCAAGCGTGCCCGCGGCGAGCGTCACGAGCGTCGCGCGCCGCCAGGGCCGGCGCGGTGCGGGCAGCTCCGCGAGGTCGTGCGGTCGCGTGCCGCTCACGGGCGGGCGGCTCGGCGTTTGTTCGGGGCTCGTCATGTAAGGACGGACAGCGCGCGAGGGCGACGGGTTTCCGCGCGCGGGAAGATTAACATAACCTCCGAAAAATGCTCTGTTTTTTCGAGATCTCGCCGCGCGGGCGCAGGGCGGCTATCCTGAATTGTCGATGGCCAAGCCGACCAAAAAGATCATCTGTCCCTCGTGCGGCTTCGCGAACACGCCGCCTCTGGCAAACCAGCGCTGCGCCTCTTGTGGCGCGAAGGTGGAGGACCTCAAGCGGAGCCTCACGCGTCAGGAGGAGCTCGAGCGTCGCTACCAGCAGGAGTCGTTCAGCCCGACGTGGTTCTTGGTCTCGATCGCCATCATGCTCGTGACGACGGCTGCGTTCGTCATGGGTTTGCCGATGGTCGTGCCGGCCCTCGACTTCGAGGGGTCGGCGGGCATGCTCGTGTCGATCCCGGTTTGGTTCTTCGGCGGCATGTTGATCGGTCTCGTGTCACCGGGCCGCACCTTCGTCGAGCCGATGATCGCGGTGTTCCTCGTCGCGATGCCGACGGCGTTCATCCTTTATACGGGTCAGACGGTGAAGACGATGCCCGCGTTCATGTACGTGCTTCTCTCCGCGCTCGGCGTCCTGTTCACGCTGATCGGCGCCTACGTCGGTGAGCGGATCCAGATGGGGCCGCCGCCGAAAGCCTCCGAGTAGCGCCCCGCGTGCGCCTGCTTTCACACTCGTTCGTCGCGGGCGCTCTCGCGCTCGCGGCCTGCGCTCACGACGAAGGCCCCGCCCGTTCCGAGGCCGCCGCCGTGAGCCGTGCCGTCGAAGCGCTGCGAAATGCGGACAACACGCAAAAGAGCGTCCCGCTCGCCGCGCTGCGCGCCGTACCCTGTTCGATACCCGATATCTGCGCCGTTCAAAGCTTCTGCGTCGCCGCCTACGAAGAGCACGCCCGCGTGCTCACGCTGATCGCAGCCATCAACGACAACGCGGCGTCCGCCCCCCCGGACACGCTCAAAGACGGGCTCGCTACAGCCGAAGCCGGCCTCACACGCGCCAAAGCCCAAACCGACCAATGCGCGACGAGGCAAGGCGAGCTCGCGCGCCGGTACCGCGTCGCGCGCTGAGGTTCGGTTCGTTGTTCGGTCGTGGATCGCCGCTCAGGGCGCCCTGAGCCGGGCTCAGCGCCGTTAATCCATCCTCGCCAAAAAATTTCGCAAGAGTAACGAGAAAAAGAGCATCAACTCAAAACTTCAAGGACGGGGGTGCCCGCGCGGGCATGGCCAATGAGTCAGAAGGTGGACGGGCGCGCCTCTGCGCGCCTCCGCCATCGACATCCCCTCACGAGGTGATGCAATGAGCAGTTGGCGAATACTCTTGGCCGCGACGGTCGTCACAGGCTGTACGGCTTCGATCGACGGTGCGCCGGCTGGGACGGGGGCTGCAGCCGGCATCAGTCCCGCGTCGGGTACGGGCAGCAACCCCGGCATGTCGGGCGGAACCGCGGCGGCGACCGGTAGCGGTGCCGCAACGGGCACCGGCGCCGCGACCGGCAGCGGCGGCTCTTCGAGCGGTAGTGGCGGCTCGGGCGGCACCGCGTCGGGCGGCTCGAGCGGCGCAGCCCCGAGCGGCGGTTCGACCGGCATCGACACCCCGGCTTGCACACCCGGCATTCCGGCCACGTCGCAGATACCCCGCCTGACCAACGCTCAGTACGACCGCACCGTGCGTGATCTCCTGGGCGTCACGGGCCTCTCCGCGTCGGCCAACGCCGCTCCGTCGACGCTCCTTGCCACCGATCAAGCCGGCAGCATGTCGCAGCTCGGCTGGAGCGCCTACCAGACCGTCGCGCAGATGCTCTCGGCACAGGTGATGGCCGATCCGACGCTCAAGGCGAATTTCCTGAAGTGCACGCCGACCGGCGACGGGAGCGCCTGTCTGCACGACACCATCGTGGCGTTCGGCCGCCGCGCCTTTCGCCGCGCGCTCACGGCCGACGAAGTGTCGACCTTCACGACGCTCGTGAGCCAGGGCGCGCAAGTGACCGCCGACGGGACGCCGGACGAGGTCGCCGAGGTGCTCCTGAACGCATTCCTCGTCTCACCGTCCTTCCTGCAGCGCTCCGAAATCAGCGAAACGCCCGACAGCAGCGGCCACTACGTCCTCTCCGGGGCCGAGGTGGCGTCGCGCCTCTCTTACATGCTGTGGGGCTCGATGCCGGACGCGACGCTCGACCAGATGGCGGATCAGAACCAGCTCACGACCAAGGCTCAGATTCTCGCGCAGGCCCAGCGCATGCTGCAGGATCCGAAGGCTCGCGACATGGTCGCGGCTTTCCACCGGACGTACCTGCTCATGGGCACGAATACCCGGTGGGATTCCGCGTCACACGACACCTCGTTGTTCCCGGGTTTCAGCACCGCGATGATCCCGGTCGTCGCTGCCGAAACCGAGAAGTTCTTCGACAAGGTCGTGTTCACGGATTCCGGTTCGTTCCAGGACTTCTTCACGAGCACCGCCGGGTTCGTCAACGCGCAAACGGCTCCGCTCTACGGGCTCAACGCCAGCGACTACGGCACGGACCTCGCGCCCGTCGCGCTCGACAAGACGCAGCGCCCCGGATTTCTCACCCGCCTGGGCTTTCTCACCTCGTACTCCTCGTTCAATCGCACGTCGCCGATCTTGCGTGGCGCGTTCGTCATGAAGCAGGTTCTCGGCTTCGATCCGGGTGCGCCGCCGGCTGACGCCCTCAATACGCCGCTGCCCGCTCAGTCCTCGACGCTCGATACGAATCGGAAGCAGGTGGACGCGCAGACCTCCTCGCAGACCTGTGCCTCCTGTCATCACACCTTCATCAACCCCCCTGGCTTCGTGATGGAGGCTTTCAACGCCGTCGGTCAATGGCAGACCGCGGAGGCCGGAACCGGCGCGGCCATCGACAGCACCGCCGACGTCGTCATCGACGGCAATCCCGAGCACATGACGGGCCCGGCGGACCTGATGGCGGGGCTCGCCAAGTCGGCGCAGGCCCAGCGCCGTTACGCCGACCTGTGGGTCAACTTCGCGTACGCGCGTACCGACAACTCGATCGACGCGTGTGTCGTCAACGATCTGGCCGCCAAGATCACGAAGGGCGGGTACACGGTTTTGAACCTGATTGCCGATCTCACGCAAACGGACTCGTTCTTGGTCCGCGTCCCCGAGGTGAGCCAATGAATCGCAGAATTTTTCTCCGAGGCTTGGGCGGCGCCGCCCTCGCCGCGCCGCTCCTGAGCTCGCTTCGCGAGAAATCGGTCAAAGGGCAGGACGCCGAGGCCCCTCGCCGCCTCGTGGTCTTCTTCACCCACAACGGTTGCCTCACCGATCGCTGGTATCCGGCGCTCGAGGACGGCGCGCTCACCGCCGACACGTTCACCGGGACGACGCTCGCTCCTCTTTCGCCCTACGCGTCGAAGCTGCTCTTGCCGCGAGGCTTCAAATCCCTGAATCAATACGGCACGACGCAGACCATCGATCCCCATGATCAGGCGATGGGCTCGAAGCTCACGTGCGCCACCATCAACGACGACACGACGCGCTACGCGACCGCCGAGTCGCTCGATCACACCATCGCGAAGCAGATCAATCCGGGAGGCGTGGACCCCTGGGTGCTCACCGTCGGCTCTGCGAGCACGAGCATCAAGGAAGTGATTTCGTTCTCCCAGCCCGGCACCGCCTTTCCGGCGACGGCGAACCCGACGACCATCTACAACCAGCTCACGGGCTTGTTCGGCACCGGGTCCAGCACTGGAACGAGCACGACGCCCGCGGCCGACTACCACGTTCAGCGCGGCAAGAGCGTGATCGACCTCGTGAAGCAGGACCTCGGTCGCTATCAGAAGCTCAAGATGAGCTCGCAGGACCTGAAGAAGGTGTCCGATTGGCTCGACCTCTTGCGAACCACCGAGACGATGGGCGCCGTTCCGGCTGCCTGCGCCGCGGATGCAGCCACTCAGCTCGGCGTTACGAGTGATACCGTCAAGGCCGCGAGCGGCGGCGGCGGGTTCGGCGCGGGCCTCGCGACGGCCTTCACCGCCGGCGGTGACATGATGCAGAACCTCATGGCGCTCGGCATGATGTGCGACGCCCAGCGCGTGATGCTGCTCACCTATCCGGGCTACGTCACGTTTACCTGGGACGGGATGATGCACGACGCCGATCACCACGGCCTTTCCCATCGCAACGGCTCGGTGGCCGTGGGTGGAACCTGTCACGCCGGCGTGCTCGACATGCTCGCGCAGATCGACAACTGGTTCGCGGGCAAATTCGCGCGCTTGGTCGGCTTGCTCGATAGCGTCACGGAGGGCACGGGCACCCTGCTGGACAACACCGCCACCATGTGGCTGCAGGAGCTCTCGGACGGCAACGCCCACAACACCAACAACCTGCCGATCCTCATCGCGGGCGGCGCTGGCGGGTACTTGAAGACCGGCCATGCCGTGAACGTCGAAGGCAAAACCGTGGGCGGCGGCAACAGCGACGGCGATTGCTCCGGCACCGACACGAGCGTCGGCTTCAACACCGGGTCCTCGACCGGCAATGTTCCGATCAACAAGCTCTACGTGACGCTGATGAACGCCGTCGGCTGCAGACAGGCAGACGGCAGCAAGGTCACCGCGTTCGGCCAGTTCGACGGCAAGGACGCCACCGCCGGCATCACGAACCCCGGCGAATTCGCGTCACTCACGTCCGCCGGCTGAGGCCGCTCGCTCACGAAAGCCCGCCGTTCGGCGTGCGAGCCGATATATTGAGCGCATGTTGGCTCCTCGTGTGCTCGCGTGCGTCGGCATGGCTCTCGTATTCGCCGGCTGCGGTGGCGGCGACGATGATTCGGGTCCTCCGTCGCCGACGAGCGGTACGTGCGACCTCCGGGCCCGTCAGGAGACGTGCATCGAAGTGAGCGGCACCGCGCGCAGCATCGCCGACGAGAAGGACGGCTGCGGCACGTACGGCACGTGGTCCTCGGATCCGTGCCCGATGGACGCGGATCTAATCGGCTGCTGCACGTATACGTTCGGCAGCAAGTTCCACGAGTGCTTCTATCAGGGCACGCCGCAGAAAGATCCTGAAGGCTACTGCCTCGACACCATGCTCTGGTCGGACGGCGTGTGGACGCCGGCAGGGAGCTGAGCGCGCTCGCTCGCTCGGCCGTTGGACGGGCGGGTTACTTCGCGGACGGGGCGGGAAGCGGTCGCGCCGTCGGCTCTTTGAGGGTGCTCGCCGCGGTCTTGGGCGACGCCGGAACCATCGCGCTCGTCGACGGTGCGGCGGAGCTGCCCGGCGCCGCGCTACCTGCCGTAGCGGGTGCGCCGCCGTCCGGCGTCTCCGCCGGGGGAGTCCAGCCTTTCGCCGTGAAGCGAACGCGGCCGAAACGCGAAGCTTTGTGAAAATTGCCCTGGTCGTAGATGGGTGACCAGGCGACGCCGGAGTTGTCCTTCATCGCGTAGAGGTTCAGGCGCCAGGTGTCCCCGAGCGCGGGCGGCGTCTTCTTCGCCTTGGTGAAGCTCTTCCACGGGATCATCGCCTCGACCGTGTAGCCCTTGTCCGCGTCGTCCGGCTTGTCGAGCGTGCCGTCGAGCACCACCGCGCTCTTCAGCTTCGCCGACCAATCCTCGTGACCGAAGGGGCCGTCCGGCTCCGTCTTCGGCTCGTTGTACTTGTCGTACTGCGTATCGAATACGAGGTTCTGCGGCCCGATTTGGATCTCGTAGTAGTCCTCGTTGTCCCCGTCGCCGTCGGGGTCGACCATGATCTCGACGGTGTCCTTGGTCCAGAGATGCGGATCCTTCGCGGTCTTGGGGAAGCCGCCGACGAGGTTCGTCTCCGCCACCTCGACGCCGAGGTAGAGGTTCGTATCGTTCCAGAGGATCCGCGCCGAGCCGTTGACGGGCGAGTCCTTCGGCGTGCCGCCGTTCTTCACGTCGACGAACGGGCCGAGCACCGGCGCGGTCTTCCAAGCCGCTTCGTCCAGCTTGCCGTCGATGTTGATCTTATCGGTCTTCTCGAGCTTATCGACCGAGATTTCGGGCACCTGCGCGATGCGCTGGCGCAGCTGCGCCTCGGAGGGCTGCAGCGTGAAGCTCGCAACGATCGCGCGATCCGCGCTGTCCTTCGGTCCGTTGCTGACCGCCAGCCGGCCTTCCTTGTTGTAAAAGCCGGTGATGACCTGAATCGTCTCCGTCTTCGCGCGCGGCACATGGAAGGTCTGCTCGTCGACGTAGACCTTGCCTGGCTCCCATGCGGACACGGGTAAGCCGCCGAGCTTGTTCTTCTTGCCCGGACGGAGCGGCGCATTGCGGTCGATGTTGACGAGCTTCTCGCCCGACGCGTCGAGGACTTGCGTGAAGAGCTTGTAGCCGCCGCTGATAGGGGCCGTGATCTGCCAGTAGAAAGTGAGCTTGACCTTCTGCCCCGGCCGAAGCGGCTCGTCGGCGTCGAGGTTGTAGCCGAGCAGCGTGGCGCTCTCCCCGAACTTGGTCTGGAGCTTGTTCTTGATCTCGGGCGCCTGCGGGAGAATGTATTGCTCGAGTCGCGCTCTCTGCTCTTCCGGGTCGATCTTGTGGTGCGCCTTCTTCTTCGAGCAACCGAAGGCGAGCGTCAGAGCAAGTAAGGCAATCGGCAAACGGGCGGTCATGGCTTCTCCTTGAGATCGTTCCCTGCAGGTCTCGCGGGCATGCGGCCTTTGGCGAAAGGTGGCGGCCCACGCCTTTTCTCGGCGCGTGCCGGTGCTTTTTCGCCCGGGGTAACGCCAGTGGCAAGCCGGGCGATGATCGCGCGGTCATGGCCGTCCGAGAGGCCGCTCAGAATTTCCAACCGCGTGCCCGACAGCCCCTCGACCTCGCTGCCCGCGACCTGGACCGCCTCGTGGCCGAGGCCGACGGCGAGCGTGAAGTCGGGTGATTGGGTGTTCGGCACCGCGATGTCCTGTTCGTCGATGTAGACGTTGCCGGGGATCCAGTCGCTCGGCGAGAGCTTCTGGCGCAGCACACCGACGTCGTCGTACGCATACGGCTTCGGCGCGTCGGCCACGATGACGTGCGTGAAGAGCGCCCAGCCAGGCGAGAGCTTCTTCACCGAACGCCAGTAAAGCTTCAGGTGCACGGTCGAGCCGGGCGTCGCGCGCTCCGCCGGCGAAAGATCCCAGCCCTCGAGATGCACGTAGCCGCCGAAATCGACGAGCGTCCGATTTTGCACGTCGGTCGGCACGTCCGGGAGCACGAGCGCGTTCACCGCGTCGTCGACCTTGGGCGCTTCGCCCGGGCTCGCGCATGCGCCGAGCGCGAGCGCGCACCACAGTGACATCCTAAGGGCCCCGGACTTCATCGCTTCTTGCCTTTCTTGCGGGCATCTCGTTCGCGCTTGCGCTGGTTCTTGCGCGCGTTCTTCTCGGACTTACTGAGAACTCGCATCTTCGGCGCCGCGTCGCCGCCGCCCGGCCCCCCCATGCCGGGGAAGCCGAGGCCTCCCATACCCGGAAAACCCATCCCGGGTATGCCCGGAAACCCGCCGCCTTGCATCGCTTTTCTCGCGTTTCGCGCCATGGCGATGTTCCGAAGGCCCGGAATATTCCCCATCACCCCTAGATTTTGGCCGAACCCGCCCATCATCTGGCGCATGAAGAGGAACTTTTGAACCAGCTCGCCGATGGCCTCGGCCGATTGGCCCGAGCCGCGCGAGATGCGCTTCACGCGTGACGGCTCGCGCACGAGGGAGTTCGGGTCGTCGCGCTCCTCGCCCGTCATCGACTGAATCATCGCTTCGATGCGCACGAGCTCGCGATCGTCGAGCTGCTGCGCGGCTCCGGGCGGCACCATGCCGGAGAGGCCCGGGATCTTGTCGACGAGGTCCGACAGCGACCCCATCTTCTGCAGCATGCGAATCTGATTCAAGAAGTCGTCGAGCGTGAACTCGCCGCGCATCATGCGCTGCGCGTCCTTCTCGGCTTGCTTCTCGTCGACGACCGCTTCGAAATCTTGAATCAGGCCGACGACGTCGCCCATGCCGAGCACGCGGCTCGCCATGCCTTCGGCGCGGAACGGTTCGAGCTTGTCCGTCGTCTCCCCCATGCCGGCGAACACGACGGGAGCGCCGGTGACTTCCTTCACGCTGAGGGCCGCGCCGCCGCGCGCGTCGCCGTCGAGCTTGGTGAGCACGACTCCGGTGATGCCGAGGCGCTCGTTGAAGCTCTTGGCCGTTTTTACGGCGTCTTGGCCGATCATCGCGTCGACGACCAGGAAGATATTCGAAGGCTCGACCGCGCTTTTGATCGCGGCGAGCTCCTGCATCAACGGCTCGTCGATCGCGAGACGTCCCGCGGTGTCGTAGACGATGACGTCACGGCCCGTGCGCGCGGCCTCGTCGGGCGCGGCGCGGCAGATGTCGAGCGGCGTCTGACCCGGCAGATTGAAGACGGGAACGCCGATCTGCGCGCCGAGTACCTGGAGCTGCTCGACTGCGGCGGGTCGCTGCATGTCGGCGGCGACGAGCAGCGGCTTCTTGCCCTGCTTCTCGAGCCAGCGCGCGATCTTCGCGGCGGTGGTCGTCTTGCCCGAGCCCTGGAGGCCCACCATCATCACGCCCGTGCGTCCGCTCGGAGCGAGAGCGATCGGATCGCCCTCGAAGTTCATCATGCCGACGAGCTGGTCGTGGCAAATCTTCACGAACTGCTCGCCCGCCGTGACCTTGTGCGTCTCGCCGCCGTGACGGATGCGCGTCTGCACGGTGGTGCCGAGCGCCTTCTTCTCGACCTCTTCGAGGAAGCGCTTGACGACGCCGAGCTCGACGTCGGCCTCGAGCAGGGACGTGCGCACCTCGCGCAGTGCGGCTTCTAAGTTCTTCTCGTTGAGCTCGGTCAGCCCCGCCAGGCGGTTCTGAGCTTCGCGAAAACCTCGGGTGAGCGCCTCGAACACGGGCGGGCTTTTAGCACGGGTGCCTGGAAGAGACTCGAGGCGTAAAATCCGGCGGATTCAGCGCTGAAGACCTTCGCGACCGCTCTTCAATAGGTCCACCCAGAAGGCGAGCTCGCCGAGCAGCGTCTGGGCTTTCTTTCGATAAAGCTCGCCGCTCGGGAAGCCGCGCTCGTCCACGGCGAGGCCGCCGAGGCTCAGGTTCACTTCGTCGCGCAACGGCACGAGCTTGAGCTCCCTCGTGACCTGGGCGAGCTGCTCCGCCGCGCGCGAGCCGGCCGCGATGCCTCCGTACGTGAGGAAGGCGACGGGTTTGTAATTCCAGGCTTGATAAAGCGAATCGAGCGCGGTCTTGAGCTGGCCCGGGTAGCCGCGGTTGTACTCGGGCGAGACGATCGCGAAGCCGTCGCACCTTCGAATCGACGCCGCCCAGCGCGCCTGCAGGCTGTCGGCGGGGTAATGCTTCTCGGCTTCGACGCCGCGTACGGCATACGAGTAGCTCGGGAGCGGCCAGTCACGGAGGTCGAGGAGCTCCGCCTCCAAGCCGGCGTGTGAGCCCGCGAGCTCGAGCAGCCAGTGGGCAAACGCTTCACCACGCCGCCCCTCACGCACGCTCGCCAGGATGACGCCGACCGTCGCCATGACCGTGGAGGTACCACGGCTCACGCGCCGCGGACGGCGAGGACGCGCGCGTAGGCGTTCCGGCGCGGGATCTTCAGACGCGCCGCGAGCTCGGCCGCGAGATCCTTCGGGCTCGCGCCCTTCGCGAGCCGACTCGCGATTTCGGCGTCGATTTCGGCCGGATCCGCCGCGGTGTCCGCGCGTTCGGCGACGGCGTGACCACCGAGCACGAGAGTGATCTCCCCGAGCCACTCGCGCTCGAGCGTTGCGAGGGCAGCCAGCCGGCCCCGCAAAATCTCTTCATGGAGCTTGGTGAGCTCGCGGCAGAGCGCCGCTTCGCGCTCGGGCGTTCCCGCCGCGAGGTCGCGCAACGTTTCGACGATCCGCTGCGGCGACTCGAACAGCACGACCGGTTCCGCGGTCGCGGCGATGCGCTCGAGCACGAGTGTTCGCTTCTTGCCGTGACGGGGTAGGAAACCGAGAAACAAAAATGGCCCCTCGACGAGGCCCGACGCTGCAATCGCCGCCGTGACGGCGCTCGGACCGGGGATGGGGACGACACGCACGCCCGCTTCCGCCGCCGCCCGTACGAGCGCCGCTCCGGGATCGCTCACGCCGGGCGCGCCCGCGTCCGTGACGAGCGCGACGCTCTCGTTCGCCTCGAAACCTTCGACCAGCCGCGCGAGGCGCTCGGGTGTCGCGTGGGAATCGACGCGGATCAGGGCTTTTCCCGCGATGCCCGCGTACGCGAGCAAACCGCGCGTGCGCCGCGTGTCCTCGGCAAAGATGCGGCTCGCCGCGCCGAGCGCTTCCCGCGCTCGCGGCGTGAGGTCACCGAGGTTGCCGATCGGCGTTGCTACGACGTAGAGCGTCGGCAAGCTCGCACCCGAAACCGGCGGCTAACCGACGCCGACCGCGTCGCCGAGCGTCTTCTTCAGATACTCGCGGAGCCGGCCGGTGAGGCGCGCTTCGAGCTGGCGCACCCGCTCGCGCGAGACGCCGAATTGGTCGCCGAGCTCCTGGAGCGTGAGCGGCTCGTCGGCGACCAGGCGCTTCTCGAAAATCTGTACGTCCTTGCCCGTGAGCGTCTGGCGGAATGCTTCGAGCTGCTCGTGGAGCACTTCTTCGAGCTCGGCCGACTCCGTCGCGGCTTCGGGTGTCTCGTTGCTGCCCGGTAAGAGCTCCAGTCGCGTCGTGGTGCGGCCGTCGCTGCTCGCGACCGGCGTGTCGAGCGACGCGTCCGCGCGCGCGAGGCGGCGATCCATCTCGATCACGTCACCCTCGGCGACGTTCAGGCGCTTGGCGATTTCCTCGCTCGTCGGCTCGATGCCGAGCGCCTTGAGCTTCGCCTTCTCCTTGCTCAAGTTGAAGAAGAGCTTCCGCTGCGCCTGCGTCGTGCCGATCTTCACGAGGCGCCAGTTGTTGAGGATGAAACGCAGCATGTACGCGCGGATCCACCATGCCGCGTAGCTCGAGAGCTTCACCCCGCGGTAGGGGTCGTAGCGCTTCACCGCTTGCATCAAGCCGATGTTCCCCTCCTGCACGAGGTCCATCATGTTCTTGAACGCGCGGCGGTATTCGTAAGCGAGCTTCACGACCAGACGCAGGTTCGCCGTCACGAGCCGCGCCGCGATATCGACGTCGCCCGTCTTCGCGTAGTCGACCGCGAGACGGTGCTCCTCCTCCGGAGTGAGGAGCGGGTGCCGCCGCACCTCGCGCATGTACGCTTGGAGAGCATCGTAACGCGCGAGCCCTTTCGGCTCTTCGGCTCCGTGCGAGCCGTCGCCGTCATCGACGAGCTCACCGGCGGCCTCGAGCACGTCGTCCTCGGCCTCCACGGCGTCGGGGCCGTCCCCGCCATCGGCTCCGTCGGCTTCGCCATCGTCGCGGCCTTCGACCTCGGCCTCTTCCCTCGGCTTGGGTCCCTTCTTGGTCGAGCGACGCTTGGTTGCCACGGCTAGGTCCGATGACTTAGCACTCCCGCGCCCGCCGCATTGTGTGGTCAATTCGCCCAGTCAATTCGCCCGAGGGAGGTTTCCTCCCCATCCGGCGGGCCGGCGGTCCCGAACTTCGCATTTGCGCCGGGGGTAACGTGAAAAGTGCCGTGCGGAACCGGTGCCCGAACTCGGATGCCCCCCCGTGCTATATGTTTTGGCGATCGAGGGGCACATGAGGACCATCGAAGACTCGCGGGCAGGTAGCAGGGCTGGTTCCGAGCGGACCGAGGACAGCGGACTCCATCGGACGGGCGCGTGGACCGGACGCGCGCGGATTCTCGTCATCGACGACGAACCGCTGCTCGGCCGGACTCTGAGCTTCATGCTGGAGGAGAACCACGATGTCGTCGTGGTCGAGGGCGGCGCCGAAGCGCTACGCCGACTCGGCGAAGACGCACGCTTCGACCTGGTGCTCTGTGATCTCGACATGCCGGGCGTGAACGGTTCGTCCGTGCACAACGCGGTCGAGCGCGTCCATCCCGAGCTCGTGCCGCGCTTCGTGCTCATGACGGGTGGCGCGTGCGCGGGCTGGGCCGAAGATTTTTTGGCGCGCTACTCGGGCGCACGACTCGAGAAGCCGTTTTCGGCGGCGGACGTCGAGCAGGTGCTCGCGCTCGTCGGCTGAGTCTCGGCGTTCAGCGACCGAGATCCACCGGACGGCCCGGAACGGGTGGTACGGCGAGCACCGCGACGTCGGTGAAGTACGCCTTCGGGAGCGTCTTGGTCGAAGCGGCGAGGTCGTAGACGAGCCCCCATTCGACGCCGTTCGCACCCGACACGAAGAGCGTGTGCGATGCGGCGCATTGCTTCGCGTGCGTCGTGAGGGTCTCGCCCGTGAGCGTGAGGTCCGGTCCTGCCATCCCCTTGCCGCGCTTGCCCGCGACGCCGCCCTTCAAACTCCATACCGCGCTTCCGCGATCCTCGGTGATCATCGCGACCACGCTGCAAGGCGGCGCCGACCGCGCGCGCTCGAGCGAAACGAAGCCGACTTCGCCCGGGAACTCCGAGCGCGTCGACGTTCGGACCAGGGCTTTCACGGCCCCGAGCGCCCCGAGCGCGTCGATCATGGTCGCGACGTAAGCCGGCTTCACCTGCCGTTCGGCGGCGCAGCGCACCTCTTTGCCTTCGATGAACTCGCGGTGCTGCGCGAGCTCGTTCTTCAGCCGGTCGGGCGCGCCGGAGCCGTCGAGACTCACGCGCGTGCCGGCCACGAGCGCGCCGCTCGCGTCGACGGCGAGCGTCGGCGGCAGCGTCGGCTTCGGCGGAGGCGCGGGTGTCGGTTCGACGCTCGCGCTCGGTGCGGTCGCCGCGGGCGGCGGCTTGTCTTCGCACGCGCTCGTACCGCTCAGAATGAAGAGCAGCGAGGCGGCGAAGAGCGACCGGCGCATCGTCAGAGGTTATCGCAGATGTGATCGGCGCCCGTGAGGACGACTTTCGTCGTGCAAACCATCGTATTTTCGTAACAGAAGCCGGTCGCGCATTCGCCGTCGAAGCTGCAGGCCGTCTTCGACGCGAGCTTGTCGTCGCAAGTGCCGGATCCGTCGGTGGAATCCACGGGGATACTGCAGCGCAGGCCGTCCGCGCACATCGCGTCGTAGGTGCACGTCTTGTCCTTGGCCTTCTTCACCAGGCAGTTCTCGCCGTCGCAATAAGCGCCGCCGCCGCACGTCATCGCAAGTGCGTCGCAGGGCGCGCCGTTGGCCTGAATCGCAGGAATTTGACAGGTGCCGGTCGTGTCCGCGCCCTTGATCACGCAACTGTAATTCTTCGTCGTGTCACAGTCCGTGTCCGCCGTGCACGCTTCCCCTGCTCTGTCCGGTCCTGCGACGAGGTGCGAGCACGCGCCGCCGAGGCGCAAGACGACGAGAGCCTCAGTGGCGTCGAGCGCTGCGTCTGCGTACGCGGCCTTCACGGCATCGATACAGTCCTGCGCTTGACTCGGTGAATACCCGATGTCCGGCACGAGCGTCTGACAGAACGCGCTTTGGTGGAGGACGCAGGTCTCGGTATCGACCTCGTTGCAGTTTGCGACGACCGTCTCGTTACAGGCGGCCTTCGCCCACGTCGTGCAAAACGCGGATTGATTCTTGACCGCCGGGTCAACCGTGTCCTTCGGGCCGCCCGCCTCCACCGAACAGGCCGAAAAAGCGAGGAGCGCGAGGGGAACGATGAGGCATTTGATCATAGAGGCACCGTTGCTGAAGCGAGAAGACACGATTCATACCGTGCCCGCGCGAAGCGGACAAACGAAAGGGCTAACCGAAACCCGCGAACGAAGCGCACGGCCGCGCGCGCGGCCTATAATACGCGACGTGCCGCCCGGTGCTTCCGCCACGCGGACCATGCTCCCCCGCCGGCGCTTGCTCTTGGCGGCGCTGGCGTCGAGCCTCGGTGCGCGTCCTGCTCGAGCGGCTGGGGGCCGCTACGACGAGCACGAGCTCGACGTGCCCGGCGAAAAGCTCGCCCGCCGCTGCCTCCTGCTCGTGCCGAGCGGCGGTGAAGGCGTTCAGCGACTGCTCGTGCTTTTTCACGGCCTCGCCGAGACGAGCAGCGAGCCGGTGGGGATTCGCGCGTGGGCGGATCGCTACGGGCTCGTCGCGGCGGCCGGACGGCTCGCGAATCCGCCCGTCACACGCACGGCGACGCAGCCGGCGCTGCTCACCGACGAACGTCTCTCCGAGCTCAACGCCGCCCTCGCAGCCGACCCGTTTCACGGCGTCGCGGTGGCGTGTCCGTACACGCCGAACGTCTTTCGCCAGCCCTCGACGCCGGCCGCGCTCGATCGCTACGCCGAGTGGGTCGCTGACGGCGTGTTGCCCGAAGCGAAGAAGCTCCTCGCGCTTCCGAGCGGCGCGCGAACGATCGGGGTAGACGGCGTGTCGCTCGGCGGGTACGTGTCGCTCGAGGTGTTCTTGCGCCGCCCGGACGCGTTCGGTGCCGTCGGGGCTCTGCAGGCCGCGATCGGCGAAAGCTCGTGCGACGCGTACGCGCTGCGTTTCGAGCAGGCGTTCGCACGAGCGGGGACGCGCCCGCTCCGCGTCGCGACCTCCGCCTGGGATCCCGAGCGCCGGGCGAGCGAGCGCCTCGCGAAAAAGCTCCGCGCGCGCGGGCTCGAGGTCACGTTCTCCTCGGTGCCCGGCGGCCACGACCAGGGCTTTTTGCGAGAGAACGGGAGTCTCGAGCTGCTCTATTATTACGACCGCACGCTGCCGCGGGGACGCACGCGACCGGAGGCGCCATGAGGTCGCGCGTCGGCTTTGCCGGGCAGCTCCTCGCGCGCGCCGCGGCGGGGCTCGATCGCGCCGTCACGCTCGCGCTGCGCGTCACGGCGCCCGAGCTCGACACCGAGCCGGGCATCGGCACCGGCCATGAAGCTCGCGTGCGCGCCTTGCGCGAGATCGAGGCGCGCTACGCCGAGCTCGATCTGTCGGGCTTTTATCCGGAGCCACGTCGCGTGGAGCCGGTCGCGCGCGAGCGACGGAGCTTCGGCGGTGGTTTGCACCGCTGCGATCTGGTGTGGGAGAGCGTCGGCGAGACGTTCTTGCCCGAGCTCTCGGAGACGTACCGGACGACCACGGCCAACTTCGTCGCTCACGCCCGTCTCGTGACGCGAGGGGAGCCGCGGCCGATCGCCATCCTCGTTCACGGCTACATGATGGGCCAGCTCCGCGTGGAAGAGCGCGTGTGGCCGATTCACGCGCTCGATACGCTCGGGTTCGACTGCGCCCTCACGCTCTTGCCCTTTCACGGGCGCCGCGCGCACCCGAGTCGTCAAGGGCTGCCCGAGTTTCCCGGACGCGATCCGCGCTTCGCGAGCGAAGGCTTTCGACAAGCGGTCACGGACCTGCGGGAGCTTGCCGGCTTTTTGCGCCGGCGCGGACATCCGCGCGTGGGGCTCCTCGGCATGAGCCTCGGCGGGTACACGGCGGCGCTCGCGGCGACGGTCGATCCCGGCTTCGATTTCCTGGTGCCGATCGTGCCGCTCGCGTCGCTCGCCGACTTCGCGCTCGAGCACGGAGATCTACCGGAAGCGCCGGAGCCGCGTGCCCTCGAGCACGAGCTCATCGAGCGGGTCTACCGGCACGTGAGCCCCGTGGAGCGCGCGCCGCTCATCGCGAGCGAGCGCGTGCTGGTCATCGGCGCGCGTGCCGACCGCATCGTCCAATTTTCGCACGCGCGGCGCATCGCTTCGCACTTTCGCGCGCCGCTCGTCTCTTGGCACGGGGGGCACCTCTGGCAGCTCGGTCGCGGCCAGGCGTTCGAGCGACTCGGCGAGCTCCTGCGTACGTTGCCGCCCGTCGGCACTTTGCCGCCGGCGAGCGACCACGCGTTCGCCCGAGCCTGAGGCCCCATGCCTTCACCTTCGCGAGATCCGTCGCTAGAAGCCGCGCTCGCGCCCTACGTCGAGCGGGGCGAAAATCCGGGGTTCGTCGCGGCCGTCGTGCGCGGCGGCCACGAGGCGCTCGAGGTGCTCGGCGTGAAGAGCGCGGGCGGCTCCGAGCGACTCGAGCCGGACTCTATCTTCCGCGTCGCGTCGCTCACGAAGCCCGTGACGGCGACCGCGGCGATGTTGCTCGTGGAGGAAGGCCGGCTCCACCTCGACGAGCCCATCGATCGGTTGCTGCCCGAGCTCGCCGGGCGACGGGTGCTCCGCCACCTCGAAGGTCCGATCGACGACGTGGTGCCGGCCGTGCGCGCCGTCACGCTGCGGGATCTGCTCACGTTCCGGCTCGGTTTCGGCATGCTGATGGCACCTCCCGACACCTATCCGATTCAGCGCGCGCTCGACGCGCTCGCGCTCGGCGAAGGCATGCCGCGCCCCGCCGAGCCTCCCGAGCCCGACACTTGGATCCATCGCTTTGCCACGCTGCCGCTCATGCACCAGCCGGGTGAACGCTGGCTCTACAACACGAGCGCCAACGTGCTCGGCGTGCTCATCGCGCGCGCTGCCGAGCAGCCGTTCGACACGTTCCTGCGCGAGCGCCTGTTCGACCCGCTCGGCATGCTCGACACCGACTTCAGCGTCCCGGCACGCAAACTCGGCCGCTTCACCCCGAGCTACGTCGTCGAGCCCCAAACCCAAAAACTATCGCTCTACGATCCCGTCGATGGTCAGTGGAGCAAGCCGCCCGCGTTTCCGGGTGGCGCCGCCGGGCTCGTCTCGACCGTGCCCGATTTCTTGCGCTTCGCGGCGCTCTTACTCGCCGGCGGCAGCGTGAACGGCCGCCGCTTCTTGTCCGAGGAGTCCGTGGGCGCGCTCACGACCGACGCGCTCACACCGGAGAACAAGGCGTTCGGCGCGCTCGTGCCGGGATTTTTCGAGAGCTACGGTTGGGGTTTCGGCATGGCGGTCGTCACGGCGGAGCGCGACGAGCTCGGGCGAGCCGCCGGGAGCTACGGCTGGGACGGCGGTCTCGGCAGCACTTGGTACAACGATCCGGTCACGCGGACGACTGGAGTGCTCTTCACGCAGCGCTCCTGGTCGAATCCGTCGCCGCCGCCCGAGGTCCGCGACTTTTGGCGCGTGGTTACCCGAGCTCGCTGAGGAAAATCGCGCGAGGGCCGGCGGCGTTTGCTGCCGCGCCGCCGCGGGTCGTCACGAGCTCAGGGCGCGACGCGCGCGCAACGCGGGCTGTCGACGACGACGGTGACTCCCCGGTTGCTCGGCACGCGCCGGTTCCACAGCGTCGTGAGCGAGTGGTGACCCGTGAAGACGTCGATGTGCTGGCCCGTGACCGCCAAGCCCTTGTCTTGCGCGATGAAGCAACCGTCGTGAGCGGTCGTGCCCTCCGCGTCACGCGGCAGGCCGTCGAGCTCGGGCACGTAGATCGCGGTGCCGAGCGGGATGACGCTGGGATCGACGGCCACGGTGAGCAGCGGAATGATGGCTTTACCGGTCGCGCCGCGACCCCACGGGAACTCACGGGCGTCGAGCTCGTCGAAGCAGATTTTCTGGCCGGTTTTCGGGCAAACTGGCGCGCAATCGCAGTCACGCTTGGCGAAGCTCACGGTGACGCCTTTGCGCAGAGTGCCGCTGCCTTGGACGCAGAGCGCTTCGAAGAACTCGCGCGGCACGGTCGCGATCGTGCCGCAGCGTGCGTTCGGGAGCGCGAGCGTGGGACCGTCGTAGTCGGCTTCGCTCGGGAAGTCGTAGTACGTGTTGCGAAAGACGCCGAGCGAGCGACCGCCGGCGAGCGAGACGGACACGGCGCCGGTCGCCTCCGCTTCGGACGGGCTCGCGGGCGCCGCGTTGCCGCCGAGCGTACGCGCGCGCACCGGGCTCGCCATCGGCCGCGCGCCGCCTTCGATCTCGGGGGAAGGGATCACGTCGCTCGCGTTCTCCGAGTGATCGATCGGCTCGAAGGGTTCGTTGATCCAGGTATTGCCCGCGGTCGAGCAGCCCGCGGCGAGCGCGGCGACGCCGAACGCGCTCGAGCAAAGCGCGGCGACCCTCACTTCGGCGTCCCTTTGAGCGTCGTTTCCGGCTCGGGCGTGCGCTGCGTCGGGCTCGGATCACACACGTCGCCCTCGTCCACCGTGACGAGCGGCCGTAACCTCAGCGTTTCGGCGAGCCATTGTTCGGCGACGCGCGGCGGCGCGCCGAGTTCCGCCAGCGTCTCTTTCAGGATCTGGACGCGGCGCATGAATTGACCGCCGCGAATGCGATGGGGCGCGTGCGCGCCGGCGAGCGGCCGGCCCGTGTACGCGACGGGGCCGCCGAGGTGTTCGGCGGCGTGCTCGAACTCCTTCTCCTTGACCCGCGCGCGATCAGCGTGGCGAAACAGGTAGCCCACCATCACGTCGTCGAAGAGGCGATCGACGAAGCGGTCGATGATGCGGCGGAGGGCGGGTTCGCCTCCGAGCTCCTCGAACGCCGAACGCTCCGTCGTCGTCATTCGATTCAGCGCTTCAGGCGGCGACGCCGTGGCACTTCTTGTACTTCTTGCCGCTGCCGCAGGGGCACGGGTCGTTGCGGCCGACGCGCGGCTCCGTACGCTTCACGGGAGGGCCCTTGATTTCGAGCCCGTCGACGAAGAACCAGCGATCCTCCGTCTTGCGGAAGAGCGCGCGCTCGCGGTGCTCGATCTTCGTGGCCTTGACCTTGTAGCGCGCGATGAACTCGACGATGCCCGTGTCGTCCTCGGGCTGGCCCTTCTCGGTCGAGGTGATTTCGAGCCCGAGCCACTCGGACTGCTTCGACCACGCTTCCGTGTTCTTGCGGTCGACCTCGCCACGACGATCCGGATCGTGCGATTCTACGATGAACTCGACGTCGCCCGTCGCGTACGCCGTGTAGCGCGCGCGCATGAGCGCTTCCGCGGTCGGCGCCTTCTTCTGGTGCTTCAGGTAGGGGCCGCAGCAGGTCTCGAGGGATTCGCCCAGTCCGCAGGGACAAGTCATGCCCCGGGCCTATAGCACCGCCGAGTCGCCGCGTTGCAGCACTATTCGCCCAGTGCCTTCAGCACCTTGGCGTGAATTCCCCCGAACGCCCCGTTCGAAAGCAACGCGACCACGTCGCCCGAACGGACGCTCCGCGCGAGCTCGCCGACGATGGCGTCCACGGAATCGAAACGCTGCGCGCGGCGGCCGCGGAGCTCGAGCGCTCGCGTGAGCTCGGCGAGATCGAGCGCTTCTTCGGGCGCAATGTTCGAGCGGCCGAGCGGAGGCAAGAGCACGTCGTCCGCGGCGTCGAACGCAGCGGCGTATTCGGCTTGGTGCATACGCCGGCAGGCGGTCGCGCTCCGCGCCTCGAACACCGCGAACAGGCGCGCCGCCGGGTGGCGCGCTCGGAGCGCCGCGAGCGTCTCGCGCACCGCCGTCGGGTGGTGCGCGAAGTCGTCGTAGACGAAGGCGCCTCGCGGCGTTCCGATCAGGTCCTGACGGCGCCGCACGCCTTCGAATGCGGCGAGCGCGGGGCCGAGATCGGCGAGCCGCGCGCCGAAGCCCTGCGCCACCGCTCCGAGCGCCGCGACGGCGTTCTTGAGATTGTGCCTTCCCGGTAGAGCGAGCGCGAGACGCCCGCACGCGACCCCGCCCGCGTAGAGATCGAAGGCCTGACCGCGGGCGTCGGCGCCGGCCGGCGCGGCGAGCCAATGCGGCGGCATGCCGTGCGTCGGCTCGTCGGCGAGGGCAAACCACGCGACTTCCGCCTTGGCGTGTTTTTCGACGACGCGCACGACGTTCTCGTCCGCCGCGTTCGCGACGATGAGCCCGTGCTCCGGCACGAGCGCGACGAAGCGTTCGAACGCTTCGAGATAGGACGCGAGCGTCGGGTAGATGTCGACGTGATCGTGCTCGATCGACGTGAGGATCGCGACCTCGGGCGCGTAGTGCAGAAACTTCGCGGTTTTCTCGAAGAAGGCGGTGTCGTACTCGTCGCCTTCGATCACGAACGGCGTGCGCCGCGCGGGGCGATCGGGGCCTCCGAGCCGCCGCTGGGCTTTGGCGGCGCGAAACCCGTGCGCGAAACCCTTGGGCAAGCCGCCGATCAGAAAGCCCGGGGCGAAGCCGGTCTGCTCGAGCAACCAGGCGGCGAGCGCCGTCGTCGTGGTCTTGCCGTGCGTGCCCGCGACGACGAGCGGCGACGTGCCTCTGAGCGCGAAGCGGGCGAGCGCGCCGGCGATGTGCGTCACCTCGAGCCCACCGTCGATGGCCGCTCGCGCCTCCGGATTGTCCGGGCGGCAGACGTTGCCGACGACGACGAGGTCCGGACGCGGCTCGAGGTGCGCGGGCTCGAAGCCCCTCAGCGTGCGGACGCCCCACCGTTCGAGCTCGGGCCCGATCGGCGGATCGAACGCCGTGTCGCTACCCGAGACGCGATGTCCGAGCTCGACGAGCAGGCCTGCGAGCGCGCCCATACCCGTGCCTGCGACCGCGACGATGTGAATGTTCATCGAAGCGTCGAAGTTACCATTGCTCGGCTCGAACGGCGGCGCAGCCGAGCGTCGGCGTTTGGCCGCTGCCTCGGCCTACTGCTACGCTCACCCGCCTCGATGAAGATCGTCGATCGCTTGGGCCAAGCGCCCGTTTTTTCCTTCGAATTCTTTCCGCCCAAGGACGCCGAAGGCGTCGGGCGGCTGTTCGAGACCATCGCGGAGCTTCGTCCCTACGAGCCGGCCTACGTGTCGGTGACTTACGGCGCCGGCGGCAGCACCCGGCGCCTCACCGTCGAGCTCGTCCGCCGCATCAAGCAGGAGGTCGGCATCGAAGCGATGGCGCACCTCACCTGCGTGGGCGCGACGCGGGAAGAGCTCGCCGACGTGCTCGAGCAGCTCCGCGCGAGCCGCATCGACAACGTCATTGCGCTCCGCGGGGATCCTCCACGCGGTGAGACGCGCTTCGTGAAAACGGACGGCGGCCTCGAGCATGCGTCCGAGCTCGTGGCGCTGATTCGCGCGCGCCACGACCTCTGCATCGCCGCGGCTTGCTATCCGGAGAATCACGTCGAGGCGCTCGACGCGGAGGCCGATCTCCGTTTCTTGAAGCAGAAGGTCGACGCGGGCGCGGATTTTCTCATCACGCAGCTCTTCTTCGACAACGCGGATTACTATCGCTTCGTCGAGCGCGCGCGCGCCGCGGGCATCGACGTGCCGATCGTAGCGGGCATCATGCCCATCACCAATCTCTCCCAGATCAAGCGTTTCACGGCGCTGTGCGGCGCGCGCATCCCCGCCCCCTTGCTCGCCTCACTCGAGACCTGCGGCGCGGACGCCGACGCGGTTCGCGCCATCGGCGTCGAGCACGCGACCGCGCAGTGCCGCGATCTCATCGCTCGCGGCGCGCCCGGCGTGCATTTCTATACGCTCAACCGTTCCCTCGCGACTCGCCACGTTCTCGACCGACTCCGGCGCTGATCGCTTCGAATCACTCCGCGGGAGCGGCGGCACGCCGCAAAATCGCGGCGTTTTCAGCGGGTGGTTGTCGAGACCACAGCGTCGCACCCGCACAGCGGAGCTCCCACGTTAATGCGCGACCAAGGCTGCACGTCGCGCTTTTTTCGTCACGATGGAGATAGCATGAGTCCTGTGGCAGCGGCGGGTCTTTCAAGGAGTCTCCCGTGACGACCGACGGTTCGACCGGGCGTCGTGACGGATTCAATCGGTGGGTCGCTTCGATGAAGACCGATCATGAACCGATGGAGTCGAAGCCCGCGCCGCTCAAGCCCGCCGTGGGCAAGCTCGAGCTCGAGCTCGACGACAATGCGACTCACGTGCATCGCATTCCGAAAGAGCTCATCTCGCGCATGCGCGAACGCGAGCAACCCCCGGCGCAACCGCCGCCCGTGTCCGAGGCCGACGACGACGACGACGACGACGAGAGCCGGTTCTCGCCGCTCGGGATGGTGCAGGAGGATCGCACGGCGGTCTTCCGACCGCCGCCGGAGCTCCTCGCGCGGGCCAAGCGCCTCAAGGCGCCGCCGAAGCCGGACGTGCAGGCGTCGGTGCCGACGAAGCCGCCGCCGCCCGGACACGGAGACCTCATGCAGAGCATGCCCGCGTCGCCGAAGGTGCCGGGTTTCGAAAGCCTACCCGCCGCGGCGAAGGGCGGATTCGCGAGCGTGCCGTTGAAGGCGCCGCTCACCCCGGCAGCTGCGGCGCGCACACCCATGCCCGCCATGGCTCGCGCCGCGGCGCCGATGCCTGCCGCCCAGAAGGCGTCCGCGGCCGCGCCCGCCGTCGACTTCAGCGAGCCGCTCACCGAGCACGGAGCAGCGCCCGCCTCGTCGCCCTCGCCGGATTCGTCGGCCGTGTTCGCGCGGCGGGAGCCCGCGAGCGGCGTGCTTCAAGTCGCTCCGGAGCCGGTCGCGCCCGCTGCCGACGACGAGGGGGACGAGCCGGCGACGCGCGAGTACAGCTTGCCCGAGCTCGGCCTCGCCGGACGCGAGCACGAGCCGGAACCCGCCGCGCTCGCCGAGACGCCGTCACCGTTCGATGAGTTCGTCGAGCCGGTCCCGCCCGCGGACTCGGAGTCCCCGTTCGCGTTCGAGCCGTCGTCCGTCGTACCGATCATGCCCCCGCTGGTCGAGGTCGCCGGACCTCCAGCCGCCGAAGCCGCGTCGGAAGCCGAGGAGCCGCCGACGACGCACGCTCCGGTGGTTGCCGCGCCGAGCGCGCAGGTCGAGCAGCCTTCGGCAGGCGCGTGGCGCGTCGTGCTGTTCGTGGTCGCCGCGCTCGCGGCGTTCGCGTACGCGTGGTGGCGAACGCGGCACTTCTGAGCGTCGCGACGCGCGTATCGATTCGAGAACATCCGCGCTTCGGGTTCCGTGAGAGCGGATGAATCCGCGCTACGTGGATGTCCGGGCGAAAAAGCCTGCCTGCCGTGGGGTGCGCGGGCGACTGAGACCGAGATGGTGTATGTCTTGAGGATAATGAAACCGGTTCCGCATTTCGCCCTCGCCTGGGCGCCTTTGGCTTGGGCCATCGCCTGCTCCGGCGGCCCTGCAGCTTCGGACGCGCCGAACGGCGGAAGCGGCGGGACGACCGGGGGCAGCGTCGCGAACCCCACGGGCGGGAGCGGCGGGTCGGGAGTGGGCGGCAGCAGCGGGGGCGACGGCGGCTCCGGTGCCGGCGGCTCCGGCGGCGCTAGTGGCGGAACCGGCGGCGGAGCGGGTGCGGCGTCGGGCGGCGGCGCGGGGCAGGCCACGGGCGGGTCCGGTGGCGGCGTGAGCGGCAGCGGTGGCGGCGCGGGCGCGGCCGCGGGTCATGCGGGCATGAGCGGCATGAACGGCGGCGCAGGAACCGGCGCCGGCATGGGCGGCTCGGCGGGCGCGGGCACGGGCGTCAACCTCCCGCCTCTTCACGTCGACGGCACGGCCATCAAAGACCCGAACGGCAAGACCATCGTCCTCCGCGGCTTCGACTTACCCGACATCGGGACCCTCTACGCGAACGCGAACAGCAGTGCGTCGGGCATCACCGCGCGCATCGACACGACGCTCGCGGCCGGCCTCACGGCGCACGTGATCCGCCTCCCGGTCTACCCGCGCACCGTCGCGAACGGCGGGAGTCCCTCCTACTCGCCGGCTCCGTATCCGATCGGTGCGATGCCGCCGCGCGGCATTCCGCAGGCGCTCACGGAAGACGACTACGTGGGGGAGATCCTGAAGCCGGCCGTCGACTACACCGCGCAAAAGGGCGCCTACGCGATCATCGACTATCACCAGATCGACGACGCGACGGGGCAGTCGGGCATGGATGCCATCACCTTTTGGCAAAAGGTCGCGCCGGTCTTCGCGAACGATGACCACGTGATTTTCGAGCCCTTCAACGAGCCGATCGACACGGCGGCCGCGTGGGCGACGTTCAAACCGACGGTGCAGTCCTTCATCGACACCATCCGCGCGGCCGCGCCGAACAACCTCATCATCGTGCCGTCGATGATCTGGGACCAGCGCCCCGGTGACGCGGCGAGCGACCCGCCCACGGGGTCGAACTTCGTGTACACGGCGCACGTCTATCCCGGCAACTGGTCGACGTCGTTCCAGCAGCAAGTCACGACCGCGGCGGCCGTCGCGCCCGTCTTCTTCAGCGAGTGGGGCTACGTGCAGGACGGAGCGGACAAGAACCTCGGCACCTCGGACGCCAACTGGGGCCCGAATTTCCAGATGATCGTCGACGCCAACGGCGCAAGCTGGAGCGCCTGGGTGGCCGACGGCAGCTGGAGTCCCCCGCTCTTCGGCGACAGGATGCTGAGCTCGCTCTCCGCCTACGGCATGTTCACGGCGACGTGGCTGCAGAGTAAAGCCACGAGCGACTGGGTATTTTAGCGCTACTTCCGGATCACGACGAGCGTCTTTTCTTCGCCGTGCGGCGTGCTCACGCCGTGCCAGCCGTCGGGGACGCTCGGCGTCATCCATTGAAAGAGGCGCGCCGCGTCGGCGGGGGAGAGCTCGAGCGCGCCCGGGCCGTGCTCGACGCCGAAGCGGTCGTGCCAATACGCGCCGTAGCCGAGCCGCCCGGACGAAAGCTCGAACACCCAGGGCACGTCGTACGTCTGAAAGCTCTCGTGCGCGGTGAAGGGATCGGCGCCGACGAGCGTGATGTGCTTGGCGCGCACTTCGAAGGTCCCGAGACCGAACGCGGCCGTCGGTGACGCAATCTCGCCGTTCGGGTTGTCCGACGCGGTTTGCGCCGGCGCGGCGTCGCGGCCGACGCTGATGAGCGTCGCGAAGAACGGGCGCTTGCCCTCGTACGCGACGAGCGTCCCCATCACCACGCTCACGTCGAGCCACTTCTGGCCGTCGACCGCGAAGTCGGGGAACACGTTGCGCGCGAGGACGGTCGTCACGTCCTTGTGCCGCACCCAGCGGCCGTCGGAGAGCGCCCAAAATTTCTCACCGTGCGCCGTGCGAAATTTACCCGTGAGCTCGAGCTCGGCGTGAACGTCGAGGTCGCGGCCCTGTTCGGCGTCTTCACCGTCGAGCTTGAAGTCGCGCACGCCGTGCTTCACGACGAACGCGAGCGGCAAGCCGTGCTTCTCACCGAGCTCGACGCCCTTGAACTCGGACGGCGCGGCCGCCTCGAGATCCCCCGCCTTGACGAATTTCCCGCTCGTGAGGAGCGCGAGCCGTTCGGGTGCGCTGCCGAGCACCGCGGCCGTCCAGCTGCCGACCACGGCAAGCCCCGCGCGGCGCTTCAGCTTGCCGATCTCGCGCACGGTGTTTTCGTGGGAGCCGTCGCGCTCGTAGAGCGGCGTGTCGATCACGGTCCGCGCGTACGTGTACGGCAGCGGCTGATCGAGCAGCGGCTGGATGGCCATGGCCGCGAGGGTCGGATGAGTGAGATCGGTCGTGGCGCTGCCGCTCGCGCAGACGAAGCCGACCGGGCGCACCGGGAACCAACCCTCGGCGCAACCTTCCCGCGAGTACGGCTGAGCCGCGCGCGCGACGCGATCGCCCGCGTGCAGATAGCCGATGCGAGCCGCGCCCGCAGCGGGCCGCTCGAGCACCGGCGTGAGGTCGGCGATGGCGGCGAGCTTCGGGCCGTTCTCCGCGGGGACGGGCACCTTGGGGATTTCCGTGGAGGCGCGCTCGCGCTGCTTCGAAAGCGCGATATCGTCCTTGTTCGCGCAGCCCGACACCGCGGCCGCGAACGCCGCCCCGACGGCGCACGCGCTGCCAATGCGAGTGAGCGTTCTCATCGCCTCGGAGTGTCACGCGTGCTCGGGTCGGGCCAAGTTTTGGGTTCACCTCCACGCCCGGTGCCCCAGCTGCTGCCAGCCCCATTTCCCAGTCAATTAGGGCGTTTTTGGGCCGAGGCCGCTCACGACGCGGTCGCGGCTGCCGTAATCGCGGCGAAGTGCCACGTCGCGGAAGCCGGCGTGCTCGAAGAGCTCGAGGGTACGCGGGCCTTGGTCGTGGCCGATCTCGACCGCGAGCACGCCGCCCGGCGTGAGGAACGAGGACGCGCTCGCAATGACGGTGCGCACGAGGTCGAGTCCGTCCGCGCCGCCGTCGAGCGCGAGGCGCGGCTCGAAGTCACGCACGTCGACGTCGAGCCCCGCGATCTCGCCGCTCGGGATGTACGGTGGGTTCGCCGTGATGAGGTCGAAGCGGCGCCCCGCGACCGGCGCGAACAGGTCGCCGACGAGCACGTCGAGCGTGAAGACCACGCCGAGCCGGCGCGCGTTTTCCCAAGCGAGCTCGGCCGTTTCGACGGCTACGTCGGTCGCGGTCACGCGCCAGGTCGGCCGCTGCTTCGCGAAGCTCACCGCGACGCAGCCGCTGCCGGTACAGAGGTCGAGCGCGGCGCCGTGCATGGAACGGGCGCGCGTGCGTTCGAGCGCGACCTCGACGAGCGGTTCGGTGTCGGGTCGTGGCACGAGCGCGCGCCGGTCGACGGCGAAGGAAAGGCCGTAAAATTCGCGGCGCCCGAGGATGTACGCGATCGGCTCGCCGCTTCGCCGCCTTTGGATGAGCTCGCGGTAACGGCCGAGCTCCACGGGCGAGAGCTCGCGCTCCGAGTCGAGCACGAGGCGGATGCGATCGGCGCCGAGCGCATGCGAGAGCAGGAGCTCGGCGTCGAGGCGCGGGCTCGGGTTGTTGCGTTTGCGAAAATCGTCCGCCGCCCACTTGAGGACGCGTGCGATGGTCCATGCCTCGCTCGCGGGCCGTACCGAGGCGCGCGTCGGATCGGCGTCCGTCACGACGCCCCGCTCGCCGCGCGCGCTTCTGCCACCAGCGCTTCGACCTCGGCCTGAATGGCGGAGAGCCGCGCCGCGCTCGGAGCCTCGAAGCGCAAGACGATGAGCGGACCGGTGTTCGAAGCACGCACGAGCGACCAGGCGCCGTCTTCGTACGTCACGCGCACGCCGTCCAGCGTGTTGACGCTCCCGCTCCGCTCGAGACGCTCGAGCACGCGTTCGACGACCTCGAACTTGAGCGCGTCGGGGCAGTCCAGGCGGATTTCCGGGGTATGGAAAGTAGCGGGCAGATCGCCGAGCTCCTCGAGCACGGTACGGCCATGGTGGTTCATGATTTCGAGCAAGCGCAGGGCCGCATAGATACCGTCGTCGTAGCCGTAGTAGCGGTCGGCGAAGAAGAAGTGGCCGCTCATTTCGCCCGCGAGCGCGGCGCGTTCGTCCTTCATTTTGGTCTTGATCGCACTGTGGCCCGTCTTCCACATGATGGCGCGGCCGCCGCGGCGCGCGACCTCGTCGAAGAGCGACTGCGAGCACTTCACGTCCCCGATGACGGCGGCGCCCGGGTTCGCGGCGAGCACCCCGCGCGCGAAGAGCGCGAGTAGCCGATCGCCCCACACGATGTCGCCCGTGCGATCGACGACGCCCAGCCGATCGCCGTCGCCGTCCCAGGCGAGCCCGACGTGCGCCCCCTCCGCGCGTACGCGCTCGCTGAGCTGGCGCAGGTTTTTCGCGACCGTCGGGTCGGGGTCGTGGTTCGGAAAGCTGCCGTCCATGTCGGCGAAGAGCGCGCTCGGACGATAGCCGAGCGCGTTCAACGCGCGCAGGCCGAGCGGACCGGCCGCACCGTTGCCCGCGTCGACCACGACGCCGAGTGAGCGGACGTTCGGTGTCATGCCTTGGACGAGGCGAGCGACGTAAGCGTCGTCGACGTCACACAGCTGAACCGAGCCACCGGACTCGCGCGGGAGCGCGGGCCCGAGCGCGACTTCGCAGAGCTCCTCGAGCGCGGTGCCGAAGAAGGCGTCGCGACCGCGCATGATCTTCATGCCGTTGTCTTCGGCGGCGTTGTGGCTCGCCGTGATCATCACGCCGCCGTCGGCGCCCAGGTGGTGCACGGCAAAGTAGAGCTTCGGAGTCGGACCGACGCCGACGTCGAGCACCTCGGCGCCGCCGGCGAGGAGCCCGGCGGTCAGCGCGGCGAACAGCCGCGGCCCCGAAAGCCGGCAATCCCGGCCGACGGCGACGCGCGGCGGGCGCCGCGAGCCGTCCGGCCGCAAGAATTCGGCGAGCGCCCGTCCCACGCGTTCGACGAACGCATCCCCGAGCTCACGCTCGGCGTGACCACGGATATCGTATTCGCGAAAGACGCGCGAGCCCAAGAGGCCGACAGTAGCGCGAGTTTGCCGGGGGGAGGGAAGCGCTCGATTCCCCTAGCCGAATCCGGCGCGCCCCCTCAGCGGAAGCTCCCGGCCATGGCGATGCTGCCCGGTCCGATCGCGAGCCCGACGTGCCGCGAAGGGTGCGTGAGCACGAGGTACGTGCCGCCCGCGAGCGCAGCGGCGCCGAGCGCGAAGCCGAGGTAGGACAGGCTGCGTTCGCGTCGATAGCTCTGCAACGTACCGTCCTTGCCGAGCGGGCAGCCCGGCTTGCACGCTTCGTCGAGCGTGGCCTTGTCGTTCAGCGCCAGCACGCCCGTGAGGAGCCCGACGCCCGTGAAGGTGCCGCCGGAGATGACGAGCGCCCAGCCGAGCGTGTTCGCGGTGTTGCTCTCGCTTGCCGGGCGCCGTTCGGGCGGTGGCGGAGGCGCCGGCGTCGCCGGGGCAATCGCCACGGGCGCCAGCGTGATCTCCACGTCTTCGTGAGCGCGCTCGGCGAGGCTCACGTCACGCGTCGCGCCGCGGCCGTCCGCCGTGCGCACGAGCACGTGGTGGAGGCCCGGATCGCTCGGCTGATCCACGGCCGCGAGCGACGGCAAGACCTTCTTGTCATCGATCTGGATTTCGAGCTTGTCGTTCGCGGACGCGCCCTGCACGTGCACGCGCAGCGTCGGAATTCGCTGCAAGAGCGGTTCCGTTTCGCGCTGCGCCGCCTCGGCCGCCTGCTTGAACGCTTCGTTCGTCGGATCCACCGCGAGCATGCGCTGCGTCGAGCCGTACTTTTCGAGCGCCTCCACGAGCCGCCCGAGCTCGACGAGCGTCCGGGCCTCCATCAGCGTGATGGTCGGCGCGGCAATGATCGCGCTCGCCCGTTCGAAGAGCCCGAGCGCCCGCTGAAAATCGCGCTGCTCGAACGCCTCCGACCCCTGGGCGGCGAGCGCGCGCGCGGCGACGCGGGCGTCACTGTCGACGTATTCGTCGGCGGCGTGCGCCGCAGGCGTCAGCAGCGTGCAGCCGAAAAGCAGCGCTCCCACGAGGCGGGCTCGACGCTCAGATCCCGAAATCACGAATGCTCTTCGATGCGGCGTGCCCGCTTGGACGCCGCGGGGCCGAGGCAGGCGGTGCCGCGTGGAGGGGGCGGCCCGGACGCTTGTTCGCGCTCGTGGCGCTCGCAGCGGGTTCTGCGGCGCTCGCGACGGGAGCGGCGAGCGGGGCAGCGCTCGGGAGTGCCGTCGCGGATGCCGTCGGAGGTCCCGGGGCCGCGCTGCTCGCGCTCGCGCTCGCGCCGGTTTCCCGCGGCTTCCACGTGACGAATGCCAAAATCGCGGCCGCGAGGAGCACGCCGATGCCGAGGACGCCCACGAGGCTCGGGCGGAGCGCGCGCGCCGCACGGTGGCGCAGATTCAGGCGCAACGCGACGCCCGTGAGCGTGCCGCCGAGCCAGACGGCGCGGAGGGAGTTGCCCGCGACGTCCTCGGTCACGCCGTGGTCGACGAGCCAGAAGGCCAGGGCCTCGCCGAGCTCGCTCATGCTCGTCCAGCGCTTCTCGCGCGACTTCTCGAGTCCCTTGGCGATGATCGACCAGAGCTCGCGGTCACCGACGCCGTGCTCGACCGTCGAGAGCGGCGGCTTGTGCAGGATCGCCTGCATCAGCGCGTTGTAGTTGTTGACCTTGAACGGCACGGTCCCCGTCAGCATCTCGTAGAGCAGCACCGAGAGGGCCCAGACGTCCGTGCGGGCATCGACGCTTCCGACGCCGCGTGCCTGTTCGGGCGACATGTATTCGGGGCTGCCGAGCACCACGCCGATCTGCGTGAGGCGGCTGACGTTCTGATGCCCTTCGACCTTGGCAATGCCGAAATCCAGCAATTTGGGCTGCAAACGCCCGAGCGTGTCGCGCGCGACCAGGACGTTCTCGGGCTTGATGTCGCGATGGACGATGCCGCGGTCGTGCGCGCACCGCAGGCCGTCAACGATGGGCAGGATGAGCTGCAAGGCCTGCACCGGATCGAGCTTGCGCTCGCGGTCGAGCTTCGAGGCGAGCGTCTCGCCGTTCGCGAGCTCCATCACGAGGAAGGGCGCGCCGTCTTCAGTCGTGCCGAAGTCGAAGACGCGGACGATGGCGGGGTGTCCGAGCGTGGCCGTTACCTGGGCTTCACGCGCCATGCGCGAGCTGAGGTCGGCGTCGGCCGCGCCCGCGCGAATGAGCTTGATGGCGACTTCGACGCCGAGCGCGAGCGAGTGAGCGACCCAGACCACGCCCATGCCTCCCTCACCGAGCTTCCTGATCAACCGGTAGCGTTCGGCAATGAGCTGCCCAGCGGCGTAAAAGGTCCGCCGCGTCTCGGAGCTTGCCGAGGCGCGCTCACCGGGAGCTTCAGCTTGCGTAGGAAGTCCCAAGATCCCTCAAGGATACAACGGAGTCAGGCGGGGTTCCTCCACAGTTACGGGACGAGGCACATCGCAGTGAAGGGGTCCGTCGGTGTGCGTTCATGTGGGGGTGTGTCGGCCGCATCGCGCGGGCTCGTGATCAAGCGGGCGCTAACGGTTAGTCACGAGCCCCGTCCGCGGCAGGCGCCCCGAGCGCGCATGCAGCTCTAAGGCTTACAAACCTGCGGTTCTGGACATATGGCGGCGCGCTCGGAGAGCTCGACTGCACCTTCTTTGTACCAGCGTGGCGGGGTGAAATAGAGGCGTTCCTCCCCCGCCTTCGACCAGGCGACGACAGGTTCCGCGTAGTAGCAACCCGCAGGAGGTCGCACCCAGCGGCCGGCGTGCCACTCCCAGCGCCGGCTCTCCCAGGCGTAATGGCCGTCGACCCAGGCGCAGCTCGCGTCAGGGAGGCCGCTCGGGATCTCCTCGACCTGCGCGGGCGGCGGGGGGTACGCGACCTCGACGAACTCCTGGATGTGCGGCGGGTGCGGCCCCTTCGGAACGAGCGGCGTGCTCGCGCCACACGCGAGGAGTCCGGCGCACGTAACGAAGCCGGAGGCGCCGAGCGCCTGCCCGCGTGCGCGGGCTCGAGGGCGCTCGCTCATGGCAACGTCACGTCCGACAAGAGCTCGCTCCGGATCACGGAGCCGTAAAACATGAACTCGAGGATCGCGAGAATGATGAACGGCCCGAACGCGAGCCGCGCCGCCGCGAGCCCGGGCTCCGGCTCCTTCGCCAGTGGATCGTCGGCGAGCACGCGTTCGAGCTCTTCGCGCTCGGCGCCGTGGGCGGCTTCGAGCTCGGCGAGCAACGCCCGGCGCTCCTCGACGACGGCGGGCGGCTCCTCGAGCTTCTTGCCCGCGGCGAGCAACGCGAGCATGACGGCCGTCGCTTGAACGGCGCCCGCAAGCAGCGCAAAAACGGCTCCGAACCAGCCGAACCACGCGCCGGCAAGCATGACGAGCTTCGCGTCCCCGAGGCCCATGCCGGCGCGGCCGCGCAGCTTTCCGTACAAAAAGACGAACGGCACCCACACGATCAAGAAGCCGACGGCGGCGCCGATGAGGCAATCGCGAAAGCTCGCGTCGGTGCGCAAGGGGACCGTCGCGATACCGAGCCCTGCGCCCCCGAGCGTGATTTCGTCGGGTAAGAGCATGTGCTCGAGGTCGATGAACGCCGCCGCGACGAGCGCGAGCGCGAGCGCGAGGTAGGTGCCGAAGACCGCGAGCGCCCGCGCGATCGACGTCTGCGCCGGTAACTCGAGCACGATCGCGCGCATGACCGCCCAGGCGACGAGGCCGCCGATCGCCTCGACCAGCGGGTAGCGCGGCGAGATCGGCGCTTTGCAGCAGCGCGAGCGCCCGAGCAGGAGGAGGTAGCTCAGCACGGGCACGTTGTCCCTGGGCTTGATCGGTTGTCCGCAGTGCGGACAATGCGAACCGGGAAACGCGATGCTCTCGCCGCGCGGCAGCCGATGGATCACGACGTTCAGGAAGCTGCCGAACAGGAGCCCGAACGCCGCCGCGAAGACGATCAGGAAAATCGGTGGAAAATCCGCGAGGGCAGGCAACGCGTTGAGCTCAGAGGCTGGCGAAGAAATCCCACTCGCGGTCGGACCAACCGGGGAGCGTTTCGTGGCCGAAGTCCGGATAGAGGACGCGCGATTTTTTGGAGCGGATTTTGTTGTAGATCGCGAATTGGCTCGAGGGCGGGCAAATGGGATCCATGAGCCCGATCGCCATCATCACCTCTGCTTCGATGCGCGGGGCGAGGTGCTGCACGTCGATGTAGCCCAGGCGCATAAACCAGTCGTCGATGCGCTCGTGCGTCGGATCGTGGCGACGGAAGAAGAGGCTGAGCTCGTGATAGGCGTCCTTCGCGAGGTCCATCTCCCAGACGCGGCGGTAATCGGAGAGAAACGGGTAGATGGGCGCGGCGCGTTTGATGCGCGGTTCGAGCGCTGCGCACGCGAGGGTGAGCGCGCCGCCCTGGGACGCGCCGGCGGCGCCGAGTCGCTCGCCGTCGACTTCCGGCATGGCGGCGACGATGCGCGCGAGCTGCGCGGTGTCGAGGAAGACGTGACGATAGAGGAGCGCGTCGGGCTCGTCGTCGAGGCCGCGGATGATGTGGCCCTGGAGGGTATTGCCCTTCACGCCGCCCACGTCTTCACTCAAGCCGCCTTGTCCGCGGCAGTCGAGCGCCGCGACGACGAAGCCTTGCGCGGCCCAGCCGAGCTTGTCCGCGAAGTCTCCGCTGTTCGCGGCGTAGCCGTGGAATTGGAGCAGAGCGGGGCACTTCGCGCGCGGCTCACGCGGTCGAACGAGCTTCGCGTGCACGCGCGCGCCACGGACGCCGGTGAAGTAGAGGTGGAAGCACTCGGCGAAGCGCGTCTGAAGCGTGGCCGGCACGAGCTCGACCCGTGGATCCGTCGCGCGCATCTCGGCGAGTGCACGATCCCAGTAGGCGTCGAAATCCCCCGGCCGCGGGTTGAGGCCGCCGTAGCGCTCGAGCTCGGCGAGAGGCATGTCGACGACGGGCATGATTTTTCCGGGTTAGAGCGGTTTTCGATGCCGCGCAATACGGACGGCCGAGCGGAAGGGTTCTGCTAGGCTCGGCGCCCGGTTTTTCCCCATGCGCGTCTCCCACAATTGGCTGCGAGAACTGTTGCCCGAACTCACCCTCTCCGCGAGTGAAGTTGCGGAGCGTCTGAACGGAGCGGGCCTCGCCGTCGATCGCATCGAACCCTACGGCCGAGCCTTGCAGGAGGTGCGCCTCGCCAAGGTGCTCGCGCTCGTGCCGCATCCGAAGCGTTCGGGGTTGCGCCTCGTCACCGTCGAGCACGGGCGCGGAACGCAAGAGGTCGTCTGCGGCGCCGCCAACGTACCCGGGCCTGGCGGCCTCGTGGTGCTGGCGCCGCTCGGTGCGCGGCTGCCGAGCCTGCCCGAGCCGCTGGCGGCTCGCGAGATCGGCGGAGTGAAGAGCGAGGGCATGCTCGTGAGCGAGACCGAGCTCGGACTCGCCGCGACCGCCGACGGCATCATCGTGCTGCCCGAGGGCAGCGCCGAACCGGGCCGCACGCTCGCTGAGCTCGTCCCGAGCGCGGTCGATTCGATTCTCGAGCTCGACGTGACGCCGAATCGGCCGGACGCGCTCGGGCACATGGGCGTCGCGCGTGACCTCGCGGCGCTGTTGCGGCTGTCCGCGCCGCGGCCCACGCCGACCGGCGCCGTGAAAAAGTCGCCCGTCGCGCTTTCGACGCTCGTCAGCGTGGAAAACCGCGATACCGAGCGCTGCCCGCACTACGGCGCGGGCGCGGTGCTCGACGTGACGGTAGGTCCCTCGCCGCTCTGGCTGCGCTGGCGGCTCGAGAGCCTCGGCGTGCGCGCGATTTCCAACGTCGTCGACGTGACGAACGCGATCTTGTTCGAGTACGGGCAGCCCCTCCACGCGTTCGATCTCGAGCGCGTGCGCGGCGCGCGCATCATCGTGCGGCGCGCGACGCCCGGCGAGCCGTTCAAGACGCTCGACGGCGTGACGCGTGAGCTCAACGCGGACGATCTGGTGATCGCCGACGGCGAGGTCCCGAGCGCGCTTGCGGGCGTGATGGGCGGCGAGGACAGCGAGATTCGGCCGAGCACGACGCGCGTCTTGCTCGAGTGCGCCTATTTCCAGCCGCGCGGCGTGCGGCGCACCGCGCGGCGTCACGGCATGCACACCGAGTCGAGCCACCGCTTCGAACGCGGGGTGGATTTCGGCGCCGTGCCGGCCGTGCTCGAGCGCGCCAAGGAGCTTTTGGCCGAGCTTTCCGGAGGCAGCGTGGTCGTGGGCTCGATTCACGCGCGCGCGCCCGAGGCGCGGCCCGCACGCATTCGCTTGCGCTCGAGCCGGCTCGACGAGCTGCTCGGCGTCGCGGTGCCGTTCGACGAGGCGACGAACATCCTCGAGCGGCTCGGCTTCGCCGTCGCGGCGCGTTCCGGCAGTGGCTCGAGCGCGGAGGTCGCCGTGCTCGCGGCGTCGCATCGGCCGGACGTCGCGCTCGAGGTCGACCTCGTCGACGAAGTGTCGCGCGTGCGCGGGCTCGACGCGATCCCGACGCGCTTGCCCGCCGTCGCTCCGCAAGCGCCGCGGCGCACCGGGGAGCTCGAGCGGCGTATGCTCGAGCTAGCGCAGACGCTCGGCTTGAGCGAAGCGCTCACGTACGCCTTCGTCGACCCGCGCGATCTCGAGCGGCTGCATGCTCCGCAAGCCGTCGTGCGCGTGGCCAATCCGCTCGGCGAGGAGCGCAGCGTCATGCGCACGAGTCTCTTGCCGGGCCTGCTCGGCTCGCTCGCCCGGGCGCGCCGCCGCGGTGAAGCGCGCGTGCGGCTGTTTTCCCTGGGAGCGACGTTCCACGCTCCGGTGCTCGCGCCGAGCGAAGGCGCTCGGCCGCGCCTCGCGGAAGACGTGGGAACGCTGCCGAGCGAGCGGCTCGCGTTCGCGGCCGTGCTCGCGGGGCCGCGCCTCGAGCGGCTCGTGCTCGATCCGCCGGACGTCGACGTTTACGACGCGAAGGCGCTCGCGCTCGAGCTCGTGGAACGCCTGACGGGGCGGGCAGCGAGCGTCCGGCACGCGGGCGGCGTCGACGGCGTCGCGCATCTTCATCCGCGCGGTGCGGGGCTCGTGCTGGTCGGCGACCTGACGGTCGGACGCTTCGGGCCGCTGCACCCCGACGTGCTCGAGGGCTTCGAGCTCGGCACCGCGGCGCAGATCGTCGAGCTCGACCTCGAAGAACTCGAGCGACTCGGCACGCTCGTGCCCCGCTACACGACGATCCCGCGGCTGCCCGCCGTCACCCGCGACGTTTCGCTCGTCGTCGGCGACGAGGTGCAGGCCGGACGCGTCGCCGACGTGCTCTCACGCGCGGGCGGCGAGCTCTGTGAGTCCATCGAGATCGCCGCCGAATTTCGCGGCGGTTCGTTGCCCACGGGCAGCCGCTCGCTCACGTTCCGCGTCGTGTACCGCGACCCGAAGGCACGGCGTGACGCCGACGACGCGCGCACGCTCACCGACCAGGAAGTGGACGCGGTCGCCGTGCGCATGCTCGAAGCGGCGAAGAGCGAGCTCGGCGCGACGCTCCGGGCGTGAAGCTTTGCCCATGAATGTTGCCAAGCTCGCGCCGGGCCTTCTGCACGCCGCCGTGCTCGGCGCGCTGCTCGTCGCGGGCGGCTGCCGGCGCAAGGCGCCCGGCCCCGAAGAGTGCCGCGAGTTCGCGCTGCATGCGTACGGTCTCCACAGCGAGGAGGAGATCCAACGCCAAACGACGCTCGAGCAGGTCGACGAGCTCACGACGGAGTGCTTGGTCACACCGTACGATCGCGAGCTCTTGGCCTGCGTCGAGCAGGGTGCGGGGACGGGGCGCTGCCTCGCTCAATTCAGCGCGCGCCGTGCCGGTGCGGCGGGCGCGGAGCCGAGCTTGCGTCCGGTGCGCCGGCGACGTCGTGAGTCACCGTTTCCATGAGTCGCCTCTAAGTATACGTACATGAACTCCGGCCGCGAAAACGCGGGGAGCGATCAGCGGAGTGCGTTTGCCGCGATGAGCCCGCGTGAGCGAAGGAGCAGCAAGCGTTGGCGGGTTCAGGACGGTGTTCAGCGTCCGGCAGTCGCCGCGGTGCCGACCAGGCGCTGCTTTTTGACCATCTCGACGAGACGTTCGAGATTGTAGGGAGTGCAGCGAATCGTGGCGTGGGCGCAGAGCGCTTGGAACGTGGAGGCGGGCGCGTTGGCCAGTACGGCGAGCTTGAGCTTGGCCATGTCGGCGTCCATTTTGCGCAGGGTGTCGAAGTCGGGTTCGCCGCGCGCGTGTGAGCTCGGGGCGTGGGCGCGCTCGGCGAGGGCGAGTACTTGGCGCTCGAGCGCTGCGGCGTCTTCGGGGGAGCCCCAGGCGTAAGCGAGCGACGCAGCCGCGGCGACCGGCTGAATTTCCATGGAATCGAGGATGGGCGCTTGGCGTTCGACGGCGCTCTGGATCGAGACGGACGTGACGGCGAACGAGAGCACGCCGAGCAGCGCGGGCGTGAGCCATGGTCGCTTGCGCGCCGGCGCGAACGAGCGACTCACGGCGAGATCGTCCGGGGTCATGTCGGTCATGGGAGCTTCCCCATGGCGCGCACCGAATCCGGATCGCATGCCGGCCAGGCGAGCGCGGTGCAGAGCTCGGTCGCGCGCGCGAGTGCGGCCGCGGGCGGCCCTGCCACGGCGCTGGCAGCATGTGCCGCACCGGGCGCGCCGGCGGTACCCACGCCCGCGTTCACGACCGTCGTCGGCGCCAAGCTCGTCGTTGCGCTCGCGGCGGCCCGCGCTTGGGTGCGAAGCTCGAGAATTTGCGCGACCCGGGGGGATACCGCCGCGGGCATGCGCGGCTTCGGCGCGAAGATCCACGCGGCGACGAAGAACCCCGCCCCCGCTGCGCCGAGGTGGAAACCCGTGAGCCGGAAGATGTGCTCGAAGCTCGGCTTCCCGTCCACGCGGGAAAGTTTAGACGCAGCGAGCCCCCGCCGCTCGTCGCAACGGGGGCTCGGTGCCGTTCAGCGTGCCGGAGCCGGAATCAGCCCGGCGCGCCCATCGGATGGGGCATTCCGGGCGGCATTGCGGGCTTGGCCTTGTCGTCCTTTTTCGCCTCGTCCGTCTTTTGGAACTTCTTCGGCTCGGCGAGCGCCCAATCGGCCGCCCACGAGGAGATGCTCACGAGGTCGCTCACGCCGGACGCCTGGACCCAGCGGCTCGAGCCTTCGGCGGTCGCGCCGACCTTCACCTCGCGCTTGGCGCCGTCGTTCAACGTGATGACGACCGTCGCCACGGGCTTGTCGAGCCCGAGATCGGCCGGCTTCTTCTCCTTGTCGGCGAAGCCGTCCGCGTTCAGGCCCTTGTAGGCGCGCAGCATGTCCTTGAGCTTCGAGTCGTCGAACTTCTCGAGGTCCTTGGTCGCGCCGGACTTGGCGTCCTTGAACTTCGCCGTCCATTTGTCGCCGCTCTTCGCGAACGCGAAGTTGCCGTGCTCGTTGTCGACGGTCACGGCGTTCACGGCGGTGTCCTCGAACTTGAAGATCGTCGTGTCGCGCCAGCCCTTCACGTCGCGGTCGTAGAGGTAACTCGAGTAACCCTTGATCGCGTAGACGCCGTCTTTGCCGGCGAGGCGCGCCATCTGCCCGCGTCCGCCGTTCTCGCCGAACCAGGCGTCGAGCACCGTGGCGCCGCCCTTCGTGAACACGGCGTGGAGGCCCTTGCCGTCGGCCACTTTGTACTGGTCGTAGCTGCCGCTGCCCGCGGCGATGAGCTCGGTCACTTTGAGCGACTTCAGGTTGTCGAGCATGCTCTTCACGTTCGACGTGTTCGCGGCGGCGTCGACCGGCGCGGAAAGGCGCCAGTCGTCGCCCTTCTTCACGAGGGTGACCTCGTGTCCGGCTCCGGCGTCGCCCTCCGCGGCCTTGGTGAGGACGATCTTGTCGATCGCCTTCGTGTCGTCTTCCTTGATGTCGAGCTTGGGCAGGTTCGCTGCCTGTCCGGAGAGCGTGTAGCTGGCTGCCTCTTCCTGCTGCTTCTTGTTCGTGAGAAAGAGCGCACCGCCCAAAACGGCGAGCACGCCGACCGCTGCGTAAAGCTTGATCTCAGCCTTCATGACTTACACCTTCATCTGAGCGCGCTGCGCTTCGCGGCGGCTCCAGCGCCAGAGACCGAAGGCCGCGAACAAGATCGGGATCCCGAGCGTGAGCGTCCACTGGACGTTGCGCTGCAGGTTCTTGCGCGAGTTGCGGTACTCCTCGTCCTTGCGCTTGATTTCGGCCTGATCGTCCTCGCTCTTGAACTTCGGCTTGGCCACGTCCGAGTAGACGAGGTGGGGATCCCCGATCAGCTTCGCGCTCGCGGCGACGAGGTCCGAGTCACCCGAGAGCCAGTCGAGCGTGTTCTTGAACGAGATGATCGTGTTGGTGAGGTACTCGACGTACGGCTGCGCGATGCGAAGCAGGTTCTCGTCCCCGCCCACGTTGCCGAACATCGCGAACTGACCGCCGAGGTCCGGGCCGTTGCCGGCGTACGCGAAGGGGTTCGAGAGGAACAAGCTCGACGAAACGACGAGCACGCGTGAATCCGCGGGCGCGCGCTCGGTACCGAACGCGCTCTTCAGCTTGCCCTGAGCGTACGCGGCGATGATGCGCGACTCCTGGGGCGGCTTCGGGCTCCAATCCGTGCGGAGCTTCATGTCGACCGTGGCGCTCTTGTCGACCGAGGTTTGCGGCGTCGTGCGCGCGACGGCAGCGAGCTTCACGTCCGCCGGCTGATTGTTGCGCAGGAGCTTGAGGCTCGAGGCGAACGGGAAGGTGAGCTCCTCCAGCCGGAAAAAGGGCGGGAACGACATGTCGAGCGACTTTTCGTCGCCCTCGTCGAAGCGCGAGTCGTTCACCACGCGGATGATGCCGGGATCGCGGATCCAGCCGACGCCGTTCTGCGTGCGCACGGGCAGGCGGAACTGCGCGCCGAAGTCGAGCACGGCGTCCTTCTCCATCTCGATGCCGTAGCCCGTGAGGAGCGTGTCGAGCTTGTGCGTGTCGATCGTCGCCGTCATCGACGGATCCTGCGGCTTCATCGTCACGGCCGACGCGTAAACGACGAGCGCCTTGCCGCCGAGCATCAAGAAGTGGTCGATGCTCTTGAGCTCCGCCTCCGTGTAGTCCTTGCGCGGCTGCGTGATGATGAGCCCGACCAGATCCTTGTCGATCTCCCCGCTGAGCTTCACGTCCTCGATTTTGTAAAACGGGAAGTTCTGCTCCATGATCGACTTCATCGTCGGGGAGCCTTGCCCGCGGCCTTGCTTTGCCACGAGGTTCTGGTCGTCGAGCTTGAGCTCGTCCTTGTCCGTGATGACGCCGATGCGGTGCTTGATGTCGTCGGCCTTGTCGCGGATTTCGCGGATCTTGTTGGTGATCCAGAACTCGAGCCCGTCTTGCGACTGGGGGCCGAGCACCGGGATGACCGTCTTCTCGCTGCCGTACTTGAAGACCATGCCCATATAGCCCTGGGCGACGGCGGCCTGGTCCTCGCTCGTTTGGCTCGGATCGACGAACGGCTGCTCTTGGAGGCCGGCTTCCTTGGCCTGGCTGCGGAGCTCGTCGGTGTTCGCCTCGATGATGGTGAACTTGAACTTGCCCTTACCGGCCCGCTCGTACTCCTTGAGCAGATCCGTCAGGTCGCCGACGAACGCGTCGAGCTGCGGCAGGCCCTTCTTGATGTAGGCGTCGACCTGGATTGGCTGCTTGAGGGTCGAGAGCAGCCGGCCGCTGCCTTGGCTCAGCGTGAAGCGCTCAGCCGCCGTGACGTCCTTCCTCGAGTAGAGCTTGGACGAGAGCATGTTCACGACCACGACGATCGCGACCATCACGAGCACGTAGAGCCCCGTCTG
>JAICUB010000017.1 GCA_025936045.1 Polyangiaceae bacterium | reverse complement strand
GGCGTAGGATACTTGAGGAGAGTTTTCTCTAGTACGAGAGGACCGAGAAGAACGCACCGCTAGTGTTCCGGTTGTCACGCCAGTGGCATCGCCGGGTAGCTATGTGCGGAAAGGATAACCGCTGAAAGCATATAAGCGGGAAGCTGGCCTCAAGACTAGGTATCCCTGCCGCAAGGCACTAAAGACCCCTTGTAGACTACGAGGTTGATAGGCCGGATGTGGAAGCGCTGCAAGGCGCGGAGCTCACCGGTACTAATAGGTCGTGCGGCTTGACCTAATTCTCTAAGGCAATCATTGCAGTTGATGTTCGGAGTCCGGGCGGTGGTCGCCCCTGCACCCTTCGATTGAAGAGTGCGGCTGGCGCCCCACGTAGCACGAGTCAGCTCGTGCACGGACGAACCGAGCGTAGCGTGACCTTCGGGTCAGCTAACGTACGGATGCCCAACGTTTCCGGTGGCAATATCGAGAAGGCCATACCCGATCCCATCCCGAACTCGGAAGTCAAGCTTCTCGGAGCCGATGGTACTGCACGGGCAACCGTGTGGGAGAGTAGGACGCTGCCGGGTTAATTCACCCGAAAGGCCTCGATACACATCGAGGCCTTTCGTCTTTTGTGGCTTTGAAGCGGACAGGCGGCAGCGCGGGCCGCGGGTCACTCGCGTCCGCGAGCGAGCGCGGAGCAAGAAGCACCGCGTCCCCCCGCGTGTGGCCCGGCGAAGCTGAGCTCTCGCTGCGGTCGCCGGCTGCAGCGATGTGGCGGCGGGCTTTGCGCGAGGCTTGGCGCGGTCTGCGCGTCGTGGGCGCTGCGATGCGCCAGCGGGGGAAACTCGATGTCGATTGCGGGCGCGACGGCTGCCATGGCGATCGGGTCGCATGCTCGCGCCAGGACGGGCAAAATGCCAAGCCGGATGCGCCGGCCCATGGCGAAAGTCGCCCGTCGCGTGAGCCGGCGCTAGCCTCGAACGCGTGCTGAGCGTGCTGTCGCTGTGGCAGGACTTGAGCCGCCGAGCTCGCGCCGGCGTCTTGGTGGCGGCGATTTTGGTGCTGTTCCTCGGGCCCGTGGCTGCCGTGGCGCCGGTCACGCGAGCGATGGTGTCGTCGCGCGCGGGGTCGCGCGGTATTGCAGTCGAAATCGAGAAGGTGCGACCCGGCTGGGGCGCAATCTGGCTGCTGGGCGTGAGTTTTCGAGGGCGAACCGGGCGCGTCCAGGGCCGGGTCGACGCGGTACGGGTGCCGCTCGGTGGCGGGCCGATTGAGGTGCACGGCGGGATTCTTTCGTTGCGCGGACGACCCGAAGAGCTCGAACGCGACGTGATGTCGGAGAACGAGCGCGGGTCGAGCGGACACGGCGGTGGCCGTTTGGTGCGCGCGGACGGCCTGGCCGTCAGCTGGACCGAGCTCGATCGGCGCAGCTCGAACGTTCAGGCGTGGGGGCTCGCCGCGGAGCGACGCACGGACTCGGACACTGCGCGCGTGGATCTAGCGCGCGTGCGTAGCGCGGGCGCTGCTGCGGAGACGCGAGGGATCGAGCTCGCGCTGGCGCGGACGGGCACGGCGCGGCTCCGGCGGCTCGAGCTCGCGCGGGTGGACGCCAGGCTCGATCTGGACGTCTTTGGGCGCACGAACGTCGTCTCGACGAACGCGCGTGCAGCACCCGCCACTGATCCCGCGGGCGCGGCAGCGCCGAACGCTGCCTCGTCGCAGGCGAGCTACGCGCTCGGGCTCGAAGCGCTGCGCGAGATCGCCAAGCAGGCTCTGCCGAACGGCGCGGACGTGAAGGCTCACGCCGCTTCGCTCGCGCTCGGTTTTCACGGCGAGCATCTCGGCTTCGGACCGAGTGAGGTTAGCTTGCGTCGTGAGCCGGACGCTCTCGCCCTCGAAGTGGCGCCGAGCGAACGTTCGAACAGCGGCGCGACGGCGCTTGCGCTGCGCGGAAGACTGCCGTTCGGCCCGGACTCGCCGTCCGTCGAGCTCGAAGGCGGCCCCGTGAGTCTCGCCGCGCTCGGCGTGCGGGACGGAGAGCTCGGCTTGACCCACACGCGCGAGGCGACCCTCGAAGCGCATTTGCGCGTAGAGCTCGCGGGCGGGACCGTGCGCGGCTCCGGGAGCGGCTCGCTCGCCAACCTATCGCTCGAGCGGCGCGAGCTCGGCGCGCGCGAGGTGCGAGGGCTGAAATTCGGGTTCCGCACGAGCGGCGAAGCGGCCCTCGACGGCTCGCGCGTGAGCTTGCGTGATACCGAGCTCACCGTGGGCGAGGTGAAAGCGGTGGGCAACTTCGAGCTCGCGCGCGACGAAAGCGGCGTGCGCCTGCACGTCGCCGGCGGCGTGCCGCTCGCGTCGTGCGGCGCGGTGGTGGCGTCGATTCCGGCCGCGCTCTTGAACGACGCGTCCGGCGTGAAGCTCGAGGGTACGTTCGCGCTCGACCACGCGCTCAGTTACGACTCGGCGCATCCGTCCGCGCTGGCGCTCACGCTCCACGTCGAAAACGGCTGCCGCGTGGTCTCCGCTCCGCCCGAGCTCTCGCCGGATCGCTTCCGTTCCGCGTGGACGCGCGAGGTGAAAGGCCCCGAAGGGCTGCCCGTGACCATCCGATCCGGCCCCGGCACGCCGGAGTGGCTCCCCTACGACGACATCCCGCGCGCGGCGGAGGTCGGGGTGCTCGTCTGCGAGGACGGCGGCTTTTACCGGCACCACGGCTTCGATTTTCGCGCGATGGAGAAAGCCATGCGCGACGACATCCTCGCCGGTCGCTTCGTCCGCGGAGCGAGCACCATCAGTCAGCAGCTCGCCAAGAACCTCTACCTCGGCAAGGAGAAGACCCTGTCGCGGAAAATCGAGGAGGCCGTCCTCACCATGCTGCTCGAGTCGAGGCTGTCGAAGCGCGAGCTCATGGAGCTTTACCTGAACGTCGTTGAGCTCGGTCCCGGAATTTACGGCATCGGTGAGGCCGCGCGTTACTACTTCGACGAGGACGCGCGCCAGCTCTCGCTCGCCCAGGCGCTGTATCTGGCTTCGATCCTGCCCGACCCGACGCGCCAGCACTTCGAGCCCGACGGGCGACTGATGCCGCACTGGGCCGAGTACCTGAAGAAGCTGATGCACATCGCCAGGGACCACGATCGCATCACGGACGACGAGCTCGAAGCGGGCCTCGCCGAGGAGCTCGCGTTTCGAAAGGGGAACGGCGCGAGCGAGGACCGCGATCTCGACGACACCGAGCCCGCCTCAATCACCAAACACCATAGGCTGCCGCTCGAAGACGACGACGACGCGGAGCCGTGAACTCCGGCTCGCGATCCCCCAAATACGACTCCGCGCCGAACAACGTCGTTTGCAACGCTGCCGGCGCGGAAGTTTTCGACGCTCGCCCGCGCGAGCGTCGGCCGTGAGTCAGGCGACGGTGACTTCCTTGCAGAGGTACACGTCTTGAATCGTCTGGAGGAGCTTCGCGCCTTCGGCCATCGGGCGCTGGAAGGCCTTGCGGCCGCTGATGAGGCCCATGCCGCCGGCGCGCTTGTTGATGACGGCGGTCGTGACGGCCTCGCCGAAGTCGTTCTTGCCCGAGGCGCCGCCCGAGTTGATGAGCCCCGCGCGGCCCATGTAGCAGTTGATGACCTGATAGCGGGTTAGGTCGATCGGGTGGTCGCTCGTGAGCTCCGTGTAGATGCGCTCGTCGAGCTTGCCGTAGGAGGAGGAGCCGCTGTTCAGCGCCTTGAAGCCGCCGTTATTTTCCGGGAGCTTTTGCTTGATGATGTCGGCGTGCATGGTGACGCCGAGGTGGTTCGCCTGGCCCGTGAGGTCCGCCGAGAGGTGGTAGTCGGTGCTGCCGACCTTGAAGGCGCTGTTGCGGAGGTAGCACCAGAGCACCGTCGCCATGCCGAGCTCGTGCGCCTGCTGGAACATGTTCGAGACCTCGACGATCTGCCGCGAGGCGTCCGCCGAGCCGAAGTAGACGGTGGCGCCGACCGCGGTGCACCCCATGTCCCAGCACTCCTTGATGGTGCCCCAGGTGATCTGCTCCGCCTTGTTCGGGTAGGTGAGGAGCTCGTTGTGGTTGAACTTCACCATGAACGGGATCTTGTGCGCGTACTTGCGGGCGACCATGCCGAGCACGCCGAAGGTGCTGGCGACGGCGTTGCAGCCGCCCTCGATCGCGAGCTTCACGATGTTCTCGGGGTCGAAGTAGGCGGGGTTCTTGGCGAAGGACGCGCCGCCCGAGTGCTCGATGCCCTGATCGACCGGGAGAATCGAGACGTAGCCGGTGCCCGCGAGGCGCCCGTGGCCGAAGAGATCTTCGATGCTGCGCAGCGTTTGCGCGCTGCGGTCCGAGCTCGAAAAGACGTCGTTCACGAACGTGGGCGAGGGCAGGTGCAGCTGGTCCTTCGTGACCGTCTTCGAGACGTGCTCGAGGTAGTAGCTGGCCTTCTCGCCGAGGTGGGTTTGGATGCTCTTGAGCTCGCTCATGAATCGACTCCGTGAAGGGATGAGGGTGGCGCACACTAGTACAACGAGTACGACGTGCACCCCGAAATCCAACGCCAGGCCGAGCACCTTGGCGGGTGCCTGAAAAGCCGCGATTGTCCGCCTATTTCGCTCCGGTTTCTCGCTGCGAGACGCGGCGCGTCGCAGGCTATTTCTCGCCGGCGGCCCGCAGCTTGGCGAAGAACTCCGAGAGGCGGCGTGCGCCCTCCGCCGCGAGCACGCCGCTCGTGACGTCGAACCGATGATTCAGGCGCGTATCACTGCCGAGCGTGAAGAGCGAGGCGAGGGCGCCGGCTTTCCGATCGAACGCGCCGTACACGACACGCGTGATACGCGAGTTCACGAGCGCCCCCGCGCACATGGCGCACGGTTCGAGCGTCACGTACAGGGTCGCGCCTTCGAGCCGCCAGTGGCCGCGCCGGGCCGCGGCGGCACGAAGCGCGAGCAGCTCCGCATGCGCAGTCGGGTCCGCGTGGAGCTCGCGCCGGTTGTGGTCGCGCGCGAGCTCCATGCCGCCCGCGTCGACGACCACCGCGCCCACCGGGACGTCGCCGTGCGCGGCGGCGAGGTCGGCTTCGGCGAGCGCGACCGCCATCCAGCCTTCGTCGTCGAGGGGGCTCATCACTCGTGGTGAAAGTTAGCCCGCGCGAGGAGCTCGCGCGTGATGGGCCCGCCCTCGACCGAGCCGGGCTTCGGCGTGTCGCGGCTGAGCCACCAGGCCTCGAACGACACGATGCGGTCGTCGGGGCTTCGCCCGCCGTGCTCATGCCAGTGCTCGAGGTAGCGCTGGAGCTCGTGCCGGTAGGTTCGGTTGAAGTCGAAGTGGATCTGAAAGAGGTAGTCGCCGACCTCGATCGGGTGCGGCAGCGGGCCCTTCTCGAGCAGGGAGAAGTCGGGGGCTCGTCCGGTGAACGGATCGACGTGACGCCCGCCTTGGGTGACCGCGTCGATCAGGGTGATGCCGTCATCCGTCGGCGCCTCCGGCGCGAACATCAGCCAGCGTTGCGTGAAGCGCGGGTAGAAGATCAACGTATGCAGCCACTCGGGCTGCGGCAGCTTCACCCGGAAGTACGGGTTCGCGCGCGTGAGCTCGGTGGAGAGCGCGAGCAGCAGAACGACCACCGCTACCTCACGCGCGCGCTCCCACGGCAGCGGCCGTCTCGCGGCTCTGGTCGCACCCCGCCGCACGCGAGCCGAAATCGCAGTCACGCTCCGCGCACGCAGGCGTGCGAGCCACAGCCGAACACGGCGGGGAAAGCGCTCGCGCACCCAAACCAGCGCCTCTTCGGGTAAGCGCGTGAGCACGAGCGCCATCATCGCGTACGAAAAAGGACCGAGCGTCATCATGAGCGCGATGCCCGTATGGAGCGCCACGGAGAGTCCGAACGCGACCGTGCGCGTTACCCTCGAATACGGGTACAGGATGAGCAGCGGAATCGCCGATTCCGTGAGCACCGTCGCGCGGCAGGCGAGCGGCGAGAACCAGCTCGGCTCGTGGTGCGCGAGCCACCAGGAGAAATCAGTCGAGATGCGGCTTTGCCAGAGCACGTAGTGGACGGCTTCGCCGTGACGCCACGTCGCGCCCGTCTTTTGCACCGCGTTCAGCAGATAGATCACGATGATTTGCAGCGTGAGCGCGAGGACGGCGAGCGAGACGACGGGTTTCTCGAGACGCCGCCGGAGCGCCACGCGCGCGCGCAGCGTGGGGAGCCGTGCTTCGCGCAAGAGCGCGTCGAGCGAGTAGCGCTCGCCGAGCGGCAAGAACGCGCTCCAGAGTCCGAGGTTGATCAGGGTGGAAACGCCGCCGTCCTCGGCGAACAAGTTGCGTGAATTCAGGCTCGTCACCCCGACGAGCACGAGGACTTGCAGCACGCGAGTGAAGAGCCCGAGCGTGTAGAGCGTATAAATCAGGCCGAGCCCGAGAAAGGCGACGCGCACTTCGCCGCCCGTCGAGAACGGGAAGAGGAACGAGAACTGAGGGTGATCCTGCGGTTGGAAGAGGACGTAGTGGTTCGCGAGGATGCCGTCGTTCGAGTAATAAAGGTCGAGGACGCGCACGCGGCGCAAGAGGTCGTAGAGCAGCACCACGCCGTAGGCGATGCGGGTCGCGCCGAGGATGCGGCGGTCCACCGACATGTAGAGTTGCCGAAACCGAAACCCGCGAGCTCCCATGCGCGCTCGCACTTTCGCACGGCGGTTGAGTCGTGTACTAGCGTCAGAGAGGCGTGCCCGAAGCACCCGTAGCCCCCACCAGCGCCGCGCGACCGCTCATGCCGCGGCCGGCCGTGATCTACGGCTGGATGGGCTTGATTTCAGCCGTGTGGGGCAGCACCTGGCTCGTGATCCGCGTGGGTCTCGACGATCTCCCGCCGCTCCTCGGCGCCGGCGTGCGCTTCACGGTCGCGGGCGCGGTCATGGCGCTCTTGGTGCGTTGGCTCGGCGCGCGCGAAGGCGGCTCGCGACCACCCGCGAGCGTCATCGTCGCGCACGGGCTCTGCCAGTTCGCCGGCAACTTCGCGCTCGTCTATTGGTGCGAAACGGTGATCCCCTCGGGGCTCGTGAGCGTGCTCTGGGCGACCTTCCCGCTCTTGATGGCGCTCACCGGGCACTTCGTCACACGCGCCGAGCGTCTCCACGGCCGGCAATGGTTCGGGCTCGTGCTCGCGTTCGGCGGCGTCACTTCGCTCTTCGGCACCGACATCGCGCGCGGCGGGGAACGCGCCGTCACCATGGGTCTTTTGCTGCTGCTCGCGCCGCTGTCGGTCACGTTCTCGACCACGCTCATCAAGCACCGCGCGTCCCGCGCGAGCTCGCTGATCTTGAACCGTGACGCCATGCTGCTCGGCGCCGTCGTCTTACTCGCGCTTTCGGCGCTGCTCGAGCGCGGCAGCGCGGTACGCGTCACGCCGGGCGCGCTCTTCAGCGTGGTCTATCTGGCGACGTTCGGCAGCGTCGTCACGTACGGTGCTTACATGTGGCTCTTGCGCACGGTGCCGGCGTACCGGCTGAGCCTCGTGAGCTACGTGACGCCCGTCATCGCGCTCTTGCTCGGGCGCGCCGTCCGCAGCGAGCCCTTCGTCGCGACCACGCTGCTCGGCACCGTGCTCGTGCTCGCCGGCGTCGCGCTCACGTTGCGGCGCGGCGCCGCGGCGTGAGGCGCGTTGCCGTCCTCAGCGCTTGCGCTCGAGCTGCGAAATATCGCGGATCGCGCCGCGCGCCGCGCTCGTCGTCATGAGCGCGTAGGCGCGGAGAGCCAGCGACACCTGGCGGTCGCGGTTCGGACGCCAAGCGTCGGCGCCCCGATCCTCCATCGTCTCGCGCCGCGCCGCGAGGGTAGCGGCGTCGACCAGCACCTCGATGCTGCGTGCCGGAATGTCGATGCGGATGCGATCGCCTTCTTCGACCAACCCGATCACGCCACCTTCTCCCGCTTCCGGCGAGACGTGGCCGATGCTGAGACCGCTCGTGCCGCCGCTGAAGCGTCCGTCGGTGATGAGAGCGCATGCTTTGCCGAGCCCTTTGCCCTTCAAGAACGACGTCGGATACAGCATCTCTTGCATGCCGGGGCCGCCCTTCGGTCCCTCGTACACGATGACGACGACGTCGCCCGCGTTGATTTTGTCGGCCATGATCGCGTCGCACGCTGCTTCTTGCGAGTGGAAGACGCGCGCGGGGCCCTCGAACTTCCAGATCGATTCGTCGACGCCGGCCGTCTTCACGATGCAACCGTCCGCGGCGATGTTGCCGTAGAGCACGCCGAGCCCGCCTTCCTTGCTGTAGGCGTGCTCGCCGTCGCGGATGCAGCCGTGTTCACGATCGACGTCGGCTTCGCCGAAGTACTTGTCCTGCGAAAACGCGACCTTCGTGGGCACGCCGCCCGGCGCCGCGAGGGCGCGCTCTTTGGCTGCAGGGGTCGCGCTCGGACGCCGGATGTCGTTCTGATCGATGGCGGCCCCCATCGTCTCGGCGTGCACGGTGCGCGCTTCGCGGTGAATGAGGCCGGCCCGATCGAGCTCGCCCAGGATGCTCATGATGCCGCCCGCGCGGTGCACGTCCTCGACGTGATAGTGCGAGGAGGGCGCGACCTTGCACACGTTCGGCACGCGCCGCGACAGCCGGTCGATGTCCTTCATCTCGAACGCGACGCCCGCTTCGTGCGCGATCGCGAGGATGTGGAGCACGGTGTTGGTCGAGCCGCCCATCGCGATGTCGAGCGCCATCGCGTTCTCGAACGCCTCGAAAGTCGCGATCCCGCGCGGCAGGATGCCTTTGTCGCCGTCGATCCAGTAGCGCTTGGCCATGCCGACGATGCGCTTTCCGGCTTCTGCGAAGAGCTCCCAGCGCCGGGCATGCGTCGCGAGCAAGGTGCCGTTGCCGGGCAGCGCGAGGCCGAGCGCCTCGTTCAGACAGTTCATGCTGTTGGCGGTGAACATGCCGGAGCAAGAGCCGCACGTCGGGCAAGCGGAGCGCTCCATCGCGCCGAGCTCTTCGTCGCTCACCTTGCTGTCGCCGGCCGCGATCATCGAGTCGATGAGGTCGAGCTTGCGGACGAGCGCCTTGCCGTCGCGGCCGTGCGTGCCGACGAGCTTGCCGGCTTCCATCGGACCGCCGGAGACGAAAATGGTCGGAATGTCGAGGCGCATCGCCGCCATCAGCATGCCGGGGGTGATCTTGTCGCAGTTCGAGATACACACGAGCGCGTCGGCCGCGTGCGCGTTCACCATGTACTCGACGCTGTCGGCGATGAGATCGCGGCTCGGGAGCGAGTACAGCATGCCGCCGTGACCCATCGCGATGCCGTCGTCCACGGCGATGGTGTCGAACTCGACGCCCCAGCCGCCCGCCGCGTCGATCACCTCTTTGACGCGCTGGCCCACGTCGTGCAGGTGCACGTGGCCGGGCACGAACTGGGTGAAGCTATTGGCGATGGCGACGATCGGCTTCTCGAAATCGGCGTCTTTCATGCCGGTAGCCCGCCAAAGCGAGCGGGCGCCGGCCATGCTGCGGCCCGAGAACGTCGATTGACTACGATACGGCATGCGCGGAGGCTAGCACCGGCCCTGCGCGCCGGCTGCTCAGCGCGTTTCGCGCAACACCGTATCGCGCCGTCAGCTCGGCCCGCCGTAGAACACGACGCGGGCGCCGATCAGCGCCTGACTCGCCGTCAGACTATGACTCGCGATCAGCATGTATTCCGCGGTGGGGGCGAACGCGAAGTGCCCTATCCGCGCGACTTCGTAAGCGATGCCGCCGCCGCCGATCGAAGCGAAGCCGGCAGCCGCGTGCTTGTGGTGAGGCCCGTGCAGGCTGAGCCCGCCGGCGCCGAAGTTCGCGTACACGGCGAGGTCCTTCAGGCCCAGCCGGTAAAACGGGAACGCCTCGATGTGCACGAGGAACGCGCCGCCCGTCGTCAGCGTGCTCGTGTTGCCGCCTTGAAGGTACGCTCCGCCGACGCCGAAGGTGAACCAGTCTCGCAGCGCGCCGCCGATCCATGCCTGGCAACCCGGGCCGTACGCGAAGCCGCTCGAGGTCTTGTAGGCGGGGTCGTTGATCTTGGAGACCTCGTTCGGATAGCCGTCGGCCGCCATGAGCACGAGGCTCGGCGAAAGACCGAACACGAAATCCGAGCGCCGCTCGTTCTTCTGATCGAAGCCGCCGTTCCAGGGCTGGTTGTCGCTCTGCTGCGCGAGCGCCGGTAGCGGAGACGCGAGCACGGCGAGGAACGCCCCGGCGAGGACTGAGCGACGCATGGCCCTTTGTTCGGACACCCGTCGCGAGTCGTCAAGACGCGCGCGAGAAAGCCCCACAAACGCCGCTCGCTTTACTTGCGCGCTTCGACGAACTTCTTGAGCTCGGCGAGCACCCCTTGCCAATTCTTGGCGGAATGATCGGCGTGCTCTTGCGTATCGATGTTCGACTGGTCGATCTTCAGCCGCACGCCGCCGCCGGGGGCGTCCTCGAGGTCGAAGCGGATGAGGTGACGAAGCTCGGGCTTGTCCTCCTTGCCGCTGAACGCCGACCAATAGTTGTACGAAAGCGTCTTCTCGGGCGCGAAGGCGATGACGGTCCCGCGGTCCTCGTAGGGCTTGCCTTCCCACTCACCGCGGAAGAACAGGTCCGAGCCGAGAGCCCAGGTGGTCTCGAGGTTCGTCCCGAAAAAATACTGCTTCACGAGCGCGGGCTCGGTGAGAGCGCGCCACACCAGGTTTCGGGGCGCGTGAATGTCGATCGTTGCGGAGGTCGAGTAGGACATCTATGGATCCTTTGCAAATGTCGCACCGTGCGCGTTCGAACTTCGGTGCGACCACGCGAACATCGCAATCCGCCTCGCCCGTGGCTTGTAAAAACACGACCGAGCCCGCGCCGAAGCTCGGCAAGCCGCGGGGTCCGCTCGTAGAGCCGCCCGGTGTGGCGAATGGTCGCATCAGTCCGTCCACTGACGTCGAGCCGTGGGTCGAGCATTATTGGTGGGTGCGCTGGGACGTCGCCGAACCTCAAGTCGCCGAGGTGCTCTCTTATCCGTCGGTACACGTCACCTTCGAGGGCGCCGACGCGCGCATCGTCGGCGTCGTCCGGAAGAAGTTCACGCGCCGCCTCACCGGTTGCGGCCAAGTCTTCGCGCTGAAGTTCCGCCCCGGCATGTTCCGGCCCTGGTTCGGCGCGCCCGTCGTTCGTCTCACCGACGAGAGCCCGCCGCTCGGTGGTCAGCTCGGCGCGCCGCCGACCCTCCTGCTTCGCGAAATTTTCGCCGAAAATGATGAAATCGCACGGGCCAGGCTGCTCGAAGCGCACCTGCGGGCGCGGCTGCCGCCGTCCGACGCGGAAGCCGAGCTCGCCCGCGACCTCGTCGAGCGCGTGCGCACCGAGCGGGAGCTCAAGAGCGTCGCCGAGCTCGCCCGCGCGAGCGGTCTCGGCATCCGCGCGCTCCAGCGCCTTTTTCGCGAGTGCGTCGGCGTCGGGCCGAAATGGGTCGTACGCCGGTTTCGCTTGCAGGAAGCCGCGGAACTACTCGCGACGACGGACCAAAGCGTCGGCGCCGTGGCCGCGGCGCTCGACTACTTCGACCAGGCGCATTTCGTTCGCGACTTCAAGGCGGTCGTGGGCGAGACACCTTCCGAATACGTGCGGCGAGCCCGCGCCCCATCGGAGTCGCGAACCGCGCTAAAAACACGCTAAAGTGCGGCGGCATGTCTCCCGCGCGAGCGGCCAGCACCACTCCCGCAGAAGAAGCCCGGCGCGCGCTCGCCGCCGTGCTCGAAGCGCTGCCCCCAGCCACGAAGGCCGGCCCGATGGAACGCGCGTTCGCCGCGCGTGACGGCCGCGCGCGCGCGGCTCTCGTCACCGCCGTTACCGAAGCTGCTTTCGCGCATGCGGCGGCGGCACGCGGCCTCGTCGCCGAGCCGAGCGGCTTTTTGGTGGGGGCGCGCGGTGTCACGCTGCGCGCAACGTGGCCGCTCGGTGCGGAGACGCTCGGCGCCGTGCTCGAAGCCGCCCTGCGCGCGCTCGCTGAACGGCGCGATCGCACGGGTTTCGCCGCGCTCGAGCCGCACGAGCTCGGCGCGTTTTACGAAGGGCTGCTCGCGACGGGCGTCGAGCTCGCGGCGCGCGACAGCGTCGTCGTCGCCGAGCCGCGCCCGGCCGGCGGAGCCGCGGTCGAACGGCTGGTTCCGCTGGCGCGCGCGAACACGCAGCGCGGCTCGCGCGTCGCCGCGGGGCGCGTCGCCCTCCTCGACAGCGTCGCCCGGCGCCGTTCCGGCTCGCACTACACGCCGCGCGCCCTCACCGACCGCGTCGTCGCCGACACGCTCGACCCGCTGCTCGGCCCCGAGCCCACGCCGGACGCCGTGCTCGCTCTGTGCGTCTGCGATCCGGCGATGGGCACCGGCGCCTTTCTCGTGGCCGCGTGCCGTTACCTGGCCACGCGCTTGCTGGAAGCCGAACGGCGCGCGACGGCGAGCGACACGGTAGCTTCACTCCGCGCAGCGCCGCCGGCAGCTTCACTCCGTGTGTCCGCGCATCGCCGGGTCGCCGAGCGCTGCCTCTTCGGCGTCGACCGCGACGAGCTCGCCGTCACCGTCGCCCGCCAAGCGCTCTGGCTCGCGATCGAAGACGCCACGGTGCCGCTCAGCGCGTTCGACGCGGCACTCCGCCCGGGCGAATCACTCACGGACTTCGACTGGAGCGCCGGTTTCCCGCGGGTGTTCGCGGAGCGCGGCGGCTTCGACGCGTTCGTCGGCAACCCGCCGTGGGTCTCGTACGCGGGCCGCGCCGCGCAACCGCTCGCGCCGGAGCTCCGCGGCGCCTACGCGCGCTTCGAATCCTTTCACGGCTACAAAAACCTTCAGGGCCTCTTCGTCGAACGCGCTGCAGAGCTTCTGCGCCCCGGCGGTCGTCTCGGCTTGGTGCTTCCGAGCTCGATGTCCGAGCTCGCCGGTTATCGCCCGACGCGCCGCGCTCACGATCGCTTCTGCGTGCCCGACGCGCTCTTGCCCGACCTCGGCGCGGACGCATTCGACGGCGTTTTTCAGCCGTGCATGGTGCTCCGCTCCACGCGTCGCGCCGAGCCGCTCACGGAGGTGCCCGACCGTCACTGGCCGGTCGAACGCCCCGATCTCGATCGCGTCGCGCGCGGCCTCATCGAAAAGCTCGCGCGCTCGCCGCTCCCGCCGTCGCTCTTCGGCGAACGCGGCCTGCAGTCGACCGGCCGTGACGGCGAGCACCTCGTCGCCGCGCCGAGCGAACGGCACAGCGTGCCGCTCCGTTCCGGCAGCGATCTCGAAGCGTTCGGCTTGCGCGCCCCCTCCGCGCACGCCGATCCCGCGTGGTTCGGCGCGCGCCTGCGCGCCCGCGAAGAATGGGCGCGCGTGCGCGTGCTCGTGCGTCAAACCGCGCGCGTGCCCGTCGCCGCGCTCTCGGACGGCGTCGGCTTTCGCAACTCGCTGCTCGCGGGCTTCGAAGACGCCGAACACTCCGCCGCTTTTCTCGTCGCCTACCTGAACTCCACGCCCATCCGCTGGCTCCACCATGCGCGTCATCGCGACGCGCGCCAGGGCATGCCTCAGCTGAAAATCGCGCACCTTCGAGCGACGCCCGCGCCGCCGACCCCCGCGCTCGTCCGCGCGCTCGAAGCGTTCGGCGCCGAGCTCTCGTTGCGCGGTCGTGGAATTTTCGCGAAAGAGCAGAGCGAGCTCGACGAGCTCGTCGCGGACGCCTTCGAGCTCGACGAAAAAGAGCGAAAGCGTCTCGCTGACTTCCGCGCTCACGTTGCCGACGCCCGCCCGAAATCGTAGCGTATTGATTCCGCTCAATGGTCGGCTGGCATCGATTTCGGAAGGCGCTCAGCCGGATGCGCTCTGCGGAGAAGGGGGTCCACCTCACGTCTCCGTGGCGGCGCGTGCTGCCAGCCGCGTGCGTCTTGGCAGCGACGGCCGTCGGCGGGCAAAAGGCGTATTCGCGCATGACGTCGACCGCGACGGCCACCACCGTTCGGGCGGCGGTCGCGCCGCCCGCGCCGGTCACCGCGGCCGCGCCGCTCGCCCCGAGCCACATCGAGCTCGAAACGCTCGACATTCACCCCGCGCCGAACCCGCTCCTCGGCCTCGGCCCCGCCGAGCTCAACCGCCTCGCGCTGATGAAGCCGTCATCGCTCGGTTCCGTCTGCGTCGGACGTCCGAACCGTGGGCGCTTGTTCAACGCCGTCGAGCTCGACAGCGAGCCCGGCCTTCACGTCATGGTCAGTCACGACACGAGCTGGGGCACGAGCGACACCGTGCGCTCGCTCCGCGCCGCCGCCGCCGAGGTTCACGCACTCTATCCGCGCGCGCCGGACATGAACGTCGGCGACCTCAGCCACGAGCGAGGCGGCTACCTGCGGCCGCACCACAGCCACCAGCTCGGTGTCGATGTGGACGTCGGCTACTTCTACCAGCCTGGCGGCAAATGGTACACGCGCGCCACCGCTGAAAACCTCGACCGCGAGCTCACCTGGGCGCTCGTCAAATCACTCATCGCGCAGGGCTCCGTCCAATACATCTTCATGGATCGCTCCGTTCAAGGCTTGCTCCAGCGCTATGCGCTCGACCACGGCGAAGACCCGGCGTGGCTCGCGACGCTCTTCGAGAGCCCCGCCCACCGCGATACCCCGATTCGGCACGCCTACGGCCACATCACGCACTTCCACGTCCGCTTCACCGATCCGCCCGCCGAGCGCCTCGGCCGCCAACTCGAAGCGCGCCTCAAGCCGTCCCACCGCAACGTCGCCGCCAAATCGCGCGGCGGCGCGCTCGCCAAGCACCGCGGCGCGGCGTCGCGGTAACGGCCCTACGCGGCCGCGTGGCGTCGTGCTGGCGCTCGCCCGAGTTGTCCGGAGACCTGCAGGTCTCGGAGGGGGATTGGATAGGCCGAGAGAGAGCTCCTCGCGTGACGCGAGCGGAGCGAGGGCGCCCGACGCGATGGACCGACGGGGTCCGCTCAGTGGTTGCACCCAATTCTTTGGTAATCGACGGCGACTTCGTCGATCCAGACGTCGAAGGAGGGCGGGGTCGTGCCGGCTTGGTAGAGCCACCAGCCGACCCACATGGAACCGAATTGCGGGAGGATGAAGGGGTCGCTCGAGCCGCCGTGGTTGCTCGAGCTCGTCGCGAGGGAGGGGTGCTCGACGCCGTCCCACCAGAATTGGGTTTCGTTGGCGGTGCCGTCGAATTTCCATTCGAGGCATGCCCAGGTTTTGGCGGGGACGGCTTTGGGTTTGCCGTTCGGGTCGGCGTCGAGGTTGGTCCAATCGCCGGTGTCGCCGCGATCGGTGCCGACGCCGAAGAGCTCGATGCCGTCGTTGGTGTTCCATTGGCCTCCGACGCGGATTTCGGGCGCGTCCGAGGCCGTGCCCGCCTGCGCGCCGGAGATGGTCCAATGCGCCCAATCGGGCGCGGTCGGTAGCGCGTCGAACCAGACGAAGACGCGCGCGTAGTAGCGATCGTTCGGCGCGGGGAACGTTTTGGTTTGCGTGATGTAGGCGAGGCCGTTGTCGTCCGTGTGGAAGTGCGCGGAGTATTTGCCGCGAGCGGCGCGCGTGGTTTCGATTTTCGGCGCGGCGCCCCGCGTCTGCCACGTGCCCGTGTCGAGCGAACCGCTCTCGAAATCTTCGCAGAGCGCGAAGGTGGAGTCGTCGCACTGGCTGTCACCGAAGAAGTCGTCCGGATTCGTCGAGAAGCCCGCGCTCCCGCCGCTGCCGGGGTTGCCCGGTGTGCCGCCTTCGGGCGCGCCGCCGTCGGCGCCGCCGTTGTCCGCGGCGCTACCGCCCACGCCGCTGCTCGGTCCGCTGCCGCCTTTGCCGGAGGCCCCCGTTTTGGTGCCGCCGTTGCTGACGGCGGTCGTGCCGCCGATGCCGCCCGTGCCGTCGCCCGCGGTGGACGAGCCGCCGGTCGCGATGCCGCCGCTTCCCGCGATCGTGCCCTTTCCGCCGAGAGGAGCACCGGCGGCGCCGGCGCCGTCGTTCGTGATTTTGCCGCCCGCGCCCGTACCGCTACCGCCGCCGCGGCCGGCGTGATTTTTCAGCTGCGTGTCCGGGAGCTCGGCGCATGAAACGACGAGCGCGGTGATGAGCCACGGTGCGAGGGACGCCGAGAAGGTCACATGGGGACGTACCGCGGCCCCGAGCGCACGGCTCAATCGGCGAGCGGCGTTACGTCGGTGAAGACGAGGGGCCGATCGCTGGTTCCGTCACCGATTTCGCCGTCGTCGTTTTTTCCCGTGCAGAGCACATGGCCGGCGGTGCTGCGGATGCAGGTGTTGAACCACGAAACGGCGACTTCTGCGCTGCCGGTCGCGACGCGCGCCGGCGTGTCACGGACGTTCGTGTCACCGGTGCCGAGCTGACCCTCGATGTTGCGACCCCAACACCAGAGCTCGCTCGCGCGGTTGACGGCGCACGTGTGGAACACGCGCACCCCGACCGAAACCCAGTCTCGCGCCCCGCCGAGGCGTGTCGGCACGTCGAAGGCGTCCGTGTCGCTGCCGAGCGGATTGCCGTCGCCCGCGGCGTCCTGCGCGACGTTGGTGCCCCAGCACCAGAGCGAGTGATCCTGTTTGAGCGCGAACGAGAATTGTTGGCCGGTCTCGACGCGCAACCAATCCGTATCCTGCCCGACTTGGAGCGGATGCCGGACCTGGATATCGGTGCTCGCGCCGCCGAGCTGGTGTCCGCTGTTTCTGCCCCAACACCACAGCGTGCCGTCGAAGCGAATCCCACACGTCGCGCCGTCGCCGGCCGAGACGTAGCTCCAGTCGTTGCCCGGCACCTGAACGGGCGCGAGGAAGTCGACGGCGGTGTCGTCTTGCTTCGGGGGCGGGTCGTCGCTTTGCCCGAGCTCGCCCTCGAAGTTCGAGCCCCAGCAATAGAGAGACGCGTCGGCGAGCAAGGCGCACACGTGCTCGAAGTTGTTCGAGAGTGCGCGCGCCGAGACCGGCAGCGTGACGCGCGCGGGTGCGTGGCGCGGGGCGCGATCGCCCTGTCCGAGCTGACCGCGGTCGTTCGCACCGAAGCAGTAGACGGCGCCGACTTCGTCGAGGGCGCAGCTGTAGTCGCCGCCCGCGGTGACGCTGACGAACGCGATGTCGCTCGCGAGGGGCGTGGGGACGCGGCGCTCCGTGGTGTCGCCGAGGCCGAGCTCGCCTGCGGCGTTGAGACCCCACCCGTAGAGCCTCCCGGACGACACCGCGAGTCCGTGCGACATGCCGACCGCGATACTCGAGATCACGACGTTCGTCGGCTCGGCCGGTTCGCCGCCGGCGCCCGCGCTGGCTCCGCCCGCGTCGAGCTCTGTCGGTTCGAGCACCTGGCCGCGATCGACGCAACCGACCGCGAAGAGCGCGATGGAGAGGGCATGTGAGTAGGCGCGCATCAGAGCTCCACGCCGACCCCGAGCTCGCCGAAGAGCTCCATGCCCGAGGCGCCCGTCACGTCGCGTCCGGCGTCGGTTGCTTCGAGCGCGCGGAGGGGCGCGCCCGCGCCGAGGGCGACATCGAGATGGAGCGCGCCGCCGAGCCGGAGCGAGCTCCACACACCGAGCCGCCCGTACGCCGTGAGCCCCGACACCTCACCGTCGCTCGCGCTCGGGCTCGCCGCGCCGCGAAGACGCGTCACGGTGAGGCGCGCGCCGAGGCTTGGTCCGACCTCCGCCGCGGCGGTGTGCACGAGCGACAAGCGCAGGCCGGCCCCGATACCGAGGGCGCTCGCAAGCACGCGTCCGTCCGGTGCCGACACAGCCAAACCCTGACGGAGACCGGCGTCGAGCTCGAGCGTCAGCCGCTCACCGAGCGGCAAAAGCGTGCCCAGATCGCCGCCGAGCTGCGTTTGCCCCCCGAGGTAGCGCTCGGCGGCGAACCGCAAGAGCAGCTCCGACGTGCGCCCGTTCGCTTGCGGGAGCTCGCGTTCCACGCCGGCTTCGACCTCCGGGGGCGGAGGCTTGCTCGGCCGCGGCGCCGCGCCACGCGCGTTGCGTTTCGCGAGGGCGATTTCGGCCCAGCTCGCCCACACGAGCTCATCCACGGCGATGGCGACGGCGAACGCGCGCCCGTCGGGCGGCACTCGCGTGAGATCGATGTCGCGGCTCACCCGTTTCTCCGTGACGGCGTCACGCACTTCCACGCTGACGGCGACGCTCCGTTCGTTCTCGGAAGCGACCGCGACCGTCGCGAGCGGCGGCGCCGCGTTCGGGCCGGAGTCCCCGGCGCACGCGTCGATGCCGCGCTCGGTGAGCCCGGCGCGCAGATCAGCGAGCACCTTGTCCTCGAATTCTCGAGAAAAGTCCCTGCCCGTGAAGTCGAGGCTGACCCAAGGGCGAGCGTTCGCGCCGCACGTCTCTGCCGAGCTCGACGCGGCCCACGTCACGGCGACGAGGACGAGCGAGCAGGCTCGTGAAAGCGCCGTGAGACCGGGCACGCGGCCCATGGTGTGCGCCGTCGCCGCCCGCGGGCAAGCTCCGAGTCGCGCGGCGGCAATGGGTCAGTCGTCGCCGCCGCACTGGCGCGCGACCGCGGTCGCATGCACGCCGCTCGGGTAATTCTTCAGGTAAGCGGCTCGAGCCGAGCGGCAGCGATCGGTCGCTCCGGCCGCAGCGTAGGCTTCGACGAGCCGCGCCATCGCGTCCTCGCGGAACCCCGCGCCGGGGGCGAGCAGCACGGCCTTCTGCAGGGCCGAAATCGCGCCTTGCGCGTCCCCCAGCCGGTCCATGCGCAGCCGGCCGAGCTCGAACGCGGCGAGCCCCGCCCGCGGGTCACTCGGGTGCGCGCTGAGCAGCTGCTCGTAGGCGCGCGCGGCGCTCGCGGCGTCACCGGCGCGGCGCGCGGCGTTACCGAGGTCGAGTCGCTCGCGCGCGCCGGGCGTCGCGAGCGCCGCGTGCGGCGCGCTCGCATGAGCCGGCGGCGAACCCTCTTCCGCAGAGCTCGGTGCGTCCGGCGCTGCGGGCGGCTCCGCGCTCGCCACGGGCTCTTGCGCTTCGTTCGTCGCCGCCGGCCGCGTGAGGTCGATCGACCAGCGCTCGCCTGCCGCGAGATCGCGACGCTCGGCTCCGTTCGCCCAGCTGACTTCGACCAAGCCGCGCGTCACGTCCACGTCCACGCGATCGCGCCCAGGTGCGAGCTCGACGCCGAAGCGCGTGCCTTTCACCCGCACCTCGACGCCCGCCGCCGAGACGGAGAAGTGGCGGCCTGGACGCGGCGTGATGTCGCAATCGACACGGCCGCGATCGAGCTCGAGCGCCATCGAGAGCGGCTCGTTGCCGGTGACGCGCACCTTCGTTTGCGCGGCGAGCTCCAGGCGCGAGCCGTCGTCGAGCGCGACGGCCATGGCGTCGCTCGCCGTTTCGAGCGCGGCCGCCGACCACGCCGAGCGAGCGTGGTGTTCGCCCACCACGCGCGCGGTGACGACGCCCGCGATGCCGGCGAGCGCCGCGACGGCCATGCTGCGATAGAGCCAACGCCGCCGGCCTCTCGGCGCGACCTCGAGGCGCTCCGACACGCCCGCCCATACCCGCGCGATGCGCGCGGGCGAAACGTCCACTTTGACGTACTTGGACGAAGGCGAGCCGGCGGTCACGTTACGGTGCGGCCCTTCTCGCCTTCGCGCGCTCGAGCCGGCCTTCGGCTGCGGCGAGCCGCCGTTTGACGGTGGCGAGGCTCAACTTCATCTCCTCGGCGATCTCCAAAAGCTCCATACCCTCGACGCGCCGAAGCACCAGGGCGACACGCTCCTCGGCGGGTAGCCGCTCGATCAGCCGGTAAACGTGGCGGAGCTCCGCGGCCACGTCCGGCGGCGCTTCCACGGCGATCACGCTGTCCGGGTCGATGGGCTCGCTCCGCCGCAAGCCGAGACGCGTGAGCAAGCGCTGGCGCCGCAGCCGCTTGCTCGCGGTCCGTACCACGATCGAGCGCAGCCACGCGTGAAACGCCTGTGGGTTCTGCAGCGTGTCGAGGCGCGTGAACGCGTACACGAACGCGTCCTGTGCGAGATCGTCCGCATCGTCGCGGCCCGCCAAGACCCGCTGCGAGAGCGCGAGCACCATGCGCGCGTAACGTTGAAATAGCGCTTCCTGGGCCCAGAGCTCCCCCGCTCGTGCCGCCAGGACGAGAGCGGCGTCCGTCGGGCCTGCGCCGGAACGCGTGGTCGGCCGAGGTTCGGTCACCACGCGACATGGTGCCCGCTTTGCTGCGGCAGTAGGAGGATGGCCATCCGCTGATCTTCATGACCCCGAAGCCGGGCCGAGTAGCTCAGAGCACGCGCTCCGGCGCGATTTCAGCAAGAAATCCGCATAATTGGCGAGGCTCAGCCGTTTCGGTGCTTGGTGCTTGCGACGGCGTTCGCGCGCTCGGACGCGTCGATGCTGCGGAGCTCGGAGCGCAGCACGGCAACGCGATGCAGCAGGGCTTCACGCTCCGCGACGGGCACCGAAAGGTATTCGAACGCCCCGGCAAGGTCCGTCGGGCGGAAAGCGCGGATGTTCTTGCCGAGCCAGTGGAGCGCCGTGACGATCCCGCGCGTCATCGGCGAATCGGAGACGACGGCCACGGGGACCGGCCCGAACTCCGGATACCGTTCGGTGAGGAGCGCTCGCTGTCGGCTGTTCGGCCCGCCGCCTTCCGTGATGACCACGCTCGCCCGGAGCGAGCCGAAATGCGTCTTGCTGACCTCGAGGTAGCGAGCCCACTCGTCATCCGACGGCGGCTCGGTGCCGTGCACGGTGACGAACACTTGCCCCTGAGGGGCGTAGCGCATGGTCGTGACCATGAACGACTCGAGAAGTATGTCGTGCCGGGGGCTCCTGCCCGCAAGGGGGTGAAATGGCGGAAGATCTTCCAAGCATGATCCGCCGCCAGTGGGCGTTCCGTAGCGGTAGGTCGCGTCAGACGGGTTTTGGAGCGCGTAACACGAGCATGCGACGGGCCACGTTGAGCACGATGAAGGGTAGCCCGCCGCCGAGGCGAATATTCTGACGGAACGCCCAGGACCAGCCGAGGGCCAGCGTACTCAGCAAGAGCAGCAGAAGGGACGCGCGCGCGAGCCATGCACGGTTCGGATGCCGGCAGCCGACGAAGCCTTGCGGTGACGCGAAGGTGCTCACGAGGCCGATGGCGAGCACGCCCGCGAAGAGACCGGCACCCTGAGCGTCGCTCAGAACGGCGACGAGGCCGGGGAGTGGCGCTCGAAACGCAACGGCCGCCAGCCACAACCACAGCGCCGTTCCGACCAAGATCGGGTTGAGGACGCAACCCTTGGCGAGCACGAACGCCGAAACGGGCAATGTGAGGAGCGCAGCGAGGAGGAGCGCTGTCCCCGCTCGCTCGAAATCGATTTTGCCGGCGATGATGAACGGCAAGGCCAGCGTGACGATGGGAACCAGCTGCACGAGCTCGGCCCAGGGCGGATTCGCGACGGTGGTGGTGGCCAAGGGGCGCGCAGCATAACCGCGAACAGTCGCCGTCGAGCTCGTTCGGAAGTGTAAGCGCGGGACGGCCGCGCGTTTCCCCGGTGAACGCACTCAGAAGGCGGCTCGCATGAAGCTCCGACGCTCGCGGCGACGCGCATCGCCGAGCATGAAGGCGAGCGTGCGCACCGAGATCGATCGCATGGAAGGGCGCCGTCGCTTTCTCGAACGCGAAACTTCCGTTCGCTGCATCGTTCGGCGTGGTGCTCGGGTCTTTGGTTTGGATGGCACGGCGCCGGCGCACGAGGGCCCTACGGCCAGCCGCGTGACGACTGACTCACCGCTACAAAACGCCCCGTGGCGCACTGGCTCCGAGGCCGCCCACGCACGACCGTTCACGCTTGGTACATGGCTTGCTGGCTCGAAGGCGCGTGGGCGAAGAAGTCGAACGAGTCGAACCGTCAGTCGAAAAGGGCGGATGGGATGTCATCGTCGTCGGGGCAGGCATCGGCGGCCTCTCCGCCGCGCATGAGCTCGCTCGCGGCGGGGCCCGCGTTGCCGTGCTCGAAGGGCGCGGGCGCCCTGGCGGGCGCATCCTCACGGTTCGACCCGAGCCTGCGGCCGCGCCGGTCGAGCTCGGCGCGGAGTTCATCCACGGTAAGCCGCCGGAGCTCTTGGCGCTCGCTCGAGAGGCGCGGCTCGAGCTCGAGCCCGTGGCGGGCCGACATTTCGAGCTCGCGGGTGGCGAGGTTCGTCCCGCGAAGGACCTCAACGACGTCCTCGGCGAGCTCGAACGTGCACGGCCTACGGACGGCGAATCCGCGCTCGAGCTAGCGCACATGCGTGGACTCGACTCCGAGCACGGTCGCTGGTTTCAGCATTTCGTCGAAGGATTTCACGGAGGTCCAGCCGATCGCGTCAGCGCGCGCTCCATCATCCGGCAGGCGTCCGTCACGGAAACTCAAGCGCGCGCCCCGCAGGGCTACGGCGCCCTCATCGATTTTCTCTCCGCCGAGCTCGTGAACGCGGGCGCCGGGCTCGCCCTCGGCTGTCGCGTCGAGACCGTGGCCGTCACGGGAGAAGGTGTCGTCGTGCGAGACGGCCTGCGCGAGTACCGGGCGAAGGCCTGTATCGTCGCGGTACCTCTCGCGATGTTTCAGGCGCCGCGCGAGCTCGGCGGGATCGAGCTCGAGCCGCCGCCGCCGGAGGTGCAGTTCGCGGCGCGGCGCTTCGAGAGCGGGCTTGCCCTTCGGGTGACGCTCCGCTTGGTCGAGCCGGTGCCCTTTCAAGCCGCGCTGCCCGCTGGCTCGTTCATTCACGCGCTCGACGAGGACTTTCCGACGTGGTGGTCGAGCTCGGACCCCAAGGATCCCCGCCTCGTCGCCTGGTGCGGCGGGCCTCGCTGCGCGAAAATTGCCGGGGAGCGACGTGCCGGCGCCGCGGCGCTGGCGACCTTCGCACGGCTGATGGGCCAGACACTGACGGAAGCGCGCGGGTTCGTCCGCGACGTGTACGTGCATGATTTCGGCGTCGATCAGCTGTCGCGGGGCGCGTATCCGTACGAGCTTGCCGGCGCTGATTCGGAAGTCGAGCTGCCGATCTTCGCCGGTAGCCCTCCGCTGCTCGTGATCGGTGATTTTTTCGATGCCGACGAGGTGGGTACGGTCGCGGCCGCGGTGAAGAGTGGAACGTCGGCCGCTCGCACGTTGCTCGGCTCCGGGCACGCTGCAGCCGAATGAGCGGGCTTCAATCACGCCTCGGTGTGACAATCGTGCCCTTGACGCTTTTGTGCTTCTCCCCAGCGTGTGCGTGGCCTGTGGACGACGAGCCGCGCGTGAGGCCGAAGCGTCGCATCACCCGCCGGGTAGGGGTGGCGCTTCAGGTGCTTCAGGATAATTCCGAACCGGTTCGAGGGTCCGAGCGCGAACGAGGCTGATGTCCGCGCTCTCGCGGGCGTCGACCCGCGCCTCGAGCACGACCTCGCGGCGCGCGCTTTTCGAGGGATAAACGAGCGATACCTGCCGGTCGTCGAGCGTCACCACCGGCACACCCGTGACGGCCAGCGTCGCGGTAGTCCGAGCCGTCCTCGCCCAATACTCCCCCTGCAAGCGCGGTTCGAACACGAGGCGGAGCTCGCTCGGCGTGCTTCGTGCGCTGAGCCTCACGACGGGGCTCACGAGCGCGGGGCTCGGGGGTGCATCGTTGAGGAGCTGCGCTTCGGCGTCGAAAACGAGCGCCCCGCTCGGGCAGCGGAATTGCCCGCTGAGCCACGAGTACGCGCAAGCGCGGAACCCGTCCCCGTGCCGTTCTTCCACGCGCGCGAGCGGAACGAGGCCACTGCCGACCTCGAGTGCGGCGGTCGCGCGCCGTGCGTTCCCGAAGCTCGAGCCGAGCAGCGCGATCACGAGGACGATTGCTCCCAGCGTCGCGAGCTTTGCGTGCTCGCGCCGAACGGAGCGCGCGGCGGTCGCGAAACCTCGGAGCAGGCGTCGTCGAACGCGCGCCAGCGGCCATACGACGCTGCTCGCAACGCCCGCGAGCAGTGCGAGCACGCTGGCCGTCGAACCACTGCCGTCGGACGGCAGCGGGCCCGACGGGCGGAACGTGGTGCGACCAGGCGGCAGCCATGCGGCGACCACGCGTAGCTTGCCGCCCGGAATCGTCGGATAGGCATACACGTCGAGCTTGCCCCGCGTCTCGTGCGTGGCTTCCCAGCGCGGGTAGTAGCCCATGCCGAGCGCCACGAGCGCCGGAGCACGGGTGTCACGGAGCTCCACGTCGACGCGGTCGTCCTCGAGGCGCGTCACGACGGCGTTGCCCGCACCGCGCTCGATGCGTGCGAAGCGCCCGTCCCATTCCGGCACCTCACGCACGAAATAGCTGCCGAATCGCCGCTCGGTTGCGGGGTCACCCGTCGACGGCGGCGCGCCGTGGTGCATGACCCAGCGAACGTCGAAGCGGCGTAGGCTCGCGGGGGAGCCGTCCTCGATGCGCTCCCGCAAGAACAGCTGCGACGTGTCTCCGAGCCAGAGCGCCGGCAAGCCGGACTCGGCGTTCACGTGACACACGGAGTAATAGCGCTCGGTATCGTCGCTCAACAAGCGCGCGTAGGCGTCCGGTCGTTCCGCGCGCTCCTGGTCGCGGGCCCAGGCGATCAAAGCGCGAAACCCGGCTGCGTCCGGAACGTCCGGGTGCGCCTGCGCCGCGAGTTCGCGCTCGAGCTCGCTCGTGTACGCGACGGCGCCGCGCGCGAACGGAAACGCAAGCACCGCGAGAATGGCCGCGCCGAGGTAGCGCCCTCGGTCGCGCCAGAGCGGCGCGACGCGTAGCCACGCGCCGGCCAAGAGATACGCCGCGGAGACGTAGACACTCGCCTTCGTCATCGAGGCGAAGCGCGACACTTGCATGCGCGCCGTTTCGAGCGACGGCGCGAGGTGGAGCACCAGGTAGAGCTGGTCGACCAAGCCCGACAGCAAAATCGTCGCGTAACAGGCGACGAGCGTCGGCGCCGCTCGTCGCGAAAGCAGCGCGACCAGCATGCCGACGTAGGCGACGTAGACGAGCGGCGTGAACGTCGCTTGTGGCTGCGAGTTTTGCAGCAAATCGCCGAAAAAATGGCCGGCGGCGTCCGGCGTCCAGGCGTAGTGAAGGCCGTATAGCAAGACCCGCTGGCTGAACGGACGCCAGACCCACGCGACGAGGCCGACTCCGAGCGCGAGGTGCCCGAGCGCGAACAGGACCCGGTGCCGAGGTACGTCGCGCGCGAGGCACGCGACGAGCACGAGCGCGCCCGCCGTCGCGAGCGCGGCGACGAGGCCGATGGGGTGGCAGAGCAGCGCGAACGCCGTGAGGAGCCAGATGCTCGCCGAGGTGAGGAGCGACGGCCGTTCGAGCGCTTCGATGAGGGCGAGCATCACGAACGGCCAGACGCTCAACGCAAGGGTGCTGTGCACGACGCCGAGGTAGAGGACGCCGCTCGCGCCGCCGCCGAAGAGCGAGCCGAAATCGAGCAGCACGGCGAGTCCGACGAACGCGCCCCATTTCCAGCCGACGACGCGGCGTGCGAGGAGCGCCGCGCCCACGGCGCCCAGCGTATGGATGAGGATGCCCGAGCGCACGAGCAGGAGCGTGAGATCCTCGACGTGAAAAAGGACGGCCACGCGCGCCGTGACGTAGTCCAGAAATAGTGGATAGAGCTCGTAGGGGCTCGCGCCCGTCGCGACGCTCTGCACCCAGCGCGGTACGCCGTCGCCTTTGGCGAGCGCATCCACGAGGTGGCGCAGGTTCGCGTGATGCGGCGCCCAATCGTAGCGGCTGTAGCCGCCGCGTTGGAACGCGGGCCCCCAGACGCACGCGCTCGCGACGACGACGAGCGTCGTGACGAGCGCGCACTCGGCGATACTACGACGCCTCGCGGCCGTTTCTCCGCGCGACCAAGCGCGCGCTCGTAGCTCGGCCCGCAGCCACGCCGCGCCCGCGCCCGCCGCCCCGACGAGCAGCATGAGCGCGACGCCCGCGCCCGTCGTGCCGCGAAAGAAAGCGAGCTCGACGGCGATGAAGAGCGCGCCGAGCGCCGCAAGCGTGACGCGGCGCCGGGGCACGCGCTCGAGCCATCGCCACATTGCTCTACGTTCTACGTCAAGAGCCCGAGCGAGAGCGAGCAAAGCGCAAGAAAGTGCGCTCCCCGGCTGGAACTACGCGCGCCGCCGACTCCTTCGTCACTCCACGTCGACGTAGAAGTCTTCGCTCTTCAGGTTCGTGACCGGTCCTTGCCAGATCTCGAACCCAACGGCGACCGCGTTCACTTGCGTGCCCGTGATGGTGAGCCCGCGCGTTTGCGCGTCGCGAATGAAGTCCATCACGTCGAACTCGATCTCCGAGGTGTCGCTGCCCTCGGCGCGCACCCAGTTGATGATGGGACGATTGTTCACCGTGCCGCTCCAGATGTTCCAGACGCCCGGCGTGTTCGCGACCGTGATGCCTTGATTCGCCGGATCGGGCGAGCCCGCGGGCTGCTCGGTCGGTGGATCGCGGAGCCAGACCATCAGGTACATGCCGAAGCCCGTGTCGGTGCCGAGCCAGATGTCGTAAGCGGCGTTGTACGGCCCCGTGTTCCCGTTCGCCGACCAGCGCCAGCCCGTCTTCAGGGACTTGATCTGATCGAGCGCACGCGGGAGGCCACAATCGGGCACCTGCTGCACCGAGTAATGGCCGCAGAAGACGCTCGGATACGACGCCGGTTGGCCGCTCGAGCCGCGCATGCCCTCCATGGCCTCGACCGTGAACGCGGTCCCGTCCCAGGAGACCGTGTGGCTCTGAAATCCCGGGCCCCAGCCGTTGGTGATGAGGATGTAGGGCACGTTGTCGCGGCTCACCATCTCGGTCGCGTAACGTTCGCTCGAGCTACCCATGCCGGACTGCATCGCGTTGCCGAGCCCGCCGCTCGTCGCGCCGGCAGCGCCGGGCAATCCCGCCGTGCCCGCACCGGAGCCGGCCGACGCGCCCGCGCCTTGCCCCGCGCTCGCGCCCGTGCCGCCTGGAGCGCCGGTGTCACCGCCCGTCGCGCTGCCGCCCGACGACGTATCGGTGCCGCCGGTTGCGCCGCTGCCGCCCGACGACGTGTCGGCGCCGCCGGTTGCGCCGCTGCCGCCCGACGACGTGTCGGTGCCGCCGGTTGCGCCGCTGCCGCCTGACGACGTGTCGGTGCCGCCGGTTGCGGCCGCGGCGTCGTTGCCCGAGCCGCCGCTGTTGGTCGAGCCGTCGCCGTCTTCCCGGGCGCCCTTCGAGCTCGCGCAGGCCGCGGCGAGCAGCCCTGAAGCGCAAAGACCAAAGAGCAAGGCGTGGCGCGCGAGCAATCTCCGCATGAAGGTTCTCCTAACGAGACAGGGATGCGACTGGAACCGGTCCCCGATTTAGCAGCTCGGTGCTGGTCGGCAATGTGCGGTCGATAAAGCACGTCACGGCGGCTCACAAATACCCGAGCGGCAGCGCCGTGGTCTCCACCACGCGCCGCATGACGAAGCTCGAATGCACGCCGGTCACGCCCTCGATACGCGTGATCTTGTCGAGCAAGAACGCTTGGTATTGCTCCATGCCGGGGACCACGACGATGAGCAGGTAGTCGTGCTGCTGTCCCGTGATGAGATAGCAAGCCTGCACCTCGGGGTAGCGCCGCACCGTCTTTTCGAACTTGTCGAAGCGGTCGGGGGTATGGCGGTCCATGGAGATCTGGATCAGCGCCGTGAGCGAGAGGCCGAGCTTTCGAGGTGAGAGCACCGCGACGCGCTTTTCGATGACGCCGCGCTCCTCGAGCGTCTTCACGCGGCGCAGGCACGGCGACGGCGAGAGTCCCACCCGCTCCGCGAGTTCCTGATTCGTCAGGCCGGCGTTCTGCTGCAGCTGCTCCAGGATCCGGCGGTCGATGGGGTCGAATTCCGGCGGGTGTTCCATGGAGCAATTAAATGCCTAGAAGTGAGTAAAGGTAGCAATAAATATTCAAAAAATCTTCCACGGGCGCCACGTTCACAAGAAGATTGCGGGTCGGTTTGGTTACCCTCGGTCCCCTTCCAGAGCTCGCCATGACCTACGACCATCGCAAATACAGCCCCTTTCCCCGCATCGAAAAGCACGATCGGCGCTGGCCCGACCGCGTGATCGAGCGCGCCCCCGTTTGGTGCGCCGTCGACCTGCGCGACGGCAACCAGGCCCTCGTCAAGCCGATGAGTGTCGAGCAAAAGCTCCGGATGTTCGGGCTCTTGCTCGAGATCGGGCTCAAGGAAATCGAGGTCGGCTTTCCCTCGGCGTCGCAGCCCGACTTCGACTTCGTCCGCACCATCGTCGAGCGCAAGCTGATCCCCGACGACGTGACGATCCAAGTGCTCACCCCCGCGCGTCCGGCCTTGATCGAGCGGAGCTTCGAAGCCTTGCGCGGCGCGCCGCGCGCCATCATGCACCTTTACAACTCCACCTCCACGGTGCAGCGCGAGCGCGTGTTCGAGCTCGACCGAGCGGGTATTTGCGCGCTCGCCGTCGAGGGCGCCCGCTCGGTCAAAGAGTGCGCGGCGCGCCGGCCCGAAACGGCGTGGACGTTCCAATACTCACCCGAGAGCTTCACCGGCACCGAGCTCGACTTCGCGGCGGAGGTCGTGAACGCCGTGATCGAAGTCTGGGGACCGGAGCGCGGCCAGCGGGTGATCGTCAACCTGCCGGCCACCGTCGAGATGAGCACCCCGAACGTTTACGCCGACATGATCGAGTGGATGTGCGAGCACATTCGACATCGCGAGCATTTGCAGGTCAGCCTGCACACGCACAACGATCGCGGCTGCGGCGTTGCGGCGGCCGAGCTCGGGCTCTTGGCGGGCGCCGACCGCATCGAGGGCACCTTGCTCGGCAACGGCGAGCGCACGGGCAACATGGATCTGGTAACGGCCGCGATGAACCTCTATGCGCAAGGTGTCGATCCCGAGCTCGATTTGTCCGACATGCGTCACATCGTCGAGACCGTCGAGCATTGCACCGAGATCGAGACGCACCCGCGGCACGCGTACGCCGGCGAGCTCGTCTTCACGGCGTTCAGCGGCAGCCACCAGGACGCGATCCGAAAATCGCTCGCGAAGCAGCGTGTGGACGAGCCCTGGCAGGTCGCGTATTTGCCCATCGATCCGCGTGATCTCGGGCGGCGCTACGAGGAGGTCGTGCGCATCAACAGCCAATCGGGTAAAGGCGGCGTCCTGCACGTCCTCGAGCGCGACTTCGGCATCACGCTGCCGCGCTGGTTGCAAATCGACTTTTCGCGCGTGGTGCAGGCAGAGAGTGAAACGCGCGGCGGCGAGCTCACGCCGGCGGCGATCCGCGAGCTGTTCGAGCGTACCTACGTGGCGAGCCACCGGAGCGCGCAATTGTCCGATTACCGCGTGCATCGCAGCGGCGACCGGGTGCGCGTCGAAGCGAGCGTCGGCGGATCCACGCTCGTCGGCGAAGGCGCAGGCGCCGTCGAGGCCTTGCTCGCCGCGCTCGCCGAGCGTCACGGAATCCGAGGCGTGATCGAAGCGTTCGACGAATTCGCGCTCGAGAGCGGCACCGACGCGCGTGCCATGGCGTGCGTGAAGCTGCGGGTCGGAGACGAGCTCGGCGTCGGCGCGGCGTTCGCGAAGGACACGACGAGCGGTGCGCTACAAGCCGTGTTGAACGCGATCCGTTGGCCGCTGAACGCGCGTGTCGAGAGCCCGCCACCACTCGAGTCTCCGGCGCAGACTCACTGAAGGGTGGGACGGACTTGCCCTGACCTAAGCGTCACGAGAATGGCGCGCCCTGGTGTTGCGACGCCCATCGGCCGGGCATAGAGGGCGGCTCGAAGGCGATTGAAAGGAAGTGGCGGGATGCGGGTGCGGCATGGTGTGGTGTTGGGCTCGGTTCTCCTCGCGAGCTGCGGCGGACGCTCGAGCCTCGGGCTCCGTGACGAGGTCGAGAGCGCGAGCGGAAACGGGGGCAGAGCCGACGCCGGCGCTTCGGGAGTGCTCGGTCCGAGCCGGGGCGGCTCGAGCACCGGTGGTACCGGAGCGACCGGCGGCGAAACCTCGGCTGCGATGGCCGGCAACCCTGGACGCTCCGGTAGTCCAGGACAGAGCGCCGGCGGCGGGGGCGCCGGCGTGAGCCCCGTTCGATCGCTTCCAGGCTCGCCCTGGGAGGTGATGAGCTTCGATCCGGTGCTCAGCGATAGCCCCGGGAATTTCGCCTCGGTTTGGTCGGACGGGTCCGACCGCGTCTGGTTCACGGAGTACGGAGCTTCCCAAGCAAGCTTGCTCCATTGGGAAGACGGAGTCTTTTCGTCGGAGATCAGTGGGTGCGAAGCTGGCATCGAGACGATCCGGGGGAACGCTGGGAGCGACCTCTGGTTCGCCGGCTGCAAGGCCACGCTCGCCCACTTTACCGGGACTCATTGGACATCGTTCGCGCCGCTACAATCGCATTGGGTATGGACGAACTCTCCGACGGACGTCTGGAGCTGCTGCCAAAAGGGGCCGAATGATTCCATTGCGTCGGCCTTCAACTGGAACGGCTCGAGTTGGAACGCCGTAGCCTTACCGGCTTCGGAGTACGATGGCGGAGCGCTGTGGAGCGGCGGCCCGAAGGATCTCTGGATCGCAGATAAGGACGTCCTTCACTGGAACGGAACGGCGTGGGACACGCTCCATAATCCTTACGTCGATAACTGGCGGGACGTGTGGGGCGACGGGACCAACGTCTGGGCAGTGGGGCCGCAGGGTGTGCTCGCGCGCTGGAACGGCAGCGACTTCGAGCAAATCCCCACGAACCTCGTTTATCCGGAGGGCGCCGAGCTGTCGGGTGTTTGGGGCCGCACGCCGAACGACGTCTGGTTCGTGGGGGGAGCCGGAGCCATCCTCCACTGGGACGGTCGGAAGCTCGGACGCGAGTCGGTCGCCCTCGTCGATCCCCGTCTCTTCTTCTTCGGCGTGTGGGGCGCGGGCAACGTACTCTGGGTCGTCGGTGCGGAAGCGACCTTGATCCGGCGCACCCTCGAGCCGCTTCCGTGAGCGCTTGCTCACCCGATATCCTCGAGCAAGGCGCACGCGCAACGGTCACTGACGAGCTTGGACGGGAACATCTATCGAGTGCTGTTTTGCTTGGACGATGGCGACGGCGACGATTCGGTCTTCTTTTACTTGTCAAACGCACACGCAGTAACGCGCGGACCGCGCTTGACGCTTCTTGCGCGGAGGCCGAGAGTGGGCGAGTGATTCTCGGGCGATCACTATCCGGGCTAGTGCTGGTCGCCGTGGGGGCCTGCGGAAGAAGCGTGCACCACGAGCCGTCGCCCAACGAGGGCGACGCGGGGTCGTCGGCCACGGGCGGCGACGCGAGCACCGGCGGAACCTCGGGAACCACTGCCGGCACGACCGGTGGGAGCGGGCCCGAAGGCGGATTGGGAGGCACGAACGGCGGTATGGGCGGCCTTGGCAGCGTGGTGCTCTGTCCGGGGCCGAATTACTTGAGCATGAAGGGTGCGCTTCCAGACTTCGGCAGTGACCTGACCTTCAGCGCGGGCTGCGCGAGTTCCCGCGTCGCGCCGTACCCGACGGCGGCGAGCTTCACCATCGGACGCGGAAGCATGGTTCACGTCGAGATCGACGCGTGCAGCGACGACGGGACGCAGCAGGTCTCCCTCAACGTCTTCTTCAAGGGAGATTCGAGCGGCCAAGCCGCGCTCACCGGCGCCACGTTCAGCTTCGCGCAGGTGAACGCGGACGGGAAACTGACCGTGCCGCCCCTCACCAGCACGGTGGGAGTGACTGAAACCACCAAGCCGGTCATGAACTGGATCGACCCCATCGACCAGCCGAGCGCGGGAGTCGGCGCAACGTACGAGGGCTCGTTCACCGTCGACGGCTCGAGCGGCTCGACGCCCGTGCACCTCACGGGCACGTTCTCCGTGTGCCACGTCGCGAACCTGCGCGACGACTCGGTGTGAGCGCCCTCGCTCTTGCGGCTTTACCCGGCCAAGGACCGAATCGGCCGGCGCCGCTCGCGGCGCCCATGGCCCGACGAAGTTCGATGGGGAACCTCGTGACTTGGCGCGCCGGGAAAGATTCGAACCGACGGCCCGGTGACGAGCGTCGATGCTCAGTGAGCAGCGGGCCCGCACCGGATCCGCATGAAGGACCGAATCGGCCGGTGCCGCTCGCGGCGCCCATGGCCCGACGAAGTTCGATGGGGAACCTCGTGACTTGGCGCGCCCGGAAAGATTCGAACTTTCGACCCCCGGTTCCGTAGACCGGTGCTCTATCCAGCTGAGCTACGGGCGCTTGCGAAGGGCGCGACTCATAGCACATGCCTCCCGCTTCTCGTCACGTTGCATGACAGATGTGGATCCAGCCTGTTGGATGGAGGGCCGGGTGGGCCGCGCACCTACTGTTCGCCGCCCTCCCCAGCCAAATCCGGATTGACTGGAAATTTGACCGCAACTTTTTCAGGGTGTGGGCTGGGGTCTGACATCCAAGCCAGGGGCGGCACCCTGCGGCCCCCTCCGGCCTAGGCCACTTTCGGCCCCTAACCTACCGAAACAATTTGCTGTTTTCGGTTCGTTCGTAGACATGGCACGAACCCTGCTAGATACCCGACACTTATCGAGCCCACCCGGCTTCGTCACTTTCTCGCCGTCACAAGCGAGATCCTTTAGAGAGGCACCGCTGGAACGATGCCTCTCCTTCTTCCGCTTCCTTAAATTTTCGCTTTCTTTTCGCTTACTTCTTTTAGTTGGTGGATCTTCAGGGCCTGATGGGTGCAGCCGTCAGGCCTCTTTCAATTTTAGCGCTTTCCACCTCGGTTGGGTAGCCCCCGGGCGGTGGTTTCGCGGCGCGCAGCCTCGCTTTCGAGGCACAACGCCCGAGCGGGTCACTCCCATCCCGGTCCCCGGACGAAACTACGGTTTCTCGGCGGCCTGGGGCCAGCGCCGCGGAAGCCCGAAGAGCGAATCCGCGACCGCGTCGGCGTGGCAGCGCTCGCAACCCGCCGTTGAGGCATTGGCGGGCTCGGCCGCCGTGAGTTCCGTCCCGTCGGGGTGGTAGCTCGAAAACCGCCAAGCGCCGTTCGTCTTTTCCATGACGTAGACGAGGCCGGCGCGGCCGGGTCCGAGCTCGTGAAAGAGGGCGACGATCGTCCCGTTCGGAAGCTCGGAGTCCTTGACCAAGTGCTCGTAGGCCGCTCGCGCGTCGGGGCTCACACGCACGACGGCCTCTGCGCCTGCCCCGACGTGCCCCAAGTTCGTGAACGGCTCCCCGGCGACCGGCCAGCTTTGGATCTCGGCGAAGCGCGACCAAACCAAGGGCGGCTTTGGAGCGAGCGCCGCCGGACTCCGCGGCGGCGTGGTCTCTGGACGCTCCGCGCTGCACGCGAGTGCCGTGACGAGGATGCTCAAGAGCGAGACGCGCACGTCGAAGCCTCGGCTGCGCCGGTAGCTCACGCATGGTACCACGAGCACGTGCTTTCGCGCGTATCCGCCGCGTCTGCCCTCGCGCTGCTCGCGTCGATGGAGGGAGGGTGCTCGGGTTCGGGTGGAGCGGCGCCCCAGACGATCACGCCCGCGGCGGTGGCGTCCGCGGAGCGGCCGGCTGGGAGCGCGTCCGCTACCGCTTCCGCGAGCGCGCAGCCGGAGTCGACCACGGAGGATGGCCCCGCTTGGCTCGGTGTGGAGCTCGCGTCGGCAGAGCCGGGCCAGGGCGGCGTGCTCGTAAGAAGCGTGATGACGCATTCGCCGGCCGAGCGCGCCGGAGTGCTCGCCGGCGATCGCATCCTGCGTGTCGGTACCGTCGAGGTGTCGCGACCGCAGGATGTCGTGCGCGTGGTGAGCTCGCAGCGCGGCGGCGAGCGGTTGGGGCTCGCGCTCGTGCGCGACGGTGCCGAACGCTTGATCCCGGTCGTGCTCATGGCGCGACCCGACCCCGACGAGATGTTGAAGCTCGAGCTCGGCGACGGGCCGGCGCCCGCATGGCGCCCGCTCGCGACGGTGCGCGGCAGCGTGCCGGCGACGCTCGGCGAGCTCAAGGGGCGCGTCGTCGTGATGGAGTTTTGGGCGTCCTGGTGCATGCCGTGCCGAATGTCGGCGCCGGAGCTCAGCGCTTGGCAGGATCGCTACGGCGCGCAGGGGCTCACCGTGATCGGCATCACGATGGACTCGCCCGAAGTGGCGCTGCAGGCGAGCGTCGAGATGGGGATGCACTATGCGGTGCTCTCCGATCCCGACGGCGAGACGACGCGCGTGTACAAGGCCTTCGCGCTGCCCACGCTGTTCGTCATCGATCGCGACGGGAAGATCCGCGAGGCGCTGGTCGGCTACTCGTCGGAAGGCCTAAAAAGAGCCGAAAAAACCTTGCGTGCGCTTTTGGCGCTGGGGCCTTAGCGCAAATTCTCGGCAGCACGACCAAGCCGGATACTATGCGGGGATGGACGACGGGAAGCTGAGGCAGCTCGCCGAACGTGCCGCGCGGGGCGGAGCACCGAAGTACCACCAGAAGAACAAAGAGCAGAGCAAGCTCTTCGCGCGTGAACGCATCGCGCTCCTCGTGGACAAGGATTCCTTCGTCGAAGACGGCTTGCTCGCACGCGCCGACGTGGGCGAAGAGCTGCCGGCGGACGGCGTCGTCACCGGTACGGCGTGCATCGACGGTCGTCCGGTCGCCGTCATGGCGAACGATTCGACCGTGAAGGCGGGCTCGTGGGGCAAGCTCACCGTCGAGAAAATCCTGCGCATTCAGGAGCGGGCGGAGAAGCTCGCCTGCCCGCTTTTTTATCTGGTCGACTCGGCGGGCGCGCGCATCACCGATCAGGCGGAGATGTTTCCCGGCCGGCGCGGCGCGGGACGCATCTTCTACAACCAGGTCGCGCTGAGCGGCCGCGTGCCGCAGATTTGCTTGTTGTTCGGGCCGTCGGCGGCCGGCGGCGCTTACATCCCCGCGTTTTGCGACGTGGTCGTGATGGTCGACGGCAACGCGAGCATGTACCTCGGTTCGCCGCGCATGGCCGAAATGGTGATCGGCGAGAAGGTGACGCTCGAGGAGATGGGCGGCGCCAAGATGCATACGAGCGTCTCCGGCTGCGGGGACGTGCTCGTGGCGACGGAGGAGCAAGCGCTCGCGTTCGGGCGCGAGTACCTCGCGTACATGCCGCAACACGCGGAAGCCGAGCCGCCGAGCACGTGGGTGCGTCCGCCCAAGCCGGGCCTGCCGCCGCTCGAGAAGGTGGTGGTGCCCGACGAAAACAAACCGTTCGACATGCGTCAGGTGATCGACGCGCTGATCGACGACTCGAGCTTGCTCGAGCTCAAGGCGCGGTTCGCCAAGGAGATCATCACCGCCTTCGCGCGCATCGAAGGGCGTCCCGTCGGCATCGTCGCGAACCAGCCGAAACACCTGGGCGGCGTGCTGTTCGTCGATAGCGCCGACAAGGCGGCGCGCTTCATCTGGCTTTGCGACGCTTTCAATCTGCCTTTGGTTTTTTTGGCCGACGTGCCGGGCTTCATGATCGGAACCAAGGTCGAGCGCCAGGGCATCATCCGTGCGGGCGCGAAGATGGTCGCCGCCGTGAGCGAGGCGACGGTGCCGAAGATCAGCGTCGTCGTGCGCAAGGCGTACGGCGCCGGGCTCTACGCGATGTGCGGCCCCGCGTTCGAGCCGGAAGCGTGTCTCGCGCTGCCGACGGCGTCGATCGCCGTGATGGGCGCGCAGGCGGCGGTGAACGCCGTGCATTACAACCGCATTCAAGCCGTGCCCGCGGGGCCGGAGCGAGACGCCTTGGTGCAGAAGCTTCGCGACGAGTATCGCGAAGACGTGAGCCTCGAAAAGCTCGCGAGCGAGCTCGTGATCGACGCCGTCGTGCCGTTCGACGGGCTCCGGCGCGAGCTCGTGGCGCGCCTCGCCAACGCGGGGGGACGGCGGACGCCGCGCATCGCGCGCAAACACCTCGTGCCGCCGATGTGACCATGCGGCTGGTTTCGCCATGGGGGGTCTTGTTGTGCGCCACGACGACGGCGCTGCCGGCGGCGGCCGCCATCGATCTCGGCGCGCTCGCGCGTAGCCGGGGCGGCGTGTTGCCGCGAGCCGTCGGCGCCCAGGCGAGCACCATCGTCGAGCTACCTCCCGGCGCCGCCGCGCCGCCCGGCTTCGTGCGCATCGGCACGACGCCGTCGGGCACGAGCCTCGGCGTGCTCGACCTCGGCGCCGAGCGGCTGTTTGCGCTCGCGACCGAGCGGCCCGAGCTCGCGCTCGGCTGGTCGCCGCCGCTCCGGTTGCTCCTCGATCGCGCGGACGGGCTCACCTTCGCGTCGAGCTTTCGAAACACGACGGGGCTCACGGGGAAGGGAGTCGTGCTCGGCATCGTCGACACCGGGCTCGATCCGACCCACCCGGATCTCAAAGACGCGAGCGGCCGGAGCCGGATCCTCTGGTGGCTCGATTTTTCGCGCGAGCGCACGAACCATTACCCCGAGCTCGAAGACGAGCTCGGCTGCCGCGCCGACCCGAACGACACGAACGGCGTGCCGTGCGCCGTGCTCGACGCGGACGACGTGCAGACGCTGCTCGCCGACGACGACCCCACCAACGATCCACGTGATTTCGGCGGTCACGGCACGCACGTCGCGTCGCTCGCGGGCGGCACGGGCGCGGCCGATTCACCGCCGCGGTACGTCGGCGTGGCGCCCGGAGCGAGCTACATCGTCGCGCGCGTCGCGCGAAAAGGCGGCGGTATCTACGACGCCGACGTGCTCAAGGCCGCAAAATTCGTGTTCGACCGCGCCGAGGACCTCGCGATGCCCGCCGTCGTGAACCTGAGCCTCGGCAGTGATTTCGGCGGGCACGACGGCACGACGCCGGCCGAGCTCGGGCTCGAGAGCCTCGTCGGGCCCGCTTACCCCGGACGCGCGATCGTGGTCGCGGCGGGTAACAGCGCCGGGCTCTACGACGGCGTGGGCACCGGCGTACCGAACCCGCTCGGCGTGCATACCGAAGTGCACGTCGCCGACGGCGCGACCGCGCTCGTGCCCATCATCACGCCTCCCACGAGCGACGGCGTCACGGAGGGCACCGTGTACGTGTGGCTGACCCTGCGCGCGGGGGACCACCTGAAGCTCGGCGTCGACGACAGCCGAGGCGCCGTCGTGGCGCCGATCGCGGTGGGGCAGGAATCGGTCGTGAGCCGCGGGCGGGCGGAGGTCACCGTGATCAACGGCGTGACGAACGGCGGCAGCCCCATCCCGCCCGGCTCGTTCGCGGCGGCGGTCGTGATCGACGGCAGCTGGAGCAGCGGCGAGGTCTTCGGACTGAGGCTCGAGGGGCTCGCCTCAGCGCGTATCTGGCTCGAGGGCGACGGGCTCTTGAGCCCCGAGCGCAGCATCGGGCCCCTGCTCCCGCGCGCGCAAAAGGAAGGCACCGTCAACGTACCGGCGTCGGCGCCGGACCTCATCGCCGTGGGCGCGACGGTGAATCGCCTGGATTGGCCCGACTACGCGGGTGAGACGGTGTCGCTCGCGGGGCTCGGCCCGCCCGAAGACGCACCGCCCGATACGCCTGCCTATTTTTCTTCGGCGGGGCCGAACGCGCTCGGAGCGCTCAAGCCGGATCTCGTCGCCCCCGGCGCGAACGTCGTCGGCGCCATGGCCGCGGACGCCGATCCGCGCGGCTCCGGCAGCGGCGGGCTATTCGACGACATGGGGCTCTGCGGCGAGCTCGGGTACGCCGTGGACTGCTTCGTCGTCGACGACGCGCATGCCCTGACGGGCGGCACGTCGATGTCCGCGCCGATGGTCACGGGCGCGATTGCGCTCCTCTTCGAGCGCGACCCGACCCTGCATCAAGCCGAAGTCAAAGCGTTGCTCCAGGCGGGCGCGCGGCGTCTCGCGGGCAGCGGCGTGCCCGAGCAGCTCGGCGCGGGCGCGCTCGACCTCGACGGTACGCTGCAGGCGCTCGACGAAGGCGACCTCGAGCGCACGCCGGGTAGCGGCACCGAGCTCATCGTTTCGGAGTCGTACGCGCATCCGGATCCGACTTGGCCCCTCAGCGGCCTACTCGAGCTTCGCGACGACGCGGGGGACATCGTCGACGGCTTCGATGCGAGCCGGCTCGTGCTCGCCGCCGAGGGAGCGAGCACGCTCGAGCCGCTGACGCGGTTGGCGCCCGGCCTTTGGCGCTTTGCGGTCGTGGCGCCGCGGGGCAGTGGCGGGCGCACGCTCGCTCTCGCCGTCACGTTCGACGGCCGGGTGGTCGCGGCGAAAGCGCTGCCGATTGCGGTCGACCGCGCCGACGCGGCGTCGCTGCCGTCGGCGCGCGGCGGCTGCGCGCTCGTGCCGACGAGGAACGGCGCGCCGAAGGGTGCGTGGCTCGCTGCCGTGGTTGCGCTCGGCGTCGTGCGGCGCCGTCGCTCCCGGCGTTCTTGGCCGCATTAAGGCCCCCATGCCGCGCGGAGCCGCCGTGTCGGGGCGCGGTTGATCAAAACAAAAAAGGAAAGAACATCTTGGTTCGTTTCCGGTACGCGCCGTAGCGCTCGGGGAACTGCGCGAGCATGTCTCGCTCTTCGCGCAGGGCGCTGATCGTGAAGTAGACGCTCGAGAAGAGCACGAGCACGACGCAGAACGGCACGACGAGCGCGGTGCCGAGCATCGTGACGAACATGCCCGCATAGATGGGATGGCGCACGAAGGCGTAGGGGCCGAGCATGACGAGCTCGGGGTCCATGCGGAGCGTCATCGGCGTGCCCCAGTTTTTACCGAGCGAATAGCGAGCCCACAGCGCGAAGGCGGTGCCGGAGACGCAGAGTACGCAGCCGGCGAAGGCGGCGACGCCGGTCGTTTGGTGCGCGCTCGCGAGGTCGTGATCGCGAACGAGCAGGACGACGGCGCCGACGAGCACCAGGCGCAGGCCCAGGCGGCGGAGCCAATGCAGCGATTTGCGGCTGGGCTTCGCGCTGCGCGCTGCGACCCCCCACACGAGCGTGAAGACGGTCCAGCACACGAGCAGCACGGTCGTGTAGGGCGTCAGGTGGGAAAGCGGCATGTCAGAGCTCGACGACGTAGAGCGACGCGCCGTGCGGTTCGAACGGCGCCACGTCGGGATCGAACGGGTGATCACCGTCGACACGCTCGAGGTGCGTGCCGACGATGACGACGGCGCGAGCGTCGTGGACGTCGGCGAGGCGGCCTTCGGCCGAGGTCACGCGTTCTTGGAAGGTCATGCGGAGCCGCGAGAGCTCGCCGTCCGCGCCGACTTGGACGAGCTCCCATTGAAACTCCGCGGGCGGCTCCCAATCGAGCTGAACGCCGAGCGAGAAGCCCTGGGGCGCGCCCGCGAGATCGAGCCACACGAGGACGGCGCCCGTGGGCTCGATCGGCGTGAGGCGCACGCGGCGCGGCAAGGTCGCGAACGGGATGACCCAGTCGAAGCTCGGCCGGCCGAAGTAGCCGGACCAGGCGAGCGCCGGCAGGTGCCGGCCGTCTTCGCGATCGCCGAGGAACGCGCGCGCGACGGCGAAATCCCCGAGCAGCTCGGCCATGGGTGCTTCGCCCGGCGCGAGCGTGTGGCGGAGCACGTCGAACCAATCAGGCTCGTTGTGCCAGGTGGCGCTACCGGGCGGCGTCGTCTGCGCGGACGCCGAGAGCAGGGCCGTGGCGAAGTCGAGCGGCGAGCCCGCTCCGAGCCGCTCGCCGAGGTACTCGAGCAAGAGCGCGTGGCCTTCGCTCGTGGGCGAGAGCTCGCGTGCGGCCATCGCTTCGCGCGGGCGGCGCTGCACGCGATCGATCGCTTCGAAGTCGAAGTTCGTCGGCCGGCCCACGATCCACCAGAGCTCGGTCGCGAACGCACGCCGCACGTCCGGCGTTTCGCCCGGGTCGAGCGCGAGCGCGAGCGCCTCGCCGACGCAGAGGGTCGCGGCGCGTTCGAGCAGCTCGCGGCCGTCGGCCATGGCCGTGCAGAAGCCGGACGCGCGATCGAAGCCGCCGGGCCGCGGAAGATCCGGGTACGCGTGCACGCGCTCGTAGCTCGGAGTCAGGCGGTCGCTCGGGAGGAGATAAAGGTCGAGCGCGTCGGAGCCGCCGCGACCCTCGTCGCCGAGCGGCGCGGGCAAGCCGAGCCCCACCGTCATGCGCCCCAAGGCTTGCTCGAGGGCGTCGAGGGCATCGAGCATGACGTTCGGGGTGATCCCGCGGAAACCGTGCACGCAGACCGGGTAAGACACCGAGCAGGCCCGCTCGCTGCCGGTCGGTCGGTCGCGTGTTTCGACGGCCGTTCCGACTGGAAGGCGCGGATCCGTTTCGATGACATGGGTGGGGCGATCGGGCGCGCCGCCGAGGAGGAGCGGTGGCTCGAGTGGGCCGGCGAGGGCGTTCGTCGCGGCCACGGCCACGGCAAGTGCAAGAGCCACCATGGAACCTCGCCGGCCGAATTTGACACTTTCCGCGGCTCGGGCCCTATACTGCGAACGGAGCCTCGCGCTCGAACCATGGGTACGCCGCGCTTCGATCCGACGCACTCCTTAGAATTCAACCTCGACCGGGGAAGCGTCAAGCTCAGCGGTTCGCTCGAGCGCGTGCTCTTGCCGGCCGACGCTCTCGCGGCCCTCGTGCGCGGCGCCGACGGGGAGACGCGCCGGGACTTCGCGCGCCGTCTCGGGACGGAAGCCGGGCGCCGCGTCGCCGAGCGTCTCGACGGGAGCGCGACGCCCGAAGCCGTCGCCGAGCACCTCGGCGGTGAGCTCGCGTTGATGGGGTTCGGGTCGCTCGGTTTGGAGCGCTGGGGCCGCGTTCTCGTGATCACGGTGAACGGGTCGCCGCTGCGCGGCGAAGGCGACGAGATCCTCGCGGGCATCGTCGAGGGTGCCTTGCAGCGCGCCTTCGGCCGCAGCTCGGGCGTCGTGCCCATTCAGCGCGATGATCAGCTCGTGCGGCTCTTGGTCGTGAGCGCCGGCGCCGCGGACCGGGTGCGCACCTGGCTCGGCTCCGGGCTCAGCTGGAGCGACGCGCTCGCACGTTTGAATTCGGGTGGAGGCGCGGCGTGAGCGGACTCAACTTGCAGAAGCTCGAAGCGTTGCTCGCGCGCGTGCGCAGGAACCGAACCGCGGCGCCGGTGCGCGTCCACGCGGCCGCCGCGGCGCCGCAACCTGTCGCGGCGCCACCTGCACCCCTGCCGACGAGCACGCCCAAACCCCCGCCGGTCGCCGCCTCCGCGCCCCCTCTTCGCATGGAGCCGCCGGTCGCATCGTCGCCGCCTCCGCGCGTGGAGCCGCCGCCGTACGTGGAGCCGTTCGTTCGCGCCGAGGAGGCGCCACGCGTCGAGCCGCCACGCGTCGAGCCGCCACGCATCGAGCCGCCGCCGTACCTCGAGCCGCCCGCGCGCACCGAACCGTCACCCATCGAAGCTCCGGCCTCGGTCGCTTCGCCCGAGCCGCCTGCCGTCGCGACGCCTTCGTGGCGGCCCGAGCCGGGGAGCGCCGTCCAAGCGCGGCCGACGAGCGTGCCGCCCATGGAGATCAGCGACGACGACCTGCTCGAGGTCTCGACGCTGCCCCCCGATGCCGCCCCCGCCGGTGCGGAATCTCCACAGCTCGAAGTCGGCGCCATCGACGTCGAAGTCACTGCGACGGACGCCGAAGAGGCCGAAGAAGCCGAAGAAGGGTTGCCGCCCGCGTCCTCGCGCCGCTTCAAAGTGCCGGAGTCGCTCGACGACGGCGCCGTGCAGGGCGACAGCGAGCGCGAGATTCCGGTGAAGACCCCGCCCCCCGAGTCGGGGCCGCAAGAAGCACTCCCGGCGACGGGTCTCGAAGCGCCGCGCATGCCGGACGTGGCGGAGCTCGAAGCCGACCTGAGCGGGCCGCCCTCGATGGGGCCGACCGCGGAGCAGCTCGGCGAGACGATCGAGCTCGAGGCGCCGCGTGGGCCCGAGCTCGAGATCGACGTGACGGTCGTCGCGGACGAAGAAGAGACGTCGGTACCCGCCCCGGCGGAAGAGCTCGAGGTGTCGCTGCCGAGCTCGTCGCTCCAGTCGGGTCTTTACGACGTGGGCGTCGGCTCGCGCCCTGCCGCTTCGGTGGAAGCGCCTGCCGCCGAAGCGCCCAAGCTCGCGGCCACGGCCCCGCACGCCGCAGAGGAAGCCGGGCCGGAGCGGACTTCGCGTCCCGCGCTCGGAGCGACGGACGTGGCCGCGGTCGCGCTTGCGACGCCCTCCTCGGCGAGGACGTTCGTGGAGCTTCTGGACGCTTCCCTCGGCCTCTAACGGTCCCGAGCCCCGGGGTGAACCTGAGGCGACCGAGGTTCTGGCCGGATTTCGGCCGAGAACCAGAGAAAAGTAGCGCGTCCCTTGCGACGGCCTGGGTCATCGGCTAGTTTCCGCGCCCCCAAATGGCCTATGCAATCATCCGCTCCGGCGGCAAGCAATATCGGGTTGCCGAGGGTGATACCGTGCGCGTCGATCTGTTGTCCGGCGCTGCCGGCGACAAGATCAAGTTCGACGACGTGCTCATGATCGGCGGCGGCGACGAGCCGAAGATCGGCAAGCCGCTCCTCTCGGGCGCGTCCGTCGAGGCCGAGATCATCGGCGAGACGAAGGGCGACAAGCTCGTCGTCTTCAAGTTCCGCAAGCGCAAGCGCTCGCGCCGCAAGGCCGGTCACCGCCAGCATTTCACGTCGGTGAAGATCACGAAGGTGCAGGGCTAAGTCGATGGCACATAAAAAAGGCGGCGGCTCTACGCGTAACGGACGAGGCTCGAACGCTCAGTTCCGTGGGGTGAAGGTTTTCGGCGGCGAGTTCGTGCGCGCCGGCGGCATCTTGGTGCGCCAGGTGGGGCAGACGATCAACCCGGGCCGCAACGTCGGCGTCGGCAGCGATTACACGCTCTTTGCTCTGGTGGACGGCACCGTCACGTACGAGCACGCGAGCCGCACGAAGAAGCGCGTTTCGGTGTATCCGAACGCCGTGAACTGAGTAGCGATTCCCACGCGCTACAAGCTCCTCGTCAGCGACATCGACGGGACGTTGGTCGGTCCCGCGGGGAACCTACGCCGCGCAGACCGTGACGCCGTCGCTGCACTGCTCGGGCGAGGGGTGCACGTCACGCTCTGTACGGGACGTATGTTTTCGGGCACGCAGCCCCTCGCGCTCGAGCTCGGCTTGGACGCGCCGGTCGCGTGCGTCGACGGAAGCCACGTCGCGCACGCGCGAACGGGCGCTCGTCTCGCCTGCGCGGGACTCGCGCACGAGGCCATCAGGGTGTTCTGCGACGTGCTCCGGCGGCACGAGGCCGCGCCGTTCGCGCTCTCCGACGAGCTCTTGTTCCACGACGACGACGGTCACGGGCACCTCGATTACATGCGGCTCTGGTCGCGCCAAACGCACGTGGTCCCGGACTTGCTCGTGAGCGACGCGTGGCACCGCGGGCGCAGCGTGCCGGCGATGCTCGCGCTCGCGAGCGAGGATCGCATCCGCGCCGCGGAGGAGGCGCTCGCCGGGCGCTCGGAGCTCTTGCAGACGATCGTGTTCGAGTCGCAGAGCGAGTTCGAAGACGGCACGCGACCGTGGGCCCTGCTCGTGCGCGCCGCCGGCATCGACAAGGGTACCGGCATCGCGTGGCTCGCCCAGCATTACGGCGTGTCGCTCGACGAGGTCATCGCCGTGGGGGATTGGCTGAACGACGTGCCGATGCTCGAGTGCGCGGGGCTCTCGTTCGCGATGGCGCAAGCTCCGCGCGAGGTGCAGCGGGCCGCGAAAATCGTGCTCGACAGCGATCACGAAACGGGCGGCGCCATCGCCGAGGTCGCTCGGCGCGCGGGCTTATTGTAAGTGGAAGCGAGGACGCCATGCCGCGCATCCTCGTGCTGCCTCCGGAGCTAGCGAGCCAGATCGCGGCGGGCGAGGTCGTGGAGCGCCCGGCGAGCGTCGTCAAGGAGCTTTGCGAGAACGCCGTCGACGCCGCCGCAACGCGCTGCGACGTCGAGATCGAGGGCGGCGGCATTCACGCGATCTCGGTCGCCGACGACGGGGAGGGTATGACGCCCGAGGACGCCGAGCGCGCGCTCGAGCGTCACGCGACGAGCAAGCTCGTGCGCTTCGAGGACCTCGAGCACCTCACGAGCTACGGCTTCCGCGGCGAAGCGTTGCCGAGCATCGCGAGCGTGAGCCGGCTCACGTTGCGCACGCGCACGCGGGACGCCGAAGCCGGTATCGAGCTCGCGTACGAAGCCGGTTCGACGCGGACGGCGCGACCGGCCGCGCACGCTCCCGGCACCCGCGTCGAGGTGCGCGACCTGTTCTTCAACGTGCCCGCGCGGCGCAAATTCCTGCGCTCGACCGGCACCGAGTCCGGCCACGTTTCCGACGTGATCGAAGCCGCGGCGCTCGCCCGTCACGATCTCACCTTCACGCTCGTTCGTGACGGGCGGCGCGTTCGTGAGTATTTGCGCGCGAAGGATCGGGAAGAACGGGTGCGCAACGTCGCCGCCGACGACGAGCTCGCCGCCTGTCGCGGCGAACGCGGGCCGCTCCGCGTCGAGGCGTTTCTCTCGCGGCCCGAGTCGGCGCGCAACGGTGCCGCCGGGCTCCGCCTGCTCATCAACGGGCGTCCCGTCCGCGATCGAGCGCTGCTCGTCGCGATCGCGCAAGCGTACGGCAGCGTCCTCGAGCGCGGCCGCTATCCGCGGGGTGTCGTCTATCTCGACTTGCCGCCGGAGCTCGTGGACGTGAACGTGCATCCGCAGAAAGCCGAGGTGCGCTTCGCCGATCCGCGTGCCGTGAGCGACGCGCTCTACGCGATCTTGGCGCGCGCTCTCACGAGTGCGTTTTCGCTGCCGACGCCCGAGCGCGCGGCGTGGGGGCGGCGTTCGGCGGGCGCGAAAGAAGCGAACGGCCCGCGCCTCGAGACCGCGAGCGACATGACGCCGAGCCACGCCGGCGACACGGGCGCGCGGAGCGAGGCGCGAGCGGGCGTTGACGGGACGAGCGGCGCGGGAACGGAGCCGTACGGTGCGGGAACGGAGCCGTACGGCGCGGGAACGGAGCCGTACGGTGCGGGAACGGAGCCGTACGGTGCGGGAACGGAGCCGTACGGCGCGGCAGCCACGCCCCTCGGCGCAGGGCCGCTCTCGCCTCCGTCGCAGCGCGCGCCGGAATTCGCGCTGGATGCGCGCCCCTTCATCTCGGTGCGGGACTCGGCGGCCGCGCCGATCCAGCCGAGCCCGAGCATTCGCTGGTCGATGTTGCGCTTCGTCGCGCAGCTCCGCCAAACCTTCCTCTTGTGTGAAGGCGACGAGGGACTCTACGTGCTCGACCAGCACGCCGCCGCCGAGCGTGTCACGTTCACGCGGTTGCGGCGCGAGTACCAGTCGCGCGCGGTGCCGTCTCAGGCGCTGTTGTTTCCATCGATCATCGACGTGACGCCGGCGGAAGCCGAAATCGTCGAGCAGTGTGCGGCCGAGATCGCGGAGGTGGGGCTCGAGGTGCGCGTGCGCGGACCGGAGAGCGTCAGCATCCATGCGGTGCCCCGCTTGCTTCAACGCGCGAGCGCCGAGCGTCTCGTGCGCGATCTCCTGAGCGAGGTGTCACGCAGCGGCGGGCGCGCGTTTTCCGCGGCCGTCGATCTCGCGCTCGCGACGATGGCGTGTCACGGCTCCGTCCGCGCGGGTGACCCCCTCTCCGGCAGCGAGGCCAAAGCGCTGCTCGTCGCGCTCGATCAGGCGGATTTTGCGGGGCATTGTCCACATGGGCGGCCGGTCGTCACCTTCCAGTCGTGGGCCGAGCTCGAGCGGAAGGTCGGGCGCCGCTGACTCCCCTCCTCGTCGTCGTCGGTCCGACGGCGTCGGGCAAGACCGAGCTCGCGGTTCGGCTCGCAGAAGAGCGCAACGGCGAGGTCGTGAGCGCCGACAGCGTTCAGGTTTATCGGCGCTTCGACACCGGCTCGGGCAAGCCTAGTGCCGAAGAACGCGCGCGCGCGCCGCACCACTTGATCGACGTGTGCGAGCCAGACCAGCCGCTCGACGCGGCCGGCTGGGCCGCGCTCGCCACGCGCGCCATCGACGACATTCGCGCGCGCGGGCGTGAGCCGATCGTGTGTGGCGGTACCTTCCTCTGGGTGAAAGCCCTGATCTTCGGCCTGGCCGAAGCGCCTGCGGCGGATCCCGCGATTCGCGCTCGCCACCGCGCCGAAGCCGAAGCCGAGGGTCGTGGAGCGCTCCATACCCGCCTCGCCGCGCTCGACCCCGAAAGCGCGCGCAAGCTCGCGCCGAACGATTTGGTGCGCGTGAGCCGGGCGCTCGAGGTTCACGAGCTCACGGGCGTACCGCTCAGCCGCTGGCAGGCCGAGCACGGCTTTCGTTCGCCGCGTTACGAGGCGCGCCTGCTCGGCGTACGGCGCGAACGTGACGAGCTCGACCGCCGGATCGAAGCGCGCGTGCGTGCGATGTTCGCCGCTGGTTGGATCGAGGAAGTGCGCTCGTTGGTGGCGGCGGGGTACGCCGAGAGTCGCGCGATGGGCGCGGTCGGGTACAAGCAAATCCACGCCGCAATCGCGGCCGGAACGTCGATTGACACCCAGGCGCTGGCCGTATCGATCGTGCGGGCGACGCGCATTTTCGCGCGCCGCCAGCGGACTTGGTTGCGCGAGCAGCCCGTCGACTGGGTCGACCCGGGCGGCGCGTGACTGCGAACGCCATGACGTGCGCCACCCCTCACGTCACGCGTTCGCGATGAGGGCGAGCCGGCCTTCGGCTTCGTCCTCCAGGATGCTTTGCACGGTGGACAGCGCGTGGTCCTCCCCGTCGAGGACGCGATCGCGGTGACGCGCGGCTTCTTCCGCGCGTCCGCCTGCGCCGGCGGCGAGCGCTTCGTGGCGTTTGGCGCGCGCCTCGGCGTCTTTTTCGGAAGCACCGAAGGTGAGGGCGCTCGACGGCCCGGCAAGCCTCGAGAGCGCCTGCCCGCCCTCGATTGTGACCTTGCTCCATTTCTCGGACGAGGAGAACGCGGCTCCAGCTTGGCTCGCGCCGTTCGCTTGGATCGGTTCCGTTGCCGTGCCCACGACGGAGAGCACGCCGCCGGCGGCCGCGAGCGCGCCCTCGACGAAAGCGCCGCCCCGCACGTCGTCGGCCGCAGCGTGCAGCTCGTCCACCTGTCGTGCGAGCTCTCGCTGCTGGGTTTCACGCGCGGCGCGTAGGTCCTGTTCGTCGGCGGACGCGCGTGCGTCGTCGGCGTCGAGCATCAGCCTCGCGAGCGCGAACGCATCGCCTCCGTCGACTGCCATCGTGCTCATGCTGCCCTCATGCGTGCGAGAAGCGCGCTCCTGCCGTCAGCCTCGTCTTTGCTCATGTTCGCGACGATGCTGTCGGCGCGCTGCACGTCCCGCGCGCATTTTTGGAGCACCTCGAGCGCCTGGTTGAAGCGGAAGACGGCGTCGTCCTGCGCGCCGCGCGCGGCCGTCGCGTCGCCTTGGGCGTTCAGCGAGTCGGCGCGGTAGTTTTCGGAAACGACGGCGGCGCCGCTGCCGGCGCTCGTCGCGGCGGCGCTCGTGATACGGGCGCCCTTGGCCACCTCGGCCCAGACGCCGTTCGCGGCGTCCAGTCGCCCGACGGCGGCACCGGCGATGGCGCCTCCGACAGCGAGCAACGCGCAGAGCTTCGGGTCGAGCCCTGCCTTCTCACCGACCTCGGCGCCGATCGACATGCCCGCCCCGACGAGAGCGAGCACTCCGGCCGCGCCCGCGCCGCCGGTGGCGACGACGGCCGCCGCGCTCGCCACGACCTCGGCGAGTGCGGCGATGTCGCCGCTGAATACGCTGCTGAGCTCGCCCCAGAAGCCAGATTTGTCCTCGGCTGCCCGGGCGCGTTCGAGCGCCTCGCGCATTTGGCTCCGCGCCTCTTCGAGCGCGGCGTTTGCTCGGTTGACGGTTTCGCGCGCGCTGTCGCTCGCCGCGCCACGACTCAGAAGAATGTGCGCAAGCAGGGCGGAGCCGGGATCACTGGTGATGGGGAGATCATCCAGGCCGGGCGTGTGGCCAACCTGCAGAGGATTCGAGCTGCCAGTGGGCTGCATGTTCAGCATGCGACCTCACACGCGCCCCATGTTGCCGAGGATGGTGCCGCTCGTTTGGTTGCGCACGGAAAGGAGATTCGACCCAAGCTCCATGGTCTGCCTGGAATCCGCGACGAGCTCGTTGATCTTGATCAGATCGAGCTGGTCTACCTTGCCGAGCTTATCTACCTCGGTCTGGATGCTCGTATCCCAATCGTCTCTGTAGGGTGCGAGGAGAAGGCTCGCGGCACCAGGCACCTGAACCGCAGTGCCCTGGGTGGCCGCTGGGTTGGCCAGTAGGTCCGTCAACGTGGACTTCACGTCGTCCGGCAGCGACGAAGCAGCGATGGCCGCTTGAGTTTGCGTGATGGCCGTCGAGTTCGGATCCGTCGAAATGAGCGGCGCAACCTTGGCCTCGATCGGCAGGACGAGAGCGTCCACGTCCGAGGCGAGGTCCGTGTTTTGGTACTTCGACCGCAGTGACTGCATCTCGTCGAGAAGGTCCTGTGGAGACATCGCTCCTTGGTCGATGTCCTGCTTCAGCTTGGTCAGACTCTGCGTCAGTTCCGTCCGGTCGTTCGAGACGGACATCATCGAGTTGAGCTCGCTGTTTTGTTCGATCTGCTTCTCTTCGAGCCACGCGATGATCGCGCTGTCAGAAACGTAAACGGGACCAATGTCGGTCATGGTGCGACTCCTCGTTGGATGAGCAGCGCCGACGGAATTGCCCGCTGCTCGAGAGCCGGTCGGTCGCTTCGTGGGCGGGTTGCTAGAAAAAATGAGCGAGGCGCGCTCTTTCACGCGAGGCGGAGGGTGAGCTACTCTCGATAGCCGCATGCGCCGCGGATTTTGGATGCGAGGGTTGGCACTCGGGCTGCTCGTTGCCGCGCCTTGTCTCGCGAAGCCGCCACGCACGCACGTGCCCGTGAAGCAGAAGACGGCGAAAGAAGCGCCCGCGGCGGCCGCGGCGTCCACTGAAGCCGCGCCGAGCGAGCCCGCGCCGCCAGCCCCCGAGGACACTCAGGTGAAAGCTGCGGGGACGAAAGAAGCCAAAGAGGGCAAGTCGAAGGTCGTCTCCGTCGAAGAGTCGCAGAAGGACAAGGGCGTGAAGACCTACAACTTCAGCGCCGTCGAGGTCGAAGGGCGGCTGAAGTCGCCGCAGATCGTCTACTTTCTCCGCCGCGTGCGCGCCGAGTTCGAGGCGGGCGATCTCGGGCACCGCTCGTTCATGCCCGAGCTTTCGGACACGCGTAGGAGCGCTTCGCTCAGATGAGCGCGCCGGCACCCGCGCCCGTCGTGCTTCGCGCCGCAGCCGTCTGGGGAACGACCGTCATCAAGGCGCGCTCGCTGAACAGCGGCGAGAGCCTGAAGTTCGGCGAGGATCCGGAAGCGTTCATCGCGAAACCCGACGGCTCGCCGATGGCCGACTTCCCGATCCGCGCCGCAGCAGCCGGTTGGGAGCTCGACGCGCGTGGCGCCACGGGCGGAGAAATCGTGCTGCGCGGTCGCCGCGAGAGCCCGGCTGGGCTCGGCGCGAGCGGCGCGCCCATCCCCATCGTCGCGGGCGACTACGGCGTCGTTCAATACGGCAATTTCTCCGTCTTCTTCCAATTCGCGGACGCCGTCCCCGCACTGAAGAAGAAGCGCCGCTTCGACTGGGGGTTCTTCCTCTCGTTCTTGTTCGCGATGATCGCGGTCGGCGGCGGTCTCGCGCTGATGTGGGCGATCACGACGCCACGCGGCATCCCGAAGCCGATCGAGCTCACGAGCCAGGCCGACCTCCTCGCGCAGCTCAACTTGAAGCCCGAGGACATCCCGCCGCCTCCTCAAGCGGGGCAACAAGACAAGGGCTCCGGCGTGCCCGAGCCGGGCGCCAAGGACACGAAACCGCAAGGCGGCGGTAAGAAGATCAAGGGCGCCGAAGGCAGGCTCGGCAAGCAAGGCCCGGAAAAGCAAACGAAGCTCACGGGCGAGCCAGCGGCCGGCCTCGGCGGCATGGCCGAAGCGCTGAACTCCGACGTCGGGGACGAGGTGAAAAAGACGCTGGGCACGATCAGCTCCGTGGCGGACGCGCTCGGCGGGCTGCGCTCGGATTCGATCGTGCTCGGGCAAGGGTCGGGCACCGGCCTCCGGGGCGGCGGCCCGGGCGGTGGCGGAACGGCCGAAGGCGGCGTCCCGTTCGGCTCTGGGACGTTGGATACGGGCTGGGGTCCCGGCAAGGGTGGTGGTTTCGGCAGCGGCTCCGGGGGCCCTGGCGGACGTGGTCTCGGCGGTCCCGGTCGCGGCGGGCTCGGCTCGGGTGAAGGCACGGGGTCCGGCAAGAGTGAGGGCGAGCGCAAGGTCGCGGGCGCCGGAGGTGCCAAGGCCGGTCAGGGTCTCACGCCCGAACAGATCAACCGCGTCGTCATGTCGCGCATGGGCGCCTTCCGCGCTTGCTACGAGATCGCGCTCGACAAGGATCCGACCGCGCATGGCGGCGTCTCCGTCGCGTTCAGCGTGAGCCCCGGCGGTGACGTCGCGAGCGCGAGCGTCTCACACAGCTCGCTCGGCAATCCACGCGTCGAAGGCTGCGTGCTCAGAACTTTCAACCGCTTGCGCTTTCCGGCCGCGGACAAAGCGACGAACGCCAATTATCCCTTCTTGTTCAAGAAGTGAGCTGGCACAAAACCTGGATCTCTCGTGTCGGGTCCGCTCCGAACTCTCCGTGAGAACGCGATCATGCAGAAATTAGGCTCGTTTCCGCTTGGCCACTCGGGGGCGCGCCGCCCCGCGTCGGGGCCACGCGCCCTCGCCGTGCTGGCGCTCGTCGGTGCGGCTGCCAGCACGGGCTGCGGCGACGACGGCCGCACCCGCATGTTACCGCCCGCCCAAGTGGCGATGAACCCCGATACGCCCGCCGTCTTCAAGACCGACGAGATGTCGATCTACGAAGTCAAAAAGGGCCTCGCGTTCCCGATCCTCGCGCCCGACCGCACGCTGGCGGCGGGCGCTTACGGGCCGTACGACAGCGAGCCGTGGGTACGGCTCGAAGACGTTCGCGTGCAGATCAGCTGGACGATCTCGAACCTCGACGCTCAGGCTCACAACGTCGAGCTCTTGATCGATCCGTGGACGGAGTTCGGTCGCTATTGGCCGGGGCTCACGCTCGTCGATCCGGACGAGGGCAAGTATCTGCCGAACCTCTCCGGCATCGACCACTACTACCAGCTCGCTTCGGCCGAAGACGGCGAGAAATCACGCGTGAACGGCAGCTATACCTACGACGACTGCGACGAGCTCGCGCGCGACTTCGCGACGGTGATGAACCTCATCAAAAATCCGCCGACCTCGGAGCCCGGCGGCCAACCCGTCGATCCCGCCAACCAGGCCGCTCTCCTTCCGACCTACGTGAACCACGCGTTCGATTTCGAAAACCTTTCGAACAAGGATCCGCTGGTAAAACAGTGGGTGCCTTCGACCGTCGCCGGTCTCACGGGCATCGATTTCGGACTGCGTGCCTACGAGCAGTCGACCATCGCCGTCGAAATCGTCGTCGAGGTCACGGATCAAGGGAACGACAAGGTGCGCGAGCAGGGCAGCGACAAGCCGCTCCTGCCACCCACGACGACGATCATCACGGTCGGAACGTCGGGCCCGGCGACATAGCGGTCGCTACATCCGTTTCGGCGCGGCCATGCCGCGCAGGCCGAGGCCGAGGCCGAGGACGTTTTTCGTGATTTGGCAGAGGAGTAGGCGCGACGCCCGCGTTGCTTCGTCCTCGGCGCGGAGGACGGGCGAGCTTTCGTAGAAGCTCGTGAACGCGCTCGCGAGGTCGAACAGGTAACCGCAGAGTTTGTGGGGTTCCAGCGTCCTTTCGACGAGGGCGAGCACCGGCTCGAGCATGCCGAGCTCGAGCGCGAGCTTGCGTTCCGGCTCCGTTGCGAGGACGAGCGGAGTCGCGTCGGTGACGACGATGCCGGCTTCGGCCGCTTTGCGCGCGATGGAGCAGATGCGGGCGTGCGCATATTGGAGGTAAGGCCCCGTGTTGCCTTCGAACGCGAGCATGCGGTCCCAATCGAAGACGTAGTCTTTGATACGATCGCTCGAGAGGTCGGCGTACTTGAGCGCGCCGATGCCGACGTCTTCTGCCACGCGCCTGGCCTCGCCGGGGTCGAGGTCCGGGTTCTTTTCGCGCACGGCCTTTTCGGCGCGCGCGACCGCCTCGTCGAGGAGGTCCGCGAGCTTGACGTTCTCGCCCGAGCGCGTCTTGAACATCTTCTTGTCGGGGCCGAGGATCGAGCCGAACATCACGTGCTCGGCGCGCGCGGCGGGCGGCAAAAAGCCGGCCCGTTTCGCGGTGGCGAAGACCATGGCGAAGTGCTGCTGCTGCGGCGCGCCCGTCACGTAGAGCAGGCGCGTCGCCGAGAGCTCGCTCGTCCGGAAGCGGATCGCGGCGAGGTCCGTGGCGGCATAGCCGAACCCGCCGTCGCTCTTTTGCACGATGAGCGGCACGGGGGCGCCGTCCTTACCCTTGAATTCGTCGAAGAAGACGCAGAGTGCGCCCGCGTCGACGCGCGCGACGCCCTGCCGCTCGAGGTCCGCGGCGACGTCCGGCAGCATCGAGTTGTAGAAGCTCTCGCCGCGCACGTCTTCGTCCGTGAGGAGCACGCCGAGCCGGCGATAGAGTGTCGAAAAGTAGCGGAGCGACGCGCCCACGAAGGTGCGCCAGCGCGCGAGCGTTTGCTCGTCACCGCTTTGGAGCAGCACCACGCGCTGGCGCGCGCGTTCGGCGAAGGCGGGGTCACCGTCGAATTTCTGGCGCGCAGCTTGGTAAAACTGATTGAGCGACCCCATCGAGAGCTCGCTCGCCGCACGATCGGCGCCGAGGTCCTCGAGGTGCTCGAGCAGCATGCCGAACGGTGTGCCCCAGTCGCCGACGTGGTTTTGCGGCACGACGCGCTGGCCCAAGAAGCCCAGCGTGCGCGCGAGCGCGTCGCCGATCACCGTGCTCCTGATGTGACCGACGTGCATCTCCTTCGCCATGTTCGGCCCGGAGTAGTCGATCACGACCGTCGCGGGTGCGGCGACGCGCGGCACGCCCGCGCGCTCGTCGCGTGCGACGGAGGCGAGCGCGCTCTCGAGAAACGCGCGGCCGAGCGTGAAGTTCACGAAGCCGGGCGGCGAGACGGTGACGCCGCTCGGCTCGCAGAGCCCGCTCGTGTCGAGGTTCTGCGCGAGGGTCTTCGCGAGCTCGAGCGGCGGCTTTTTGAGTGGCTTCGCGAGCCTCAGCGCGGCGTCCGCTTGGTAATCGGCGAAGCTCGAGCGATGCACCGCCGGCTCCGCGCCGGAATGTTCGGCGCCGAATGCCTTGACGATCGCCGCGCGCACGCGCTCGGCGAGCAGAACCTGAACGTCCATCCTCTTTGCTCGGGCTCCGGCTTAGGGCTTCTTCCCGACCAGCTCCGGGAGCGGATTTTCACCCGGCCCGAGCTGCGCGACGGCGGCCAAATGGTGCGCGAGGAAGGCGCGAGCGTCCGTCACGGGCAAGGTTTGCATCTCGAGCGCGCCGATGCGGTCGCTCGGCTGGAAGGCGGCGTCCTCGACGCGCTCCATCGAGAGCTTCTCGGGCGCGTAAGTCATGAACTCGGCTTCCGTCTTCAGGATCGAGTAGTCGTCGCCGCGGCGGAGCTCGAATTGCACGCTGCCCGTGACGCTCGGCGCGAGCCAGCGCGTGAGCGCGTCCTTGATCAGCATCGCTTCGGGGTCGAACCACTTGCCTTCGTACAGCGTGCGACCGAGCCTTCGCCCGAGCGTGAAGTAGAGGTCGAGCGTGTTTTCGTTGTGGATCGCCGAGAGCAGGCGCTCGTACGCCGCGTGAAGCAGCGCCATGCCGGGCGCTTCGTAAATGCCGCGGCTCTTCGCCTCGATCACGCGGTTTTCGATTTGGTCGCTGGTGCCGAAGCCGTGGCGGCCGCCGATGCGGTTCGCCTCGAGCATCACGTCGATCGACGTTTCGAAGCGCCGGCCGTCGAGCGCGACGGGCACGCCGCGTTCGAACGCCACGGTGACACGCTCCGCGTCGATGCGAGCGTCCGCTCGCCAGTGGGGAACACCCATGATCGGCTCCACGATGTGAAGCCCCTGGTCCAAATGCTCGAGGTCCTTCGCCTCGTGCGTCGCGCCGAGCACGTTGCTGTCCGTACTGTACGCCTTTTGCGTGCTCATCGTGTAGGGAAGGTGGATCGAGTCGAGGTACTCGCTCATCTCCTTGCGGCCGCCGAAGGCATCGACGAACCTTTGGTCGAGCCACGGCTTATAGACCATGAGCTTCGGGTTCGTGAGCAGCCCGTAGCGATAGAAGCGCTGGATGTCGTTACCCTTGTGGGTGCTGCCGTCGCCGAAGACGTCGACGCCGTCTTCGCGCATGGCGCGGATGATGGCGGTCGCGGTGACGGCGCGGCCGAGCGGCGTCGTGTTGAAGTATTTTTTGCCGGCGGTCGCGAGGTGGAAGGCGCCGCACTGAATCGCGATGATGCCTTCGCGTGCCAGCGCTTCGCGGCAATCGACCAGACGCGCGGCGACGGCGCCGTGCTGGGTCGCGACGGGCGGGATGGCCGCCGGATCTTTTTCGTCGGGCTGCGCGAGATCGGCCGTGTAGGCGTGAATTTGCAGGCCCTGGCGGGACAGCCACGCGACCGCGCAGCGCGTGTCGAGTCCTCCCGAAAACGCGATGCCCACGCGCGTGCCCTTCGGCGGCAAAGTCTTGTAGATGCGGCTCATCTTGGGCGGAGCGGTAGCATTGACGCGCCGAGGCGCCCAGGGGGCCCGCGGAAAGGGCGTTCTGCTAGCCTCCCGCTCGATGACGCTTTCGAGAACGAGCGCGCTCGGTGCGAACGGTTGGCTGCTCGTGGCGAGCGTGTTCGTTTTCGGGGGCTGTCGGTCCGGCGTCGAGATTCAGCGGATGCCCGACGGATCCAGCGTGCTCAAGTGTCGCGCCCCGCTCGGAAGGTGCATCGATGCGATCGACACGCTCTGCAAGGGCAACTCTTACGAGATCCTCTACGCGCGCGACGATCAGAAGATTTACGGATCCGAAAACGAGTCGCAAATCGAGAACCGCTCGAGCATCGCGGCGGTTCACTGCTTGGGGCCACACGAGAAGATACGCGGCGCCGACGCCGCTGCCGCGTACTCGCTGCCGCAAGGCGTGGATCCGAAGAGCGACGTAGCCGCGCACGGTGACGCGGCGAGCAACGCCGCGCCAAACGGTCTGACGAATCCCGAAACGTCGCCGAACGGCGCGGGCACCGCGAACGGAGTGAGCACGCCGGCGCGCTCGTGCGTGCCGGGCACGACGCAAGCCTGCGTGGGAGCCGCTGCGTGCAAGGGTGGTCAGTCTTGCTTGGCCGACGGCTCCGGGTTCGCGCCCTGCGACTGCGGCACGAGCTCGAGCGCCGGCGCGCCGCTCGCCAAGTAACCAGGCGAGTTTCACGAGCGCGGGGGCGTCGCTGCATGCAGGGGGGCTCTCGACCGGTTCAATGGGACACGGAGGGGCCCGCGGTGGTGCTCGGGTGCTCCGCCGGCGGCCGCGCGGCGGTGGCTTGCGCCGAGACGGCGGCTGAGGGTGAAACGGCAGATGGTGTGGGTGGGAGTCGAGTGATGTCTTCCGGCGCGAGGTGCACCGAGAAATCGATACGTGCAGCAGAGCGGGTGAGGGTGAGTCGGGCGAGGAGAGGGGCCGCTTCGGGCCAGAGCGTGCCGAGGTCCGAGCTAGCGGTGCGGAAGAAGCGCTCGAGGCGCTCGCAGGGGTCATCGCCGTCGCAAGCGACCAGCCCCGTGATGTCGATGCCCGTGCCGACGTTGGCACGGACGGCCGCGCTGCGGATCGTCGCGAGCGGCGAGCGATCTGCGCTCGGCTCGGCGAGCGCGCGGCTGAGCCAGCCGGGCGGCAAGGCGAGTGTCCCGACGATCGGCGCACCCTGACCGACGACCCGACGGAGCTCGGCGTGGAGCTCGTCGCGCTCGTGTTCGGCGGGCGTGCCGTCCGGGCGCGGGCCGTCCGCGGCCTCGATGAGCTCGCGCAAGTAGAGTCCGTCGCTCATCACGAGCAAGCCGTCACGCGCCGCGACTTCCCCGGCTTTTCTGCGGTCGCGCACGCTCGTGAACGAGCCGATTGGCGTGCGCACCGGCTCGCCGTGAGCGGCGCGCACGCGCGCTTCCGCGCAGCTCGCGACGTCGCGGCCGCTGAAGCGGCCGGTGCCGATCAGCGCCAGAGCATCCGAGGATGCGCCTTCGGACGCACTGTCGCCTGGCATCGCGAGGGCAAGCTCGTCGAGGTTCGCCGCGAGCGCGCTTTCACAAGCCGTGTCGCCGAGCTCGGCCAGACTGCGACCGAGCAAGGCTCGTCCGGTCGCCATCGTCCATAGACGCGCGACGTCGATCGTCACGACGAGCGCCGGACCGGGCGGCACGATTGCGAGCGCGTTCACGCGGCGCGACGCCGGTGCCGGCACCTTCCTAGTCAAAAACCAGCCGAACGACGCCGCGACGGCGACGAGCGCCGCGGCGAGCGCGCCTGCGAGACGCCGTGATCGCGGAGACACGGGCCCCTACGCGCCGTGCTTTTTGAACCAATCGAGCATGCGCTTCCAGCCGTCGGCGGCGGCGTGCGGGTCGTAGCTCGGCCGGTCATCGGCGTTGAAGGCGTGGCCCGCCTGCGGATACACGACGAATTCGGACGCGCGCGACGCTGCGCTGCCGCCGGCGAGCACCTTCTTCATCGCGTCGATGTCCGATTGCGGGATGTTTTGGTCCTTGCCGCCGTAGAGGCCGAGCACCGGGGCGTAGAGCTCCGCTCCGACGTCGAGCGCCTGGCGCGGACGATAATGGTTCTTCGCACCGGAGAGCTTGCCGTACCAGGCGACGCCGGCTTTCAGATCCTTGCGGTGCGCCGCGTAGAGCCATACGACGCGCCCACCCCAACAAAAACCCGTGATGCCGAGCTTCCTCGCGTCGACGCTCGAGTCGTGCCCCGCCCACGCGACCGTCGCGTCGAGGTCGGAGAGGATCTGGGCGTCCGGCACGATGTCGACGACCTTGCGGATTTCGTCGAAGCCCTGGAGCTTCGTCACGTCACCCTGACGGACGAAGAGGTCGGGCGCGATCGCGTAGTAACCCTGCTTGGCGAGTCGCCGGCACACGTCGCGGATGTGCTCGTGCACTCCGAAAATTTCGTGGATGACGAGCACGAGCGGGTGCGGCTCGTGCTTCTTCTGCGCGGGCGCGGCGCGGTATGCCGGAATTTCACCGCCGCTCGTCGGGATCTTCACGTCGGCGACGTCGAGGCCCACGCCGCTGGTCGTGATGGTTTCAGCGGAAACGGGGCGCACGGCGAGCGCGAAGCCGGCCCCAGCTGCACCGGCGAGCCATCGCCGGCGCGACGGATCGTCGGCGCGTCGATCGAATTCGGCCATGGCGCGAGTATGCACCAGGCCAAGAGGGGTCGCGTGAGGCGAAAAGTCAGGCTTTCGGGTCGCTCGCGCGCCGGCCGCCGCCGTGCCGGCGCCCTTCGGGACGCGCGGGAAAAACACGCCGATCGAGCTCTTGCCGGCGATCGATGAGCGAGCGCTGCCCCTTGCGCTCGCGGAGCGCTTGTCTGAGCTCTTTGGGGCCGGCCGGCTTGAGGCGCGGCAGCACCCGAGCATGCGCCGCACACAACGTGACCAGACGCGTTCCCACCAAAACGCGCTTTCCGGGGCCCTTCGGGGGCCACCCGAGCGTCGTACAGACCTCGCACGTAGCCATCTGCCGCACGTTCGGGCGGTTGCCGGCTCGGGGCCAAGTTTCGGGCGGAACGCGCGGGCGCTCTCTTCAGGCACGGCGCTGATTCACGCGGGCTTCGACCCACGCAATCACGTCTTGTTCGACGGGTCGCCCGAGGAAGCGCGCGAGCTCCTGGATGCCGGTCGGGCTCGTGACGTTCACTTCGATCAACCGCTCGCCGATGAAGTCGAGGCCGACGAAGAAGAGCCCGTGCTCGACGAGCTTCGGGCCGATGGCGGCGACGGCCGCTTGCTCGGCGGGGGTGAGGCTCGTCTGCTCCGCGCGTCCGCCCACGTGCAGGTTCGCGCGCACGTCGTCTTCGCGCGGTACGCGCAGAATTGCCCCGAGCGGTTTGCCGTCGAGCACGAGGATGCGCTTGTCGCCCGTGCGAATGGCGGGGAGATACTCCTGCACGAGCGCGAGCTGCTTGCCTTCGCTCGTCCAGACGTCGGCGAGGGAGCGCAGGTTCTTGTCACCGCGCTCGAGCACCACGACGCCGGAGCCGCCAGCACCGTCGAGCGGCTTCAGGACCGCGTGCCCGCCGACCGCCTCGACGAACGCGAGGATCTCGCGCGGATCGGCCGTCACGCGCGAGCGCGGCATGTGGTCGGTGAAGTGAAACGCGAAGAGCTTCTCGTTCGCGTCACGCAAGCCCCGCGGGTCGTTCAGCACGAGCACGCGGTCTTTCACGAGCTCGAGCTGGTGCGTGAGGTGCACGTACGCGGGATCGAAAGGCGGATCCTTGCGAATGAAGACGGCCCCGAGCGTCGCGAGGTCGAGCTCCTGCTCGGGACCGAGCTCGGTATGCGGCGGCGCGTCGGCGACGCGAATCGCGCGCGCGCGCGCGGTCACGCGCCGGCCTTCGTTGGCGATGTGGCGCGGCAAGCAGTGAAAGCTCTCGTGCCCGCGCGCGAGGGCTCCACGCATGAACGCGAAGGTCGTGTCTTTGGCCGGATGCATCGTCTCGGCCGGGTCCATCACGAACAGAAAACGCATGATGATTCACGGAGAGCATAACATCCTGGTACGGTATCGTCCGATGCGGCGCCTCGAGGCTCGGATGCTGCCCCTGGCCGCGGCGTCGCTCGTTTCCGCGTCGCTCGCCTTCGCGCTGCCGACACCGGGTCGTGCGGCGGCGCGCGCCAAGGCTGGAGCGGCGACGGAAAGCGCGCTCTCGACGCGAACCGCGCTCGCCGAGCTCAAGCGCGGCGGCAATGCGGTCGACGCGGTCATCGCCGCGGCGCTCGCGGCGGGGGTCGTCGCGCCGACGTCGAGCGGGCTCGGCGGCGGCGGCTTCGCGCTCGTCCATCGCGCGTCCGATCACTCCGACACGGTGCTCGACTTTCGCGAGACGGCGCCTGCCGGCATCGACGGCGCGGCTCTCGACCACCGGCCGTTGCCGGACGCCGAGCGCGGGAAGCTCGTGGGCGTGCCGGGCGAAGCGCGCGGGCTCGCGGAGCTGCATCGCCGCTTCGGCAAGCGGCCCTGGGCCGAGCTCGTCGAGGCGGCGTTGCGTTTCGCGCGCGACGGGTTCGCCGTCGACATGCACCTCGCCGAGCAGCTCCGTGGCAAGAATCAAGCTCGGTTCCGTCAGGTCGCGTCGCTCGATCGCGCGCTCTGGCCCGGGGGCAAGGCCGCGCTGCTCGGGCAACGCGTGAAGCGCCCCGAGCTCGCGAAGACACTCGCGACGCTCGCCGCACAGGGACCCGACAGCGTGTATTCGGGGCCCATCGCCGCGGACTTGGTGGCGGCTGCGCGTCAGTTCGGGAGCGCAATCACGACCGAAGACCTAGCGCACTACGCGGTGCGCGAACGCCCCGTGCTCGAGTTCGCGTGGGAGGGCTACGAAATCGTGACCATGCCGCCGCCCTCGGCGGGCGGCCTCTTGCTGGCTGAAGTGCTCGGGAGTTATTCGCGTGACGAGCTCGAGCGCGCGGGTGTGCGCGAGCCGCTCGGAGTGCATCTGCTCGCGGAGACCATGCGCGGCGCGTTCGTCGATCGAGCGCGGTTCATCGGGGATCCCGGGTTTTTGCCGGTGGATATCCAGCGTTTGTTGCTGCCCGCGCGTCTCGCGGCGCGCAAGGCGAAGGTGTCGCCGGACAGCACGCAAACACTGCGCGCGATTGCCGACGACGAGCACGGCACGCACGCGCTCGTCGTGGCGGACGCGCAGGGTAACGTCGTGTCGCTCACGACGACGGTGAACACGGCGTTCGGCGCCAAAATCGCCGGCGAGTCGAGTGGTATCGTGCTGAACGACGAGCTCGACGATTTTACGCCGCGCAGCGCTGCGGACGCGCTCGGTATCGCCTTTCCGCCGAACGTCGCGCGCCCCGGCTTGCGCCCGACTTCGAGCATGACGCCGACGATCGTGCTCAAAGACGGCAAACCCGTGCTCGCGCTCGGCGGGTCGGGTGGACAGGCGATCGCGCCGAACGTCACGCAGACGCTGCTCGGGATCCTCGTGCACGGCGAGACGCCGGCGCAGGCGGTAAAAGCCCCGCGTTTCATGCTGAATCCGCGCGACCTCTCGCTCGCCCTGAACAGCGGGTTTTCCGATGCGGCGCGTGCGGACCTCGAGCGGCGCGGCGAGAAGGTAAAAGTCGTGGATTTTCCGACTGCAGTGCAGGTTCTAGCGTTCAGCCCGAGCGGTGTCGTGGGCGCATCGGATCCGCGAAAAGGCGGCGTTGCGCTCGTGCAATGATAGCCTCCGCCGCAGATGATGAAGCCGCCGGAGCCGGAGCTCGACGCCAAGAAGGGCGACGACAAAGACGTCGATTCGGGGTGGGATGAGCCGGTCAAACCGAGCTCGCCGCCGGCACCGCCGCCAGCCGTAAAAACGCAACCGCTCAGCGTGGGGACACCGCCGCTCGGCGTGCGACGACAGCCGCTCGGACTCGGAACGCCGCCGCCCGGCATGCAACGACGGCCGCTCGGAGTGGGCTCACCGATGCCCGGGGCTCGAACGGAGCCGCCGGTCGCGAAAGCGCCGTCGTTCGGCGTGAAATCGGAGCCGCCCGTCGCGAAGCTCTCGCCGCCGGTGGTGAAGACGGAGCCGCCCGTCGCGAAGTTACCGCCGCCGGTGGTGAAGACGGAGCCGCCCGTCGCGAAGTTACCGCCGTCGGTGGTGAAGACGGAGCCGCCCGTCGCGAAGCTCTCGCCGCCGGTGGTGAAGACGGAGCCGCCCGTCGCGAAGCTCTCGCCGCCGGTGGTGAAGACGGAGCCGCCAGTGGTGCGGTCCGCGGCGCTCGCCGCGAAGTCGGCGCCGGGCAGCGTGAGAGCTCAGCCGGCCGTAGTGGTGCCGCCGGACGAGGTGGACGGCGGCTGGGAGGATGACGAGGACGCGGGCGATGCGGTCCCGGCCGCCTCGGAGCCGCTACGGGAGCAAGGTGCGCGACGCGCCTTGAGCAAGAAGGAGCGCCGCGAGCTCGAGCGCAAGAATCGCGCAAAAGCCTCGAAGCGGAGCGCCGAGCGCAAGCTCAGCCGGCGGGCGTCGCGGCGTGAAGAAGCGCGACGACTGGCGGAGGAGCGTCACCAGGCCCGCATGCTGGAGCTTGCGGCGACGAAGCGCGAAGAGCCCCGCGAAAAGCGCAAGGTGGAGAAGCAGCCCGTGCGGCGCGCAGCCGCCGCCGAAGCCGCCCCGAGCCGAGCGGAGGCGCCGGCTGGAACGAAACGCAAAGGAAAATCGACGGCGCGCACCAAAGGTCGCCCCAAAAAATACGCGGGCGGCGGGCTCATCCTCGCGATCATCGCGCTCATCACGGTGGCGACGGGTCTTTACGCCTGGTCCAAACGCTAGCGGGCGAGGTGACGCGCATGCTCGAGGATTTTCTGCACGCGGTGCCGGAGATCGAGCGCTTCGCGGACGTGATCGAGCCGCACTATTACCGTGACGCGCCGGACCATTGGCACATCGTGCTGACGGACGTGCGCGGCTCGACCAAGGCGATCGAGGCGGGGCGCTACCGTGACGTGAACGCGCTCGGGGTCGCCTCGATCGTGGCGATTCGCAATGCCACGCCGGATTTGGAGCTGCCCTACGTGTTCGGCGGTGACGGTGCGACGCTCTTGATCCCCGATTCGCGGCGCGCGGTGTGCGAAGCGGCGCTGCGCGGCGTGCGTAAGCTCGCGAGGTCGGCGTTCGAGCTCGAGCTCCGCGTAGGCATGGTGCAGGTCGGCGCGCTCCGGAGCGCGGGGCACGGCGTGCAGGTGGCGCGGTTTCGCGCGAGCCCATTCGTGCGGCTCGCGATGTTGCGCGGGAGCGGCATCGCGCAAGCGGAGCGCTGGGTGAAGGATCCCGAGGTCGGTGCGCGCTACGCCGTGAGCGAGGACGGGCCCGACGCGGCGAGCTTCGAGGGCTTCGAGTGTCGCTGGCAACCGGTGCCGAGCCGGCGCGGGCACATCGTGAGCGTCATCGTGCAGGCGCTCGACGCGACCGAGGCGGAGCGCGCCCAGAGCTACCGGCGCACGATCGCGACGCTCGAAGCCGCGCTCGAGGGCGACGCCGGCCGTCCGGTGTCAGTGCGCGGGCTGAAGCTCGGGACGCTGTTCGGCAAGTATCGGATCGAGGCGCGCCTGCGTTCCGGCGCCGCGGAAGGACCCGGATTTCGCGCGGCGCAGGCGCGAGCGCGAAAGGAATCGTTGCTCGGCCGCGCGCTCATCGCGCTCGGTCTCTCGGCGGGCGGCTTCGACGGCAAGGCGTATCCGCAGGAGCTCGTCGCGAACTCGGACTTTCGCAAGTTCGACGAGGCGCTACGCATGGTGCTCGACCTGTCGGGGGAGCAGCTAGCCGTCGTCGAGGCCGAGCTCGAGCGCATGCGCGCCGAGGGACACGTCGTTTACGGGCTGCACCGTGCGCCGTCGGCGCTCATCACCTGCTACTTGCGATCCTACAGCGGCGATCACGTGCACTTCGTCGACGGGTCGGACGGCGGGTACGCGCTCGCCGCGCGGCAGTTGAAGGCGCAGCTCGCCGAGCTTCGCGCCGCGAAGTAGCGCTTCGGCCGCGCTAGTGCAGCGAGGCGACGATTTCGGCGCCTTCGTCTTCACCGAGGTCGGTGGCGACGGCGTAGCCGATGCCGTGGCGATCCGCGGTCGCGATCGAGTAGCCGCGCTTCCAGCCCGTGTAGACGGGTTCGTCCCCGATGACGCGGCGCTTGAGGGGGGAGCCGAGCGCGAAATGCTCGGAGTTGAAGACGTAAACGGTGACGCGGTGGCCGTCGACCAGGAACTTGAGCGAAGCCGTGGGCTCCTGGCGGATCTTGACGAGCTTGCCGCCCTGCCAGCGCGCGCCGTATTGCGCGAGGCTCGGGAAGTGAACCGGCACGCCGACCTCGGGCTCCATGCGCTCGAGTAAGAGCGCGGGCTCGGTCACGTCGGGCTTCGAGCGATCGATATGACGATCGACGAGCTCTTCGAGCATCTGCTCCACGCTCGCGGGCCCGACGCTCGCGATGGTCGTCTTGTTGCCAGGCGTCTTGGCGCTCTGCTTCGGGTCGGAGACCTTCGCGGACCAGAGCAGCGCCATCGCCGCGGCCGCGGCGAGCGGCACGATGCTGCTCCACGACAACATCCCGCTACGGTGCGAGGGTTCGTCGAGGTTCGCGACCGCCGTGCGCTCGGCTTCGGCCCTAAACGACGCGAGGATGCGCTCGCGGAACGCGTCGTTCGGCTGTGCCTCGGCGTACACCTGACGGCGCAGGCTCTTTTTCACCGCGTGCTCGAGCTGCAGGCGCGACGAGCAACCGTTGCAATCGGCGAGGTGCGCTTCGACGTCGAGCACGGCTTCCGCCTCGAGCTCGCCGTCCGCGTATGCCTCGAGCAACGCTCCCACGCGCCGGCAGGTCACGAGTTGCTCGCTTTCTTGCGGTAGCTCGAGAGCTCGACCACCGCCCGGGCGCGTTCGGGCGCGCCGCCGACCTCGTCTTCGGGTCCGACGATGCCGAGCGTGCGCGCATGCTCGAACAGACGGCGCTTGAGCAGGCGACGGCCGCGGTGCAGGCGCGACATCACCGTGCCGATCGGACAGCCCATGATCTCGGAGATTTCTTTGTAGCTCAGCTCCTCGACGTCCGAGAGGACGACCGCGAGCCGGAACTCCTCGGGGAGCTCGTCGAGCGCTGCGACGATCTCCTTTTCGAGCAGAGCGCGCATGGCGCGCGACTCCGGGTCACGCATCGCCTCCATCGTCGAAGCGCCGATCCAGCCGTCGGCGAGCGGGTCGGCGTCCGGTCCGTCGAGCACGCTGCGCTCGAGGCCGCCGCGCCGGTAGCGGTTGATGAACGTGTTCGTGAGGATGCGCAGGAGCCAGGCGCGCATGTTGCTGCCCGGGGTGAAGTGCTCCTGGGCGCGGAGCGCCTTGAGCAGCGTGTCCTGCACCAGATCCTCGGCCTCGGACGCGCTGCGGGTCAGCCGGGAGCCGACGGCCAAGAGCGTCGAGAGGTGGGACATCGCCTCACGCTCGAACTCACTCGGCTGTCGTTGTCTCGTCGCCATCGTCTAACGCTGCAACCGCGCCTCTAGGATGGATATTCCCTGCACTAGGCGCCAGCGCCGGGGTCCTGCGGCGGCTCCGACCCGCCAGTCGGCCCAAGGCGCTTTTCAATGGCGTCGAGCCGCGCCGAGAGGCGCTTCACCGACTGTTCGAGCTCGCGGAATGCCTGAAAATTCGGCAAGACAGCGCGGATTCGCTCGTCGATCTGCGCCTGCCAGTGCTCGAGAGTGGCTCGAAATCCTGCACGGGGTTGCTCGGACAAGTCGTCCTCCAAGTTCGGCGGGGAGAGGTTTTCAGCAGCGGACGGTTCGCCGACTGGCTCACCGGCCGATTCGCTTTCGGCGGCACCGTTGGGCACGAGCTTTCCGATGGGTCCGGCACGAAGCTGACTGAGGATGCGCTCGCCGCCGTGACGAATCAGCGCCTTCAACGTGCTCAGGGGAACTGCGCGCGGCTTGTTCCGGAGCTCTTCCGAGATGATGAGTGCGAGCGTGACGTCCGTCTTGTCCTCCTTGCTCGCATTGTCGATGATCTGAACTTCTTCCCCCTCGCGGATCATCTGGGCGATCTGGAGGAGCGTGACGTAGGTGCTGCCCTGCGTGTCGTAGAGCTTGCGGTTCGAGTACCGCTTGATGATGCGTCGGGGAGAGCCGCTGTTTGGCTCTGAAATGCTTTCGGTGTTCATGGCGGTCTTATCGGCTAGGCGCTCGGAACGACTGCTAAATTGGGGTCAGAGCGCGCGGGGTTGCGAAAGCTTCTTCAGGAAGCATGGCGCATGGCGTCAAGCGAGCAAGGCGCGCGGGAAGCAGGGAATTTTTCCGAGATTCCGGCAGGTTGGTACGCTGTCTGCGCGTGCGAAAAGCCGTTTCGCTCAGTCTTATCATTTTTGGCTGGGGCTGCCAGCCAGCCGCCGGTCCGGCCCTCGTCCAGGTGAGCGGCGTCCTTTCGAACCGCTTGCGCGAGGGCGACGTGATCGAGCTCCGCGGGGATTCCTTCCCCGAGGGCCGCGCCGCCGAAGTCACCCTGCGAGGCGAGGTCAGCCGAGCGGGACAGGCGCGCGCACGGCGCTTCGAGCTGTCGCTGCCGGGCCGCAGCGTCTCGACGCACGCCGTGGCCATCGATGTGACCCGCCCCGTCGAGCGGACGCTCACCGGGACGAGCCCAGCGCTTCACGCGACGTTCCACGGTTCGATCGAAGTGTCGTTCGCGCCGCGCGTCGCGCGCACGCCGCCCGTCGCCGGCGTACTGCCCGACGTGACGCTCGACTTCATTCCCGCCGAAGGCGACAGCGCGTCGCTGGAAGCCGAACGTGAGGAAGGCCGGCGCTTCGCCGATTTCGCCGGGGTGCTGCTCGCCGACGATCGAACCGTTCCTACCGTCTCCGGCGTGATGCCGGGGAGCGTCGCCGAACGCGCCGGCGTCGTCGCCGGTGATCGTTTGCTCGAGCTCGGGGGCGTCCACGTGCTCGCCATCGGTGACTTCGTGCCCCCGCCGCGCGCGCGAACGGCGGAGCTCGTCGTCGAGCGCGACGGCAACGCCGACGGTCGCCGCCTGTTGCTCGACGTGACGGGCTTTCGGCCCGTGGCCGCGCGTGATCTCGGGCTCGCCGCCGGTCTCGTCGCGGGCGCACTCGCGCTATTTTTCTTGCTCGCTTCGCCCTTTGGCCGGGCGCTCGCGTTCGTCGAGCATCGGCTGCTCGAGCGACTCCGCAACCGCAAGCTGGCCGTGCCTCCGCCGCGCACGGGCCCAGCGCGGCGTCCCGTGTCGCTCCTCGGTCGGCTCTCGCGCGCGTTGCCGAGCGGGCCCGGGACGTACGTCGTGTTCGCGTTCGCAAGCGCGCTCGTCGCAGCTGCGGCGCTAGGCATCCCGCTCGTCGCGCGCGAGGTCGACCTGCCGGCGCTCGTGGTGCTCGCGTTCACGGCGCTTGCCTTCGCGAGCGTCGTGTTCGGTGCGCCGGGCGAGCGCCGCTTCACGGCGCGCGCGCGCCGGGCTCTGCTCGTGTTTGCGCAGTCGATTCCCGCGCTCGGCGCGCTCGGCGCCGTCGGGCTCACCGTGGGCAGCTTCGGCCCCGAGGCGCTCGGACTCGCTCAGGGGGCGCTCCCGTGGCAGTGGCTCGCCTTCAAGAGTCCGCTCCTGCTCGCGTCCGCGCTGCTCTTCGTGCTGTCGCTCGTTCCCGAAGCGTCGCGCGGCCGCTCGCTCGAGACCGCGCTCGCTCCGGGACGCCTGCGGGCTCCGCGCACTGCGGCGACCGCCCTCACCGGTCAAGGGCAGCTGCTTCTCGGCAGCGGCGTTGCGACACTCGCGTTCTTCGGCGGTCCGCACCTGCCGGGCGTCGGTTACTCGCTCGTTCCGGGGTTCGGGGTCGCGCTTGCGGGTGTCGCGGTCGCGCTCCTCAAGACGTGGGCCGTCGCCGGCTCGGTCGCGCTTCTGCGCTGGGTGCTCGGTCGTATCGACATCGACGAGGTGCGCGGCTTGACGTTGCGTGCGGGCGTGCCGCTCGGTGCCGCGCTGGTCGGCTTCGCGCTGCTCGCTCGCACGCCGCCGCTCGAGCACCTGCTCGCGGTGAGCGATCGCGGTCTCGCGTGGGCGAGCCTCGCGGCGGGTGTGTTCTTGTGCGGGTTCGTCGCGCGGCGGCTGTTGCCGGGCCGGGCGGTCACGGACGCGGAGCGCGGCCCGAACCCCTGGCTCTGACGACGAGTCGTCGCGCCTACCTCATTCGTAGGCGCCGATGTCGATCGTTCCGACGACCGTTCGCGGCGTGGCGGTACCCACGGCTTGCAGCACGTGACGCGGCGGCTCGAAGCGGGCCGAGACTTCCGGGTTCGGGAAGGGGTGGCCCGAGGGCGAAACCGGCGAGCCGTTGCCGGCGTCGCGGAGCGGGCTCGAAGCCGTCAGGCTGAGGTCGCGGCCGGTCGGATTGGTGAAGCCGGGATTCGAGCCCTGGCGCGTGTTGATCCACGTGCTCGGGACGGAACTCGAGCCGCTCGGGACCCAGTTGTTGCTGCCGCCGACGACACGGCCGTTCGCCCAAGTCGCGTCGCTGTCGTTGAGCACGCTGACGGCGCCGCCGCCCTGGCGATAGAGCGCGTTGTCGTGCATCTCGACGCTCTCGATGCCGTCGAAGGGACGGAACGCGGCCGAGGTGGACGCATTGCCCATCACGATCGTGTTGTCGAGAAAACGATAGCGGCCCCACGTCTGTCCGGTGCCGTCGCCGCCGATGCGCACCGCGTAGTGCGAGCGCGTGGTGTAGCCCTGGAAGAGCACGTTGCCGACGACGTCGGAGTCCTCGCGTGCGAGTGACTCGTCCTGGCCGTCGGGGCCGATGAGCTCGACCTCGTAGTAGTACGCGCCCTCGATCCAATTGTAATAGATCTCGTTGCGCTCAGCGCGGCTCTTCACGTTGTTGCCGCCGTTGCCGTCGTGGACGTAGCAGTACTGCATGCGGAAGACGGAGCCGGGATGCGCCGTCTCGTCGGTGGCCATGTAGATTTGGTGGTGCGTGTCGCCCGAGCCACAGCGGTAAATTTCGCTGTATTCGAGGGTGAGCGAGCCCGAGTCCGCGTCGGCGCCCAGGATGCCGTGGGTCGGGCAGTCATGGATGACCGAGTCGCGAATGGTGATGTCGTCGGCGTGGTGGAAGACGCAGCGCGACGAGCCAGCCGTCACTTCGAAGCCTTGAAAGACGTAGTGGTCGCCCGCGAATTCGATGGTGTTGGTGCCGCCCGAGAGCACGGGGCGAGCGCCGTTCACGGCGACGCCGAGGATCGTGATCTTGTTTGCGGTCGTGCCGGCCTTGGTGAGACGGACGCCGCCCGCGTAGGTGGCGCCGCCGTACACTTTGACGACGTCGCCGGGCTTGAGCTTCGACGCGACCGCCTGCAGGTTCGCGTAAGGCTTGCCGGGACCCACTTCGTACGTCGTGAGCGCTTGCGTGTCGTCGCTCAGGGTTTCAGCGTTCGCTGCCTCGAGGTCGCTCGGAGCGCCGCAGCCGTTGAGCGCCGTCCCGAGCACCGCCAGCGAAAAGAAGCCGAGACTCATGCGTAGACTCATCGCTTGACCTGTTCCCTTCGTTGACTCCCTCGTGCGCCACGGCAGTTCGAAGGAGCGAGTTTGCAAGGACGGCCGCGCGCGCCGTTTTGTTTCGCGGAAAACGGCCGAAAAATCGTGAAGTCGGCGTAGAGCCGACGTGTCCCAATTTTCCCGTCGCGAGCCCGCGCCGGAGCCACGTGGAACGGGGCGGAATGGCGCCGTTGACTCAGTGCGACAAAGGTCGCCCCTCAATCAAAAGAACCAAACTCACGCCACGGCGTGCGCGACGTTCAGCGACCGAACGCGACGAGCGCCGCCGTCATCGCAGCGTGCGTGCGAGCGTCGAACGCGACGAGGCGCACCGCGTCGAGTGCGAGCCCCGCGTCGAGCGCGGCGCCGAGCTCACGGACGGCGATGGTGCACGCTGCTTCGAGTGGAAAGCCGAAGACGCCGCAGCTGACGGCGGGGAACGCGACGCTCCGGATGCCGTGCGGAGCGGTGAGGGCGAGCACGCTGCGGTACGCGGAAGCGAGGAGTTCGCGCTCGCCCCGCTCGCCGCCGTACCAAATGGGGCCGACCGTGTGGATGACGTGACGCGCAGGCAAATCGAAGCCGAGCGTGATGCGCGCCTCGCCGGTCGGACAACGCACGCCAGGCCGAATTTCCGGCAAATTCAGGCATGCCGCGAGCAGTCCCGGGCCGGCGGCGCGGTGGATGGCGCCGTCCACGCCGCCGCCGCCGAGCAAGCGCTCGTTCGCGGCGTTGACGATGGCGTCGACACCGATGCGCGTGATGTCGCCGAGCTCGACCTTGACGACGTCGAGGCGCGGCGCGGTCACCGTTCGAGCTCCGCCCGATGCACGCGCTCCTCTTGGCCGAGCTTGCCGATGACCTCGAGCGTGCGGTCGGCGACGGCTTGATGCACTTTGGACGTGCCGGGCTCGGCGAAGAGATCGGAAAAATCGATGGGCTCGCCGAAGACGACGACGATTTTGCGGCCGGTGCCGTCGAAGTTACTCGCGACCTGGCGCGCCAGCTCGTTCGGCAAGAGGCCGTTGACGAAGACCGGGATGACGGGGACGCGCGCTTCGTGAATGACCCGGCCGACGCCGCGCTGCGCCGGTAAGAAGGTGTGGGGGTCGTCGTCTTTCTTGCGCGTGCCTTCCGGATGCATGCCGCAGAAGAAGCCGCCCCGGCGCAGCAGCCACGCGAGCTCGTCGAGGCTCGTGGGGTTTAGTGCGAGCTTCTTGCGTTCGCGGAAGATCGGCGGATACATCGCGAAAAAGCTCATCACGCCGTTCACGAACAGGCCGAGCGGCCCCGTGTAGAAGAAGTCGGCGCGCACGGGGAAGACGATGCGATGCTTCAAACCCCGCCGCACGAGGTGGCCGATGACGACGTAGAGATCGAAGAAGCTCCGGTGGTTACAGACGAGCACGTAGCTCTGGTCGCGCGCGAAGCGCGGCAGCCGCTCGAGGCCGAACACGAAGCGCAGGTTCTTGGTGAAGTGGTGGATCCAGGTCGAGCCGACCCAACGCTGGAAGAAGCGGATCGTGCGGTCGACGGGCCCGGGGTCGAAGGTGCGCCGCACGAACGCGATGCTGTGACGCTCCCAGAAGCCGAGCCGACCGGCGCCGGCCGCGAGCAAGTCGGGGCGCGCGTCGTCCGCTTCGGCGCTGTCAGGCATCGTCGAATAGAATATCGATGTACCCGGGCGGGGGAACGAGCTCGCCGACGGCGCCGATCACGCGCTCGGCGAGGGCGCGACGATCGGCGTCCGCTCCGGTGACGAGCCTGAGCGTGAGGTGCGGCTCGAGATCGCGCTCGCGGTTGAAGGTGCGCGCGAGACGATGGCTCGTGATTTCCGGCAGTTCGGCGAGGCAGCGCTCGAGCGCCGCCGTGAACGCCGGCGGTGGCGGATCGCTCGGTTCGGCGAGCAGCACCTCTTCGTCCTCGAGCGGAGGGAGGTCGCCGAGGTAACCGACGAGCGGCACGGGTGCGCCCGCGACGATGCTCGCGAGCTCGGCGCGCCGGAGCACGAGCTCGCTCGCTCCACCGGCGTCGATCACGAGTCCGAACACGGCTTCTTCGTCGATGACGCCGAGCGCGAGCTCGCACGCGACGCGACCGGGCAGCGAGCACACGCTGAGCTCGCGGCCGTCCGTCTGCCACCCGACCTCCGCCGCGACGCCCTCGACGAGCTCGGGACGCGTGAACAGCACGGCGAAGCCGCGGCCGGTGTCGTCGCTCAGGAAATGCGGCACGAGCTCGAGCTCGCGATCGAGCGCGACGACCTCGCCCTCGGGGGCGCCGTCGACGTGACTCCGGAGCGGCACGAAGAGCTCGGCCGCGTCGAGCGCCGCCTCCAACGCGGCGACGTCGCGCCGGAGGCCGCGACGCGCCTGCGTGACGAGGGCCGTGAGATCGGGAACGTCCCCGTCGTCGCTCGGCTCGCCTGCGGTCGGCTCTTCGGGGGTGCGCGCGGTCACGAGCGCCGCCCGTAACACGTGGCGGCGGTCGACGCGAGATCACGGCCTCGACGGGGGGCCCTCGCTCTGGCACGCTCACGGGACGCATGCCCGAAGGCCGCCGGAGTTTTTACGAAGACGTCCAGCCGTATCGGACCGGTTTCTTGGCGGTGGGCGGCGAGCATTCCCTCTACTTCGAGGAGTCGGGGAACCCCGCCGGTAAGCCGGCGGTCTTTCTGCACGGCGGGCCAGGCGGCGGTACGAGCCCGCGACAGCGGCGCTTCTTCGATCCGGCGCGCTACCGCATCGTGCTCTTCGATCAGCGCGGTTGCGGCAAGAGCCGCCCGCACGCGTCGCTCGTCGACAACACGACGCCGCACCTCGTGGCCGACATCGAAGCGCTGCGCGAGCACCTCGGCATCGAGCGCTGGCTCGTGTTCGGCGGCTCGTGGGGCAGCACGCTCGCGCTCGCGTACGCGGAAAAGCACCCCGAGCGCGTGACCGAGCTCGTGCTGCGCGGCATCTTCCTTTTGCGCCGCTGGGAGCTCGAGTGGTTTTATCAAGCGGGGGCCAGTCGCTTCTTTCCCGAGGCCTGGCAGAAGTACCTCGCGCCGATCCCCGAGGCGGAGCGCGGCGACATGATCGGCGCGTATCACAAGCGTCTCACGAGCGACAACGCGGTCATTCGGCAAGAAGCGGCGCGTGCCTGGAGCGTCTGGGAGGCGAGCACGGCGCACCTCCATCAGGACAAGGACTATATCGCGAGCTGCGCCGGCAACGAGTTCAGCCTCGCGTTCGCCCGCATCGAATGCCACTACTTCGTGAACCGCGGCTTTCTCGAGCGTGAGCATCAGCTCATCGAAGAGGTCCCGCGCATTCGTCGGATCCCGGCCGTGATCGTGCAGGGTCGCTACGACGTGATCTGCCCGGTCGAGAGCGCGTGGGATCTGCATCGCGCCTGGCCCGAGGCGGACTTTCGCGTCGTGCCGGACGCGGGCCACTCCGCATTCGAGCCGGGCATCGTGCACGAGCTCATCGAAGCCACGGCTCGTTTCGCGCGATGACGTTGAAGTCGGCATTGGTCGGCGCCGTCGGTGCGCTGCGCGCGGCCGCGGCGAGCGTGGAGCGGCAACTCGGGCCGCGCCGGCGCCGCGCCTGGCAGGGCGACGCGCGCGCGCACGTGGAGCTGCGGGAGACGCGTGGAGCCGAGCGCGCCGTGCTCGAGCGCTGTCTCGAAGCCGACGTGGCGGTGCTCCCCGGCGTGCGCGCCGTGCGCATGAGCCACGCGATGGGGCGGGCCGTCGTCGAGCTCGACGCGGGCGGTCCGGAGCTCGCGACGATCATCGACGCGGTCGAGCGCGCGGAAGCGGCGGCGGGCCTCGCCCACGCGCGATTTCGCGACACGAGCTGGGAGCATCCGGCCGATTTCGAGGCCGCCGAGCGGCTGATCGTCGCGATGTTCGCGGAGGCGATCGGCGTGGCGACCGGAACGTTGCTGCGCTTCTCGCTGATTCCGCGCTCGCGGCTCGCGAGCACCCTCGCGTCGCTCTTGCAGATCATCCAGACGTCCCCGCGGCTCAGGCGTGGTCTCGACGAACGCTTCGGCCCGCTGCGCGCCGATCTGGCGCTCAGCATCGGCGCTGCGCTGGCGCACGGCGTCGCGCAACGGCCGGGCAGCGCGCTCGTCGAGCTCGTGCACCGGCTCGTGCAGCTCGGCGAGGCGAACGCCCGCCGCGAAAGTTGGGAAGCGCGCGAGTCCGATCTTTTCGACCTGTCGCTCCCACGCCAAGAACCGCACTTCGAGCCCGATCTTCGGCCCTGTCCGCTGCCACGCGGGCCGATCGAGGAGTATTCGGATCGCGCGCTCTGGGTCTCGCTCGCCGGGTTCGGCGTGTCGTTCCTGGTGACGGCGAGCTTGCAGCGCGCGGTCGCCGCCTTTTTCGGCGGTCTGCCGAAGCCCGCCGAGCTCGGGCGCGACGTGTTCGCCTCGGAGCTCGGCCGCACCCTCGCGCGGCGCGGTGTTTTCGTGGTCGACCCCGCGGTGCTCCGCCGGCTCGACCGCATCGATTGCCTGGTTTTGACGCATGACTTGGTGGCGCGGCACCGCTGGGAAGTGCGGGCGCTCGTGCGCGCCGACGCGATCGAAGAGATCGAGGTGCGGGCGTGCGTCGCGGGCCTGTTCGATCCGGACCAACCGGTGCTCCGCCGCGAGGGTTCGGGTTTCGTACTCGAGCCGCTCGGAGCGACGCTGCTCGAGATCCCCGCCGAGCTCGCGGCGCGCGTGAACGAGCTCGGCGCGCAGGGCGGCCTCCTGCTCGCGCTCAGCCGCGGCGGCGTCGTCGTGGCGCTCGTCGAGATCGAGATCGTCTCGCGCACGGGCATCGACGAGCTGATGGCGGCCGCGCGCGAAGGGGGCATGCGCGTCGTCGTCGCCGCGCCGACGGACGCGGTGCTCGAGGGCCTCGCCGCCGACGACACCATCGGCGACGGCGACGGCATGGTGCGCGGGATTCGCCGCCTGCAGCGCGAAGGGCGCGGGGTGTGCGTCGTCGCGGGCTCGGGCGCGGGCGCGGCTCTCGCCGCGGCGGATTGCGGCATCGGGCTGCTCCACGCGGGCGCGGAGCCGCCGTGGGGCGCGCACCTCGTGTGCGAGGAGGATTTGTCGGAGCCGCGCTTCTTGCTGCACGCGTGCGCGACGGCGCGCCAGGTCTCAAAACAGAGCGTCAACGTGGCGCTCGGCGCGGCGACGGTGGGCGCGCTCGTGTCGGCGGGCGGCGTGCTGCCGACCACCGGCCGGCGCGTGATCGCGGTCGTCAACGCCGCCTCGCTGCTCTCGATGCTGAACGGCGCGCGCTCCTCGCTCAAGCTCGCGCGGAGACCGCTCCCGCCGCCCCGCGACCGCACGCCGTGGCACGCACTCGACGCGCGCGCCGTGCTGGCCCGGCTCGGTACGACCGCGGGCGGCCTCGAGCGCAAGGAAGCGCTCGCGCGGCGCCCGGTCGATCACACGCAACGCTCGGGCTTGGTCGAACTCGTGGAGGCGGTGGGCGACGAGCTCTTCAACCCGCTCGCGCCGCTGCTCGCGGCCGGCGCCGGGCTCTCCGCCGCCGTGGGCTCGTTCGGCGACGCGACGATGATCGGCGGCGTGGTCGTGCTGAACGCCGTCGTCGGCGGGTTCCAGCGTCACCGCACCGAACGGGCGATCCGGGACCTTTCACGGGCTGCCCGCCGCCGAGCGCTCGTGCGGCGCGGGGGGCAACTCCTCGAAATCGACGCCGAGCAGCTCGTCCACGGCGACGTCGTCTTGCTCGCGGCGGGCGATGTCGTGCCGGCGGATTGCCGCATCCTCGAGTCCGACTCGCTCGAGGTGGACGCGTCGAGCATGACGGGTGAGTCCATGCCGGTGAAGCGGCAAGCCGCCGCCTCGTTCGAGCTCGACATGCCCGATCGCGGTTCGATGCTCTACGAGGGGACCGCGATCGCCGCCGGGCGCGTCACGGCCGTCGCGGTCGCCGTCGGCGACGAAACGGAAGCGCGCCGCGGGGCGCTCGTCAACAAGCGTGACGCGGTGCGCGGCGGCGTCGAACGGCGCCTGCGCTCTTTGATTCAGCTCACCGGACCCGTGGCGATCGGCGCGGGTCTCGGGCTCGTGGCCGCCGGCCTCGTCCGCGGGCGGAAGCTCGAGGATTTGGTGGGTTCGAGCGTGAGCCTCGCGGTCGCGTCCGTGCCCGAGGGGTTGCCGCTGCTCGCGACCGCGGCGCAGCTCGCGGCCGCGGAGCGGCTCGCCAAGCGCGGCGCCCTCGTGCGCAATGCGCGCAGCATCGAAGCCCTCGGGCGCGTGGACGTGCTCTGCCTCGACAAGACGGGCACGCTCACCGAGGGGCGCATCGAGCTCGTGGAGGTGAGCGACGGCGAGGCGCTCCAAAGCTTGGCGGAGCTCGACGCGGTTACCTTGCCGGTGCTCGCCGCGGGCCTGCGCGCCTCGGCGGAGCGCGGCGGGCGTTCCTTCGACCCGACCGAGCAGGCGCTTTATCGCGCCGCCGATCGCATGGACGTGCGCACCGAATACGCGTGCACCGGCTTTCAGCGCGCGTTCGAGACCTCGTTCGAGGCCGGGCGCGGCTACCACGCTACGGTCGGCAACTGCGAGGCCGGGCTCGTGCTCGACGTGAAAGGCGCGCCGGAAGTCGTGCTCGCGCGCTGTACGGGCGTGCGGCGCGGAGGGCTGCGCCAGCCGCTCGACGCGGACACGAGCGCGGGGCTCGCGCGTCACGCGGCCGCGCTCGCCGCGCGCGGCCTGCGCATACTCGCGGTGGCCGAGCGCATCGTGCCGCAGGGGGACAGCCTCGATCCGAAGCGCCTCGTCGGCCTCACCTTCCTCGGCTTCCTCGCGTTCAGCGATCCGGTGCGCACGAGCGCTGCCACGGCCGTCAAGGAGCTCCTCCAAGCGGGCGTGCGCGTGGTCATGATCACGGGCGACCATCCGGCCACGGCGGAGGCAGTTGCGCGCGACGTCGGAATTCTGGCGACGGGGAACGTCGTCAGCGGCAGCGAGCTCTCCGAGGTCGACGACGAATCGCTCCCACGGCACATCCGCGGCGCGAGCGTCTTCGCGCGCGTGACGCCGCCGCAAAAGGTGCGCATCGTGCGCGCCCTCCAGCGTGCCGGACACGTGGTCGCGATGGTCGGCGACGGGGCGAACGACGCGCCGGCCATCCGACTCGCGAACGTCGGCATCGCCGTCGGCGAGCAGAGCACCACCGCCGCGCGCGCCGCGGCCGACATCGTGCTCACCGACGCACGGCTCGAAACGCTGGTGGACGCCGTGCTCGAGGGCCGCGCGATGTGGGCCGCCGTGCGCGATGCCGTCTCGATCCTCGTCGGCGGTAACCTCGGCGAAATCGGCTTCACGCTCGGGGCCGGGCTCTTCGACGGCCGCCCGCCGCTCAACGCGCGCCAGCTCCTGCTCGTGAACCTCTTGACGGACGTGGCGCCCGCGATGGCGATCGCGGTGCGCCCGCCGGCATCGCGCTCGATCCGGAGCCTCGCCCACGAGGGGCCCGACATATCTCTCGGTCAGCCGCTCAACCGTCAAATCGCGGCCCGGGCCGGCGTCACCGCGCTCGGCGCGAGCGCCGCCTGGGGTATCGCGCGCTTCACCGGTACTCGCGCGCGAGCCTCGACGGTCGGCCTCGTCGCGCTCGTGGGCACTCAGCTCGGCCAAACGCTCACGAGCGGACAAATGAGCCGGCCGGTCGTGGTGACCGGCGTGGCCTCGGCCGCCGTACTCGCGCTCATCGTGCAGACGCCGGGTCTCAGTCACGTCTTCGGGTGTCGCCCGCTCGGCCCGATAGGCTGGGGGACCGCTATCGGCGCCTCCACGGCCGCCACCGTGGGCGCCGTGTTTCTGCCCGATCTCATTGCGAGACTACGTGGAGAGCCCGCGCGGCCGGTCGTGCTGCCCGAGCCTCCGGCCCTCCGCTGATCCGTTTCGCCACGGTTTCGTTTCATGCCGTGGCGTCACGTGTCTCGTGCCGCGAGCTCGTGTTTCGCCGCGCGTCACGCCTCGGGGTAGAGCTGAATGCGACGGAGCGGCAAATTCGTAGGAGCTCCTACGAATTTCCCCTACGCACTTTTCTCGTGCGTTCGCTGAGCATTCGAAAAAGCTTGGAGTAGAGTCCGCGCATGACGCGCCGCGAGCCGACCGGCGCGCCCTGCTTCGATAGCCACGGAAGCATGTCATGGAAGAACAGATCGAGACTGGCACCGAGCGAGTCATCGACGGACGTTCGCGCGTTTTTTACGACGGTTATTGGATCAAGGCGTACCCGGTCCCCGCGGACACCTTGCTCGAGAAGCGGCGGCTGATCGAAGCGCTCACGCGACGCCTGTTCAATCACGTCGAGCACGGCATCAACGTGCCCGGCGAGCGGCTGGAAGAAGCGCGCGCAGCTTACGACGCCGAGAGCGCCGTCGAGCGCAAGCGCGTCAAGGGCGCGATGCTCGCCGGTTCGCTTTTCAACCGCGCGGCGGACATTTTCCAGAAGCTCGTCGAGCTCCAGAAGCTCGGCGTCGTCGTCAAGAGCGACAATCCGCTGATGCGTCAGTGCGGACAGCACCTGACCGAGGCGCTCGAGCTCGGCCGCATGGTGCTCCACCGGAGCGGTGAGGAGGGCATCGACGAGCTCTGGGGGGAGCCGTTCAAGGCGTTCGCGTTCCCAATCGAGGAGTTTTACCGGAGCCGTTACCTGAAGATCGCGCTCACGATGCGCACGATCGATCGCGTCGCGGAGGAGCTCGCGCGGGCACTCGGCGCCTGGCCGGTCTTCAGCGGCATCGAGCCGCTCGTCTTCGCGTACGCGGAGGCGGCCAAGAGCAAGTGTGAAACGTTGCGTACCGACGTGGACGTCTTCGACACCTGGACGACGTTCGTCGTCGCGGGCGAACACCTGGCCGCCTTCGAGCCGCGTTGGTCGGCCACGCCCACGCCGCTCGAGAGCGAGCTCGCGATGGTGGGCCGAGCGCTCACCCGTCGCGGCAAGGAGCTCATCGCCGACATGGCGCGCGCGCGCGTACCGATGGTGAAGACCACGGCGGATCTCGTGGACGCCCTCGCCCAACACCGCGCGTTCTGTGCCGCGGCGACTACGAGGCGGCAGGCGGCTGGCGAAGGCCCACCACGTCTCTCAGCACCGCCCGCACCTGCTCGAGGTTGAACGGCTTTTCGAGCACCGGCTGCCCGCCCGTGCTCGTCTCCTCGTCACCGTCGAAGTAGCCGCCCGACATGAAGACGAAGCGGCGCGCGACGTCGGGCAGCTCCTCCTTCACGATCGCGAAGAGCTCGTTGCCCGTCATGCCCGGCATCAAAAGGTCGCAGATCACGACGTCGTAGTCGGCCGCGCCGTCGCGCGTTCGGAGCACCCCGAGCGCCTCCTGGCCGCCTCTGACGACGGTGACCTCGTGATCTTCCTCGAGCGCAAGGCGCAACGTGCGGCCCACCGCGGCGTCGTCGTCGACGATCAGAATGCGGCCGCGCTGCGCGCTCGGTGCGCGCGCTTCGGGCTGCGCTTCCCCGACGCTGCCGGTCCAGCGCCGGAGCTTCACGACGAACGTGCTGCCCGAGCCGGGCTCGCTCGATACCTCGATGCCGCCGCCGTGGGCGAGCACGATGCCCTGACAGATCGGCAGGCCGAGCCCGGTGCCCACGCCGGCAGGCTTGGTCGTGAAAAACGGGTCGAAGATATGGCGTTTCACGGCGTCCGTCATGCCCACGCCGGTGTCGCTCACGCTCACGTAGACGAAGTCGGCGTCCTCGCTCACGCGTACGGCGACTTCGTTGCGCCAGATCGAGTCTTCGGGCAGCGCTTGCGCCGCGTTCGAGAGCAAGTTGACGAATACCTGCTCGAGCCGCGCGGCGATGCCCTCGACGACGGGGATCGCTCCGTAGTCGCGCACGATACGCCCGCGCTTCGCGATTTCACCGCCCGCGACGTTGAGCGCCGCGTCGAGCACCCTCTCGAGCTGAACGGGCCAGCGCACCGCCTGGTCTTCGCGCGCGAACGTCTTGAGATCGCGCACGATCGTCGCGACGCGCTCGCCGCCGTGACGCGCTTCGCGTAGGCGCGTGAGCAACGTCTGGGTATCCACGGGGCCGCCCTTCGAGAGCTCGCGGCTCATGAGCTCGAGGTTCATGAGCACGTAGGCGAGCGGGTTGTTGATCTCGTGGGCGACCCCGGCCGACAGCATGCCGAGCGCCGCGAGCCGATCGGCTTGAGCGAGGCGCGCCTGCATCGCCTTCCGCTCGGTCACGTCGCGCGCGAACGCGAGTACGGCACGCCCGCCGTCGAAATCGATGAGAATCGAGCTGATTTCGACGACGAGCTCGCGGCCGTCGAGCGAGCGCGAGCGGTACTCGTGCGCGTTCTCGTGTGCCTTGCCGGTGCGAAACATGTCGCCGATGCGGTCGGCGGCGATGGCAGCGTCGTCCGGGTGAATGAAATCGCTGATCGGGCGGCCGTAGCCGTCTTCGGGTCGCGCGAGGCCGATGAGCCGCGCCGCGCGCGGGTTCAGATACAGAATCGTGGGTCCGCGCAGGATCGCGACGCCGTCCGGCGCGCCGTGCACGACGATACGAAAGCGCTCTTCGGAGGCCCGCAGCGCCGTCTCCGCGCGCACGACGTTCTCGCGCAGCGTCCTCTCGCCCTCGTCCTCTCGCGAACCCATCGCCATACCGCACCATGAGCGTAACACGTCCCCCCAAAACTTGGCCGTTTCCGCCGCGGCATGAGAAGGCCACACACATGCGCACATTCAGCGTTGGGGCTCTCGTTTTCACGGCATTCTGCGCCGCAGCGTGCAGCGCCGAGCAATCCGCGGCGGTCGCGCCGGCGACGGCCACGGCCGCCCGTGCGGAAGCGCCGCTGCCCGTGCTCGCGGCCAACCCGTTCACGCACAAAGTCGGAGACTTTACCGTGCACGTCGTGAGCGGCACCTTCCGCAAGGAGGCGGCCGTCTTCACCGAGCGCGTCGTCGCGCGCGCGGGCGACGGCTGGGTCATGGAGTACAAGCTCGAGGACAATTCGGGGGCCCGCTCGCTACGCGCGACGGTCGACGGTAACGGTGAAGTCACGCAGGTCGCCCTGCTCGACGACGGCGAAGAAAAGCCAGGTACGCTCGGGGACTACGAAACGTTCATGGCGTCTGCGAGCCTCGCGCCCGACGAGAACATCGGCTTCACGGCGAGCTCCAAGGGCACCTGCATGGTCGGCCCGTCCGAGCTCGACTGCGAGACCAAGAACTACCGCGTCATGCTCGGCGACCAGGTCGCGAGCCTCGGCATCACCGGCAGCCACGCGGTGCCGGGCGTCGACCTGGCCGGTGAAATCACGACGGCCGACGGTACCGTCATCTACCGCTCGGTCCTGATCGAGCGCGGCAACGAGGCGAACCAGTCGGGCGACGACTCGTTCGCGCTCGTCGACCACGCCAAGTGACTACAACACCTTCGCGATCGAGTCGGTGATGTAGTCGAGGTTGCCTTCGTTCATGGCGGCGACGCACATGCGGCCGCTGTCGACCACGTAGATTCCGAATTCGGTGCGCAGGCGCTGCACGCGGGGCAGCTCGAGGCCCGAATACGAGAACATTCCGCGCTGCTTCCTCACGAACGAAAAGTCGCGCGCCGCTTGCTTCGCGGCGAGCTTTTCGACGAAGAGCGTCCGCATGCGCAAGATGCGCTCGCGCATTTCGCCGAGCTCGAGCTCCCAAGCCTTGCGGAGCTCCGCGTCCGTCAGAATCAGCGCGACGACCTGCGCGCCGTGCGAGCTCGGGTTCGAGTAACTCGAGCGGATGACGCGCTTGAGCTGCGACGTCGCGCGCTTCGCCTCGTCGGCGTTCGCGGTCACGAGCGTGACGGCGCCGACGCGCTCGCGATAGAGCGAAAAAGACTTCGAGAACGAGCTCGAAATCACCATCGGGATGCCGGCGTCCGCGAACGCCCGCACCGCGAAAGCGTCCGCGTCGAGCCCCTCGGCGAAGCCCTGGTACGCGAGATCGAGGAACGGAATCAGGTTCTGCTCGCGGAAAATGCCCGTAAGCTCCTGCCACTGCCCCGCGTCGAGATCGACGCCCGTCGGGTTGTGACAGCAGGCATGCAAGAGCACGATGCTCGACTTGGGCATCGCGCGTAGCGACGCGACCATCTTGCCGAAGGCGAGCCCGCGCGTCTCCGGATCGTAATACGCGTACTCGTTCACCTTGAAGCCGGCTGCCTCGAACACGGCACGGTGGTTTTCCCAGGTCGGACTCGAGAGAAACACCTCGGACGAGGCCGGCGCGAAACGCTTCAAGAAATCCGCCCCCATGCGCAAGCCGCCGGTGCCGCCGAGCACTTGCGCGGTCACGACCTGTCCGCCCTTCACGACCGCGTGGTCCGTGCCGAAGAGCAGGTTCTGCACGCCGGTGCGGTAAGCCGGCAGGCCGTCGATCGGCAGGTACGCCTTCGAATTCTCGGTTTCGAACCAGCGCTTCTCCGCTTCGCGCACCGAACGGAGCACGGGGATGCGACCCTGGCCGTCCTGGTACACGCCGACGCCGAGGTTCACCTTCTTCGGATTGGTGTCGGCGTTGAACGCGTCCGTGACACCGAGGATGGGATCGGGTGGCGCGAGCGGGATGGCGTGAAACAACGACTCTGCTTGGGACATGGCGGCGCGGAGCCTAGCGCGATTTCGAGCGAACGGAAGGCGCCCAGCGGGTATCAGCCGTTCACCGCCGTGAGCCAAGCGCGGCGCTGCTCGTCCTTGCCCGTCACGGCGCGCAAGTACGCGCGCTGGAAGGACGCCCCGAGCGTGCCTTTGCCGGTCGCGAATTGCATGCCGTCGAGCTCGCGCACGGGCGTGACCTCGGCGGCGGTGCCCGTGAGGAACATCTCGTCGGCGCGCAGGAGATCCTCGCGCGTGAAGGCGCGAACGGTCACCTTGACGCCGTGCTCGGCGGCGATGTCGAGCACGCAGTCACGCGTGATGCCGGGGACGATCGAGCTCGACTCGTCGTTCGTCACGAGCTCACCGCCCTTGACGAAAAACACGTTGCACCCGGTCGCGCTCGCCACGCTGCCGTCTTGATTGAGCAAGATGGCGTCGTCGAAGCCGTGATCGTACGCCTCGTGCGCGGCGAGCACGTTGTTCGCGTAGTGACCGCTTGCCTTCGCCATCGTCGGCAGCATCGAGTGATGCACCTTGCGCCAGCTCGAGACCATGACGCGGATGCCGTTCCTGAGCGCGTCCTCACCGAGAAACGTGCCGAGCTCGCGCACGGCGATGAACGCGTGCACGAGGCACTCGCGCTTCGGCTTGAGATCGATCGGGCCCGCGCCGAAGTAGGCGAGCGGACGCAGGTAGCCGTTTTGGATGCCGTTTCGGCGCGTGAGCTCGACTGCGCCGCGCACGAACGCATCGAGCTCGAACGGCACGCGCATGCCGTAGAGCCTCGCGGAGAGCAGCAAGCGTTCGACGTGGTCGCGCAAGCGGACGAGCACGGGTCCCTGCGGCGTCGGGTAGCAGCGAATGCCCTCGAACACGGCAGTGCCGTAGTGCAGAGCGTTCGCGTAGTAGTGGACGCTCTGCTGATCCGCTTCGCGTAGATCGCCGTCCCACCACACCCAGCGTGCGAGCTTTTGCCCGCGTGGTCGCGTGCCCGTGAGCGCGTCCGCCTCGGGCATCGCGTCGAAGTTCGGCCATTCCTTGTCGAGCGGGCCCATGGCGTGTGCCAGAATCTTACCCGTGAGTCCGTTCGTCGCACAGTGGCAGCTCGATCCCGAGGTGGATTTCCTGAATCACGGCGCGTTCGGCGCGTGCCCGACGGCCGTTCTCGCGGAGCAAGACGCCTGGCGAGCGCGGCTCGAGCGTGAGCCCGTGCGCTTCATGCTGAACGAGCTCGAGCCGGCGCTCGACCGCGCGCGCGCCGCCGTCGCCGCCTTCGTCGGCGTCGAGCCGCGCTCGCTCGTCTTCGTGGGCAACGCGACCGCCGGCGTGAACACGGTGCTCGCGTCGTTGCCGCTGCGAGCGGGCGACGAAATCCTCGTTACCGATCACGGCTACAACGCATGCAACAACGCGGCGCGCTATTGGGGCGGCCGCGCGGGCGCGAACGTCACGGTCGCGGAGGTGCCCGTGCCCGTGCGCGAGCCGAACGACGTGGTGCGCGCGGTGCTCGCGGCCGTTACGGAGCGGACGCGCATCGCCATCGTCGATCACGTGACGAGCCCGACGGGCATGGTGTTCCCCGTCGCCGAAATCGTCGCGGCCTTGCGCGAGCGCGGGGTGCTCTCGCTCATCGACGGCGCGCACGCGCCCGGCATGCTGCCGCTCGAGCTCGACGCGCTCGGCGCCGACTACTACGCCGCGAACCTGCATAAATGGTGCTGCACGCCGAAGGGCTGCGCGATCCTCGTCGCGCGTCCCGAACGCCACGCTACGCTCCGGCCGCTCGTCATCAGTCACGGCGCGAACACGCGGCGCACCGATCGCCCGAAGCTCTGGCTCGAGTTCGATTGGGTCGGCACCATCGAGCCGAGCGCCATTCTCTCGGCGCCGCGCGCGCTCGAGCTCCTGGCCGGGCTCTTGCCCGGCGGCTTTCCGGCCTTGCAAGCGCACAACCACGAGCTCGTCTGCTACGCGCGCAGGCTCTTGCTCGACGCCGTCGGCAGCGAGCCGCTCTGCCCCGAATCGATGCTCGGCTCGCTCGCGAGCGTTACGCTGCGCGACGCCGCGCAAGCTCCCGGCTTCGAGGCGTCGCCCTTCTGCGAGCCGCTTTACGCAGAGCTCTGCGCGCGCCGCTTCCAGGCGCTCGCCACGTTTTGGCCGGCCGCGCCGCGGCGCGTCGTGCGCGTCACGGCGCAGCTCTACAACGAGCGCGCTCAATACCAGCGTTTCGCGGCCGCGCTCGCGGAGCTCGCCTGAGCGTGTTCTCGCGCCGGAGCGCGCACGACCTCACGCCGAACCGCCTGAGCCTCGCCGTCGCCGCGCGCCGCGCGCAGGGCGCCCCGTTCGTCGACCTCACGCTTTCGAATCCGACGCGCGCCGGCATCCCCTACGCGCCGAACGTCGCGAGCGCGCTCGCGCGCACCGACGAGGTGCTCCGCTACGAGCCCGAGCCGTTCGGCCTCGCGACGGCGCGCGCGGCCGTGAGCGCGCTCTGGCGCGAGCGCGGTCTCGAGGTGCCGCTCGAGCGCGTCGCTCTCACGGCGAGCACGAGCGAGGCGTACTCTTTCGCGTTCAAGCTCTTTTGCGACCCCGGCGACCAGGTGCTCGTGCCCGCGCCGAGCTACCCCTTGCTCGAGCACCTCGGCGCGCTCGAGAGCGTCGAGCTCGTCCCGTATCGGCTCGGCTACGACGGCGCGTGGTTCATCGACGTGAACGAAGTGCGGGCACGGGTGACGGAACGCTCGCGCGCGATCGTCGTCGTGAGTCCGAACAACCCGACCGGCACGTACCTGAAGCGCGACGAGCTCGCGCGCCTCACGGCGCTCGGCTTGCCGCTCGTCTCGGACGAGGTATTCGGCGATTACGCGTTCGGCGAGGATCCGCGCCGCGCTCGCTCGGTGCTCGAAGCCGCAAGCGGGCTCGTACTCGCGCTCGACGGGCTCTCGAAAGCCGCGGCGCTCCCGCAAATGAAGCTCGCTTGGCTCACGCTCGGCGGCGCGCCCGAGCTCGTCGCCGAAGCGCTCGCCCGGCTCGAAATCGTGCTCGACGCCTTTCTTTCGCCCGGCACGCCGGCGCAGCGCGCCCTGCCGGAGCTCCTCGCGACGCGGCGCTCGGCGGCGGACGCGGTGCGCGCCCGCACTCGCGTGAATCTCGAAGCCGCGCGCGCCGCTTGTCGGGACGCACCCGTTTCGCTCTTGCACGTCGAAGGCGGCTGGTACGCCGTCTTGCGTTTGCCCGCGACGGCGAGCGACGAAGACTGGACGCTGCGTTTTCTCGAAGCGGGCGTCCTCGTTCAGCCGGGATATTTCTTCGATTTCCCGGACGAGCCGCACGCCGTCGTGAGCTTGCTCACTCCGGAAGCGTCGTTCGAGCACGGCATCGGAACGCTCGTGAAGCTTGCGACGTGACGCTTGTAAGGGTCAGGCCGTGAGCGCTAGCGTGAGCGCGATGCTCTCGCGCGTGGGTTCGACGCTCGCTCTTTTAGCGTGGTCAAGCCTTGCTTCGGCACAAGCGCCCGCGCCGCCCGCGCCGCCCGCGCTCGCTCCCACGCCGCGTACGGCCGTCGTGTTGTTTCGCGCCGACCACGCCGACGCGCTGCTCGAGTCCGATTGGGCGCCGAACGCCGCCGTGTCGCCCTGGTACACCGTGTGCGTCGCTCCCTGCGAGCAACAGGTCGTCGCCGACGCACGGCTCCGCGTCGCCGGTCCCGGTCTCTACCCCTCGCGCATCTTCAAGCTCCCGCTCGAACGCAACCGCGTCGTCGTGACCGCGACGATGGAGAGCCGCTCCGTCGCCGGCGGCGTCGTCCTGCTCGCGATCGGGTACGCGCTACTCGGCGTCACGAGCCCGGCCCTCGTGGTCGGCGGCCTCGCGCGCGAGCACGGCGGCAGCCCGCTCATCGTGAGCGGCATCGGCGTCGGCGTGGCGGGCGCCGTCGCGGGCGGCGTCGGCCTCATGCTCATGGTGCGCCGGGCTCAATACAAGGAGAGCCGCGTGCGCCTGTCCCGTGCAACGCCTCCGCGTCTCGAGCTCCCCGCCGGTCTCGGCCTGGAACCCCGCGGCCTCACCTTCTGACCGCGTCGTCACGCGACTCGGAATCGATTCGAGACCGGCGCCCCACCGGCGCGCGCGGTCGCCGTCGCATGCGTCATGGCGCCGAGGTTGCGGACAGCGCCACGCGGCACGGCCGCGTGGGTTCGGTGCGCGGGGTGCGCCGGCGCTGGCAGCACACGACGGCCGGCGCCGTGTGGTGAACCCAAGTTCGACTTTGGGGCTGCCGTCAGTCGCGGCGGCGGCGGGCGGCGAATGCGATACCGAGCGCGAGCGCTCCGAGCCATTCGAGGCCGGCGGTGTGTGGGCTCGCCGGCAGGCGGCAGCCGCAGCCGCTGCTGTTCTTTTCCACGGGCGCCGGCTTGTCGTCGCCGCTGTTGTCGCCCTTCGCGTCGTCGTCGCCCTTCGCGGACGAGTCGTCGCTCGCCGACGACTTGTCGGCATCGGCGCTGTCCGACTTCTTGTCCTCGTCGGCGGCCGGCTTCTTCTCCTCGGGCTTCTTCTTCTTTTCACCCGAGAAGACCATCGCGCGGCGATCGATGATTTCGTTCTCGCCGTCGAAAATGATGGTGGCCGGGCTGCCCACGACCTGGCCGTTGCGCGTGTCGCGCACGGTGACTTTGTATTCGCCCGCTTCGTAACCGAGGTCGCGCTTCACTTTGAAGCTGAAGCGCGTGCGACTCTCGATTTTCGTCGTGGCGCTGTCCATGAAGCCCACGTCGACGCTTTCGATCAGCGGCTGGCGGTTTTCGAGCGGCACTTTGCGGTCGACCGGTCCGTCGTGGCCGTCGAGCAGCGAGCGCTCGTAATAGACCTCGGGCTGGAACTCGAACTTCATCGGCACGTAGGCCACGTCCGGCGCCCGCGGCAGGTAAATCGCGAGCTCGAGCATCCAGGATTTGTCGCTCCGCTCCTTGAACGTCTTGCTCTTCCAGTCGATGCGCCCGGCGGCGAGCGCCGAGCCGGCTACGAGCAGCAACGTGATGAACACCAGGAACGCACGGCGAACGAGGGGACGATTCGACAAGAGCAGTTACCTCCGAGCGGGCGCCCACCCTATCACTACTTTTCCCGGCGGCGCGCGCCTCAATGCGTCACGGTGGGGCGGGGTTCGGCCTCCACGACGACCACCGGCCACGACTGCGAATCACGCAGCCACGGGCCGTCGCCGCTCCCGCGGAACTCGACTCTGAGCGCGTAGCTGCCGGGCCCGGGCGGCGCGGGCAGACCGAAGGCGCGCGTGCGATAGCGGGGGCTCGTGGAGCGGTGCGGAAATGCGTTGGTCGGTGTCTCGAGGCCGTTGTCACCCACGAGGACGAAGCGCAGCTGGAATTGTTGATTGAGCTCGGAAGGTTCCAGGCGCAGATACGCGTGCATCTCGAGCGGTAGGATCGCGCCGGGCGGCGGCCAGTTCTGGCGTGGGAAGTTCAGCTGCTCGACCATGTTGAACAACGTGATGTTGTTCGAGTGCTGGTCGACGCTCGATCCGCTGCCAATCGCGAGCAGGTAGCACTTCGGCATTTCCGTTACGTGCGGCCAATACCCTAAGCCACGGCGCTTCGCACTACCCCGTCGCAAGTCGCACGATCGTGAGCGTGCCGAAGACGGCCGCGAGCACGCCGACCCCGAACGAAAGCACGCGCAGTCGTCCGAGCGCGGATTTTCGCGCGTAGCGCTCGGCGACGCGCGAAAGGCCGTAGCCGAGGTGATACGAGAGCGCGAGCGTCCCGAGCGCGTGCCACGCCGCGAGCAGCGGGAAGCCCGCGACGGTACTCGAGAGCTCCCGCGCGAGCGCGAGCACCGATTCGGCGGGGTAACGATCGCCGCGCAAGATCGGCCAGCGAAAGCGCACGAAGTGATCGACGACGAACGGCGCGAGCAGCGCGCCCGTGAGGCGGTGGAGCGCGAGCGAGGGCGCCTTGCGCGGCTCGGTGGGCTCGGTCCGGCGGCGTCGCCAGACGGGCCCGGCGAGCGCGACGTGGAAAGCGAGCGGCAGCCAGACGAGGACGGCTTCGCCGCCGAGCGCCCAGCCGGAGGGCGCGTGCCGGTCGCCGAGCGCCGTCGCGCCGAAGAGAGCGCGCGCGTAGTTTCCGAGGTGCAGCACGGCGAAGCCGGCGAGCGGGACCACGCTCGTGAGCGCGAAAACGCGCTCGAACGCCGCGCGCGCCGAGCCGTGCGCCGAGCCTGCGGGATCCACGCGAGCACGCTAACATGCGCAGCCTGAACTCGAGCTCGAACGCAACCAGACCTCACCGGCGAGCGCGTCTCGGCCGGGCGCTGCCCCCGGTCGCGCTCGGCGTGCTCGTGGCGCTCGCGCCGAGCTGCCGGCGCGGGCAGCGCGACGTGGCGCCTCCCGTTTCCCTTTCGGAGGGCAGCTCCGCGCAGGCCGAGTTTCGTCTACTACGTTCGCTGTTTTTCGACGCCGACGGGCCCGGACGCGCCGCGCTGACGCCCCGCCTCGGCGAATTTCTCACGCGCTTCCCCGAGGACCCGCGCGAGCTCGACGTGCGGGTGTTCCTCGCCTTCGCGCGTATCGACGCGGGCGACGAGCGCGGCGCGCGTGCCTTCCTCGAACCGGCGCTCGGCGGCGCGGAGGGCCCGCGCAAGGACTTCGCGCGCGTCGCCGAAGCGGCCATCTTCGCGCGCTCGGGCGAGGCGCTGCGCGCGGTAGCCGCGCTACGCGCGCTCGACGGCAAGCTCGTCGATCTCGACGAGCGCTTCGTTTACGGCGAGGAGCGCGCCCGCGCCGCGTTCGTCGCGGGCGCGTACGACGAAGCGACCGAGGCGCTGCTCTCCTGGCTCGTGCAGGCGCCGCTCGATCGGCAAAATCGCGCGCGCACCACCGCGACGACGCTCTTGAGCCTCGCGCCCACGCCGGACCTCGTGCGCGCCCTCTCGACCTTGCGCCGCGCGCGCGACACCGGCGGGCGAGGCGAGCTCGAATCCGCGCGCGCGTGGCTCACCGCGACCATCGCGCAGAAGCTCACCGAGCTCGCGCTCGCTCACTCCGACGCCGGCCTCGCGCGCAAGCTGCTCGACGCCGCGCCGGTCGCGCTCCGCGGCAGCCCCGAAGGCGAACGGTTGGTCGCGCTCGCCTCGGGCGGCGCGAAGGCGCCGGCCGTCGCGGGTCGCGCCGTCGGGTTACTGCTCTCGCTCGTGGGGCCGCTCGAGCGGCGGCGCGCGTCGGCGGTCGCCGCGGGGATCACGCGCGTGCTCGACAGCGCGCACGCTCAGCCGGGCGGCTCCGGCGTCGAGCTCGTCGTGCGCTACGACACGAGCGACGTCGACGCCTCCTTGGCCGGGCTCGCGGCAGAGGGCGCGTCCCTGTTCGTCGCCGGCAACGACGACGAATCGGCGCGGATTGCCGCGGCCCGCGCCGAGGTGCTCAAAATCCCCATCATTTTGCTGCGCCCGCCCCAGCGCGAACCCTCGACGAAAGGGTATACGTTCGTGCTCGGCGTGAACGACGGAGCCGTGGAGCAAGACCTGATTCAAGCCCTCGACGCCGAGGGCCGGCGCGAGCGCGCGCGCGTCGGCCCGGGCGGCACGCCGTGCGACGTCGAGGCCGAAGCACCCGGGCGGCCGCGCTTCCCGCTCGCGACGTGGAAGCGCACGGGCGTGGACGCCCTCCTCTTGTCCGGTGACGTCGACTGCGCGCGCGATCTCGCCGCCGAGCTCCGTTCGGCTCGCGACCGCGCCGTGCTCGCGCTCGGACTCGACGCGAGCGCCGCCTACGCGACGCTCGGCGTGCCGACGCTCGCTCCGACCACGGGCACTTACCCGACGAACGCGCCCACGGGCGGCTGGTACGAAGCGCTCGGCCACGACGCCGCCGTGCTCGCGGCGCGCGCGCTCGAGGCGGTGCCGGCCGCGGGTGTGGCTCGTGCCGACGAGGTCGAGGCTCTGCACGAGAAGGTGCGCGACGCCCTCGCGTCGGCGCGAGGCGAGCTCTGGACGAGCGCCGAACACGGCTTCGCCGGCGACCGCCACTTACCGCGAACGCTCGGTGTCACGAGCGGCGGGACGGAGTCACGCTGATGGAAGTCGAGCTTGCGAGCGAACGAGCGACGCGTGAGCTCGCCGCGCGCGTCGCCCCGCACCTGGCGGCGGGAGACCTCGTGGTTTTGAGCGGACCGCTCGGCAGCGGAAAGACGTTTTTCGCGCGAGCGCTGTGTCGCTCGCTCGGACTGCCGGCGCGCCTGCGCGTGCCGAGCCCCACCTTCACGCTCGTGCACGAGCACCCGACGACCCCGCCCGTCTCGCACGCCGACCTCTACCGCCTGCGCGACGAAAACGACGTGCGCGGGCTCGGGCTCGACGCGCAGCGCGACGACGGGCGCGTGCTGCTCGTGGAGTGGGGCGAGCCGTACATCGACGCGCTCGGCGGGGACGCCCTCGTGCTCGAGCTGTCGACCGGGCCGCGCCGCGCAAAGCTTCGCGCGACCGGGCGGCGCTCGAGCGCCCTGCTCGCCGCGCTGGAAGGAGCTTGATGGCCGAGACGGACGACGCGCCAGCGGACGACCCGGAAACCGCCACTCTCGGCAAGGTCTTTCGCGGGCTGATCGAGCCGCTCATGGGCGCGCTCGATCGTTTGGGCGCGGTGCTGCTCCTCACGTTCCAGACGCTCGCCTGGCTCATCCGCCCGCCGTACCGCTTCTCGCAGCTCTTTGCGGCCATGGATTTCATCGGCGTCAAGTCGACCTTCATCGTCGGACTCACCGGGACCTTCAGCGGCATGGTCCTCGCTTTGCAAACCGTGCACAGCCTCCGGCAGTTCGGTGCCGAAGGCGTGGTCGGCTCGATCGTCGCGGTCTCGCTATGTCGTGAAATCAGTCCGGTTTTCGCCGCGCTCATGGTCACCGCGCGCGCCGGCAGCGCGATGGCCGCCGAGCTCGGCAACATGCGCGTCACCGAACAGATCGACGCGCTCACGACGATGGGCGTCAGCCCCGTTCAATACCTGCTTTCGCCGCGGTTGCTCGCGAGCGTACTGATGCTTCCGCTGCTTTTCGTGCTCTACACGGCCGTCGGCATGGCCGGCGCTTACGTCGTGGCCGTCGAAGGCCTCGGCGTGGATCCCGGTATTTTCATCTCGAACATCGAGAAATACATCGTGCCGAGCGACCTCTACATGGGTACGACCAAGGCGCTCGTGTTCGGGTTTCTGCTGTGTACCATCTCGTGCACGCAGGGTTTTTTCGCCTCCGGCGGCGCGAAGGGCGTCGGCGAAGCGACGACGCGCGCCGTGGTCATGAGCTCGGTCGCCGTGCTCGTGATGAACTACCTGCTCACGAGTTGGATGACCGAGGTCTGAGTTTCGGCGCCGTGGCACACGCGTTGCCGGAGCGCGTTCACCACCTGCGGACACACGCGGGCGGAGCCGAGTAAATTATGGAGGACAGGCGTAGACGCGAGGCGTAGGTTTGTTCTCGGCGTGGGGCGGAGAGGATGGAGCGCAGATGGTCGCATCAAGAGGTACGGTAAAACATCGAGCTTCTCCGCGCGGACCGCAGTACCTGCGGTCATTCGACAACGCAGGGCACCTCGACCCGTTTCGCGCGGTACGGTTGCTCGAAATTGCCTGGGAAACGCGGGCTCGGCTGCCGGAGGAGGCGTTCGTCGCCGGCTCGGCGGCGGACGACGATCTCGCCGAGGAGCTCGGCGAGGGCGCGGTCGTCGCGATGACGAGCGGCGTGGACATCGTCGTCGAGCATTTCAATCTGGACGTCGAAGAGGACTGGGGTGGTCCGTTCGTGGAGTCGACCGCGAGCAAGGAGTTCGCGGGCGGCACCGACGAGTCGAACATTCCGGAAGCGACGCGCGAACCGTTCCCCACGGTTTGAAGCACCCGCCGAGCGGGTGAGCGCGCGCCGCGAGAAGAGTTGCTAGTGCGCGACTTGCGAAAGTGCGAAAGCGTAGCTGTCCGCTCGCTCGTCGACGAGCGCTTGGATCTTGTCGGCTCCGCCGTGACCGGCGTGTTCCTGAATCCGTAGCAGCACCGGACCGCCGCTCGAGCGGGCCTGCAACATCGCCGCGAATTTGCGCGCGTGCATCGGATCGACGCGGTCGTCATCGTCGGCGGAGAGCAGCAGGACACTCGGGTAGGCGACGCCCGCCTTCACGTGGTGATACGGCGAATAGGCGTAGAGCGCGCGAAAATCCTCGGCATTCGTGGCGCTACCGTACTCCTCGATCCACGTCTTGCCGGAGCCGAAGAGCTCGTAGCGCACCATGTCGAGCAGAGGCACGCCACAGAGCGCGACGCGGAACAGATCGGGCCGCTGGGTGAGCGCGGCGCCCACGAGCAAGCCGCCGTTCGACTCGCCGCGGATGACGAGCCGATCGGACCGCGTCGCCCCGCGTGCGACGAGCGACTCGGCGACGGCGATGAAGTCGTCGAACACGTGCTGTTTCTCGTGACGCATGCCCGCGCGGTGCCACGCCTCGCCGTACTCGTTGCCGCCGCGCAAGTTCGCGATTGCGAACACGCCGCCGCGCTCGAGCCATGGAAACGCAGTGGTCGAGAAGGTGGGGGTGAGCGCGATGTCGAAGCCGCCGTAGCCGTAGAGCAGCGCGGGCGCCGTGCCGTCGAGCGGCTTGTCCTTGTCGCGCAGTAGGAAATAGGGGACGCGCGTGCCGTCTTTCGAAGTCGCGAAGAGCTGCTCGGTCACGTAGCGCGACGCGTCGACGGGGACTTGCGTCTGGTACCGCAGCGCGGATTTGCCGCTCTTCACCGAGAGCTCGTAGATCGCCGGCGGCTTCGAGAAGCTCTCCGTCCGGTAGAACGCTTCGTCCTCGCCTTCGCTGCCGGTGAACATCGACACGGTGCCGGGCTCGGGCAGCTTCACCTCGTAGGCGAGCTTGCCGTCGAGCTCGTAGAGCTCGATGCCCTGCACGGCGTCGCGCAGCGTGATGACGGCGATGCGCTTCCCCATGAACTCGGCGCGGTCGATCACCGTGTCCTGCCGTTCGGGGATGAGCTCCTTCCAGTTCGCGATCGCGTCCGCGTGCTCCGGGTCGATGCGGAGCACACGAAAATGCGGGGCGCGGTAGTTCGTGACCGCGAAGAGCGCGCCGTCGTGGCCCGTTATGTCGAAGACGGCGTTCTCGCCCTCGACGATCGTTTGCCAGACGCCCGGCCTTTTCACGAGATCCTGGAAGTAGACGTCGCTCGAGACCCAGCCGTGCTGTACCGTCGCCACGAGGAAGCGCCCGTCGCGCGAAAGGTCGACGGCCTGAAACGTCTTGGGATCATGCGTCGCTTCGCGCACGAGCGCGTCGTGCGCGGGGTCGTCGCCGACCTCGTGAAAGCGGAGCTCCGCGTAGCCCGGTCGTTCCGCGACGGTCACGCCGCCGCCGACGGGCGGAATGCGCGTGTAGTAAAAGCCGGTGCCCGCGGGGTTCCACGCCGGGTCGGCGTATTTGGCGCCCTCGATCACCTCGTTCTTCTTCTTGCCGCTGGCGACCTCGATGATCTCGAGGACGGCTTCGTCCGAGTTGTTCTTCCTCACGAGGTAGGCGACCAGCTTGCCGTCGAAGCTGACGCGGTAGCGGCCGAGCGAAACGCTACCGTCCGTGGACCACGTGTTGGGATCGAGCAGTACCTTCTTGTCGCCGTTTTTGCCCTGCCGCCAGAAGACGACCTCCTTTTCACGACCCACCTCCTTCTGATTCCAGAAGTAGCGGTTGCCGCGCTTCACGGGCGCCCACACGCGCTCGATGTCGTAAAGCTCGTGGAAGCGCCGGGCCAACGCTGCGCGCTCGGGAAGCTCGTCGAGCCACGCGCGCGTGAATGCGTTTTCCGCTTTTGCCCACGCCTGCACTTCGGGCGACGCGCCGTCCTCGAGCCACCGATATGGATCGGCGACGCGCTCGCCGTGCAGCGTATCGACCACGTCGACGACGCGGGTTTTCGGATAGTCGAAGCGCTGCGCGGGCGTCGTCGTGGCTGCGAGCGCGGTCGCGCTCGCCGAAAGGGTCGGTCGCGGCGGCGGAAACGGCGGCTTCGGCGGCCTCGAGTCGTTGCCCGCGCAGCCGAGCATCAGCGCGCAGCCCGCGACGCTGACGCCGCTTTCGAACGCGCCCAGGTACTTCCGCCGTCGCAGCTCGAGGCCCATGCGGGCAGATGGTAGTCGCGCCGGAGAACGGGTCGGTCGCCGCACGCAGGTTTCCGGACGACGAGCTGCGCCGTGCCCAATACATAAAATTCAATCAATTTAGGGACTTGGGTCCAGAGACGACGGGTGGGCCGCGTGGCGCATGAGCGACAAATCCGCGACGATACGTCTACAATTCCGCCCCACCCGTGCACGGAGCTCACGCAGCGCACCCTTCCGCCCCTGCTTCGACCGAAGAAGGCGGGCTCGGCGCCGCTCCCGTCGAGACGCGGCCGTGGCTCCGGCGCTGGGCGGGCGTGCGGCGGTATTTCGCGCCGGCCGTCTTGCTCACGCTGCCGTTCACCGTCGTGGGGATGGATTTGGCGCGGCGCTCGGAGCGCGTGTTGCACCTGCGGGGCGAATACCGGCTGACGTACCTCGCCGCGATCGCCGAGAGCGCCGTGGTCTGGGGGACGTTGCTGTACGCGGCGTGCCGGCAGCGCGGTAAGGCGCGGTACGTCGCGGCGCTGCTCTTCGTCGTGTTCGGGACGTTCGCGCTCGGGGGACAGACGTACTTCTTCCAGCAGTACGGCGCGTACTTGAATCGCGACGTGTCGATCTTCGCGACGAACTTTCGTGAGAGCGTCGTCAATCAGCTGTTCGCCGATCTCTCGAATTACTTGCGGGCCAAGGCGCCGATTCTCGCGCTCACCATGCTGCTCCTGTGGGTCGGCCGGCGCGCGTTGCGGCCGCGCCGCCGGCCGGCGCGTGTCGCGGTGTGGCTCGGGCCGAGCCTGCTCGTGGCGAGCTTCTTCGTGCCGACCCAATTTCGACACGTGCAGGCTTCGACGCCGGACGTCCTGTACTTGAACTCGATTGGCGGCTTGCTCGCGACGCAATTCGGGCTCACCGAGCAGAGCAATCAGCTGCGCCCGCGTCTCCGCCAGTCGCTGCCCGTGCCGGCGCTCGCCGTGGCGCCCGGGACGCCGAAGCGCAACGTCGTGTTCGTGATTCTCGAGAGCGTGCGCGCGGACGCGACCTGCATCGAGCACGACCCCGCGTGCCGCCGCACCGCGGCGACGAACGCGTTGCTCCCCGAGCGCTTTGCGTTCACCAACATGCGCTCGGTCGACTCATGCACGGCGATTTCACTCGCCGTCCTGTGGTCGGGCCTGAACGCGAACGACTCGCGCGACAACCTGCACACCTGGCCGTTGCTCTTCGACTACGCGAAGGCCGCCGGTTACGACACGGCGTACTGGACGAGCCAGAACATGCTGTTCGGCAACGTGCGGCTCTGGGTGAAAAACCTCGGGGTGCGCAAATTCGTGAGCGCGACGGAGCTCGATCCGACGGCGGACCTCGACATGGGCGCGCCCGAGCAGCTGCTCGCGAGCCGCGTGAACGCCGAAATCGGGGAGATGCACGAGCCGTTCTTCGCCGTGATCCAGACGTCGAACGTTCATTATCCGTACTACGTGAATCGCAAGGGCCCGCAGCCGTTTCAGCCCGCGACGACGAGCAAAGCGCCCGCCGACAACCCGCACTTCTTCAATTATTACCAGAACGCGGTTTACCAGCAGGATCAGCACGTCGCGCGCATGCTCGCGCACCTGCGTGAAACGGACGCGGGCAAGCGCACCGTCATCGTCTACACGAGCGATCACGGCGAGGCGTTCCGTGAGCACGGCCAGATGGGCCACACGTTCAGCATTTTCGACGAGGAGACGCACGTGCCCATGTGGATCGACGCGCCGCCCGGCACGCTCACGCCGAGCGAGGTAGCGAGCCTGCAGGCGAAGCGCGACGCGTACCTCTTCCACATCGATCTGGCGCCGACCGTGCTCGATCTTCTAGGCGTCGGTGACGCGCCCGGCATCGCGAAATACAGGGAACGCATGCACGGGCACAGCTTGTTGCGCGCGCCCGTCAGCGATCAGGTCGTCCCGATGACGAACTGCGGCGGCGTCTGGAGCTGCGCCTTCGAAAACTACGGCGTCATGCAGCGCAACCTGAAAGTCGAAGCGCGCTCTTGGGACCCCGGCTGGAAATGCTTCGACGTAGCTTCCGACCCGGACGAGCTCCACATCCTCGACTTCAATCGCTGCGAACCCCTGATTGCCGCGGCCGTGCGCACGTACGGCCGCCTGCCGGGGCAAGGCATCGCGCGCAAGAATTGAGGAGCACGACGGCAAGGTCGCGGATCCGTCATTCGGCTTCGGCGGGGCTGACTTCGCGCAGTCTCCGTTCGAGGTAGCGGCGTTCGGGTTCGGAGCCGCAGAGGTCGAGGGCGCGAGCGTAATCGCGGCGAGCGGCGGTGGGGCGCGCGAGCCGGCGCGCGAGGTCGGCGCGCGCAGCGTAGAAGAGGTGGTGCGACGCGAGGTCCGGCTCGTCGGCGATTTCGGCGAGCAAGGCGAGGCCGCGCTCGGGACCCTCGTACATGGCGACGGCGACGGCGCGGTTGAGCCGGACGACGGGCGTGGGGCTCTGTGCGAGGAGGGCGTCGTACAGCAGCACGATTTGCTGCCAGTCCGTGGCTTCACTGCGCGGCGCCTGCGCGTGGAGCGCCGCGATGGCCGCTTGGATCGCGTACGGCGTGGCGCCCCCGAGGCGCAGGGCGCGCTCGACGCGCTCGAGCCCTTCGGCGATGGCGCTGCGGTCCCAGCGCGAGCGATCCTGCTCCTCGAGCAGCACGAGGTTGCCTTCGGCGTCGACGCGCGTGTCGCGCCGGGCGTCGTGGAGCTGCATCAGCGCGACGAGCGCCACCGGTTCCGCTCGCTCGGGCATCAGACGCTCGAGCAGCCGGCCGATCCGGATCGCTTCGCTGCAGAGCTCGCGCCGCAGGAGCGCGTCGCCGCCCGTCGCGGCGTACCCCTCGTTGAACACGAGGTAGACGACCCCCATCACGGCGTCCAAGCGGTCGGCGAGGTCGGCGCGCTCCGGCACGACGTACGGAATCTTCGCGATGCGGATCTTGCTTTGCGCGCGCACGAGCCGCTGCGCCATCGTCTTCGGCTCGACGAAGAACGCGCGCGCGATCTCGTCCGTCGTGAGCCCGCACAGCGTGCGCAGCGTGAGCGCCACCTGCGCGTCGAGCGCGAGCGCCGGATGGCAACACGTGAAGATGAGCCGCAGCTGGTCCTCGGCGCCGCTCGGCTCGTCCACAGGCTCCGTGCGCAGCGCTTCGAGATCCACTCCGTCGAGCGGCGTCTCGAAGCGCGCGCGCCGTCGCAGCCTGTCGATCGCCTTGTGGCGCGCCGTCGCGAGCAGCCACGCTCGCTCGTTCCGCGGCGCGCCCGAGGCGGGCCACTCCGCGAGCGCCGCCTCGAACGCCTCCTGCACGACCTCTTCGGCCAGCGCAAAGTCGCCGCCGAGCGCGCGAATCATGCGCGCGACGATGGCGCCGGACTCTTTGCGATAAAGCTCGCCGATGGACGCGCTGTCCACGCCGCGAGTCTATCGTAGTTCACATGTCCGGTAGGTGCATCACCGGGCGAACTTCGACCGAGCCCGTCTTCGCGCCGGGAATCTTCGCCGCAAGCATGACGGCTTCGTCGAGGTCCTTCGCTTCGATGCTGTAAAACCCGCCAAGCTGCTCGCGCGTCTCCGCGAAGGGTCCGTCCGTGCGCAACGTCTTGCCGCCCTTGACGCGCACGGTCGTCGCCGTGCCGACGGACTCGAGCGCCGCGCCGGCCTTCATCCGCCCGCTCGATTTGAGCTCGTCGGTGAAGCCCTTGTACTCCGCGAACAGGCGCTGCTGGTCTTCCTTCGACGCGCTCTTGCCCTCGGCCTCGTTGCCGTAAATCAACAAAACGTATTGCATGATGATGACTCCTGACCGCGCCCCTTTGGCTCGGTTCATTGAGTAGTCGAACGGGCGCGCGGCGAATCGACAGCCGTCCGATTTATTTTTGGAGGCGACCGAAATTCCGAATGGTTTACGACGCTTGACGGAGCGCCGCCGGGTGCGGCGGCGGCTTTGGCCCAGGCGCTGTAGCGCCCGGCACGTCGCTTCTGCGAGCATGGCGTTCGGGGTAATTCGAGCATGCAACGACCCATCGCGTTGGTACTCTGCCTGAGCGTTCAATACTTCTGTGTCAGCGGCTGCGGCTCGAGCCCGGACGACGACGCGTCGCCGAGCTCGGGCGGCAAGTCTGGCGGCTCGAACACGACGGGCGGCTCGAACACGACGGGCGGCGATGCAGGGACATCCGCGCAATCGAACGGTGGCGCGCGCTACTTCGGCGACGCCCACAGCGGTAACTTCTGGCTCGGTCCGGTCGACTACGAGGAAACGGAGTGGCACAACGCGTGCGCGCCGTCCAACAAGTATCCGGCGGGCATTCGCTCGCTCTACGGCTCGTACCTCATGGGGCTCGCGAACGAAGTCGTGCTGGACGACCTCGACGCGAGCTCCGGCGAGCTCTGCGACACCTGCGTCGAGATCGCGGCCAACGGCGTCACGCTCGTCGCCCACGCCGTGACTTTCGGACAGGAAACGGGCCCGAACGACATCGACGTGAGCCCGGACGCACACGACGCGCTGCATGCCGGCCAAGGTGACACCGCGAGCTGGCGTTTCGTCACCTGTCCGACGAGCAGTCCCGTTCAGTACACCTTCGACGGACGGCAGTGGTCGAACGTCTACTTCTTCCGCGTTTGGGTGCGAAACTCGCGGGTTCCGCTCGACAAGCTCGAGTACCGCGTCGGCTCGGCCGCCTGGGCGCCAGCCGATTGGCAGACGGACGGCGCGTTCCAGGCGAGCAGCGCCGATTTTTCGAAAGGCTTCTCGTTGCGTGTGACGTCCATCGACGGTCAGACGCTCGAGGACGATTTGCCCGGCCTCGATACCTTCGATCCGGACGTAGGCGTGAGCTCGCACGCCAACTTCGAGTGAGCGCGGTGGCCGCCGCGTCAGCTCGGCGTTCGCGACGTCCGGAGTCAGCGGCGGGGCGTACCGGTCACGCCGACAAGCTCAGCATGCGGTCGATCGGCAGCTGAGCGCGCGCGCGGAGCTCTTCGGGCATCTCGAGCCGGGGCTCCAGGTCGCGCAGCGCGAGGTAGACCTTTTCGGGTGTGTTCAGGCGCATGAAAGGGCACTCGTTGCACGCGCAATTCGCTTCGGGCGGCGCGGCGTAGAGCCGCTTGTGCGGCGCCCGTTTCTGCATTTGATGCAAGATACCGGGCTCGGTCGCCACGATGAACGCCGCCTTGTCGCTCTTTTCCACGTAGCTCAAGAGCGCGGCCGTCGACCCGATGAACGCCGCCTGCTCGAGCAGCGGCTCTTCGCACTCCGGGTGAGCGATGAGCTCCGCGTCGGGCTGCTCGAGCCGCAAGGCTTCGAGCTTCCGCAGGCTGAACGTCTCGTGAACGATGCAGCTCCCCGGCCAGAGCTTCATTTCCCGCCCCGTCTTCTTCATCACGTAACGGCCGAGGTTCTTGTCGGGGGCGAAGAGGATCTGCTTGTCCGCCGGGATCGCGCGCACGACCTTTTCGGCGTTGCTCGAGGTGCAAATCCAGTCGCTCTCGGCCTTCACCTCGGCCGAGCAATTGATGTAGCTGACCGTGACCGCGCCCGGAAACCGCGCCTTCCAAGCGCGAAAGCGGTCCGCGGGGCAGCCGTCGGCGAGGGAGCAGCCGGCCTTCATGTCCGGCACGAGCACGATGCGCTCGGGGTTCAGGATCTTGGCCGTCTCGGCCATGAAGTGGACGCCCGCGAACAGGATCACGTCGGCTTGCGTCTTTCGCGCCGCTTGCGCGAGCTGCAAGGAGTCGCCGATCACGTCGGCAAGATCCTGAATCTCGCTCTCTTGGTAATAGTGCGCGAGGACCACGGCGTTGCGCTCGCGCTTGAGCCGGCGGATTTCCGCGTCGAGATCGAGCGAGGCGAGCGACGGTGCGACGGCAGACATGCTCGACCGAGTATAGTCCCGCGCAGACGGCGCGCCGCTCGGCGCTATTGCGTGGGCGGCTTGTCGACCTGCGGAACGGCGGCTGCGAAACGCGCGGCGAACTCCTCCGCCGGGCGGGCCTTCGCGAGCTCGAGCTCGAAATCCGGCACCACCGAGCGCTCGAGCTTCTCGAACAGCTCCCGCGCTTCGCGCTTCGAGAGCCCGAGCGTCTCGAGCTCGGGCGCGCCGACGGCGGCCTCCGGCTTCGTCTTCAAGCCGTCACCCTCGACCGCGACGAGCCGCCGCAGCGCCTCGAGCTCCATGCGCGAGAGCCGCGCGCCGCACACGTCGTAGTCGATGAACGCCTCGTAGCTGAGCGGAGCGACGCGCTTCAGCATCCCCGCCATGACGCGCCCGTACTCCTGGATTTCCCACTGCGCGTGCGTATCCACGCGGAGCTTCAAAAAGTGCAGCAGGTTATGCAGATCGATCTTCCAGTACCACTGCGTGTACGTGGAGAGCGGCAGATCGATCCGCGCGAGCTCGCGCGCGACGTCTCCGCTCGTCATCCACTCGTAGGCGTCGCGGCTCCGCTCGCGAATGGCGTTCCAGCGCTCGACGGCCGCCGCATACGTCGCGTCCGATACGGGCTGGCCGCTCCGGCCCTGGTTGTTCATACGGCTCTGCGTCTGGAGCTGCTCGGCGCTCGGCGTGTAAAACAGCATCGGCATCAGCGAATAGCGACCGCTGTATTCGTTCACGTTGGCCGCGCGATGTCGGATCCACTGCCGCGCGATGAACATCGGCATGCAGCAATGGAACTTGAGCTCGACCATTTCGCTCGGCGTCGTGTGCAAATGCCGGCGGAGGTAACGCAAGAGCCCGCGCGTCTGGCTCGCCTTGCGCGTGCCGTAGCCGTAGCTCACGCGGGCCGCCCGCTCGATGCATTCGTCCGTGCCCATGTAGTCGACCAGCGCGACGAAGCCGTGGTCGAGCACGGGGAAGTAGAGGCCGAGGATTTCCTCGGCACCGGGCGAAGTCGGCCGTTTGCTCGTATTTTGGGGTTCAGAGTTAATGGTGTGCCTGTCTTTAGATACACGTGTCCCGTCGGCGCCGGAAGGAACAATGCTCCGCGGTCGGAGGGCTCGGCGAATCAGCGGCGCAGGAGCTCGGCGATCTGGACCGCGTTCAGTGCCGCGCCCTTACGCAGATTGTCGGAGACGATCCACATGTTGAGCGAGCCCGGAACGGCGAGGTCGTCCCGGACCCGGCCGACGTATACGGGGTCCGTGTCGGCGGCCTGGATCGGCTGCGGCTCGCCGCCGGGGCGGTAGTCGCCCTCGACGAGCTTGATGCCCGGAGCGTTGCGCAAGAGGTCACGCGCGCGGGCGGCGGTGAGCGGCTGGTGGAAGCTCACGTGCACCGACTCCGAGTGGCCGGACACGACCGGCACGCGCACGCACGTCGGCGTGACGCCGATGGTCGCGTCGCCCAGGATCTTCTTGGTCTCGTTGACCAGCTTGAGCTCTTCCTCGGAGTAGCCGTCCGTGCCCGCCTTCCAGTCGGAGAGCACGTTCATGGCCATCTGCCCCGGGAATACCTTGCTCGTCGGCGTCTTGCCCTGCGCCACGTCGTTGATCTGCGCGCGGAGCTCTTCCACGGCGGCCTGGCCCTTGCCGCTCGTCGCCTGGTAGGTCGAGACGACGATGTGCTTCACGCGCGCGGCGTCGTGGAGCGGTTTGAGCGCCACCACCATCTGAATGGTGCTGCAGTTCGGGTTGGCGATGATGCCCTTCTTGATTTGCTCGAGCGCGCCCGGGTTCACCTCCGGCACGACGAGCGGCACGTCGGGATCCATGCGCCACGCGCTCGAGTTGTCGATCACGATGGCGCCGGCCGCCGCGGCGATCGGCGCGAACTCCTTGGACGTGGAAGCGCCGGCGCTGAAGAGCGCGATGTCGACGCCCGCGAACGAGGACGGGCCGAGCTTCTCCACCGTGAGCGTCGAACCGCAGAACTCGAGCTTCTTACCCGCCGAGCGTTCGGACGCGAGCGCGAGGACGCGCTTGGCCGGAAAGCTCCGCCGCTCGAGGGTTCTCAGCATTTCTCGGCCGACTACGCCGGTCGCGCCGACGACGGCTACGGTGGTCATTTCGATTCGCTCCTTTTGAGTTCGTGTATACCGGGCGAAAAGCCCGTCAAGGTAGCGGAGCTTTATCGCAGAGGTTCGGGCTCCGCAACGCGCCGCGCGGACGAGCCTGCTACGCTCGGCGACGCGCATGGTTAAGGGCGCAGTTTGGCTCTCGCTCGTGGTCGGCGCCGCCGCGTGCGCCGGTCGCGCCGCGGCCCCGCCCAGCGTTTCTCGCGCGGCGAAAGCCGGGACTCCGGCCGAGGCGGGCGGCGACGCGCCGCGCTTCGCGACGCCCGCGCGTGTGTTCCCGCCGATCGAGCGCTCCGACGTCACGGCCGAGACGCGCGACTCGGACGGCGGCCGGCGCTTCATCGCGCAGGGCCTGCGCGTGATTCAGAGTCCGGAGGGCGCGCTCGCCGCGGCCGACGAGTTTCTGCCGGGCTCGCGCGTCGCTTCGACGCTCGCGCTGCCGGCGCGTCTCGGCGGCGGCTATCTCTTCGTGCTGAACGCGAACGGGCAGTCGCTGTTCTGGCGCGCGCCCACCTGGACGGGCGCGCTCGAGCCGCTCGCGCGGCTCGACGGCGAAGTGGAGCGCGTCGTGCCGGGATTCGACCGCGTGTACGCGTTGCGCGGTCGCGGAGCGCCCTGGGTCGCGCTCGAGCTCGAGACCGGACACGCGCTCGACCTCGCGAGCTTGCCGCCGTCGCCCGGTTACGGCGCGATGGCGTTCGCCGACGAGTGGCTCGCGGCGGTCGAGCTCCCGCTGCGCGGCGTCCTTGCGACGTTCGACGCCGGCGGCTCGTGGCACCCGCTCGGCCTCGCGCATGCCGAGCTCGCCGCGGACGACGGCGGGATCATCGTGGCGACGGCCGGAAAGCGCTTCTTGCTCACGTCGAGCGGCAGCGAAGAGCCGCTGCCCGCCGCGGCCGCGGAAGCGCCGCGGCCCGAAGCCGCTCCCAAGCGGGCGCGGCGGCTGCCGGCGCCGCTGCCGTTCGGCGAGCGCCCGCTCGAGACTGCGGTTTTGCACGGCTACGCGAACGGCGACGGGACGGCGCTCGTCGCCGCCTACGGTTCGCTCGCGCGCGTGCGGCTGCGTGACGGCGCGGTGCTCGCGCGCCAGCCCGACGCGTATCCCGGGCGCGCGCCCTGCGACGCGGTCGCCCTCGGCGGCGGGGTCGGCTTCGTTTGCGGCGAGCTCCACGGGCCTACCGGCGTGTACGCGCTCGGCAACGGGCTCACCCTCGTGCCGGCGCTCGCGTTCGACGGGCCGCGGCGCGTGGCGCCGAACGAGCGCGGAGCCCTCGTGATTCGGGGCGGCTGCGGCGCGCGCGAAGCGGACGCCGCGCTCTATTGCGTGGTGCCGCCCTCCGGAGCGCCGTACGCGGTCGCGACATCGAGCGTCGACGAGCGTGCGGTCGCGCTCGCGGACGGCGGGGTGGCGCTGCTCCGCCCCGTGACTCGCCGCGCGAAAAATGACGAAAAATCGCGGGCTGCGGTGGGCGACGCGGACGCACCCGAACCCAACCAAAAAACAGCCGGCCCGAAGCCGGACGAGGTGATCGGCACCCTCGCGTTTTCCCGTCCCGGCTCGGCCGAACGCTCCTTGCCGCTCGTCCTCTCCGGCGTCGAGGACGAAGCGGCGCGCGCGCTCGTCGAGAGCGGCTTCTGGCTCGACTCGTTCGTCGAAGGCAAAAACGGCGACCTTTATGGCTGGGTCGCCGGCAGCGACAGCTTCGTCGGCGTGCGCGTGAAGCCCGACGGCAAGGTGAGCGCGGGCGCGCCCGAAGCGCATCTCGATCGCGCGCTCTTCTCGGGCCGCTTCGCGTTGGTGGTCGGACACAGCGGCGGCTTGCGCGAAACGGTCGACGGCGGATTCGAATGGACGGACGGCGAGCTGCCCGGCGAGCCCGACCTCCGTCCCCTCCACACCTCGGGCACGTTCAGCGGCTGCACGAGCCTCGGTTGTTCGGTCTCGGGCTGGCTGCGAGTCGGCTGGAAAATGGGGGAAAAGGACCGACTGAAGCTCGCGCAGGTGCCGGAACCGACGCGCCTCCTCGGCTCCGGCGGCAACCGCTGGTCACTCGATTGTCAGCCGACCGGGGAGCAGAGCAAGCCCGTGTTGCGCACGAGCGCGCAGAGCGAGGACCGGGCGGTGAGTCCGTGGAATCCGCTCGCCGAGGTCGCGCCGCCCGCGCGTGCGCGCACGGATTACGGCGTCGAGACCGGTAACGAAGCCGACCTCAGACTCTTTCGCGCGTACGCGTGGGGACCGACGGGCGACGGCTGGGCGCGCGACTCACGCTGGCTCGTGCGCGTGCGCGATCCCTACCGCGTGAGCGACTCCATTTGGTCGACCGCACCGTCGACGAGCGCGTGGTCGAGCGACGTGCTCGCGGCCGACGCTTTCGGTCGTTCGCCGAGCGGCCCGCCTTCGACCTGGCGCGTCCTTACCGATCCGGTGCGACACGCGGCGCTCTTGCTCGTGAGCTTGCGCGGCTCGGTCGAGCTCTATCTGCTCGAGGAGGGCAGCCGCATCGTGCGCGTGAAAACGCAGGGTACGCTCGGTGTGGTTTCGAGCGTCGCGCTCGCGGGCGGTCACTTCTACGCGGCCGCGCTCGGCGAAGGTCACGCGCTTCGGCTCTACCGAGTCGAGCACGCTGAGCTCGAGCTCGTCGGTGAGTTTCCCGACGTGCTCGGGCGATCCGAGACGCCCGTCCTCGCCCCGGCCGCGCGCGGCGACGGCGTCGGTGTCTGGGTGCACGACACGAATTACTTCCTGTTCCCGTTCGACGTCGCGAGTCGTCGCTTCGACGCTCCGATCGTCGCGCGCGCGAGCGACCTCGCGGCGATGCCGGCCGCGTGCAGCACCGGTGAAGACGGCTACGTCGTCGGTGACGCGATTTCCGTCGAGCCGAACGTCGAGCTCGCGGGCGCGGGAGTGACGACCGGCAACGGCATCGAGGTGCGGCTCGTCGTTTCGCCGAGCCACGTCTGCGTCGATGCGCTGAGCGCGCCGCTCGGGTCGCAGGGCGAGGCACGCCGGCGGCCCCGCATGCCCGTCGAAGGCGCGCCCTCGCGCGGCGCAATCAGCGGTGTTCGCACGCCGAGCGTGGAATCCGAGGGAGACGGCACGTCACACACCGTCTCGGGTCGGGACGCGGGCCCCGGCGCGCCGCTCGTCCTCGATTTCCCGAATGGCTCGCGGCGGGGCTTCCGCTGTCAGGACTGAACTACAGCCGCACGCGAGCGCGAAAAATCACTGCAAATCAGGTGTCGAGAGTCGCAGGCGCCCCGGCGGGAGCGCGACGAAACGATTGCTTCATCACCCGTGGAACTTACAATGTGCGGAAGGGACATCCGTTGCATTTGGCGACGACCGCTGCTAGTCATGGGTTGTCCGCGTGGAGTGAGGCTGTCCCCCCCCCCGGCCCCTCCGCGCGGACACTTTATTTTGTGCGTCCGAAGGCCGAATTACGGCTTTTGGAGGCGCGCGAGCGCGATGTCGCCGAGCTCGCGTGAACGTCGCGTGGCGCGTTCGACGGCGTCGATCAGACTCGCTCGCACGCCGCCCGCCTCGAGGGCGTAGAGGCCCGCGCTGGTGGTCCCGGCCGGGCTCGTCACCATGTCTTTCAGGCGCGCCGGGTGCTCGTTGGTTTCGAGCAGCAGCTTCGACGAACCGTAGACGGTTTGGGTCGCCAGCATCAGCGCGGTATCGCGCGGGAGCCCCATCTTCACGCCGCCGTCTGCGAGCGCCTCGATCACGAGCATGACGTAGGCGGGGCCGCTGCCCGAAAGTCCCGTGACCGCGTCGAGCAACGCCTCGTCGCAGATTGCAACGTTGCCGACGGCCTCGAAGAGCGAGCGCGCCGTCTCGAGATCCTCGGGCGTGGCGCGACTGCCGGCGCTGATGCCGGTCGCGCCCGCGAGCGCCATGGCGGCCGTGTTCGGCATCGCTCGCACGACGCGCGCGCTCGGCGGCAGCCGCGCTTCGAGCACGGCGAGCGGCACGCCGGCTGCGAGCGACACGACCGTGTGCTCCGGCGTGAGCGCTCCCGTGATGCTCGCGATCGCGGGCTCGATGTATTGCGGCTTCACCGCGAGGACGACGACGTTCGCAAAGCGCGCGACATCGGCGTTCGAGCCGCTCGCGGCGATGCCGTACTCTCTGGTGAGGAGCGCGCGGCGCGCTTCGCTCGGGTCGCTCGCGCGCACGTTCGCGGCCGTCACGCGACCCGACGCGATGAGGCCGCGCGCGAGCGCCGCGGCCATGTTGCCGCCGCCGATGAGACCGATGCGCCGCTCTTGCATGTGCCCGAATCCTCGCACACCGCGGGCGCGAATGGTCGAGCGACGGCCGGCGACCGGCTCAGAACAGCTCTTTGAGCTTTTCGAGGAAGCTCCGCCGCTCGGGCTGGACGTCCTCACCGAGCTCGTCGCCGAGCTCCTTCAGCAGGGATTTCGCGCGATCGCTCAGCCACTCGGGCACTTCGACCGCGAGCTCCACGAGCTGGTCGCCCGCGCCCGACCGCAAGCGATGCGGGAAGCCCTGCCCCCGGATCCGGAGCACGGCGCCCGGCTGCGAGGACGGCGGCACCTTGAGCTTTACCTTGCCGCCCAGCGTGGGGACGAGCACCTCGCCGCCGAGCGCAGCTTGCGTGAACGTCACCGGCACGCGGCAGAGGACGTCGTCGCCCGAGCGCCGAAAAAATGGGTGTGGCGCCACGTCGATCAGGAGCTCGAGATCCCCCGGGGGTTGGTGCGGCTTCAGCCGGTGCCCTTCGCCGTTCAGCGTGCGGGTGGAGCCGGGCTCGATGCCGGGCGGCACGTCGATGCTCAGCGTGCGCTCGCCGCGTGCGACGCCGGCCCCGTCGCATTTCGGGCAGCGCGCGCTCGGGATCGAGCCCGTGCCGCGACACGACGAGCACGGACGTTCGAGCGCAATCGGCAAGAACGCCTGCTGGTAGCGCACCCGCCCTCGACCGCCGCACGCCGAGCAAGTGTCCACGCGCGCACCGGGCGCCGCGCCGCGTCCTTGGCAGCCGCCGCAGATGTCGATGCGCTCGTAGCTGATCTCTTTTTTGCCGCCGCGCGCCGACTCCTCGAACGTGACCTCGAGCGTCTTTTTGACGTGGCCGCCCTCGCCGGTTCGCAAGCCGAACGCTCCGAGTAGGTCGCTGAAGATGGAATCGAGTCCGCCGAAATCGGCGAAATCCACGCCTCCGGAGCCGCCGGGCCGAAACGCGGCTTCACCGTAGCGGTCGAAGGCGGCGCGTTTCTGGGGGTCCGAAAGGATCTGATTGGCGGCGTTCACCTCTTTGAAGCGAACCTGAGCCTCCGGATCGTCCCGGTTGCGGTCGGGATGATGCTGCGCCGCTAGGCGGCGAAAAGCGGCCTTGATTTCGCTCTCCGTTGCCGAGCGCCCGACGCCCAAGACATCGTAAGGGTCGCGCACCTCATGTTGATAGCACGCGCGGTCTCGGGTGATAATCTGACCTAGTGGACGACCCAGACGACGATCGCCGGCGCCAAACTCGCGCGCCGATCGAACTCAAGGTCGAGTACAAGCGGCTCAATACCTTCTTTGCCGACTACACCAAGAACATCTCGCGCGGCGGCTCCTTCATCGCCACGGAGAAACCGCTGCCCGTCGGTACGGAATTCGTGTTCGCGCTCGGCGTCCCGAACCTCGAGGAGCCCCTGCGACTGCGCGGCAAGGTCATCTGGGTGACGCTGCCGGCACATGCGACCCGCGCGAACCCGGCGGGGATGGGCATCGAGTTCCAATACGACGAGCACGAGCGGCGCGAAAAAGAGGGGGCCGTCGAGCGCCTCATGACGTCGGAGCTCGGGGAGCACCTCACGACCAAGCTCCTCGGCCGCAAGCCGCAAGCGTGACGGTTCTGGGAACTTTGGACCGGCTTCGCGCTCTTTAGGGCGCTCGCTCTATCGGTCGGTCGGGAGCAGCGCTATGGCCGTCGCTCGGAGGACGTCGATGGCGAAGAAGAACGTTAAACCAATCCCCAAGGGTTATAGCTCTGTCCAAGCAGCGCTGAATCTGTCGGACGCGAAGGGCGCCATGGCGTTCGTGAAGCAGGTGTTCGGCGGCAAAATCATGGCAGTGATGCCGGGACCCGACGGCAATATCATGCACGGCGAGGTTCGCGTGGGCGACTCGGTGATCATGTTCTCGGACGCCGTGATGGAGCCGCCGCGCCCGGGCAACTTGATGGTGTACGTCCCGAACGTCGACAAGACCTTCGGCAAGGCGTTGAAGGCGGGCGCCAAGGCGCTGATGCAGCCGTCGGATCAGTTCTGGGGCGATCGCTTCGGCCGCTTCGAAGATCCCTTCGGCAATCGCTGGGGCGTCGGTACTCACGTCGAGGACGTGACGCCGAAGCAGATCAAGAAGCGCATGGCCGAGCTGGCCAAGAAGAAGTAGCGCCGGCGCGCCCGTGCGGAAAACGGCGAACTAGGGCAGCGTGATGCCGGCGGGCACCTTGTAGCCCGTCTCGGTGCCCGCTCGGATTGCGAGGAGATCGCGCGCGATGCCGATTTCGACGAGATTCACCGCGTCGCTCGCCGCTACTTTTTCGAGCTCCGCGTCGGTGCTCGTATCCCCCGCGATGCGGCGACCCATGGTCGTATAGAACAGCGCCTCGGTGCGCTGCGCGGGGTCGCGGGCCGCGGCGAGCAGATCAGCGTCGGAGAGCTTCTTGCGGGCCCAGGCTCTGAGCTTGCCGCTCCAGCCGGGTGCCTCGTCCATCGCGGCGAACGCGTCTTCGACGCTGCCGTCGGTCGGGACGGCGAGCTGACGTTCGAGCAGCTCGAGCCAGAGCGCGATGTAGACGAGCTCGTCCGCCGGAAGGCTCGCGTCGACCGCGTGAGCGAGCGCCTTGCGCGCCGCGGGCAGATCGCGGCGGGTGAGCGCACGCCGCGCCGAATCGGTAATCGTCGCGCTGAGCTGCGTCGCGTCCGAGGCCGCGGCGTCGTACGCGCGCTCGGTTGCACGATGGATCGCCTGGGCGTCGCCGAAGTGTTCGAGGACGTGCGCGAGCAGCCGTTCGGCGCGCGCTTGGTTCGCGCCGGGACGACCTTGGCGCGTGGCGTCGAGAGCGCGCGTCAAGGCCTGATCGAGCGCGTGCTCCGCACCGGCACGATCGCCGCTGTCGCGCAGCACCTCGAATTCGGAGTTCCAGACGTCTGCTTCCTCGATCACATTGCCGCTCTTTTCGGCGAGCCTCTGGGCCTTCTCGAGGAACCCGAGCGTCCCCGGCACGTCGCGCTTTTGTCGCGCGATGGCGGCCAGCACGCGCAGCGCGTCGACCGACGGCTCCTCTTGAACGGCCGCTTCGAGCAGCGGCCGAGCCCGGGCGAGATCACCGCGCCCGGCCTCGAGCGCGCCCATGACGTAGCGGAAGCGCGCCGGGCTCGGGCTCACCCGCCCGGCGAACGGCTTCGAGCTCGCGAGCTCGAGCAGCGGCCCCGAGGCTTCGAACACACGCCGCGCCGCGTCGTGCTGTCCGGCTTCCGCCTCGCCCACCGTGGCGTTGAGCGCGAGGGCGAGCGCCGCCGCGAGTTGCTCGGGTGACGCGCCGCGCGCGAGACCGCTCGCGAGGACGAGCGGCGCGACCTCGGCCATGCCGTAGTCGACCAGGCGCGAGGCGAGCGGCATGGCGCCGCGGAAGCTGCCTGGCTCCGCGCGAAAGAGCGACACCGCCGCGCCGAAGGCCGCGCTTTCGAACAGGCGCTGATCGAGCGAGAGCGCCGTGTACACCTCGCGCGAGTCGTAGAGGCGATAAAGGTCGAGCCAGGCGTCGGGGTCGTCGTCTTGAGCGCAGGCTTCGAGCCGCGCGCGTAGGTCTGGTGAAATCGCGCGATCGAGCCCGGCGTCGTCGGCGGCGGTGAGCGCGCCGAGCGGGTCTCCATGGCGCAAATAGAGCGCCACGAGCGAATAACCGCCGCCGCGGAGCGCGTGGTACGCCTCCTCCCGATCGGCGTTCGAGTGCGCCGTGATATCGCCGGCCCCCGCCGCGCGCGCCTTGCCCACCCATTCGAGCAAGCGCTGGGACGCGTCCCTGAATGCTTGGTCGCTGCTGTCGAGCAAGGCTCGCTCCGCGGCGACTCGCGCGTCGGACCCCGCCGCGACGATGGGCCCGCTCTGGTCGGTCAGCGCTTGAAACGAGGCCATCGCAGCGAGGTGCGTCTGGACGTCTTCACGGCTCGGACCGGGCGGAAGCAGGTCGCTCAGCATCGAATAGAGCGCGAGCGCGTAGCCCTCCTCGCCGAGTCGCGCGGCCGCGGCGGCGCCCTCCGTCAGCGCCGGTGCCGCATGTAAGAGCCCCTCGCGCCGATACTCGCCGCGTCGCATCAGGAAGAACGCGCCCTGCAGCGCCGCGTACCCCGTCTCGGGATGGTCGGAGTCGAAGCGCAGGCGGGCTCGTTCGAGAGCGCGCGCGACCACGCCGGCAAGCAAGCTCGCGCGGACCTTGCCGGTGTCCGCCCCCACGAGCACGCGGTACGCACTCGGAGCGAAGGCGGCGTCGTCCACGGTCGCCGGTGTGATCGGACCGAGGTCGGAAGCGGCCGAGCGTGCCGGTTTGGTACTCGCGTGGGGTGCGGCGCACGCGGTCAGGCTGACGCCGAGGAGGAGGGCTGCCCAAATGCCCGTGTGCCTGGGGAATTGCCGTGAAGGCGAATACGCCCGCTGCATTGAAGGGCGAGTCTACACCGGCCATGGATGTCGCGGTAACCTCGAGGCTCGCGCGCGGTTGTCGGCGCGAACCGATGACCGAACCGTCCACCCGGCCCACGCCGAAACGCCTCGCCGACTTCGAGATCGTCCGAAGGCTCGGCGCCGGCGGGATGGCCGAGGTGTTCCTCGCGAAGAAGCGAGGCGCCGAGGGCACCTTCAAGCTCCTCGTGCTCAAGCGCATCCTGCCGGCCTACGGCGCGTCGCGACGCTTTCGCACCATGTTCGCCGAGGAGGCCCAGCTTGCCACGCGCCTGAACCATCCGAACATCGTCCAGGTTTACGATTTTCAGGACTACGGCGAGGAGGGCCAGCTCCTCAGCATGGAGTTCGTCGAGGGGCCGGACCTCAAGCGGCTCGTGCGCGTGGCCCAGGGCCGGAGCCAGCGCATCCCGCCGTTCGTCGCGGCGTACATCATCGCCGAGGTGGCCAAGGGGCTCCACTACGCGCACGAGCGCAAGGACGAAGCGGGGCGCCCGCTCGACATCGTGCATCGCGACGTTTCGCCTCAGAACATTTTGTTGTCCATCGACGGCGGCGTGAAGATCGCCGACTTCGGCATCGCCTCGGCGAATCTGTTTCGTGAAGAACCCGGCGTGCTCAAGGGCAAGACGGCCTACATGTCGCCCGAGCAAGCACGCGCCGAACGTGTCACGCGCAGGACGGACACCTATTCGCTCGGCGTCGTGTTTCACGAGCTTTTAACCGGCCGATCGCTGCACGGCGCGGCCGAAGGCGCCGAGCTGCTCGAGCTCGTGCGCGCGGGCGTCGTCGAGCCGCCGAGCACCTACGTGCGCGAGCTACCGAGCGAGCTCGAAGAGATCGTCATGCGCGCGCTCGCGAAGAACCCGGACGACCGCTTCGAGACGGCGCGCGACCTCGCGGGCGCCATCAGCCGCGCGCTGCTCGTTCGCCAGCAGCTCGTCGACGCGCACGTGCTCGAGGGCGTCATCGCGGACATCGTAGGCCGTGAGCAGATGCTGCCCGTCGAGCCGTCGGGCGAGGGTCCCGGCGAGAGTCAGATCGGCAGCGAGGCGAGCGTCGGGCTCTCGCTGCTCGAAACGCGCGGCACCGCTTCGACCGAATCGCGTGCCGACGAACGCACGGGCCCCGGCGGCCCCGCGGGTAACGAACGCGATCGCGCGAACCGCGAGGTACGTCACGTCGCGATCGTCACGCTGAAGCTCAACGGGCTGGAAGATTTGCGCCAAGCCGTCGGCGACTCGCAGGCGGCCCGCGTCGTCGCTCGCTTGAAAGCGACGCTCGGTGAAGCCGCTTTTCGCCGCGGAGCTCGCTGGGCGTGGGGTGCGAACGCCGACGGTTCCGGGTCGACTTCCTCCGCAACGGTGGCCGCTTCGGCGCGCGCCGTCGTCGGCCTGATGGCGAACCCGTCGCGGGCCCCCGCGGACGCGGTGTGGCTCGCGATCGACGTGCACGAGGTGGTGCGCGGCAGCACCGAGGATTTGCCCGTGAAGATCGCCGCGAGCGTCGGCATCGTGCGCGGGATCGCGATGGGCCGGCGCGACAAGGCGGGCCACCTGATCCAGCACGCGCTCCAAGAATCGGCCGATCATTTGGCGGACCTGCTCGGATTGCAGGCCCCGCCGGGAGTGAGCTGGGTGGCCGGCGGCCTCTATCGGCTGGTTCGGCGCGATTTCGTGTGGGGGGATGCGCCCACCATCCAAATCCCGGATTACGAGCGGCTGGGCTTGCCCGAGCATCTGCGCATCTACGCGCTGCTCCGCCCGCACACGCGCGAAGAGCGGCTGAGCGATCTGCACTCGCTGCCGAGCGATCTCATCGGTCGCGACGCGGAGCTCGCCGATCTGCACTCGGCCTACTACGGCGTCGTCGGTTCGGACAAGAGTCCGCAGAAGGTCGCCGCCCGCGTCGTCTACGGCGAGATGGGCATCGGCAAAACCGCTCTCGTTTCCGCATTTCTCGGCGATTTGCCGCCGGACGCGCGCGTCATCTGCATCGAGTGCACGCCCGCGTTCAGCGAAGTGCCGTACTCGACGGTGAGCGAATGGTTCCGCGAGCTCACCGGCACGCAAATAGACCAGCCGCTCGACGTCGCGGCAGAGCTCGTCGCGAACGCGCTCGGCGGCCCGATCGACGATTCCGAAACGGCCGATCTCGTCACCTGCCTCGCGGAGCTCTGCACCGGGCACCTGCACAGCTCCGCGGACGACGCGGATGCCGCGCGCACGCGCCAGCTCGTGGTGCTCGACCTCCGGCGCATCGTCGCGGTGGCGACGCAAGCGGGCGCGCTCGTCACCGTGCTCGACGGGCTGCAGTGGAGCGACAAGCAGAGCCTCGAGCCGTTCACCGAGTTCTTGCGCCTGGGCGAGCAGCTACCGGTGCTCGCCATCCTCACGACACGTCCGGACGATCGCGTGGGGCCGCTCATCGAAGGTCTCGTGCGCGTCGAGCTCAAGGGCCTGAGCCCGGACAATCAGGTGCGCCTGCTGCAGGCACGGCTCGGCGTGACCGAGGGCGTGGCTCAGGCGTGCTCCGATCTCGTGCCGCGCGCCGCGGGGAACCCGTTTTTCCTGCTGGAAATGGTGGACACGCTGCTCGAGCGCGGCCAGCTCGAGATCCGCGAGCGTCTCGGCAAGCAAGAGCTCGTGCAGGTCGAGCGCGCGGGGCAGCCGGCGCTGCCGCTGCCTTCGACGCTCGAGCAGCTCATCGCCGATCGCTTGAACGAGCTGCCACAAGAAGAGCACGGCATCGTCGACTGGGTGTCGGTCGCGGGTGGGCCGCTCGCCGTGCGCGATCTCGCCGCGCTGACCGGCGAGGAAGCGTCCGAGCTCGTCTCGCGGCTCTGCGCGCGCGGTTTGCTCGACCTGAAGGCCGACTCCGTCGACGTGCGCCATCCGCTCACGCGCGACGTCGCCTATCGCACGCTCGAGCGCCGCCGGCGCGTCTACATGCACAAGGACCTCGGGCTTCACCTCGCGAAGACGCCGCTCGCGAAGGGCCTCACGGCCGCCGTGGTGGCGCGCCACCTCGCGCGCGGCGGGGAACGGAGCGCGGCGGGCATGGCGTACCTCGAAGCCGCGCACGCCGCGCGCAACGGTCACCAGCTCGCGCTCGCGCGTCGCTACTACCGCCGCGCGGTGTCGCTCTTGCCGGAGAACGACCTCGCCGTGCTCGAAGCGCACGAGGCGCTCGAGGCGATTTATCGGATGCAGGGGCGCTGGCGCGAGCGCCGGACGCACCTGCGCGCCCTCCGCCGCTTGGCGCGCAACAGCAACAAGCCGCGCTGGGTCGCGACTGCGCTGCTCGTGACGGCGCAATTCGAGCTCGACTCCGGGCGTCTCTCGAAGGGTCTCGAATGGGCGCAGCGCGGCGAGCTCGTGGCGACGCAGGCGGGCTCACCGACGCTCGAGGTGCGCGCCCGCGCGCTCATCGCGGAGACGTTGCACGACCTCGGCGACATGCAGGGCGCGCTCGCGGCCGTCGATCGCGCGCTCGCGACCGCCGACTCGACCAACGCGCCCGCGCGCATGCGCGCCGAGGTGCTGCGCCTGCGCGGTACGTTGCTCCGGCGCGTCGGACGCGTGCACGAAGCGATGGAGGCGCAGGCCGAAGCGGTCGCCGTGTTCCGGCAGGTCGGAGCGCGCAGGCTCGAGGCCCGCGCGAAAAACTCGCTCGCCTACGCGCTGCTCGTGCTCGGGCGCTTCGAAGACGGCATCACCCTCGCCCTCGACGCCATCAGCATCGATTTGGCCGTGGGCGGCCGCTTCCAAATCGCGAAGACGCTCTCGACCATCGGCGAATGCTACGTCGCGCTCGGCGACTACGAGCGCGGGCTCGCCTACATGCGCCGTTCGCGCGAGGCGCACGAGCGTTACGGTGAGCAGGACTCGCGCGCCGATACTCTGCTCTCGCTCGCCGAGATCCTCTTCGAATGCGGCGAGGTGCGTCAAGCCGAGACGCTCGTCGGCGACGCCGGCGCCCTCACGGCCGTCACCGGCAGCGCCTACGATTCCGTGCACGAGAAGATCCTGCGCGCCGTGCTCGCGCGGCAGGCGGGCGACGCGGGCAAGGCCGTGATGCACGCCTTCGACGCGCGCCAATCCGCCGAAGCGCAGGCTTACGTCGCCTTCCATTTTTACGCGATGGCCATCGAAGCTTCGGCTCGCGTCGACATGGGTGAGCAGCACACCGGCATCCTGCTCGCGACGACCGCGATGGGCGCGATCGAGACGCTGCAAGGCTCCGAATACGGCCTTTTTACCCGTCAGCTCTGCTGCGAGGCGCTGCGCAAGGCGGGGTCGCCGCAAGCGGAAGAGATGCGGAACCGCGCGTCCGATCACGTCCGCCGCCTGCTCTCGTTCATCCGCGACCCCATCCTCAAGGGCCTGTTTTTGCGCCGCCGCGTCGTGCGCGACATCTTGGGGAAAGCGACGGCCGACGCGCTCGCCGTCGCGAGCGGAGCCGTGCTCGATCCGACCCCGCCCGAGCCGGTGATCGCCGGGCTCTCGAGCATGCCGCCCGAGCTCACGCAGTAGCGTTCAAAGACGTCCCCGAGCCGTGCCGCCAAGTACGTGGCGCGTCCAGGTCGATGCGCGGCGGATAGACGAGCTGTTCCGACGCGTCCCCGTAACGCTCAGCGTGAAGCGAGTGCCGTCGGCCGGATAGCAATGGCACGGAAAGACGCGCTTCGCCCGCGGCGCCCCCGTTCACGCTCACCTCGCCACCCGAGCCGCCCGTGGCTCGGCCGCCTCCGCCGGTGCCGCTGGCTGCGCGGCCGCCCGGCGCGTCGGCGACGTTCGCGTGTCCGCCCATGGCTCCGAGCGCCCCCTCGAGCCCGCTCGCGCCGGCGGTCTGGTAGCTGACACTCTTCCCGCCGCAGCCGCCGATTTGGGCGAGCGCAGCGAGCAGCGCGCCCGCGAGCGCCGTTCGACGCATCCCCTTAGGTTAGGGGTCGCGCCGCTCCGCTGCAACTACTGCCGACCGACGAGCTCACGCAGCTTCTCCACCCCTTCGATCTCACCCATGACGATGAGCTCGGTGCCGGCGGAGAGTGGATGATCCGGTGAGGGATTGTAGACGTACTCTTCGCTCGGCAGGTGCAACGCCACCACGAGGAGCTGCGTCTCCTGGCGAATCGGAATTTCGCGCAAGGTCTTGCCGACGTAACGGCACCCTTCGCGCAGCTCGACCTCTTCGAAGCGAAGGTTTTTCGTGACGCGCAGCATGTTGTCGAGAAAGCTCGTGACCTTCGGCCGCACGAGCTCGCTCACCATGCGCAGGCCGCCCATGCGGTGCGGGCTGATGGTTTGGTCGGCCCCGGCGCGCTGGATCTTCGCTTCGTTTTCGATCTGGTTCACCTTCGAAACGATGCGCGCCTTCGGGTTGAGCGCGCGCGCGGACATCACGATGAAGAGGTTGTCGGGGTCTTCCGTGAGCGCCGCCATCACGCCTTCGGCGCGGTCGACGCGCGCCGCGAGCAGCGTATGGTCGTCGGTCGCGTCGCCGATCACGTAAAGCAGCCGTCCCCCGAGCTCGTCGTTCACGCGCCGAAGCACCTCTTCGTCCTTGTCGATCAGCACGAACGCACGCCCGATCGCGTTGAGCTCCTCCACGATGTAGCGGCCCGTGCGGCCGGCGCCCGCCACGACGAGGTGGCCGTCGAGTGCATCGATTCGCTTCTGCATGCGCCTTCTCCGAAATGTCTCGCCGATGACGCCTTCGACGAGCAATGCCGTCAGCGTCGATTGAAAGAACGCGATGGTGCCGATCCCCGCGACGATGAGCAGGCTCGTGACGGCGCGCAATTCCGGCCGCTGTGCCATGCCCGGGAGCTCGGCGAAGCCGACGCTCGCCGCGGTGATGAGCGCGAAGTAAATGGTGTTACCGAGCGAGTACCTGCCGCTGCCGAGGAGGCAGAGCACCCCGCCGCCGATCACCACCGTCGTGACGAAGACGCTCAGCGCGAAGAGCATGCGCCTGAGCTCGACGTTCATCGGACGCTGATTGCGGGCCATGCGGGTCGCGACCCTGAGCTATACCGGAGACCGTTTCGACCAGTTACGAATTCTGGCCGCCGCGTAGCTCCTCCCGCCGGCGTACGGGCGCCCCGCGCGCATTTCGACGGTTCAGCTCAAGTCCGCGAGCGCGCTTTCGAGCTCGCCCAGCGTCTTTTGGTCGCCGCGCTCACGCGCGAGCGTGATGCCGGCCTCGAGCCACTGCGCCGCTTCGGCCGGCTTGCCCGCTTCGGCGAAGGTTTGTCCGGCCATCAGATAGAGCGGCAGGTATCCGGGGTCTTTCGCGCGGAGCGAGGCGAAGGCGGCCGCGGCCTCGTCGAAGCGCTGCTCTTTTCGGTACTCGAGGGCGAGCGCGTACCAGGCGAACGAATCCGCTGTGCCGGCGCGCGTGGTTTGTTCGAGAAAGGCGAGGCGCTTGTTCACGGCGCTCACCATACCTCGCCGCGCGCGCGGCGCTCCACCGTAACGTAGGACGCGAGGATGCGCTTCGTGCCGTGCAAGCCGAAACGCGCGACCACCATGGGCGCGGCGCCCTGCTCGATGCGTTCGACGATACCGGTGCCGTAGCGCTGGTGACGCACGCGGTCACCCGGGCGGATGCCGGCTTCGTCGTCGTCGGGCGGCATCTCGTCACGCTCGACGACACGCGTCCCGGGAGCGAGCGCGGGGCGCGAGCTCGGCAAGCCGTAGCGAGCCGCGCCGCCGTAGCCACCGTACGAGCGCTCCGCGTCGTAACGCTCGACGGCGCCCTCGTGCTTCGCGACCTCGGCCGGAATATCGCCTAAAAAACGGCTGGGCTCGAGGTAGCGCGTCATACCGAAGAGCGAGCGCTGGCCCGCGTAGGTGACGGAGAGGTACTCGCGCGCCCGCGTGATGGCGACGTAGGCGAGCCGGCGCTCTTCGTCGAGCTCCTCCGGTTCCCGCCCGCTCACGCCGCGGTAGGGGAAAATCTCCTCTTCCATGCCCGTCAAAAACACGGCGCGGAACTCGAGGCCCTTCGCGGTGTGCACGGTCATGAGCGAGACCTTGGGCGCGTCCTTCATGGCGTCGACCGCCGCGGCGAGCGTGATGCGCTCGAGCCAGCCGCCGAGCGACGGCTCTTCGCCCTGCTCCTCGCAGTCCGACTCGTAATCGGCGATCGCGCCTACGAGCTCTTCGAGGTTGCCGAGCCGCGCGTCGCTCTCGGCGTCGTCCGCGTCGACGAGCAGTTGCTTGTAGCCCGTGCGCTCGAGCACCTCCTCGGCGAGCTCGCTCGGTCGCATGCCGGGCGCGACGCGCACGAGCTCCGCCATCAGCTTCTGGAACGCCTCGAGCTTCTTCTTTGCGGCCGTCGCCACCTCGTCGTCGCGCACCGCGACGTCGAGCGCTTCGGAGAGGCTCAACGTGCGCTCGGCCGCGATGTCCCGCAGCCGGTCGACCGTCTTGTCTCCGATGCCGCGCGCCGGCACGTTGACGATGCGCTCGAGGTCCGCGTCGCTCTTCGGGTTTTGCACGAGGCGCAGGTACGCGACGAGGTTCTTCACCTCGGCGCGCTCGAAGAAGCGCAAGCCGCCGAGCACCTGATACGGCATGTCCGCGGCACGCAGCGCTTCTTCGAGCGCACGGGACTGCGCGTGGACGCGGTAAAAAATCGCGATTTGGTCGGCGGGTATGCCGCGCGCGCCGAGCTTCTTGATCGTGGAGACGACGTGTCCCGCCTCCTCGCGCTCGTCGCGCACGGCACGAATCACGACTTTTTCGCCCGGCTCCGCCGCGGTCCACAGCTTCTTTTCGACGCGCGTCGCGGCGCGCTCGATCACGCCGAGCGCGGCCCGCACGATGTTCGAGCTCGAGCGGTAATTCTGCTCGAGCTTGACGACGGTCGCGTCGGGGAAGTCGTGCTGAAAGCTCCTGATGAGCCGCACGTCCGCGCCGCGCCAGCGATAAATCGACTGGTCGTCGTCGCCGACGACGCAGAGGTTCCGCGTGCGTGACGAGAGCGCGCGGACGAGACGGTACTGCACGAGGTTCGTGTCTTGAAACTCGTCGACGAGCACGTAGGAAAAGCGACTCCTGAGCTCGTTGCCGGCGACCGTGTGCTCGTGCTCGGCGACGGTGAGCACGTAGAGCAAGAGGTCGTCGAAGTCGACGGCGTTCGAGCGCAAGAGCGCCTTCTGATACGCGTCGTACGCCTGGCGCGCCGACGCCGTGAGCTCGCTCTGGCCGTGACCCGGCAAGCGTCCTTCGCGCTTCTCACGGCTCACGAGCGAGAGCACGAGCTTCGGCGGCAGCGCCTCCTCGTCGAAGCCGAGGTCGCGCAGCACGCGCGTCATCACGGCCTTCTGATCGGAGTCGTCGTAGATCACGAAGTCGCGCCCGAGCCCGACCGCCTCGTGGTAGCGGCGGAGCAGGCGCGCACAGACGGAGTGGAAGGTGCCGACCCACAAGTCGCGCACGACCTCGTCGCCCGCGAGCCCGCGCAGGCGCTCGCGCATTTCGCCCGCGGCCTTGTTCGTGAAAGTGACGGCGAGGATCCGAAACGGCGGCACGTTGCGCGTCGCGAGCAGGTTGGCCACGCGGTAGGTGATGGCGCGTGTCTTCCCGCTGCCGGCACCGGCGAACACGAGGAGCGGCCCGTCCACGTGCGCGACGGCGCGTTGCTGCGGCTCGTTGAGCTCGGTCACTCCCGCCGGGCTAGCACGTCGGGCGCCGGGACGGGCGCGCCGGCGGGCGGAAGCGGTAAGGTCTGCCGCGTGCCGCCGTCCGAGGCCCCCAAGTCAGAGCGCGCGCGGCGCGCGGCTGCGCTCGTTTCGCTCGCGGCGACCGGCGTCTTGGTGCCCGCGGGCTGCGCTTGTTGTGGAGAGCCCGCGGCACGCTCGGCGGTGGCGCGCGGCCCCGGCGGCGCCGAGCTCATCGTCGGTTACTGCGACGCGTGCATCGCGCACCTCGGGCGCGAGTCGTTGCGCAAGCTCGCGGCCGGGGTCGCGTCCGGGCTCGTCGGGTTCGGGCTGGCGCTCGCGTTGCCTCTCGGGCGCTACCCGCTGTCGCTCCCCGCGCTCGCGGCGCTCGTGTTTTTCGCCGCGCTCGCGCCGCTCGTCGTCGTCGTCGCGTGGCCGCGGCGCGCCGAACCCGGGCATAGCGCCGAAGGCCCGGCCGTGCGCTTCGTCGGCGACAAGCGTTTGCTGTGCGCGAACGATCGCTTCGCGACGGAGCTCGCGCGCGCGAACGAAGCCAAAAGCGAGCGCGTCGAGTTTCGCGAAGCCAAGCTTGCTCCGCGCCTGTTCGCTCTGCCGTTTCTCGCCGTTTGCGTCGCGGCCGGCACGTTCCTCCTGAGCTCCCCCGTCGTCCGGATCGTGAACCTCGGCCCGGAGCGGATCGCAGTCGAGGTGGACGGCCGGCGCGTCGCGACCGTCGACCCGACGAGCGTCGAGGAGCCCTCCGCCGGGGTCGAGGTGCGCGTGACCGCCGGGCTGCACGAGCTCACCGTTGCGAGCGGGGATCATGTCGTCGCGCGCGAAGTCGTGACCGTCGAGAGCGGCCACATGCATCTCTTTGCCCCAGGGAGCGACGGGTACTGCTTCTGGCTCGAGACGGCGGAGTACGGCCGCGGGCGCGCGTCCGGCGTGACTCGAACGCCGCTCGAGGGCGGCTCGCGCTTTTGGGTGCTGCCAGCCGAGCTCGGTGGCTTTTTTCGGCCGGTTCCCGAGCAGGCGCGGGCCGAGGCGCGACTCACCGGCGGTGTGGTGACGGTGCTCCGCCAAGCCCCCTGCGGCGCCGACCCCTGACGCTGCCGCCGGGGTTCGGAGTACCTCCCGAAAGCCCGTCCTGGCGAGCCGTTGGCAACGGGTGACGCATGATTATACTCCGCTCGATCATGAGCGACGACAAGGCTAGTGAGAACGGCGCCGACCCACGCAACGGCACCGCCGACGCCGCCCCGAACAGCGCCGATGAACCGGTGCCCCCGGCACCCTCCACGCCGCCAGAGGATCCGCTGACGCGCGCTCAGGCGGAGGCCGCGCGGCTCAAGGATCAGCTCCTCCGTCTCGCGGCCGACTTCGACAACTACAAGAAGCGCTCGCGCAAGGAGATGGAGGACGTCGGCAAGAGCGCGCGAGAGAGCGTGCTGCGCGATTTGCTGCCCGTCTTCGACAACCTCGAGCGCGCCACGTCGCACGCCAATGAAGCGACGGACGTGAAGGCACTCGCGGACGGCATTTCGATGGTCACTCGCCAATTCCTCGACACCCTCGGCAAGCTCGGTATCGAGCGTGTGCCGGCGCTCGGCCTGCCCTTCGATCCCGCCGTGCACGAGGCCGTGCAGCACCTCGAGACGACCGAGCATGCGCCGGGCACCGTTGCGATGGAGCTCCAAGCGGGCTACCGGATGGGCAACCGCGTCATACGGCCGGCGATGGTCGTCGTCGCGAAACCCGCGTCGAGTTGAGCAGGGTTCGCGCGTTTCAGGAAATCCTCTTAGAATAGCGGCACATGGGGAAGATCATCGGCATCGACCTCGGCACCACGAACTCGTGCGTGGCCGTCGTAGAGGGGGTCAACGCGTCCGGTGTGCCCGAGGTGAAGGTCATTCCCAATGCCGAGGGCGCTCGCACGACGCCGTCCGTCGTCGGCTTCGCGAGCTCGGGTGAGCGGCTCGTCGGACAGGTCGCTCGCCGGCAAGCCTCGGCGAATCCGCAAAACACCATCTATGCGGTCAAGCGCCTGATGGGCCAGCGCTTCGATTCGGCGGCGGGCAAACGGCAAGCGAGCGCGGTCCCTTACCCGGTCGTCGCCCATGCCAACGGAGACGCGTGGGTCGAAGTGCAGGGCAAGCAGCTTTCGCCGCCCGAGATCTCGAGCCACGTGCTCACGACGATGAAGCAAATCGCCGAGACGTACCTCGGGGAGAGCGTGACGGAAGCGGTAGTCACGGTCCCCGCGTACTTCGACGACGCGCAACGCCAAGCCACCAAGGACGCCGGTAAGATCGCCGGGCTCGAGGTGAAGCGCATTCTGAACGAGCCGACGGCCGCCGCGCTCGCCTACGGCCTCGACAAGAAGGAGCACGAGATCATCGCCGTCTACGACCTCGGCGGCGGCACCTTCGACATCTCGATCCTGGAGCTTTCGGGCGGCGTCTTCAGCGTCAAGGCCACGGGCGGGGACACCCACCTCGGCGGTGAGGATTTCGATCAGCGCATCATCGACAAGCTCGCCGAGGAGTTTCTCGCCGAACATCAGCTCGATCTACGCAAGGATCGCCTGTCGCTCCAGCGCCTGAAGGAAGCCGCCGAGAAGGCGAAACACGAGCTCTCCTCCTCGCTCGAGACGACCATCAACGTCCCGTTCATCGCGACGGGCCCGACCGGTCCGAAGCACCTCGAGCGGACCCTCAAGCGCAGCGAGCTCGAGATCATCACCGGGTCGCTCGTCGATCGCACGATTCAGGCCTGTCGCGCCGTGATGGCGGATTCGAAGCTGACGCCCGCCCAGGTAGGGCAGGTCGTGCTCGTCGGCGGCATGACGCGGATGCCGGCCGTGCAGCGCGCGGTCAAGGATTTCTTCGAGCGCGACCCGCACAAAGGCGTGAACCCGGACGAGGTGGTGGCCGCGGGCGCCGCGATTCAGGGCGCCGCGCTCGCCGGCGCGATCGACGAAGTGCTGTTGCTCGACGTGACTCCGCTTTCGATCGGCGTCGAGACGGGCGGCGGCGTGTTCACGCGGCTCATCCCGCGCAACACGACCGTGCCGACCGAGCGCAGCGAGATTTTCACGACGAGCGTCGACAATCAGCCGTTCGTCCCCGTGCATGTCCTGCAGGGCGAACGCGAAATGTCCGCCGACAACCGCAGCCTCGCGCGCTTCGAGCTCACCGGCATCCCGCCCGCTCCGCGCGGCATCCCGAAAATCCAGGTGAGCTTCCGCGTCGACGCGAACGGCATCCTCTCGGTCGAGGCCAAGGACCTCGGCACCGGCCGGGCCCAATCCGTGAGCGTCAAGCCGACGAGCGGGCTCGCGCAGGACGAAATCGACAAGCTCATCCAAGAAGGCGAGCGCTACAAGGAGTCCGACGAGCTTCGCCGCGATCTTGCCGAGGTGCGCAACCAAGCCGAGACGCTCGCTTACACCACGGAACAGGCGCTCGAGGGCTATGCGGATCTGATCGACGCCGCGAAGCTCGACGAAGTACGCGCTCGCGTCGGCCTCCTGCGTGACCTCTTGAAGAGCGGCGCTCCGCTCGACGCGCTGCGCTCCGCCTACGCCGAGCTCGAGGCGAGCACCTTCGAGCTCGCCGAAGCGCTCTACGGGCAGCCCGCCGGCACGACCTGAGCGGACGGAGCGCCTTCGATGTCGTCGTGGCACTCGCTCCGAAGCGCGGCTGCGGCGCTCGATCTACCCGAGTCCGCTTGGATCGCCGCGCTGTTCTCCGAGGCACGAGACGTGCTCGACGACGGCGCGGGCCTCTTCGTTTACGCGTATCGGCTCGACGCGCGGGGGGCCATCGCGCTCACGAGCCTCTCCGGCGAGCACACGACGACGAACGTTTGGAACACGCTGTTCGACTGGGGAGCGAAATACGCGTCGTCGCTCGCGCCCAGTTACGCGACGGGAGCCGGCTCGCTCGGTCTCGCTTCGGCTCCGCGCCGCGCGGATCTGCGCGAGCTCGCTGCGGGGCTCGAGGAGCATCGAATCGCGGAGCTCTTCACGCTCGTCGCGCACGAAAAGCCGGGCGCGGGCGTCTTTTTGACCGCGCCGCACGAACGCGCCGTGCGGCTCGCGCGCGAGGAGCGGCGTGCGCTCGAGCACCTCGCCGTCGAGCTCGCGGCAACGGTGCGCTTTCGCGAAGCGCGGCGCGCCTCGGAGCTCGGACGGCTCACCGCTTCTGAGCTTGCCGTCGCGCGGTTGCTCCAGGCGGGCGCGTCCGACAAGGAGATCGCGGCGTCGCTCGCCGTCGGCTTGTCGACGGTCTCGACGTTCGCCCAGCGCCTGCGCCGAAAGCTCGCTTGCGGGCACGGCGGTGAAGCGCTCGCGCTCGCGAGCGGCCCCGAGGTCGAGCCCGAGCGGCGCCTCGCTCTCTTTGCGCGCCTGAGCGCTTCCGAATGCGACGTGGCCGCCGAGCTCGTGAGCGGCCGCTCCCACACCGAGATCGCCCGACGCCGCGGGAGCTCGCAGCGCACCGTCGCGTTCCAATGCGCGTCCATCTTCCGAAAATGCGGGGTTTCCGGCCGCCGCGCGCTCGCCGCCGCGATGTTCGGCGGCGCGGCCAGCGTGCCCACCGCGTCGGGAAAATGACGATGGTCCGGCGTCGTTCGGCGCCGCATCGATCGGGTCATGAACGACTTGGTCGGTTCGGCACGCGCCGGCATGGATCCTGATCGAGTGGCTCGCCTCGTCGCGCGTTTCCACGCGCAGCAAGCCGCGGGCGTCTTTCCCGGTGGCCAGCTCGTCGTCCGCCGCCACGGCGTCGTCGTGGTCGACACGGCGGTGGGCGTGGCGCGCGGCTTTCGCGAAGCCGAAGGCACGCCGCCCGTCGCGTACACGCCCGAGACGCGCTCGGGGCTCTACAGCGCGGGCAAGCCGCTCGTCGCCGTCGCGATCGCGCTGCTCGAGAGTCGCGGCGCGCTCGACGTCGCGCGCCCCGTCGCGGCGTACTTCCCGGAGTTCGCGCAGAACGGCAAAGCCGACATCACCGTGCTCGACGTGCTGCTCCACCGCTCGGGCCTCTACTTGCGTGACATCGAGCGCGACTTCCGGCGTTTCGGCGACTGGGACGGCATCATCCGGCGCATCGCCGCCACGGCGCCCGTGTTCGCGCGCGGCACGCTCGCGTATCAGCCGATGGGCTTCGGCTGGATCCTCGGCGAGCTCGTGCGGCGCGTCACGGGCACCCCCATCGCGCACTTCCTCGACGAAGCAGTGCTCGCGCCCGCGGGGCTCTCGAACCTCACCCTCGGCGTCAAAGCCGAAGAAATCCCCACGCTCGCGCGTTCGTACTGGGTCGACGCGAAACCGCCGAAGCTCGCGGGAGAGGTGCTCGCCGGCTTCGAGGAAGCGCAAAACTCCGTCGAGCAAATGACGGCAGTGATCCCCGGCGCCGGCACCTACGGCACGGCGCGCGCGCTCGCCGCGTTCTACTCCTGGCTCCTCGCCGGCACGCCGACCCAAAGCGGCGCGCCGCTCATCCGCCCCGAGGTGCTCGCGTCCTACGTCACGCCTCAAGCGCGCGGCACCGATCGCACGGTGCGCGTCCCGATGGTGCTCGGTCGCGGCTTCGGCTGCGGCTGGTTCTGGCCGCACCCCTACGGGTGGTGGCGCACGGGCGCGTGCTACGGCCACGCCGGCAACTTCAGCACCGTCGCCTGGGCCGACCCCACCACCGGCACCGCCGTCGCCGTCGTCACCAACGGCAACCGCCCCCCGACCAAGCTCGTCACCCGCTGCGCCCCCATCGGCAGCGCCGTGCGCGCCGCGTGCGTCGACTGACGCCGCGCGAGCTTGGTCGGCGCGGGGTCGCGCCGCGCAACATTGCGGGCGCCATTTCGCCGGGTGTACCCTCGCGTCCATGCAGGGGAGCGGGTCGTGGTTCTTGCTCGCGTCACTCGTCTCGCTCGCGTGCGGCGGTCGCAGCGCGCTCGAGCTCTCGCCGAACGACTCGGAAGGCGGCGCGCGCTCCTTCGGCCCATCGAGTGCGGGAGGTTCACTTGCTCTGGCTGGCTCGCCGAATCGCGGGACGGCGCCGAATAGCGGCGGCGCATCCGGCACGGACGCAAATCCGAGCGCGGGTACGTCTGCTCGCTCGCGCGGCGGCCGCGGCTCGGCGGGTGAGGGCGCCGTAACGCCCCGCCTCTTCGCCAGCAGCGTGAGTGCCGGCACCGACATGACTTGCGCCACGGTGCGAGGGGGAAGGGTCTGGTGCTGGGGTTCGAACGACCGGGGCCAACTCGGCGACGGCACGACGAGAACCTCCGCCGTCCCCGTCCAAGTCGCTTACATCGATGACGCGCTCACCGTCACGGCGGGCGGCACCTGGACGTCCGGCGGCATGGGGGCAGGTCTATCGGCATTCGCTTGCGCGTGGCTCCGCGACGAAACGCTCGACTGCTGGGGCAACGAGTTCGGTTGGCTCGCTGGCGACACGTTCAGCGGGTCGAGCCCCGTTCCGCAGCCGGTCATCGGCGCAGCCCGTGTCACGAGCATCGCTGCGGGCAATTGGCACCTGTGCACTCTCTCGAGCGGCGCCGTGTCGTGCTGGGGCTGGAACCGGGGCCAGCTCGGACAGGCGGAGTCGAGCACGGGCGACCCGCCTGAGCCGGTTCGCGTCCCGGGTATCACGGACGCGGTGGCGATCTCCGCGCACGGCTCCGACTTCACTTGCGCCGTGCTGGCGGACGCCTCGGTCGAGTGCTGGGGTAGCGAGTGGGGCCCGAGCGGGCTGAGCGACAACCCGACCCCCGTGACGATTCCGGGAGTCCTCGCGAGCGCGAGCGGGCTCGCCGTCGGCTTCACGCACGCCTGCGCCGTCTCGACGGCCGGCTCGCCCGTCCAGTGTTGGGGGTCGAACTCTCACGGCGAGCTCGGCGACGGCACCGCGAACGCGAGCTCGACGCCCGTCACCGTGCAAGGGCTCGGCGGCCTCGTCACGGGCCTTGCGGCGGGGCAGCAGCACACCTGCGCCGTTCTCAGCGACGGCTACGTGCAATGCTGGGGCGGCGGCGTGCTCGGCAACGGGACCGTAGTGAATAGCCCGCTGCCCGTCACCGTGAACGGAATCACGGATGCCGTCCAGGTCTCCGCCGGCTATCTCCACACGTGCGCGCGCACGACAGCCGGCCGCATTCTCTGCTGGGGTGACAACGGCTACGGCCAACTCGGCAACGGCGACACGACAGGCGCGACGAGCCCCACACCGATCGCCGTGACCGGTTTCTGATCGCCGGTAACGCCGCACCGCGGCCTGCGTCCGACCGCGACCGAGCAAGCGCTCCGCGGCCCGCGCGCACGCGCGTGTGAACCCGGAATTGGAATTGGCCGTCGTCGCCCGCCGCGCGGCAAAGGCTGAAAAGCGCTTCGCAAACGATCATCTCGAATCTCTATCAGCGCCTCGCAGCGGCGGACGGGAGCACCACCGAGGAGCGTTTCCGGATGTTTGCCGGTACGCGGGCAATCGGTGAGATCATCCGCAAGCCGAACGCTCCAGATAAGCTCTCTTTCTTCCACGCGGACGCTGTCGATACCATCGATACAATTAGCTCGACGACTACGGACGACAGCGCCACGCAGCAATTCGAGCCGTTTGGCGCCGAGCTCAATCCATCCGGCCCAGAGGTCACACGCGCCGGCTTCGCAGGCAATGATCACGACCGCGACTCGGACTCATCGACATGAATGGACGGATCTACGACCCGCTTGCGGGGCGGTTTGCGAGTCCCGATCCTTTGATGGAAATGCCCTTCCGGTCACAGGGACTGGAACCGATATAGCTAGGCGTTCAACGACCGGTGAATCTTACCGATCCAAGTGGGCTCGGCATCGGAATCACCACGCACCTGGATCCGCCCTGTCAAGTAACGTATCCCAACACGGGCTCTTCGACCGCGTCGGCAGCCTCGGGTTCATCGGGAGGTACGGGCGGCGCGCTCGCCAGTGACGCCGTCAACGTAGGCAGCGTACTCAATACGGTTGCGATCGTCGGTGCAAACGCTGCCGATATCGCGATCGAGGCAGTCGTTGGGGACCCCTTTACAACCCCGTGTACATGCTTGTTCGGGCCTTCGTCCATAAAGCGATCATCGCGTGGTATAGGGCACATAATCCGGGGTCCCTTGTCTTCCCTGATCGCACCACATCGGAGATTGCCGAGGCTCTCGGTAAGTCGGGAGACAGCAAGAGCCCCTCGTCCCGTACGTCGAGGCGGTCGTTCGGTTCTGGCCAGAGCTCAAAGCTGAGGGCAAGCGATACGGACCGAGCTTGGGCGAACCAGAAGACGTCTGGCAGGTGATGCACAACCTGAAGTTTGCGTTGGCGAATTTGGGGGTGCCGGCGGAGCAGCTTCGGTCCGAGCCGCCAGAAGGTCCGGCGGCATTTTGCGCCGAGCTTGAGCAAGGGAGGAAGTAAAGTGAGCGAGATCGGTTCGAGCCTGCATTTTTGGCGCGCTAGTCGTGACGACGTACGAGAATTTGTCGTTCGGCTTCGCGCCGCGGGGCGTGTCGTCGCGTCCAACTACCGTTGGACGTGCTTCGTGCCGTTCGATCGCGAAGATGAAGCAAGGTTGGCGGTGGAGTGGAGTGGAACGGTCCTGAGATGGTCGTACTCGGGGGACTACGGCCTCGGGGTGGACTTCTACCGAGACGGCTCGAGATGCGGCCAGATGTCGTTCATCTGGGGAACAGCGCTCACCGGGCAACCGCCAGGAGGGACCTTCGAACGTGAGCTCCGCTCGGTATTGCTCGACAGCGACGTGCTTTCCGCCAAGAACGCTGATGACCTCGAGCGCGTGCTCGCGGACGTGGCAGCTGGCTCGAGTGCGGGC
>JAICUB010000006.1 GCA_025936045.1 Polyangiaceae bacterium | reverse complement strand
GCTCATCGGCCAGACCTACGAATTCAAGGTCATCAAGTTCAACAAGAAGCGCGGCAACATCGTGCTTTCGCGCCGCGTCCTGCTCGAGCGCGAGCGCGACGAGATGAAGGCGAAGACGCTCCAGACCCTCGAGGAGGGTATGGTCGTCACCGGTACGATCAAGAACCTCACCGAGTACGGCGCGTTCGTCGATCTCGGCGGCATCGACGGCTTGCTCCACATCACGGACATGTCGTGGGGCCGCGTCGCGCACCCGGGCGAGGTGTTCAAGGTAGGCGACGAAGTCACCGTCAAGGTGCTCAAGTACAACCCCGAGACCGAGCGCGTGAGCCTCGGCCTGAAGCAGACCCAGGAAGATCCCTGGAACCACGTGGACGAGGCGTACCCGCTCGGCAAGCGTGTCCGCGGCAAGGTGATGAGCCTGACCGAGTACGGCGCGTTCGTGGAGCTCGAGCCGGGCGTCGAGGGCTTGATTCATGTCAGCGAGATGAGCTGGACGAAGAAGGTCAAGCACCCCTCGAAGATGCTGGAGATCGGCGCGGAGATCGAATGCCAGGTGCTCGAGGTGGACGCGCGCTCGAAGCGCATCTCGCTCGGCCTGAAGCAGCTCGAGCCCGATCCGTGGACGCTCTTCACCGAGAAGTACAAGCCGGGCGACAAGATCAGCGGCAAGGTTCGCTCGATCACCGACTACGGCGTCTTCGTCGGCATCGAAGACGGCGTGGACGGCATGGTCCACAAGACCGACCTCTCCTGGACGGCCAAGGTCAATAACCCCGCCGACCTCTACAACAAGGGCGACGACGTCGAAGCCATCATCCTCTCGATCAACCACGACGAGAAGAAGGTCAGCCTGGGCGTGAAGCAGCTCCACGACGACCCGTGGCCGGGCGCGATGGACGCCTACAAGCCGGGCACCGTCGTCGAGACGGCGACCGTGCTCAGCCAGGCCGACTTCGGCATCTTCGTGCGCATCGCCGACGGCATCGAGGGTCTCGTTCCGAGCGGGGAGATCCCGGGGAACGCGCAAATCTCCGTCGGTGACAAGGTGCGCGCGGAAATCTCGAACGTCGATTCGATTGACCGCCGCATCACCCTCACGATGCGCAACCCCGGCGAGAGCCCCGAGGCCGATCAGGTCCAGGCGCTCAAGCGCGAGCAATCGGGCAAGGGTGCGACGCTCGGCGACGTGCTCAAAGAGAAGCTCGAGAGCATGAAGAAGAGCCCGTCGATGCCGCCGCCTGCGCCGAAGGCGCCGGAAACGGACGACGAGGAGTAACCGAGCGCGTGTTCGCTCCGGGCGAGGTCGTGCCTTGACGACGCCCGTCAGTGGCCGCGAGTACGTTCTCCGCACGGGCGGTGGATGGACTCGCGGCCGCGTGATTTTCCTCGGGGTGAGCGGCGCGCTCGTTCTCGCGCTACTCGTCTGGGCGCGCGAGGTTCTGCTCCCGTTCTTGCTCGCGCTCATCATCGCGTACGTGCTCACGCCGTTCGTGGCGCTGCTCGAGCGGGCGCGCGTACCGCGGGCAGCGGCGATTCTCATCGTCTACGCCGTCACCCTCACGGGCCTGTATTCGACGGTCGCGTTGATCGCGCCGCGTATCCAGCAAGAGGCGCAGAAGCTCGTGGGCGACGCGCCCAAGCTCGTGACGGAGCTCTCGACCGAGTGGGCGCCCAAGGTCGAAAACTGGGTGCAGGGGTTGCTCGATCGCGCGCACATCACCCCCGCTCCGGCCCCGGCCGGCTCGGTCGCTCCGGCGATCGAAATCGCGCGACAGCCGGACGGCTCGCTGCGTGTGGATATCGGCGCGGGCATCGACGTGGTCCAGCACGGTCCCGGGCATTGGCGCATCGGGGCGGCCAACGCCCGTACGAGCGAGCAATTCAGCGTCGCGCAGCTCGCGGGCAAGGGCGTCGCCGAAGGGCTCGGCTACCTGAAAGCCAACGCGCTCGGGATCATCCAGCTCGGCCACGCCATCGTGCGCACGGTCGCCCGCGGCATCTTTCTCTTGTTCATGACGCTCATGGTCGCGGGTTACATCATGCATACCCGCGAGACGATCCTGGGCTTCTTCCGCTCGCTCGCGCCCCCGAACGCGCGCCTCGGCTTCGACCATTTGCTCTCGCGCATCGACCGCGGGCTCTCGGGGGTCGTGCGCGGGCAACTCCTGATTTGTCTCGTGAACGGCGTCGTGAGCGCGATCGGCTTCGGCCTGTTCGGGCTCAAGTACTGGCCGATCCTGGCGATCGTCGCGGGCGTGATGAGCATCGTGCCGATCTTCGGCTCGATCACGAGCAGCGTGCCGGTCGTGCTGATCGGTCTCACTCAGGGGTTCTGGGTCGCGCTCTGGGTCTTGCTCTGGATCATCGGCGTGCACCAGATCGAAGCGAACCTCTTGAACCCGAAGATCATCGGCGTCGCCGCGAAGATCCACCCCGTGCTCGTGGTGCTGGCGCTGATCATCGGCGAGCACTTTTTCGGGATCTGGGGCGCGCTCTTGGGCGTGCCGACCCTTTCCGTGGCACAGAGCGTTTTCAACCACTTCCGCTTCGAATCGATGCCGGATCTGCCGCCCGACAGCTTGGTTCCCGCGCGCGTCGCGCCGAGAGCCTGAGACCCACTCGAGACACGAAACCATGGCGAAAGAAGCCCGCAAGCTCCAGCGCGCCCAGGCCCGCGCGAACGACTCCGGTGCACCTTCCGACAAGCCCGGGCTTCCGAAGCCCGGCCAGATGCCGGACCCGGGCGCGCAGATCAAGCAGCTGGTCACGCGACTGGCGATTCCCGTGGTGGGCGGCTGGGTCCTCTGCGGCTCGATCGCGATGTTCGTGTACTCGACCGTGGCCAAATGGATCCTGCTCGGGATCCCGGTCGTCATCACGCTGCTCGCCGCGGGGTTGATCGTATTCGCGCTGAGGCAGGCGAAGAAGGCGCGCGGCGTGGCGAGCATTCTCGGCAAGGTCGAGACGGAAGCGGATCGTCAGGCCGCCATCGCGGAGCTCGAGGTCGCGTCGAAGAAGAACGACACGGCCGCCATTTTCGCCAAGGCGCAGCTCGAGCTCCAATCCGACGCGAAGCAAGCGCTCGCGACGCTCGAGCGCATCGATCTCTCGAAGGTGATGGCGCCGATCGCCGACGAGGCACGCGGCCAGCGCGCGCTCATTCACCTGATGCTCGGGGACGTGAGCGAGGCGCGGACGCTCGTCAGCAACATCGACTTGAAGCGGCACCAGGAGGCGCGAACGCGCGCGATGCTCGCGTCGGTATCGGCCGAAGCGTGGGCGCGCGGCGGCGAGTCGAAGAAGGCGCTCGAGACGCTCGGGCTCTTCGACCCCGAGGACGAGGTTTACGAGCAGCTGCGCCCGCAGCTCTTCCGCGCGTACGCGTATGCCTACGCGCACACGAACGACTTGAGCGGCATGAAGCGCATGCTGAAAAAGCTCGTCGCCATCGACGCGCGCCTGCTCGGCGGCTTCATGACCAAGCGCACCCACCCGCTGCTCCAGAAAGAAGCGAAGAAACTGCTGGAGCAGAGCGGGCAGATCCCGCGCAAGATGATGGTGCAGCGACGCTGAGCGCGACGCCCGCTTTGAAAGGGGGCGCGCGCGGTGCGCCGGGGTTCGTTGCTCTCGCACTCCGACTGCGGGTCACCGGCCAAAAAATGCAATCCGCCGTGAGCGCCGCTCAAAGTCCGGTCACGCGCGCCGTGCCGACCGGCTTGAGCGCAATCTCCGGCAGGAGCTCGGCGTAAGAGACGACGCGGAGCTCCGGCAGGTCTACCTCGATCAGTTTCCGCACGAAGCGGCGGATGTCGGGTTGAGTGAGGAGCGGCGGGGAGTCGGGGGCGAGCGGCTCGAGGGCGCGGCGGATGGCCGTCACGATGTCGCGACCGGCGGCGGGCGCGAGCGTGAGGAAGCTGCCGGCAGCCGTGCGCGAGACGGCGCCGCGGATGGTCTCTTCGAGCGCGCCGTCGAGGAGCAGGACGGGGAGCTCGGCGCGACCGCGCGTCAGGGCGTGGGTGATGCTGCGGCGCTGTTGGGAACGCACGAATTCGGCGAGGTTCAGCGGATCGCGCTCGGCGTGAGCGACGAGCGCGAGTGCTTCGAGGATGCCTTTGAGATCGCGCACGCTCTGACGTTCCTCGACGAGGCGCCGGAGCACGTCCGCAAGCTGCGTGAGGCTCACGGGCTTCGGGACGACTTGGCGGACCGTGGCCGGCGCGATTTGCTCGAGTTGGTCGAGCAGCGACTGCGTCTCGGCGAGACCGAGGAAGTCGGCGGCGCGCTGGCGCAAGACGGGCAGCATGTTGGCGACGACGAGCTCGGCGACTTGGGCGTCGGGTAGCGCCGCCGGCAGCTCGAGGACGCGCGCCGGGAGCTCGCCGAGCGAGAGCACGACGTGGCGCGGGGGAAGCTCGCGCAAGGTCGCGACGCGCGCGGCCGGCAGCGGCACGCCGAGCTCGCGGAACAGGAGCTCGCGGAGCGCCGCGGCCGCCGAGCGCAAGCCGGGACGGCCGAGCTCGCCGCCGCGCAGCTCGTCTTCGAAGAGCGGCGCGAGCTCGCTGCTCGCATCGAGCGACCAGGGCACGATGACCGGCACGAAGCGGGGCGTCGCGGCGTCACCGCGCGGGCGCTGCACCGGTTCGGCCGCCGGTGCGTCGGCGAGAGCGCGCAGCGCGCTGCCGCGGGCGCGCGAAGCCGCAAACAAGAGCCCGGCGATCACGAAGAAGGGCAGCGCGGGGAGCCCTGGGACGACTCCGAGCAAGAGCGCGAACACGCCGCCGACGCGGAGCGCCGCCGGCTGGCCGAAAAGCTGGCGCGCGAGCTCGGAGCCGAGCGAGGTGTCGTTCTCTTCGCTCGCGACGCGCGTCACGAGCACGCCGGCGGCCGTCGCGATGACGAGCGACGGGATTTGCGAGACCAGCCCGTCGCCGATCGTGAGCAGGCCGTAGCGGCGAAGCGCCGCGACCGCCTCCATGTCGCGCTGCAGCACGCCGACGGCGAGGCCTGCGCCCAGATTGACGAGCGTGATCAGGAACGACGCGATGACGTCGCCCTTCACGAACTTCATGGCGCCGTCCATCGCCCCGTAAAACTGGCTCTCTCGTGCGAGCGCGTGCCGCCGCGCGCGGGCCTGCGCGCCGTCGATCGCCCCGGAGCGGAGCTCGGCGTCGATGGCCATTTGCTTGCCCGGCATCGCGTCGAGCGTGAAGCGCGCGCCGACTTCGGCGACGCGCTCGCTGCCTTTGGCGATCACGACGAATTGGATGATGCTGAGGATCGCGAAGACGACGCCGCCGACGACGTAGTTGCCGCGCACGACGAAGTTACCGAACGCGCGGATCACTTCGCCGGCGTCGGCCTGCAGCAGGATCAGGCGCGTTGCCGAGACGTTCAGAGCGAGCCGCACGAGCGTCGTGATCAGGAGCACCGTCGGGAAGGCGGCGATCTTGAGCGGGTGGCTCGCGTAGAGCGCGACGAGCAAGAGCACCACCGAGAACGAGAGGTTCGACGCGATGAGCACGTCGAGCAGGTGCGTCGGCAGCGGCACGACCATGAGGCCGACGACCGAGACGACGAGCGCCGCGAGCGCCGCGTCGGCCACCCCGAGGCCACGGCGCGGGCGCGCCAGACGGAGCGCCGCGGCGGCCTCTGCCGGAGCGGAGGCTTCTGCTGTCCCGGGCACGGCCAAAGCGGGGCGAGCCTACACTTTCGGCCCGGGCGGGCCTACGGCACTCAGCTCGGCGCCGTGAAGAGGGCGAGAACGCCCGTGTAGAAGTGGACCGCCGCGCGGCCCTCGAACGGCGCAATTTCGAAGGCCGAATGCAACCCGACCAGCGGAATTTCGGGGAAGCGCGCGCGCAGGATCCGGAGATCCACGTCGGGGTTTTCGTAGAGCTCGGTGCCCCGGCCGGCGCAGCTCACGTAAATGCCGAAGAGGGGCGCAGCGCCGGCGGTTTCCCGAGCGAGGTCGCGCGTGCAAAGCTCGAGGTCCGCGCGAGCGGCCGCAGCGTCGCGCACGGCGAAGGCGACGCGCCAGCCGCGCTTCAAGTCGCCGGACAGCACGATCGCGCCGCGCGCCGGATCCACGCCCTGGATCCCGCGCACGACTAGCTCCGAGCGGCCGCCCTCGTCGGGGCTGTGTTCCGGCGCGATGACGCAGAGGATGAGCGGGTGCTCGTCGAGCCCGGTCGCGGCCGATTGGAGAACGTCGAGGGCGCGCTCGCCGTCGATTTCGGAGAGGAGCGGGCCGCGAGCCGCCGTGATCGGACGAAGCGGCATGAGCAGGCGACAGCCGGGCGAAGAGCGGACGCGCGCCGGGGTGAGGCCCCGCATCAGGAGCGCTCCGAGGATGCCGAGCCCGACGCGTCCCTCGCGATCGACCGCCGCGATCGGCGCCGCGCCGGGCGTCCCCGCTCCGATGATGTTGGCGGTGCGAGCGGCGAAGAGCGGCTCGACGCAATCCACCCCGAACCCCTCGGATCGAGCGAATACGAGCGCGGTCGCGCCGTGGTTGCGTCCGAGCGCGGCGAGGCGCGTGGCGAGCGCCGAAGCGGCGTCGTCGTGGCTTGCCCCCGCGGTCACGATGGCTTCCGGGGTGCCGCCCCGGAAGGCGAGGGCAGTCGCGGCCGCTTCGCCTTCGAGCTCCCCGCGCTCGGAAATGACACCGGCGCCCGAGGCGACGAGCACGGGGAACCCGAGCTCGGCCTCGCCGAACGCGGCCGCGACCTCCTCGACCCGCTCGCCGAGCGAGCCCCCGAGGAACACGAGCCCGGCGGAGGCGCCCGGAAAGGTCCGAAAGCTTGCCACGAGCCCCGCCGCGACGCGCGCGGCGTTCGGCCCCCGCTGGAGGAACGTGACTGCAGGCGCGGCCACGCCAGAGCTTAGAGCGCCGATCGGTTTTGCGTCAGCTTCTTTCTGCCCCAGCCGGGCGACCGAGGCGCTCGCGCCGAGTGTAAGGCATGGTCCTACGTAGCGAAGGGGCTCCCGATGGGTCTACTCTCTGGCTAAAGGGCGGCTCTTGGCAGTGGATTCAGGATCGTTGGTCATGCGGTCGTACGGTGCGACCGACGTCGGCAGGCGGCGAGAGGCGAACGAGGACGCGTTCCTGCACGACGACGAGGTCGGCCTCTGGGTCGTCGCGGACGGCATGGGCGGGCATGCGGCCGGTGAGGTCGCGAGCCGCGAGGCGATCGACACCATCAACGGCATGGTGCGCCGGGGTAAAGGGGTACTCGGGGAGCCGCTGCCCTTCACGGAGGAAAAGGGGCGCGCGGCTTCGCGCATGCTCGAGGGCGGCGTCCAGGCCGCGACGTACCTCCTTTACGCCATGGCCGAGCTCGATCGCGGCATGGCGGGGATGGGCACGACGATCAGCGCGATGATGCGCTTCGGTAACCATCTCGTGGTCGGCCAGGTGGGTGACAGCCGCATCTACCGCGTGCGCGGGCACGAGGCCGAGCAGCTCACCGAGGATCACACCCTCATCGCCTGGCAGCTCAAGCAGGGCCTCATCACGCCCGAGCAAGCCAAGGTGAGCCGGCAGCGAAATGTCATCACCCGCGCGGTAGGTAGCCGCGAATACGTCCAGGTCGACACGAGCGTTTGGGAGGCGAACGTCGGGGACGCTTACCTGCTTTGTAGCGACGGCCTGCACGGTTACCTGAAGCTCGAAGAGATCCCCGCTATCCTCGCGGAAGGTGGGGCTTTAGCGGTGAACCGCCTGATCGACCTGGCGAACGGCCGGGGCGGCAAGGACAACATCACCGCGATCGTCGTCGAAGTCTGCTGAGCGCTCCCCGATTCTTGGCCCGTCGGGCCGGGGTTCGGTACCGAACGCTAAGGGCAAGAGCCCTGGAGGCCAGACAATGACGAGCTCGAGACGTGTCGGTGTTGTGATGGGCGGGACTTCGGCGGAGCGCGAGATTTCGCTGCGTTCGGGACTTGCCGTCGCTGAATCGCTCGAGCGCCTGGGTCACGAGGTCGTCCCGGTCATTCTCGGCGACGACACGGACGCGTTCCTCGCCATCGGCTCCGCGGACCTCGACGTGGCGTTCCTGGCGCTGCACGGCCGGCTCGGCGAGGACGGCTGCGTGCAGGGGCTGCTCGAGCTGCTCGGCATTCCGTACACGGGGTCGAGCGTCCTCGCGAGCGCGCTCGCGATGGACAAGCTCAAGGCGAAGGAGATGTTCCGCCTGCACAACGTGCCGACGCCGCCCTACTACGCGCTCGACGCGTCCCAGCTCGACGAGCTCGACGAGGTGCACGGCTCCTTCGGCTACCCGGTGATCGTCAAGCCGCGGCGTGAGGGCTCGAGCCTCGGCGTCGCACGCGCGAACGCCCCGAGCGAGCTCAGAAACGCCGTGCTCGAGGCGCTCGTCTACGATGCGCAGCTTCTGGTCGAGCGTTTCGTGAGCGGCAAGGAGATCGCCGTCGGCATCCTCGACGGCCGCGTGCTCGGCGCCATCGAGATCGCGCCCGTCGGGGGCGTCTACGATTATCGAGCCAAATACACGCCTGGCTTCAGCGAGTACTTCATGCCTGCTCGGCTCGCGCCCGCGCGTTACAGCGGCGTTTTGAACCTCGCGGAGCGCGCGGCGCAAGCGCTCGACACACACGGCGCCGTGCGCGTCGATCTGTTGGTCACCGAAGGCCAGAACGAATACGTGCTCGAGGTGAACACGCTGCCCGGCATGACCGAGAGCAGCCTGCTCCCGAAGATTGCGGCGGCCGCCGGCTTCGATTTCGACGCGCTCTGCGCAGCGATCCTCGAGCGGGCAGAGCTTCATACCGGTTTCCCGCGCCGCGCGCGCGAGGCGCTCGGGTCCTTCATCGAACTTTCGCCGGCCGCTGCGGAGTCGGCGTTCGCCGAGGAGGCGCCCGTCGTCACCGTTCCGGCGAAGCGACAGAAACGCGCGAAGAGCGCCTGAGCTCAGGGCGTGAGCAGGGCGTCGATCGCCGCCTGGTCGCGGAAGCGCCGGAGCTCGCGCACGAGCGCTTCACGCGTCGCCCACGGCAAGACGTTGCCGCGCGGCGTCGCGTACTCGAGATAGAGGCTCTGATCGGTCGAGACGAGCGCCGAGCGATCGACCGCCGCCAGCCGTGCGCTCTCGTCGAGGAACGCGTCGAGCCCCGCGTCGAACGCCAGGACGTCGCCTCGCAAATCCTCGAGCTTGCGCCGATCGGGGAGCACGCGCTCGAGCTCGGGGCGCGCCTCGAGCGCCTGAAGACGCGCGAGCGACGCTCGAAGCGGCTCTTCGGACGCGACCAGGATGCCCTGTCCGCCGCCGTAAAAGAGCGCCACGTGCGCGAACTCGCTCCGCAGGGTCCCGATCACGGTCGCAAGATCGCGCCGAGAGACGTGATGCAGTTGAACCCATTGTTGGAAGATGCCGCCCGGCGCGAGTCGAGCGCGGATGAGCCGGTAAAACTCACGGCTGTAGAGACTCGAAGCCCCGGCGAACCAGATGCTCGAGAGCTCCATCCCGACGAGGTCGTAGTGCCCCGCGTCGACGAGCGCGTAGTTGCGGCCGTCACCGTGATGGATGCTGACGCGCGGGTCGTCGATGGCGCCGAGGTTGCCCGACTGGAAATATTGGCGAGCGGCTGCGACGATCGAGGGTGAGATCTCGACCACGTCGAGCTTTTTCCACGGATACGCGGCGAGCGTCCCGAGGGTCGTGCCCGTCCCGAGCCCGATCACGAGCGCGCGATCGAAATTCGAAACGAAGAGCGAAGGGTAGTGAGCGAAGAAGCGCTGGGCGCTCATTTCCCAGCCGGTATTGCCCTGGAATTTGCCGTTGGTGAGCAACGTCAGCACGCCCTTCGAGCGCGTGACCGACGTCACGCCGCCGTGGACGTCCTCGCGCAGAAACGGGATCGCTTCGGGCTCGCTCCACTTTTCGAAGTACACGTTCGAGCCGCCCGTGAGCCGCGCGAGGTTCCAGCGATGCTCGAGGGGCGTGATGAGGCAGACACCCGCCGCGAGGACGAGCAGCCGGCGGCGGGCTTCCGGTGCGCTCAGCAGGGCCGCGGCGGCGCCGGCGCACGCAAAAAGCACCACGACGGCCTCGAGCGAGCGTTGCGAGCCGAGCCACGGCAAGAGCCCGTAACCCGCTCCGAGCGCGCCCACGACCGCGCCCACCGTGTTGACGGCCGTGAGCCGGCCGACCCAGCGGCTCGGCGCGCTCGTGCGCGCGACGCGCTGCAGGAGCAGCGGGAAGGTGAGTCCCATCACCGTCGTCGGAAGGCAGAGGATCAAAAATGCGGCGAGCGCGCGCACCGCTTCGCGCCCAGCGAACGTCGTGACGCTGCCGCCGACGGCAGCGAACAGGCGCGGGAGCTCGTCCCAGAGCGGGAGCGTGGCGCAGAGCGCGGCGGCGGTCAGGAGCAGGCCGGCCGCGAGCGCCGTGTCGCCCCGTCGCTTGGCGAACGCGGCGGCCCACGCGGCCCCGACGAACAGGCAACAGAGGAACACCGCGAGAATCAGCCCGAAGGCGTACGCGCTGTTGCCGATGAGCAGCGCCAAGAGGTGCGTGAAGATGACCTCCGCCGCGAACGCGAGGCAGCCCGACGCGAACGCAACGACGACGAGGATCCATGTCTCGCGTTCGCTCGGTTCACGGCCCCGAGCCGGCGAGTGAACCCGGCGCCCCTCGTCGTAGGCTTCGTCGAGCGGCGCGGGAGCCACGTTGCGTCCGAGCCACAGCGCCGCGACGCCGACGGCCGCGCTCAGGCCTGCGGCCGCCGACACCGTTCCGCGGAGGCCGAGCAACGGCAGCACGAGATACGCCGTGAGCACCGCGCCGCCGGCTCCCCCGCAGGTATTCGCCGCGTAGAGCGCGCCGAGCTGACGCTCCCGACTCCTGGCCCCGGCGCCGTCACGCAGCGCGCGCGTCAAAATCGGCAACGTCGCGCCCATCGCCGTGGTCGGCACGATCACGATCACGAGTGCCACGAGCCAGCGCAGCGCCGACAACGCGGCGACCGAATCCGGCGCTCGGCGCGCGAGCTCGGCGTAAACGGACGCGAGCATATCGAACTCGCGCGGCGCAACGGCCACGGCCGCCGCCACCACGAGCTCCAGCACGCCGTAGAGCGCCACGGGCCGCAGCACGCGCAGCGACACCTTCCCGCCCGCGTAGGCCCCGAGCGCGAGCCCCGTCATGAACGCGGCGAGCACGGCGCTCACGGCGTACGCCGTCGCCCCGACCACGTAGGAGAGGTACTTCGAGAAGCAAACCTGATCCACGAGCCCGGCGGCCCCCGAAACCGCAAACAGCCCGAGTGTTGCTGCGAACGGCAGAGCGGCCCCGGATCGCGCCGAATCCCGCCTCGTTTCCGCCTCGTCGCGCTCTCGTTCGGACGCCGAGCCAATCGTCATCGCGCGGTCACGATACCGGATTGTCAGACCTGCCGCGTCGGACTATGTTCCGCGCCCTCGTCCGGTCCCCATCGTCTAGCCGGCCCAGGACACGGCCCTTTCAAGGCTGTAACACGGGTTCGAATCCCGTTGGGGACGCACCTCTTCCCGAGTGACTCCGAGAGTTTAGAAAATTCCGCCGGGACCTTGTGCGATTCGGCGGTGCGATTGACCTCGAGAAGCGACGCGGGAAGAGGCGGAAACGGCGTGCCAACGTCGATTCCGACCGCTTCGGCTTCGCGAACGTAGAGCTGAGTCGTCGAGAAGTTTCGGTGACCCGCGCGCTGCATCACGCGCACGTGCTCGGTCCCGTCGAGCACCTCCCAAGTGATGCCCGTCGCGCGTAGGTCGTAGAACGTCACGCGCTTGCTCGTCTCGCGATCCTCGTGAAGCTCGGAGCGGCGCACGCCTGCGCGCCAGAGGTGAGCGCGCAGCGTTGCGGCTAAATCCTCGAGCGGCGGCATGCCGTGCCCGGCCTGGCGGCGCCGGTGCTCGTGCCTCAGAACGCGCCCGATTCCGCCGTGCTCCTCGTGCAAGAGCGCCAGCAGCGGGCGGAGCGAGAGAGGGATCGGGAGCTTGCGCGAGGTGCCCGTCTTCGTCGCCTTCTCCTCGCCGCCGCGGAGCTCGATCGCCCGGTGCACGTTCACGATCCCGCGCTCGAGGTCGACGTCGCCCCACTCGAGCGCGGCGAGCTCGCCCGGGCGCACGTACAGGTACGCGGCGAGCGCGTAGAGGCGCCGCCACCGGAGCGGCACGTCGCCACGCGCTAGCAGCGCCGTTACCTCGCTCGGGTAGAGCCACTGCTTGCCCTTGCGCGCTCCGCGGTCGGGCCCGCGCACGTCCTTCGCGGGATTTTCCGCGCGCACGCGCAGTGCTGCCACTTTGGACTCGCACGCGTCGCTGAACATCTTGGTCACGAGACCCCACACCTTCGTCGCCGTGCTCCAGGCGATCGACTTCGCGCGCACGGCGTCGTCAAGGCGCTCGACAACGGCGCGCACGTCGTCCTTCGTCGCGGTCGCGATGGCCTTGCCCTCGAAGAGTGGAAGCACGTGGAGCTCGAGCCGCCCGCGGTCGGTGTCGACGGTCGAGAGACCGCGTCGCTCGCGGTCCTCGAGCCAGCGCTCCACGTACTTCGCAACCGACTCGCCTGGTGCCGGGCCTTGGGGCGGGGCGCCCTTCGCACGCCGCGGGCGGCGCACGGCGACGACGCCCTGCTCGCGAGCCTGCTCGGTCCAGTGCGCGGCCGACTCCTTCGCGCGCTCGCGCCCTTGCGGGCTGTTCGGAAAGTCACCGAGCGGGATGCGGGGTCGGCTCCCGTCGTTGCACGTGATCTGCCCCCACCATTGGCCGCTGCGGTACTCGACGCTCCCGGTTCGCTTGCGGGACATGGTTCAAACCGCCTCGGCCGTGCGGGGTGATGGTAGGCCGTCCCACTCTCGGCCATCGAGCTCGCGCCCAGCCTTTTTCTTGCCGAGTCGCACCAATTGCTCCGGGTTGCCGCGGGGCGCGAACGTACCCCACTGCTTGAAGTGCAGAGGTACGTCGGCAGCGACGCACTGCTCGCGAACGGAGCGCGCCCACTCCGGCTGCATCGGTCGCGCCGACGAGCCTGACTCGCCGCCGAGGATCACCCAATCCACCCGAGGCCTGGCGAGCATGTACCGCGTGAGGTCAACGGGCCCCAGCAGTGGCTCGGCGCTCACGAATCGGACGACTGACGGCACGGCGAGCAGGTGAGGCAGTCGCTTGTCCGTCCACTCCTGGTTTTCGACCGTCGTTCCGACCCAAACGTTCGCGGGCCAGGTGCCGCCCCACGGTGCGAGCTGATTGACCTTGTTCGGCCGCTTCGTGAGCAGGAGCCAGTCGAGGTTCGGCGTCTTGTCGATTAGCCTCCACAACCGCTCGCGGAGTTGCGCGTGCTCGTTGCGTCCCTCGAAGACGTCGGCCATCGAAGCGCAAAACACGCGCGGTCGTTCCGATGCTTCTATGGCAGCCGCGTTCCACTTCAGCGGCTCGCGCCAGTGCGCGTCGCTCAGAAGCCTGATCGGTGCGCCGGGCCCCCACGCTTGGAAGCCGCGGCGTTTGGCGAGCGCTTCGGCGTAGCAGTGATCGCACGCTGGGCTCACTTTGGTGCATCCCCACCACGGATTGAACGTGTGCGTCGTCCACTCGATCGAGCTGTTGGCACCCATGGTCTTACTCCGTCTCCGGGGTGGTTTCGGGCGCCCGCCTCTCGAGTTCGTCGAGCGCACGCCGCACCTCCGCGAGCAGAGCGTCGATGGGCTTCCGCTTGGCCCATGCCTCGTTGAGCCGCCCGAGCGCCTTCGTCGCGACCTTGTAGACGGCGGGGACGCGGCGGAAGCCGGTGCGCTTCGACCCTCTCGGTGAACGGCGAATCTTCCCGTCCTTGCCCTCGCGAGGCGAACTGGCGGAATCGCCAGCTTGCTTCCGGAGCGTCGCCACGAGCTCGTGGTTCACCGAGCACTGCTCCGCGATCCATCGGTGCGACTTCTCGCGCCACTCGGCGTCTGCGAGCAACGCGAGCACCGCGCGCCGCTTGTCGGCGTTCGTGCGTCTAGCGCCGTGGATCGCGTTCGCGCTCGCGGCGTAAAGCAGCGCCGCCCGGCGGTCGCCCTCTTGGACGTCGATCGCGATCTCGGCGTTGCCAACGATCTCGTGTGCGCGGCCCCGGTGCCATCCGTCGGCGAGCCAGAGCTTGCCCTCGGCGTCGCGGAAGCTGACCACGGGCGGGAACCTCGCCCCCGCGTCGAGTGCTTCGGCGTATTCGGTCGCGAGCTTCTCGTTCACGCCGCCGGCGCGGCAGTTGATCTCCGGGTCGCGGACGAGGGAGGCGATCGGCACGAGTTCGGTTTTCGCCAGGGGCCGGCGGCCGCGTCCTTTTCGGGTCGGGCCCGCCTCGCTCGGGAGGCCGAACGCGGCGAGCCCGTGGTCGACGGGGACGCCGGCCGCCTCCGCCGCCTCAATGATCTCGGCGCGCCTTTCCTTCCAGTCCGCCGCGTTCCACGCCGCGTCCCGCGCCGCCGCGTCCTTCAGGAACGCGACGTGCCCCCGCCGCTTCACGTCTTCGAGGACGGCCTGGAGGAAAGCCGGCTTTCCATTTGGTGGCGCGCTGGCGTTCTCGGGGGCGGGCGCATCGATGTCGGTCATGCCTCCAACATGCCGCTCCGGCTCGTCCGCGAGCCGAATCTCGAGCCTGCTCACGGCTGCGCTCCGGTCAAAAGCCGCTCGATTCGCTCGATCGCCGCGATCGACGCGTCGATGTGCTCGATCGCGCGGCCGCAGGCCTGGGACGCGTCCGTGAATGGATCCGGGCCCGTTTTCCGCTGTTTTTCGTCGCGTGAGCCGTCGCCCGCGCGCTCGACTATCGTCGGAGTCGTCATCGAAAGTATCCCTTTCGGTGGCCAGGGGTCCGGCGATTCGCAGTCGCGCGGGCCCCACTTCGTTTGGTTGGTTAGCGTTTCTTGTTCTTCGGTCGAGGCTTCGGCACTGCTCCGAACCTGAGCGCGTGCTGAACGCGGATGGAGTTCCGGACCCACTCAGAGACCGTGATTCCGTCCGCTTCGGCGAGCGCGGAGAGCATCCGACCCTCGGCCTCGTGCATGCGCACGTTCAGCAGGTGCTCGCGTTTCGGTAGTGCCATCGCCTCGCTCGTGTAATGACACGCGTGGATACTAAGGTCAAGGCGCCGGCCCCTCCGCTCGCTCTTCCCCGAGCGCCGTTGCCCTAGCGGCGCGCTCCGTAAAGGAGCTCCGATACTCGTTCGTTCACCGAGTAGAGGTCGACGCCGAGGTCGCTACGCTCCTGCGCGCTAAGCCGCGCCGCAAGGTCGGCGTAGTGCTCCTCCGGTCCCGGCGTCGTGCGTTCAAGGAGACGGAGCCAGCGCTCGCGGGCCTCCTCCTCCCCGAGCGACGCCGCTATCTCCTGCGGCCTTAAGTGGAGTGCGTGAATCGCGCTGAACGCGTCCGCGAGACGTGCCGGATCTTGGGTAAAGAGTGCGAGTCGGATCGCCTCGCCGAGCTTCTGGTGCACGTAGTCGAATTGCATGGTCATGGTGCTCCTCTGATTGCGACTCGATCATGCCGATGCCCAAGAGTCGCCCCCTCAGTTCCCGATCATCTGCGAGACGTACACCTCCACCGAGCTCGCCCGTGCGGCCGCCATGCCGACCGGCGACGACGCGATGAACAGGTCCGTGTTCTCGGTGTCGAGCACCTTGAACCACGAGGCGCCGTCGAAGGACGCCTTGCCGTCGCCCCGCATCAGGAGCCGACCGAAGCTCGCGATCGACGCCGCCGTCGTCGCGGCGCCTGACCACGTGCTGTCGATGAGCGACCACGACGCCGTCGAGCTCGCGTCCGCCGAGCGGTAGATCCCGCCGGCGCCGCCGACGTAGAAGAAGCCGAGCGCGTCGGACCAACATCCTTGGCTCGTCGTGTTGCCGACGCCGGACGGGAACGCGATCGTCGTCCACGTGATGCCGTCCGTCGAGCGGAAGTAGTTGAGGGATCCGCCGACTATCTGCAGCGTCGTCGCGATGACGATCGGCGACGGCGAGTTTCTGACGACGAAGTGGGTCGGCGGGCTGCCCGCTCCGCCTCGCAGCGTCCAGGTAGCGCGGTCCGAGCTCGAGTAGATCCCCCCGATGGTCGGGGCGCCCTGGCTCGCGAGCCACAGCCCAAGGCTTGGGACCCAGGCTAGCGCGGCCGTCGCGTTCGTGTCCGACGTGCCGAGGCTTCGCACGGTCGGCCACGTGACGCCGCCGTCGGTGCTCTCCTTCAAGTGGCCGGTGCCGGCCGACGCTAGGTCGCCGCCCGCCAGGATCACGCCCATGCCGTTGCTCGCGGCCGCGGTCGCGTGGACCATCAGCGGGGACAGGTCGCCGAAGTTGCCCGAGTTGATGAGGAAGTACTTCGAGCCGTTGTACGTGTACTCGCCCGTCGCCGTGTTCCCGCCGAGCACCATCCAGCGCCTCGACGGCGCGTCGTAGAGCAGCGTGCGCTGCGACATCGGGTTCGGCAGCCCTGGCGTCGCGTACTTCCAGTTTTTCAGGATCGAGACGTCGCTCCAGGCGGATCCGTCGGCGGCGGCCGCCGCGTTCGCGTTGACCGCCGACATCTGCGCCGAAGTCAGCACCTCGAACAGCGACCAGCCGAGCGGCTTCGGGTCCGTGAAGGGGGCGCCGAGGCTCACGACGCGACCCTCCCGACGAGCGGCGTGCTCTCTCGCGGCGCGTGCCGCGCGATTCGCCAGCCCGCCCAGCCCTCGGGATCCGAGCGGTCGCGCTCGACGACGACGTGCCCGAGCGGGCCCGTCACGCCGATGCGCCCGGCGTCTTCCGTCGCGAGGCCGCGCTCGACGAGCTGCGCGAGCGCCCGCTCGAGCGACTCCGGCGGCCAGGCGTACCCGTGCCGCGAGAGCGCGACCCGCGCGTCCTCGAGCGTCGCGACTCCCTCGCCGGCGACGATGTTGTAGAGGCTCAGTGCGATCGTGGAATCTGCGACGTCCGTGATCATCGGCGTTCACTCCTCGGGTTGATTAGGTCTCGCCGCCCCACGCCCGCAGAACTGCCTGGAACCATGGGCGTGGGGCGGCCGAGATGCGCGTTGCCGCGCGCCGAAGCGCGAGCCCGCGCGACTGTCGCGGGCTGCCGGGGACGGAGAGCCCCGGCGAACGGCGTCCACGCCGGCGTCCTCGAACGCCGGCGAAGCCTGTAGGCTCGACCCGTCCCCTCGAAACGAGGATCGAGGGGACGGACGAGCGCGCCTTGCGCCGCGGGCAAGCGGGGCCATCGAGGCAGCCTCGCTCGCTCGGGGTCGCGCGACGACGCGGCCCAGCCGGTGGAACGCCGGCTCCGACGTAGTGTGTTGGTCGCGATCAAAAGCCGCCCCCTGAGCCGCCGTCGCGATGCGAGAACGAGTAGGCCGAGGCCGCGCGCTCGCCGAGCACGACCCGCCCGCCGGGCGTCACGACGACTCGATCGAGCGGGTCCGCGGCAGGCGAGGCCGCCCCGCCGAACGCCGCGGCCGCGGCCGAAGGGGTCGCGCCGTGCCAAGCTCGCTGCGACTCGCCGTCGTCCCCGCGCTGCGGCGCGCCGGTGAGCAGGCGCGCCTCGTCCGCCATCGCGATCGTGATCAGGAGCGAGACGAAGTCGTCGTGGCCGTTGCCCCGAGCGCCGAACGTGAAGTCGCCGCCGGGCGTGATGCGCTCCTCGAAGCTCAGGAGCTCGCGCTTGAGCGCGTCGTGAGGCGGGAGCGCCAGGCGGCCGTCGATCAGCCAGCGGCGGAGCCGGGCGACCGCGCGCGGCTTCGAGGCCGACGTCCACGCGAGCTCGCGAAAGAGGACGCCGCAGCGCGCGAACGCGTCCTTCAGCATCATCCCCTCGCGCTGGTCGCCGACGATGGTCGAGATCCTCGCCGCCTTCGCGGTCGTCGCGATCCGAAGGACCGCGGCGTCGCCGCCGATCTTCCTGAGCTCCGCCGCCTCGAGACCTCGGACCTCGTCGAACGCGAGGACGCGCGCGCCGCCGACCCGCTCGCACCAGCGCGCGTGTGCGCTCGTGAACCGATCCTTCTTGCCGCTCGAAGCGTCGATCACGCCAAGCGGGCGGAACGTCCGCGCGACGTCCTCCACGTGCACGAACGCGCGGAGCACGTCCTCGGGCTCGAACGCCGAGAGCGCTCCGGCCTGGGGCACCGCGAGGTACTCGCGGCGCCAGACGCGATCGTCGGGCTCGAGCTCGCGCGTCTGAGCCTCAGTCACCGACGGGTTCGCGAGCCACGTCGGGGCCTCGCTCACGACCTGCCGCGCCGTGTCGCCCGCGTCGACGAGCTTGGAATGGTAGTCGGCGGCGCCGAGGGGCGACGAGAAGTAGAGCGCGAGCGAGGACGCGTGCGTGACGGTCATCGCGCGCAGCGACGAGGCGACCTCCGCCGCGGGGTTCGCGCCGTCGTCGACGCTGCGCCACTTCGCGAGCTCGTCGCACGCGAAGCCGACCGCCCGGAACCCGCTCGTCCCCGCGATCGTCGCGGGCAGCACCTTGATCCCGAGCGGGCGATCGTCGAGCAGGAAGTCGTCGCCGGCGCGCACGTACCGGACCCCGAGCGCGCGCGCGTAGCCCTCGATCAGGCGGAGCCGCTGGCTCGCCTCGTCCTTTGAGACCGAGACGATCGTGAAGTAGTGCCTCTCGCCCGGCGGCACCTTGAACTTGCCGAACAGGACGACCGCGAGCGCGAGCTTCGCGATCATCGTGCTCTTGATGCCGCCGCGCCCGACGCGCGCGACCCAGGCCTTCGCAGTCGCGTGGTCGAGGAAGCGCTCGGCCTGCTCGAGCCACCACGGCGAGCACCGCGGAAACCCGAGCGAGCCGAGCTGCGAGTCGAACGCCCGGAAGCGCTGGAACGTGAGCGCCCGCGCCGTCACCGCCACTGCGCCTTGATCGCGAACCGGAGCAGAAGCTTCAAGTCGTTCGGCAGGACGCCGGCCGCGACGATCGCGTCGTGCACCGCGATCCCGACGCGCTCGGTCCACGCCGCCATGTCGGAGACGTCAGGCGACGTCCCCGAGCCGTTTTGAGCGGTGGTCATCGCCGTCTTCGCCTGCGTGTAGAGGTTCGCTAGAGCGGTTCCGGTCGACGTCGCACTCGCGAGCGTGGCGTCTCGATCGCTTGCCCAGCTCATTTGACCCACCTCGTGAGCGCGTCGAGCGCGTTGTAGACCTCGTTCCCGAGGCTCGCCGCGAGCCCCGCCCGGAGGCCGCGCACCAGCCGATACCGGCCGGCGCTCCTCTCGTACTCCTCCGGGTTCTTCGGCGTCGCGAGGCCGAGCTTCCGCACGATCGCCCAGGCGCGGTCCCTCTTGCCCGTCGCCCCGTCGACGACGCCGTACGCGCGGAGAAGCAGGGCGCCGACCTCGCTCCCGAGCCGCTCCGCGTCGGCGACGAGCGGCCCGAGCGCCTTCTCGGTCGCGTCGGCGGAGCCCTCGACGAGGAGTCGGTCGGCCTCCGCGATCTCGCTCGACGCAAGGGTCTCCCGCAGGGCAGCTAGATCCCCCTCCCGCTCTCCGAGCTTGAGCTCGAGCTCCGTGAGCGCCGCCCGCGCCACGGCCCTTCGTTGGTCGATCTCCTCCGCGTCGGGATAGCGGCGCCCGAGCGCCGTCGCCTCGGCGTGCTCGCGCTCGGCCGCGATTACCCGGTCCCGCGCTGCCGCGACTCGGCGCTCTTCCGCGCTCAGCGCCGCTGCCGCCGCCCCGGACGCCAGCCAGCGTGGAGCGGCCGTCGCGACCGGGCTCGTGTTCGGCATCGGCTGCGCGAAGTTGATCGGCTCCGCCGGCGGCGAGAGCTCGCTGGCCTCGATCAGGCTGTCCCTCTGCAGCTCGGCCTGCGCGAGTTGCATCTCGGCGCTCGCTATCGCGTTCGGGTCGACCGGCACCTCCGCGCGACGCTGTTCGAGCTTGCGGCGGGCGGCGCGGACGCGGCCCTCGTACCGCTCCCGCGTCGTCTCTCGGTTCGCGACTTGTGCTTGCTGATTCATCGTTCGTTCCCTCGGTCAGATGCACGAGCCGGAGCGCGCCAAGCGGCACGCCTCGGCAAATTGAAGGTCGAACGGCTTCGAACGGAACGCCTTGGATGCGCGAACCATGCTCAACGTCCGCTGCGTCGCGTTCGCGCCGCTGTAGGCGCTCGCCGCCATCGGCGCCGCCGCGCCCGGCGAACCCTTCTGGACCCAGTCCTGCAGAGCGGCGCGGAGCCGCTGCGCGCGGGAGAGCTTGTCCTCCATGCTCTCCCCCGCGACGGGGAACGCCGCGTCCATCGCACGAAGGAACGCGGCGAGCGGCGCGTCCGGGTCGAGCTCCACCTCGTTGCCGTCGCCGTCCGTGACCACGACCTCGTCCTCCTCGTCGTCGAGCGCGCCGGCCTTCGCGAGGGACACCCTCGCCGGCCCCTTCGGAGCCTCGCCGCGGAGCTCGGCCGCCATGGCGGTGACCTTCTTCGCGGCGGCGGCCGCGAGCGTCGCCTGCACGACCGGGCTCTTCGACCCGAGCGTGAGCGCCGCGACGTACGTTCTTCCTGGCTGAATCATCGTGCTGTCCTTTCGTCAGTTCGGGCGCCGTACTGCGGAGCCCCTCTCGTTCGCGACCAGCGTCACGAGCAGCGCCCGGAAGAGGGGCGCGAACGGGTGGCCGTGCTCGACGGCGCAGAGCGCGGCGGCCGCCCCGAGGGCGAGCGGGCCGCTGCGCTCCGGCGGGATGCGCTCCTCCTCGGCGAAGGCGAGCGCGAGCTCGAGCCCGAGGTGGAGCTCGGAGGGCTCGGCCGCTCGGAGCGTCGTCTGCGCGGCCCACCACGCGGAGCGGCGATGGACGTCGAACTCCTCCGGCCTCACGGCGCGTCCTCCGCTTCGGCGCTCGCGGCCATGATGGCGTCGAGCGCCGCGTTCGAGCGCGGGCGGGCCTGAGCCTCGCGGGCGCAGAGCTCGTGCGCGCCGAGCAGGTGCTGGCGGACCTCGGCGGCGAGGCGCGCGCCGAGCGCGAAGTCGCCCTTCGAGTACGAGAGCCGGGACGCCGCGAGCGCGAGCGCCGCGGAAGCGACGAGCGCCGCCGGCGCGGGCCCGCAGAGGCCGCCGCCGACGGTGCCCGCGAGCATCGTCACTTGAGCTCGTCGGAACGCCTCCGCCTGGCGAAGGAAGCGCGCCCAGTCGGGGTCCGAGCTCGTCACCCCGAGGGTGTGAGCGAGGGCCGTGCGGTGCCGTCTGGCTTGCCCTGCAACGCGCGCGGCCGCGATGGTCGAGGGGTGACCAGCCTGATATCGCCCGAGCGCGTCACGCGCCGGTTTAGACGACGCGTCGAGGCCGGGCACTCCCGCCGGTAGCTCGTCGGCGGGGAGGACCTCGACGACTGCGAGGGCGCCGAGTTCGGCGGCGCGGCCGTGCGCGCGTCGCATCGTCACGGCGACCCCCCGACCACGTGTAAAGCCGGCTTGCGTACTGGTCGCGGGCCGGCTTTCGGCTTCCCCGACGGGTGCCTCACCCGATCGGTCCCGCGGCTTTCATGCTGCGAGAGAGGGCCAATCGCACACGACGCCCGGTGCGATTGAGTGGCGGCGCGGACTTGCGGCCCGAAGTCGCGTCCGGACTCAATTGAGTCGAAGGTTCCGGGCGCGACGGCGCGGGAGGCCGGGCGACGAGCATTTTTCGAGGCGAGGGGAATCACGGCTTCGCCCTCCTGGCGCGTGCGGCGACGAGCGCGCGGAGGCCGAGCAGCATCACGCGCTTCTCGTCGAGCCGGAGCTCTGCGGCGAGGTCGAGCAGGTCGCTCGCCTGTTCGTCGGTGAGCTCGAGAAGCAGGAGCTGCGGCTCCGCCTCGGGCTCCGGCTGCGCCATGTCGCAGACCCTCATGCGGGGCACGGCTCGCTCCTCCCGAATCTCACCTGACAACCTGACTCCCTCCCATAGGTCGGAAGCTGTCCGACCAGAGGGTCTCGCCTGACATCCTTTGGAATGGGAAACGAGCGGGTTTGACGCCGCGAAAGCGTTCTCGCCTGACACCCTGACGGGCGCTTCCCTGACTGTCGGGCGTCGGGGGTCCGTCGGGTGAGTTGTCGGGCGAGATTCACGGCCGCACCTCGCCGCGGTTCGCCGCGAGTCTGTCCACGTCCTCGGTGGTCACGCGAGCGGCGATGCACTCGCGCTCGACGCCGCGAATGAGCCGTTTGACCCGCTTCACCAACTTTTCGGCGAAGGCCACCGTCAGCATGCGATTTAGCGTTGCGCCGCTCACGCCGAGCGCCTGGGCGAGCTGGCTCTTGGTCGTTGCGCCCTGCTCCCGGAGGAGCTCGACCATCTTGAGATGGTTCGGCTGGGACGGCGTGCCGGTCGCGCCGTCCCCCACGGTGAGCAACGGCGCCCCGTTCTCGTCCTTGCCCATGGCCCACCGCACGGGCTCGGGGTGCTGCTCGTCGCCCTCGTCGCGACGCTTCAGGCAGTAGAGCGTGCTGGCGGCGACGCCGCCGTTCTCGCCGCGCGTGGCTTGAAGCGCGAGGACGACGTCGGGCCCCGCGGCGCGCTGGTGACTGCCGCTCACGTCCTCGAGCGTCGGCCGCCCTCCGAAGCCGGACGCCTTCCTGAGGTGGGAGACGACGACGATCGGGCAGGCGGCCGTGTTCACCAGCTTGGACAAGCGCTCCGCGCCCTGGGCCTCGTGCTGCTCGTCGTTGCTGTCGCCACTGCGAAAGATTCGAGCGCGGGAGTCGAGGATCAGAAGGCCGATCGCCTTGCGCTCTGCGAGCCTGACGACGTCGTCCCACGCTGGGGTATCCGTGGAGAAGTTGCAGCGCGGAACCACGATCATGCGGCCTATCGCCGCCTGCGGGTTGCGACCGAGCACCGCGCACGAAGCGAGCAGCTTGCGTTGCATCGAGCTCAACGTCTGCTCGACGTTGACCAACACGACGAGCTTGCCCTCGGGCACGGGCGTGACCTCAAAGCCGAGCAGCTCGATTGGCTCGTGGCCGGCTGCCGCGACCGCGAGGAGCATGCACAGCGTCGACTTGCCGCTGGTGCTGAGTGCCGCGAGCTCGACGACGTCCGTATGCTGGAAGATGCCCTTCCAGAACCAGCGGACCGGCTCCTCGCGAAGCTTGAGCATCTCTTTTCCGGTCAGCGCGACCTTTGAGAGCGCCGAGAGGCCCGACAGAGGGTCCGCTGACGTCGCCGGCGGCGCCACGGGCGCCGAGAGTGGCGGCGCGGTCGGCGGCGGCTTCTTCACCGGCGGCGGCTTCGAGCGGGCCGGCAAGGCCTCGCACGATCTCACGGCGGCTTCACCCACGGCGGCCGCCTCCGGAAAGGACACGGAGCCGGCCGGCCTCGATCCCGGCGCGGATCGGGTCAAGCGGCTCGGCCTCGGGCGCGTCGCTCTTCGACGGCTTCGCCCGCTGCCGCTCGAGCCACGAGAGCACGTCGGCGCGCTTGGCAACCACGCGTCGGCCCGCTCGGTACGACGGAAAGGCGCCGCGCCGCGCGAGCTCGACGAACTGCCTCGACTTGAGCCCGAGCGCCGCCGCCGAGTGCTTGTCGACCACGTCGACGGCGCCTGCAGCACCGCCCAGCTCCGCGCGCACGGCGTCGCGGACGAGCTGGCGGAGCTCCTCCGGCGTGCAGACGAGGACGCGCGGCGGGCTCAAGGCGCCGGTCTCTCCAAGGCGGCTGAAGGCGGCAAGGCGAACCCTTGAGACTCGAGTGCCCGCACGCCGGCGAGAAGGCGCTCCGCGCTGAGCGGCTTCACCGGCTCGCCGCGAAGGAATCGGGCGGCCGTCTGCTGGGCAACGTTGGCCGCACGGCTCAGCGCCGCTGGCCCGATCAAGAGCGTCTGTCTGGTCATGAATGCATCATGCCGCGGTGTCGATCGATCACCCCCTAACCACCAGGCGTCGACGCACGTCAATCATGGAAAAGTAGGCCACGGCAGCCGAAAACGGCTCGATCGTAGTCAACTGCCCGAAATCACTCCATGAGTTCAACTTTTAAGGTCAGAAGCGCTTTTCTTCGCGACCGAGTAAGCTCGGAGATCGTCATGGCGAATATCGCGTGGATCCTCGGATCCGGTTTCAGCCGCCCCCTCGGCGGACCGACGCTCAAAGACCTTTTCGCACCCCAAGCCGAGGACGCCCTCGCGGCGTTGTACGGAAGGACGGATTCAGGCATCACCCGCGCGGTCTTCGAGCGCGCTCAGTCGACCGTTGTCGGGGAGCTTCCGCGCGCCGTTCGCAGGCTCTACAACATGGGAACCAACTGGGCCCTAGGCCCGATGGCCCCCCGTTCGGGGGAGCATCTCTGGGAAGACCCAGAGCAGTTCCTCGACGCGCTCGAATCCGCCGCATTCCGCGTCGCGAAGGGCGAAGCAAGCGCGGCGGCCCGTTCGCTGCTTCAGAAGCTCCAGCTCTTCATGGACGCTAACACGTTTGTGAAAATCGGCGACGTCTGCAACATCGCGCGTCGGATGCTCGCCGTGGAGTGCTCGTTCTTCCTCCACGAGGCCGACACGACGTCCGAGCGCTGGGATCCTTTTCGTCGCTGGAAAGAGGTGATGACGGACAACTCCCTCGGCCACCACCACACCGTCATTACCTTCAACTACGATCGCGTCCTCGAGCGACTCGGTTTGGGGACTTGGGCGCGCCTGCCGAAGAACGCGGCTGAGGGCGGGCCTGCGATCTTCAAGCTCCACGGCAGCGTGGACTGGAGGCGCAAAGGTGCTGAACTCGAGGTGCTCGAGGACGAGGAGGACGCGGCTCACTTCGTCGTGACGTGTCGCGACGACGCTCTTGCGATTGCTCCACCCGGTCCAGGAAAGCAGGGGATGGTCGACGACCTTCTCGAGCCCCTCTGGCGGGAAGCGCTAGCCCGGCTCCGCACTGCGGACGTCGTGTTCTTCGTGGGTTATCGCTTTCCACAGACCGACGCGATGGCCCGTCGCCGGATCCTGGGCGCGATCTCAAACGTGAGGGTGCACAACATCGTGCTCGGTCCCGACGAGCGGGATCCGGACGTCGTGCGCCTGCGCGCTCTGCTCAAGTTCGGCTCTCCGAACATCGACGCGATCGTCCGCCCAATGTGGTCGCAGGATTACCTCAGCGTTTTCCCAACCGGGCACCTGGCGGTGCCGTAGCGCCAGCGCTGTCCGAGGCGATCGAGACGACCACCGCTCCGCCGCCTTCGCGACCGCTCCGTCGCGCCTCGAGCTCGCGGACGAGTTGCTCGACGAGCTCCCACCGTTGTGCCGTTACGGCCGCGTCGAGCGCTCGAGCGAGCGCCGTCTCGACCACGCCGCGAAGGTCGGGCTCGGATGGGGCAGGGGAATTCGCACCGTTGTGCACAACGTCGGGATCGTCCGCGCCCTTAGGCGATCGATCTGACGCGGCGGCCGGACTCTCGGACGACGCGATCGCGGTTGAAATGGCGGCAGCGGACCCATCGTCGCGCCTTCGAATCCCGTTGGGGACGCAAGTTCAAGCCGCCGGCCGTCGTCCGGGGACGAGCGGCTTCGGAAGGCGGCGGAGCTTGCTCCGTGCGGCGAACAAATCGACGGCCGTTTGGGCGTTCAGCCAGAACTCGGGCGTCGTGCTGAAAGTGGCCGCGAGCTTCAAAGCAACCTCCGCCGTGACCGCGGACCGTCCGTTCACGATGCGGTTGATCACCTTCACGTCCTGTCCGATGTGGTCGGCCAAATCCTTCTGACTCATTTCGAGAGGAGCGAGATACTCGTCACGGAGGATCTCGCCGGGAGTCGTCGGCGGTCGGGTCATTCGAGTTCGGTCCATGGGGTGCCTTCAATGGTAGCCGCGGACGTCAACTTCCTCGGGGCCGTCCGGCGTCCAGCGGAAGACGATTCGCCATTGGTCGTTGATGCGGATGCCGTGCAAACCCTTCAGGTCACCGCGCAGCGCTTCGAGTCGGTTGCCCGGTGGGGAAGCTAGGTCGTTCAGCGCGGCGGCGTAGTCGATCATGTCTAGCTTCCTCTTGACGACGCTCGCGGCCGACGCCCAACCTTCTCGGCGGTGAGCTCGGCCTGTGAGGAAGAAGTCTTCGACCGGCTTGCGGGCGAAGCTTCGGATGCTCACTTCCGAATCATACCTCTTCGAGGTATACCGTGCAAGGGTACTTCGTCACGCGCTCGCCTGCGGCTGGCGCCGGGGGCGCTGGTCGCCGGGGTACAGCCACTGCTTCCCCTTATCCTCTTCTGGCGAGCGCGTGGCCCAACAAACCCCTATTTACGAAGCCGCTACGGTCGGACAAGCTCCTTCGAACGTAGTGACGGGCTCGAGCGCGTCGAGACGCGCGCCGGGGTTGGCGTGCCGTCTTGCCGCGCAAATGCTGCTGCGCGAAGGAAAATCACATGGGGGCGAGCGAATCCGCGGAGGCTCTGTTCGAACGCATCATCGGGCGCGCGGTGTTGCCCGAGGACGCGCGCGTTTCGCTGCTCGAAGCGCTGGCGCAGGCGGACACCGCCGGAACGCTCGCGGTCAATCCCCTGGTTCCGTCGGCCGATCTCGCGAGGAGTGACGTCTCGTCGAACACGGTGGTGCGGCGCGCTGAACGCGCGGCATTGCCGCTCGACATCGGGCCGCTCACCAATCCGCTGCGCAATCTGAGTCCGGCACGCCGCCTCGGCCCGTTTCCCGAGCCGAGTGGCGGCCTCGTCCACTTTGAAATTTACGGACCGACGCACGCGCTGCACATCGACTCCGGTGGTGTGACGCTCTTCGCGTTCACGGCCGCTCGCTTCCGCCGGCTGATCCGCAGCGCCGACGCGGTGACGTTGGACGTGCAGCCCGGCGCGTGCTGGCTCGCGTCCGGTCTCGTGTCTTCAGGCGCGCCGGTCGGATTTCTCGGGCTGCGCGTCACGGACGGCAAGGTCACGTTGCCCCTTGGCTCGACGGAGACGGACGGACGGGTGGATGCGGGCACGGCGCCGAACCTCGTCGTCGACCTCGAGCTTGCGCCCGCGGGCGAGCCGACCCTCGACCCGGGCGCTTGCGCTGGGTCCGCCGCGACGACGATCGCGGCCCCGCTCCATCTGCACCTCGAGCTTCACGGCGGGCACCTGCAGAAGCTCGTGCTGACCGGCGGGTCGGCGACGGCCGCGGGTCAAACCTTCGAGTTCGCCGAGCACCAGGGCCCTGGGCGCTTCGTCGCCGAGCTTGCCGCCGTGCTGTTCGACGCCGCGGTGGCGCCATCTCTGCTCGACCTGAGCGGTCTGAACGGCTCGCTGATGGCCGGCAGCGGGACGAGCGCGATCACGACAGCGGGTTGGGCCGTGCCGCTGACGCAAGTTCCCGTGTCCCAGCTCGGGGATGCGACCGGCAGCGGCAGCTGGGCGCTCGCGTTCGGCGCGGGCACGAGCGCGCGCGTCGACGCCGACGGCGAGAGTGAGGTGCTGCGTGATGGGTGGCTGTCGATCGGGCAGCACTCGCTCGCGCTGAAAGCGTTCACTGCGCCGCCGCCGCCGACGGAACGCGTGCTGTCGCTGTGGGCACTCGCGGGGCCGAACGCGCGCCCGCTGCCATTCCGGGTGCGTCATCCCGCGGGTTCCGTGCTCCTCTACGTCTGCGACCCACACGGGGAGCAGGTATTCATGACCGGCCTCGCCGAGCTGCGCGTCGATCAGCCGGTCGAGGTCAACGGCCAGCCGATCCCGCTCGCCGAGGGCGGAGTAGTGCTGAGTTTTTCCCGGCAGGGCACCGCGCTGCGCGTCACGCTCTACGGCTTCCCGGGCACCGACGCCGCGTTCAAGCCGATCGGAAAGGAGCAGCGCGGCTCCGTCCTCTCGCTGCGCAACGCGCTGCTCTGGACGGCGCCGGCGTCGGTATACCTGCTGAGCGGGGAGCTCGACGAGACCGACCGCGTCGTGAGCGGGTCGCTCGTGCTCGGCTTCGGGCTGCTGCGCTGGGCGCCGATCCTGCCGGATCCGTACGTGGGTAGCTTCGCCATCCGCGGCAACAAGGAGGATCGCGTCGTCGGCGCGCTCATCGCGACGCTGACGTGGGTCGACGGCGGCGCGGCGAGCCTCGCGTTCACGAGCCGGCTGCCGAGCCCGAACGTCGCCGTGCTCGAGCCGAGCCCGCATCAGAGCAAGCCGCACCCGCCCGACCAGGGCGACGTGAGGGCGCCGTCACTGCCGGCGGGTGAGCCGCAGGACAAAACGGTGCCGCACCTTGCCGGCATCGCAGCTGCCGCGGCGGTGTCCGTCCCGGCGCCCGTGATCACGACGGTGGCGCCGGGGCCGCGCCTCTTGGACGTTTCGACGAACAAGGACTTGATCGGCGTCGAGTGGAGCCTGGCGCGACAAGGCGTCGCCGTGTTCGGTGACGGCTTCTCGAGCGGTACGTTCGCGCCGGCGGTCGCGGGCATGGACGTGCAGCTGCCGCTCGCCCAGCAGCGCGTGTTCATGCTGCCGCAGGTGCAGTGGGAGCCGGTGCGCACGCTGGCCGAGGATCAAGATCCCGTCACGCTCGGCGTGTTCCCGTCGCCGCTCGCCTCTGCGTCGGACGGCGGCGCCACGCGCATCGCGACGCAAGCGCCGACGCTCGTCCCCGCCATCCCCGACCTCGTCGTCGACGGCGTGCTCGACGCGTTCCAGAGCGGCGCCACCACGGCGTTCGCGACGACGTTGCCCTTCGGCATTCAAGCCGTCGTGCGGCTCCGGGCTACCGCGACGGGGCCGGCGCACGCCGACACGCTGCTCCGCACGGAGCCCGTCTTCACGGCTCCCGCGCTGCGCGGCGGCGCGCAGCTCACGGCGCGGGCCGAGGGTGGCCGCAGGAAGCCCGGTGACGAATCGCCCGGGTTCGCCGGTCAGGTGGTGCAGCGTCGCAACGGCGTCGACCTCGTGAGCGGCGTGGGGCTCGGACTCAGCGTGCTCGGCTCGACGCTCGATCCGGCGAGCAGCGTGGAAGCGGTCTTCAACGAAGAGTTCACGACGGCTGCGCCGCGCGTCCCGGTCACGCGCTTCGATTTGAGCGGCTACGGCGGTTCGAACTTCAGCGATTGGGGCAACCCGTTTGGCGCCTTCGCGCAGACGACGAAAGTGACGTTCAAGGTCGTCGTCGGCCGCGCCTTCTGGGAGCTCGTGAAGGTCGCGACGGTGCTCTACCCCTGGGGCATCCACGTGACCCGCAGCGTGACGATCGAGCGCACGTCGGGCGGCGGCGTGATCAGAAAAGACAGCGGCTGGCAGGCTTCGAGCGACGGCCTCTTCGACTTCCGTTTCAAGCCCGACGCGTCCACGCCGCTCCAGCCGTCCCCCTACGTCGTGCATCCCGGCCTCTTGCGCGGCCTGTTCGACGTCACGCGCATCCGCCCCACGGGCGGGCCGCTCGTCGAGTTCCCCGGCTCGAGCGGCACCGTGCGCCTCGCGCCCTACTACTTCGACGCCGAGGTCGAGCTCGACGACGGTGTGCGCTCGCGAGCCATGGGCGTGCTCGGCTTCTTGCAGCTCGAGCCGGTGGGGCGGCCCCTCGACGCGAACGAGCTCGCGCGGCTGTTCGAGCTCCAGGGGCCCATCGGTGGACCGCTCGAGCGCACGCTCGATGTCGGCCGGTCGGGCTTCAACTTCCGCGCGAGTCGCGTGGAGGCCGACCTAGCGCTCGAAGCGGGGGCGCGCCGTCTCGTGGGCGTCTTGCGCGGTTCCGTGGAGCTCCCGGCGGTCGGTAGCTGGTCGAGCGTGCGCTTGCCGGGCCCCGCCAATTCGAGCGCGCCGCGGGAGGCAACGCCGGTCGACGCATCGCGCGGCGTCCCGCTCGTGCGGCAGCAACGCATGCTGGACCCCGTCGGCGGAGTCATGCGTCTCGCGGCCTCGGCCGGAGATTATCGCTTCGCCGATGCGGTCGACCTGTTTGCTGCCGCGAATCCGGCCTGGGACTACGGCTTCCTCGAGACGAACGCCGCGTGCTCCTTCCTGTTCCGCCGGCCGCACATCGCGGACGGCGTCGCCGAAGCACGCACGACGGTGCCGCCGTCGTTCGTCGACATCTTCGCCCGGACGACTTCGAAGGCAGTCTTTCCGCCGCTCGAAAGCACCATCGAGTTCCCGTCGGCGGCGCACAAGCTCGTCGTCGTGCCGGGTGGACTCAAGCTCGAGCCGCCGCTCAACGTCACTCCCTCTCGCCCCGCGCTCGTGCTCGCGGAGCACGGCAGCGACCAGATCCGTCTGAACTACGGCGCGGCGACCGTGCGCTACGGCCTCGACGAGGACGGCTGGAGCCTGACACTCACGCGCTTGCGCCATGACTCCGATATGCTCGGGATGACCAACTTCTCGCGCAACGAATACGACCTCGTCGGCTCCGCGCGGACGCGTCCCGTGGTGCAACGCGCCCAAAACTTCCTCTTCCCCGATTTCGAGGACGCGCTCGATTTCATCCCGGGTTTCTCGCAGCATCCGAACTTCGGCCCGATCGAGCTCTCGCCGTCGAACCTCAATCACGAAATCAAGATCGTCACGCGCGCCGAGTACGACAAGGACATCGACGTCGGCGAGGTGGCCGTAAAAATCGGCTGTTTCGCGGGTGCTTGGGTCGGCTGGGAGATCGACAGTGCGACCGGACTCACGGTGCCTGCCACCGGTGCACAGGTGGGCGCGGAGCTGCAGGTCGAGATCGGGCTCGAACCGCCGTTCTTCATCGTCTTCGGTCTCGAGCTGGAAGCAACGCTGAAGCAGCTCGTCACTTCGACCACGCTGAGCACCGAGATCGAGGTCGACGCTTATGTCGGCTTCGGCGCGAAGATCCACATCGGACCGTTCGGCGGCGAGGCCTTCCTCGCGGTCGGGGTCGTCGTGATCTGGGAAGATCCAATTTGGAAGGTCGGCGGGCTCGTCAAGCTGCACGCCGAGCTCGACCTCGGTATCGTCGATGTCTCGATCGACGCCGAGCTCAAGGGCGTCGTCTACTGCGAGACGCCCGACCGCAAGTGCGACTACTCGGGCGAAGTCGAGGTGAACGTCAGCATCTGCTGGGTGTTCCACATCGACGCCACCTACGAAGCCTCGGACACCGCCGTCATCGGCGCTTGCTAGCCAGGGGAGGACGGATTCATGCTCATCACTCCGCCACGTTTGACGCTCGCGCCCTTTCTCGCGAGCTGGACCAAGACCACCTCGACCGTCAGCGTCAATCTGATGGTCGTGCCGACGGGCGACCCCTTCGCCTCGCTCACGTCGGGGCTGCCGCTCCCGCCGGCGGCGCCGTTCGTCAGCGCTCACCTCGTCGTGACCGCCCGCTTCAGTACCAACGTCGGCGCTCTGCCGATGCGCTCGAGCATCGACGCGAGCTTCGATTTCACGTTGCCCGACCCGCCCGATCGCGCCGCGCACTTCACGCGCCTGAAGAACCAATTCACCATCACGCGCCCGGACGCGACCCCCACGCGCAAAGCGAGCAAGACCGTCCGGAAGTTCCTGCCGAAGAGCTATCGTGAGGCCTTTGCCTTCGTCGCGCCGAGCACGCCTCTCGCGGTCGTCGATGACGCGTACCACTGCGCGCTCACGTGCCCGCCCAAGTCGCCGCCGAGCCTCGATCCGAAGCCGAAACCCGACGTGGGCTGGTCGGAGGCGCTCGCGTTCGTGACGCGGCAGCCGTTGCTCGCGCGCGCCATGGGCGTGCTGTACACGCTCGAACTCCCGCTCACCCCGGCCGAGCTGCTCGCCGCGGGCGGCTGGCTCTTCTTCGACTTGGCCGCGGGTTCCGACTACGCCGTCGCCGCCGCGACGCCGGGCTTCTGCGTGAGCTACGCGACGCGCATCCCGGCGCTCGACGACGAACGGCCGCTCTTCACGCCCGTGCTCTTTCCGGTTTCGGCCGACGCGGCCGAGGCCTCGACACGTGGAGATTTCGATCGCGTGTTCGCCGAAGCCGTCCGGTTCGACGACGGTTTCGCCAAGATCGTCCACGGCACGCAACAGCGCACCATCGATCCGACCAAAGAAGCCGAGCCTGCGCAGGGTAAGCCGCGCGAAGAGGGCATCGCGCTCGGCTGGGACGACGAGACCACCGTCGAGGCCGTCAATCGCCAGATCGGCCTCAACCCGGACGGCACGACGCCGGTGGAAGCGCCGCTCGGCGTCGCGGGTTATCGCGTGGACGGGCGCCTCGCGGGCGACACGGTGTGGCACACGCTCTGCGCCGCCCACGCGGACGCGCTCACGTACGGCGCGCCGCTCGGCTCCTTCGACGGCGAGCTGCGCGTCGAAGCCCCGCCGACGCGGCTCGACGATAGCCTCTGGCTGCCGGCCTGGCTCACGACCTGGTCGGGGCCGTCGCTCGTCGTGCGCACGCCGGAGCAAAAGGCGCTCGCCAACATCCCGAGCACCACGGTGTCGAATTACTCGCCCGTGGGCCCCGGCGTCGACCTGCGCTACGGGCAGGACTACGAGGTCCGCGTCCGTCTGGTTGACCCCGCGGGTAGTGGGCCCGTGAGCTCCGACGATCCGGTGTACGGCAGCGAGGCCCCTATTGCCCGCGTTGCCTTCCGCCGCTACGTGAGGCCACGCGCGGTGACCGTCACCGACCGCGGCCCCGCCGGTTGGAGCATTTCACGCCCCATGCTCGGCTATCCGGAGGCCGTGCTCGCCGGCGCACCCGACGCCGAAGCGCGCCTGCTCGCCATCCATCAGGCGAACGACGCCGCTCACACGTTCACGCCAGTGCAAATCGTCGATCCCGACGTGCCGGCCGTGCTGATTCGCGTGTACGTGCGGACGCCTGCGTTCGATCCGGAAGGCGGACAGAACGGCTGGCGCCTCTGGTACGAAACCACGCGACCGTATCCGGGTGACGGCTCGAGCGAGCTCACGCTCGACGCCGAGTTCCTCGACGCCGCGCGGCTCGCTGACGTCGACGTGACAGCCCAAGCAGGAGCGGAGGGCGGCGTCACGGGCCCGCTCCTGCTCGCGACGGCGCGCGATCTCCGGCTCGAGATTTCGGCGCTGGGCAAGAACGATCTCAGCTACTTCGCGGTCGACGACGCGCGACACGGACCGGTGACGCTGCTGGATTTGCACCTGCCCGCGAGCGGCGAAGAGGGACTGCTCGAGCCGCTCGCGCCGAGCGACGGCGTGCGCTCGGTGTTCCTACGCCCCGCGCCGGCCGGTGGTGAAGCGACGCAAGCCGCCCTCGCCGTGCAGAACGACGCGGGGGTGGTGCTGCCCGCGCGTTTTGCGGCGGCGACGGGCCTCGCCGAAGACGACGGCACCATCCTTGGTCCGCGCGGCACGCGCGTGGTCTTCGCGGCTGCGACGACGCTCGGGCATGTTCGTGCCCCTGACGGCTCGGGCATCGCGCTCACCTCGCGGGGCGACCTCGCACAGCAGTGGGTCTCGACCGTTCGCTTCCGCATCGCGCGTGACTGGACGTGGAAGGGGTGGAGCGGCGCGGCGAAGCTCACGCGGCGCATTCGGCTGCTGCCCGCCGGAACGCCGGCGGCCGTGAGCGGCAGCGTGGCCGTCGCGGAGGCACATTTCGTGCACGCGGTGAACGGCCAGGCCACGACGGGCGAGGTGACGCGTGACTTCACCGATCTCGTGTTTCTCGACGCGTTCACGCCGCCGCTCTCGACGTCGGGTTTCCCGCACGAGCTCGCCGTCGAGTGGACACTCACGTGGACACTCGAAAACGGCGAGTCCATCGCGGAGACACGCAGTGTGACGCTGCCGGTGACGACGCCGCCGCGCCAAACTCCCGCGGTCGTCGCCGCGGGTTACGCGCTGTCGCCGTACAAGGCCGACGACGCCTACAGTCGCTCGGAGGCGCGCTCGCGCATGCTCTGGCTCGAGTTCGACGCGGCGCCCGCGGATCCGCGCGACCGCTACTTCGTCCGTTTCCTCGCCCACTCGCCGGATCCGCTGCTCCTGCCGCAGGCGGAGCCGATCCCGGATACGCCGTCGTTCGCACAGTGGACGCTGGATCCCGAGCCCGTGCGCGTCATCACGCCGGGGCAACCCGACGACTTTGCTGGCCTCGGTACGATGCTCGAGCTGATCCCCGCGGCGGGGTCCGATCGGCACTACCTCGTGCCGCTTCCGGCCAACACTCATCCGGAGTCGCCCGAGCTCTTCGGTTTCTATGCGGTCGAGCTGCGCGTGGGACACGCCGCGGGCAGCGTGTCCGAGCCGTTCTGGAGCACGGCGCAAGGCCGCTTCGGCCCCTCGGAGCAGCTCGAAGGCCTGCAGTTTCCGGCGCCGGGATTGCCCCTATTCGTCACCCGTACGAACGACGCCATCGTCGCGACGGCACCGTTCGCGTGCCCCTGGCACGAGGGGCAACGCCTACTGCCCCGCCAGCCGGCGACGGAACTCTGGTTCGTCCTCTACGCGCAGGTTTGGCAAGCCGACCGCGCTGCACGCCGCAACGTCGAGCTCCTCACCGTGCGCGGGCAGCGCCTGCACCAGCGCCGGCCCACCACGAAAGTCCGCGCAACCCTCCCACGCGACGTGTCGGGGGGCGCGAGCTTCTCCCGTGCGGACGTGGCCGCGCGCCTCGAAGAGCTTGGTTTAGCGGCCGATGCTCCGCTCAGCGTGCTCGCGGTCGAGCTCCTGCCGGAGCCGAACGGCGCCTTCCTCGATCCGCTCGGCGGCGATCTCGGAGAAGTCCGCATCCTGCGTGCGTCGCCGCTCTCACCCGTCTCGGTGACGTGCTGCTGAGCGTCAGCTTTGGCGGATCTAAGGAGACCATCATTTTCGCTTCCCGGCCCTAGTGCTGCCGGCTCTGGATGTATGCGCCGTCAGTAAAGCGCGCCCGCCGCCAGTCGCCCACCGCAGAGCGGCCGTTCACGATGCGGTTCATCACCTTCACGTCGTGCCCGATGTGGTCTGCCGAGTCCTGCTGACTCATCTCGAGAGGGACGAGGTCGAGTTCGTCGAGCACGCGTGGGCGTAGTACGCGCTTCTCGCACCAGCTAAAAACGGACTGGTCGGTCCACCCCTCGCGGGCCAACAGGCCGAAATGAAGCCCGGGCGCGTGGTGGTGTGCAATTGCTGCGGAATGGTTCATCTTGAAGGGGGATGCGAGCTTTGCGGCAATTTCGATGAAAGCTGCGAGTGTAGAACCCTGCGTGAAGGGGAACACCCTCGCGTTGTTGGTGGAGGAGGCGCGCCGAGCTTTGACATGCGGCTCGCTTTCCTGGAGCAGCCTTCGAACGCTGTCAGCTCCGTTGCAAGAGGTCGTCGCCCACTGCGCGCTTCCCACCGAATGGTATCCGGTGCGCTATTACGCCGACCTCGCCGACCTCCTGTGCACCACGAGCGCCGTCGGGCGAGAAGATTACTTGCGCGAGCTCGGAGTGACGGATTTCGCGCGCTTGCGGAGCGCCAACACCTACCGACAGCTCGGCTACGTGACGCACGTCGCGCCGAAGCGTGAGCTTCAAACCAAGCTCCACGATTCGAAGCTCATTACGAGCCTCATGGCGAGCATTTTCAACTTCTCTACCTGGGCTCCCGCTCCGGATCCGAAGAGCCCTGAGCACGTCGTGATCCAGGTCACGGACGCCAAGCACATTCCGGAGGCTTTTCGCGTATTGACGGAGGGGTTTCAGACCGCGCTAAACCGCACGATCAACCCCTCCGCACGGGCAGTCCGCAGCGAGAGGCCGAGCCCGGACGTCATCATCTTTCGTAGCAATGGGTCGAGGCCTGCGCGCAGCACGAAGTGAGAAAAGCTCGACACCCCGAAGACGCGGCGGTCGGATCATAAGGTGAGTCTCCGCCCGGCGATTGGGTCGTTCGCTGTGCTGTTTTCCGTGGCCGTGCTGCTCGCGGCAGCGGCCCCGGCGTGCAACGAGCAGGCTCGAAAGAAAGATTGGTGGGAGGAGCCCGCGGCCGGGACGCCGAACGGCAGCGCCTCTTCGAGCATGCTGGCGCCTCGGCCCGACGCTTCGGCCGTTCCCCTGGCACCGCTCGTGATGGAGTTCGCCCGCCCGCTGAAACGCGCCGCCGTGCTCGATGGTGAGCCTGCACGAACATGGGGCCCGCTCTGCCAGGTGCACCGAGCGTGCGAGCCGATCGCGCCGCTAAGACGGTGCGAGACGGGCATCGCGCCCGTCGATGCGTCAGCACTCGGAACGTTGGAGCCACGCGCGCTCGGTGAACGAGTGAGCGTGCGAGGCCGGCTGGGTCTAGCGATGACGTTCTCGTCGTTTGGCCAGTGCCGCGGGTTCCACTGTTGCAATCCCTGTTGGAACTGGGTGTTCGTCGGTGACTTTCCAAACGCCGTGAGGCTCGAGGGTCTCGGTTGCTCCGGAGACGAGTCGCGCCGCTGCTGTCAGGTACCGGCCTTCGGGCAGCTGGTGGTGGTCACCGGACGGCTCATGAAGGAAACCGATTCGTCGCTGGTCGCCCGCGGCAGCAGCTTTTCGCTCGTTGACGCCGTCCTTTGCACGGAAGCTCGCCCGGCCGGGTCCGCGGCCGCTCCCACTCGCCTCTGAAACGCAAGGGCAGGTGACTCGCGCGCAACCCGCCAGCTAAGCCCTGTCGATGATCCGCGAGACGAAGTTGCGCGCGGTCGTCGCCATGGCTGCCGCCAATTACAACCTTCCCGGCGAGCCGACCGATTCGAATGCGGTGCCGGTCGCGTACATGGGGACGACGGCGGGTAGCGCGGGCGCGTCGGAGCCGGCACATGGGAGCTCGCGCCCGGAGCCGCGGCGGAGTGGGCAAAAATGTCCGTGGATCAGGCCGAGGTCGTGGCTCGGCCCACGCCGCCGGGCTACTTGAGCTGGGCCAATTGCGTCCGCACTTTGTTCGGCGAGATGCCGACCATCTTCACGGCGTTGCGGAGCTGCGTCTCGGAACACCCGAACTTCTGGCACCAGAAGGCGCGCTCCGAGGGTTCGTTGACGTTGATGCGTGCGCGATCTTTGAGGTTATCCGACATGTGGATCCGCTGCTGGGCCGGACGCGAGTGTTCGGCACCCGACCAGAAACACACGGTGGGCGGCCCGCGTCAATCGTTTACCCCCGAAGATGAGGCTTGCGAAGGCGGGACGCCGCGCGACCTGCTAGGGTGCGCGCATGAGCGAAGGCACCATCAAGCGCGTTACTGACAAAGGTTTCGGATTCATCGACACGGGTAAGGGGTCTGACCTCTTTTTTCACATGTCGGCGATCGAAGGGGTTCGGTTCGAGGATCTGCAGCCGGGACAGCGGGTTACCTATGACGAGGGTCAAGGGCCGAAGGGTCCGCGAGCCGAGAACGTGAGGCTAGTCTAGCTTCGCGAACGTTCGGCGGAACGCGGGCAGCCCAGGGGGGGCTCGCCCGCGCGCCGCCGCGTGAGATTTTGGGGACGTGGTGGGCTCAACGCGTGAAGTTCTGAACGGCCCAGACTTTACCGGACGAGGTCGTATAAAAGCCGCACGCGATCTTGGTCATCGTGGTGCTCGTCATGTTGATGAAGTGACCGTGGTCTTCGAAGCATTGGCCGTTGCAAGGGTTCTCCGGCCCTGGGCCTTCGCTCCACATTTGTTGGAAGCAAAGAGAGAGGACCTGCGCGTCGGATGAGTAGCCGGGGCACTCGTTCTGTCCGCCCTTGCCGCTGTCACAGATGCTGGCCTCGAAGCCGGCGTGGGCGGTGTCCTGCATGGCGTCGTATTGAGCCATTTGGTCGGCACACGCTTCCCCCTCGGTCCAGCGCGCGAGCGCGGGTAGACAGCCACACTGCGTTCGGTACTGATTGACGCGATCGACGCAGTCTTGGTGAAGGTCCGCGCTCGCGGGGAGGGCGGCCAAGGTGCAGGCCAGGTCTTGCACGCACGATCCCGAGCCGCCGACGGACGGAGCGCCAGCGGACGAGTTGCCGCCGCCCGGCGACGACCCCGCTGCAGCACCGGCAGCCCCTCCGCGACCGCCGCGGCCTCCGCGCGAGAAGGCGCCACCGCCGTTCGAGTCGCCGCCCGAGCTCGCCCGACCGCCCAAGCCTGCGTTCGCACCTCCGGAGCCGACACCGCCACTCGTGGTGTGTCCGCCGCCCGTCTGTCCGGACCCAGCACCGCCCACACCGGAGACTCCACCGCTCGTGCCGCCAGCGAATGTCGTGCCCGCGTTGCCCGAAGGCCTGCCGCCGGAGTCCGCAGAAGGTTGCCCGGCAACACCGTTGCCCGCGGCGCCGCCCACGCTCCTTGCTCCAGCCGAGCCCGGCTGGGCTTCAGTATTGCCTGGCCCCGCGCATGCGAGCGTGAACACCAACCAACCGACGCGGCCGACGTTGTCTCGGATCGTGCTCATGCTTTTACGCAGTGTCGCCCGAACACCGATTACATCAACCTCCGTGCGCACGATCAGCCCCGCGGGATGTTTGCGGTGATGGCGTCATCCCTCGTTGCGGCACGGGTGCTCGTTCGGCTGCGGCCCGCATTCCCCGCTGGGGCGCTTTTCGCGGGCTCTTTTCGTGGGAGACCATGTAGTCCCTGGCCGCTCAGCCTGGATCGGCTAGCCTTGCTGGCTTGGCAAAAAAGAGGGCTCGGCATGACAGCGGTGTGCGCCGCAAGCGCGCGCCTGGGCGCGCTCAGTGCCAGCGGCCGTCTTCGTGCGTCGACGCGCAGCTCCGCGGTGAGCCAGTCGCAGCGTGCCCATGGTGTGACGAGCTGCTGTCGGCTCTTCCCGAGGGAGCGCACTGGAACGGGTACACGATGCCGCGACGGAGCAGCGGGCAGGCGTGAGCCGCCCGGCGCACGGTCACGTGCGTCGCCAAGAGCTCGCTACGATTGGTCTTCGGTCTGCCCCGGGGTTCCGAGGACGCTGACGAGCGTCGTTGCGAGCAGGGCGAGCGGCGTCGGCTTCTCGAGCACCTCACGAATCCCGAGGGCTCGCGCGGAGTCGCGGGTATTCGCCTCGAGTCGCCCGCTGAAGAGCACGATCGGTAGCGACGGGTTACGGCGCAAGAGCTCGCGAGAGAGCTCGAGTCCGTTCATCGCCGGCATCGACAGGTCCGTCAGCACCGCGTGGAACTCATGTGGGGACGCGGTGAACAATCGAAGCGCTTCAGCTGCGCTGGCGGCGCTCGTGACACGAAACCCGAGACGCTCGAGGCCGACCTTGCAGGACCGAACGATGGCGGGTTCGTCATCGACGACGAGTAGGTGCTCTCCGGAGCCGCGCGGCTCCGGAGGGGCCGGGCTGGGGACATCCGCCGCGGCGCCCTCGAGCGCCGGGAAGTCGATGACGAAACGCGTGCCGCCGCCGAGCTCGCTGTGCACGGAGATGGTGGCTCCGTGATCGCGCACGATACCGTGGACGACCGATAGCCCGAGGCCCGTGCCTTCACCCGGTTGCTTCGTCGTGAAAAAGGGCTCGTACAGTCGTCCGAGGGTTTCTTCGCTCATGCCCGGACCGGTGTCCTCGACGACGAGCCGAACCCGTCGCGCTGGGCGAGCCTCGGTCGTCCGAGCGTCCTCGACGGCCTCCACGCGGACCGCGAGCGTCCCTCCTCGCGCGCCCATCGCTTGCGCCGCATTCGTACACAGGTTCATGACGACCTGATGCATCTGCGTCGCGTTCGCGAGAATGGGGGCGGAGCCCGCATCGAGCGTGAGCTCCACTCGAATCGACTTCGACAGCGACGGGCGCAAGAGCCGCAGGACCTCCTCGACCACGAGAGGCAGCGACGTCTGGGCGCGATCCTGGCTCTGCCTGCGGCTGAACGTCAGGATACGATTCACGAGGTCGCGCGCGCGGCGATGCGCCAGAGCGACCTCGTCGAGGTGCGCTCCGACCACGTCGGCGTTCCCGGCGTCGAGCCGGGCGAGCTCGGCGTAGTTGATCGCGGCCGTCAATAGGTTGTTGAAGTCGTGGGCGATGCCCCCGGCGAGCGTTCCGAGGGCCTCGAGCTTTTGGGCCTGCCGGAGCCGTTCCTCGAGCTCGGCGTACTCGCGCTCGGCCTGGAGGCGCGCGGTCACGTCCTCGAAGGTGTTCATGATGCAACGCCGCCCGCCTAGATCGATGAGGTCGCAATTGCAGAGTGCGACGACCGTCTGGCCGTTCTTGTTCCGAAAGTGAAGCTCGAGCGATCTCACCTTTCCGGACTCGAGCATCTGTTGCCGAAACCGTTCGCGCTCGTTCGGGTCGACCCAGAGCTCGAGCTCGACCGACGTGCGCCCAATCACCTCGTCACGCTCGTAACCCGAGGCCTTCTCGAAGCCGGCATTCACGTCCAGATAGCGGCCGGTCTCCAAATCGGAGATCGCGACGGAGTACGGCAACGCGCGAAACGCCGCGGAGAAGAGATTCTCCGAATCGCGCAGCGCCTGCTCGGCGGCACGCCGCGCCGTGATGTCGCGAGCGAACCCGAGGATACGGGTGATCTCGCCGCCCGCGTCTCTCAAGGGCACCAGCCGGGTTTCATAACAGCGGACCCCGGCGCCGAAATCGACCTCCTGTTCGTATTCGATGGAGCGCCCTCGTTCGACACAATCGCGATAGCGTCGAACGATGGTGTCCGCCGCGGCCTCAGGCATGTATTCGTGCGGCTCCCGGCCCACGATCGCTTCGAGGTCGCGTCCGACCGCACGCAGCGCCGCCGGATTGTAGGCCTCCTGAACGAAGCGACCGTCGCTCGTGACGCGCATCTCGAAAATCAAGTCCGGGCAGAGCTCGAAGAGAGCGGTGTCGCTCTCGATCCGACCGGATTGCCGCGCGCCCGGGAGCATGCCTCATGACCCCTGGGTTCAAAGCCGCTGAGCTTCGACGGTTTTTTGCGACGTGCAGGGCAGCGCCTTGATGGCCGCTTCTTGCTGTGCGGTGAACTGCTGGTTGACCTTACAGAGGTCGGCCCCCGTGAGGCTTCCGGTATGCGACGTCGTGTCGAGAGTGACGCCGCCGGTCGTCTTGGTGATGACGGCTGTCGAGTAATCCCCGCTGCAGCTGCTCGGCGCTGGGCTGCCGTCGGTCGTGATGCTCGATTCTTCGCTGTCGAACGTCCCGTCGCTCGCGGCCGTGGCGAAGTCGATGTCGGGGAATTCCTCGCACGAGCCCGGGTCCGAACCGGTACAAGGATAGACGGCGATGTACGCCTCACCGAAGTCCTGGTCGTCCTTGATCTGGAAATACGCCGGGTCATTGCTGTCCGGGGCCGCGGCGGCGTTGCACGGCGAGGACGTACTAGTGGTCGTCGTCTGGTACATGCCCGCGAGGCCGGATGGCGCATGGGCCTGACTGTCGTCGTCGCCGCCGCCGCACCCGAGCTCGAGCAAGCCCAGCACGAGCGCATGCAATGCAGGGGATCTCGGCATGCAGCAACGGTATCAGAGGTACGCGCAGTTCGAGCAAGCTGCCAGCTTTGCTCGGGCTCGCTTCACTCGCTCGACCTCGAAGCCGCGGAGAGCACGGACCGCCGCAGCTACGCGCCGACGCTGCTCGAGGCCCTCGCCGGTTGAGTCAGCCCGGGGCGGGGGGCTACTTCTTGATGCCCGTCACGCTCAACGCTTCGAGCTCGCCCGGCTGGAACGTGAAGCGCTCGGTGCGATCTTCCTTGGTCTCGACCGTGTGCGAAAGCAGCTCTTGCGCGAAGCGATCACCCCGGTCCCGCGCGCGCTGGACGTAAGCAACCGCCGTCCCGAGCGCGACAATCGCTCGACGGTGGCGTTTGGCGCGCAATGCCTCCGCCGCCTGCTCGAGCAGGCCAGCCACTTCAGCTTGCCAGGGGAGATCCGCCATGGAACCGCGAGCGCGACCGTAACCATAGCACGCGCGGCTAGGCGGACCTCCCGGCCCGACGACTCGGACTTAGCCTCCAGCGCCGGCCGCGCCGCTCCTACCACCGGGGCTTCTGCCGCTCCCTCCGGGTGCGCCACCGCTGCCGGTGCTCGTTCCGCCGAAGCTGGAGCTGCCGGCTGTGGTGCCGCCGGCGCCGGTGTCCGGCGCGCCCGCCGCTCCGCCCTCGCCGACGACGATGGTGCCTCCGAAGCCTCCGAAGCCGCTGCCGCCCACGCCCGTCCCGCCCGTGGCTCCGGCGCTGCCTCCGAAGCCGCCTTTGCCGCCGCTGCCGCCTACACCGCCGCTGCCGCCACTGCCACCGCTGCCGGGCGGTGTGGTCGTGAAGAGCGCCGCCGAGGCCGTGTCGAGAAGTTTGCCGATCCTCTTCATCGCGGTGGGCCGGTTGGCGTCAGTGTCCGCCTGCGCGGTGCGAAGAAGTTTCTCGATCTTCGCGAGCTGCGTTTGGACGTCCGGGTTCAGGTCCTTGGCTGCGAGGTCGATCTCTGCGTCATTCGCGTCGGCGATGGCGATGTTCAGAATGTCCGTGTTGCCGTCGGAGCGGACGTTCTGAATGTAGGTGACCCGTTTACGCACTTGCGCCATGTTCGTCGCCGCGTTCACGATGCGGAGAAATGCCGCGATGTCGGCCTGATCCGCCGACGGGAGGTTCGGCGGGAAGATGAAGAACGAAGACGGCGACGCCTGGAACGTCGGTGAGAAGTAGAAGCCCACCGCGTCTTCGATCGTCGGCATCGCGTTGTTGTGGAAGAAGGGCGGCGTGTCCGCGGCGTCGGCGAGGGGCGGCGGGTTGAAGGTGCGATCGCCCGGGGTTCCGAAGCCGTCGTCGTTGGGCAAGTCGGCGGTGAGGTTCGCGACGCCCGTATCGAAGTTTTGATTGGAGAAGTCGACGAAGCCTTGCAGGTCGGTGTGGCAGGAGGTGCAGCCCGTTTGCAGGAAGAGGTTTCTGCCGTTCTCACCATGCGGATCGGTCAGGAACTGGGACGTGAAATCCGTCGGGGCCTGACGGCCGGTGAAGAGCTGGAACGCCTCGAGCGCGTCGAGCTCTTCTTGCGTGGGGATGCGGAAGTCGACGCCGGGCTTGCGCGCCAGCGTCTTCGTGAGGTGCTGCATGATCGCCCCGAACGTGAACTCGTGCAGCGTGCTGCGACCGGGTCCGCCGTCGCCCGACCAGCCGAGCCGCGCATCGGGCGGCCCTCCGAAGCCGAAGAAGTTGGCGGCGTTGGCGATGCCGTTCGTGAGGTTCAGCGAGAGCGTATGCTGCACGCCGCGCATCACGAACGAGTGCTTCGGATCCTCGAAGCCGTCGAGGTTTTCGAGGATGAGACCCCGGCCGCGCAAGAGCTGCATGTCTTCGAGCTTGGCGAGCGCCGGGTTCGTCTCGGGAACGAACAGCGGATCGCTCTGCGGCAAGGTCGCAATGAAATCCGGATTGATGGTGAGGCTTTGCTCGGCACGATGGCAGCTGCCGCAGGTGCGCCCGTTGCCGCCGAACGTCTCGTTGAAAAAGAGCTGCGCGCCGCGCGCGACGAGCGGATCGGTCGTTTCGACGTTGTTCGCGACGGGCCCGCTCACCGGGTCGAGTCCTTTGCCTTGCCGGAAGCGGAACAGGCGCTTTTCGAATAGGGTGCGATCGCCGACGGCGACGACGGATTGATCCGGCGTTTTGCCGCCCTTCGTGACGACGAGGAGGTCGAGGTCGAAGGCGATGTCGGCGCCGAGCGACACCGAGAGCGTGCGCTGGTTACCCGTCTTGCTGAATTTTCCGACCTTCAGCATTTGATCGGTGGCTTCCGGCGCGACGGTTCCACCCGACAGGTTCTTCACGAACCAAAGGTCGAAGTTGCCGGTCGAGGGCACGTTGTTGAGCGTCGCCGTGAGGTCACCCGTGTTCATGTCGAGCGTCGCGCTGCCGTTCGCGAACGCGCCGGTCGGACCCTTCACCTTGTCCGTCACGAGTCCGAGGTTGAACGCGAACCCCATCTGGAACTGCGCGTCGAAGTTCTCGCCGGTGAATACCTGGAGAAACGTACTGAAGCCGTCCGCGAGGCCGTCCGACGGGCCGCTCGTCGCAGCGAGCGCGTCCTCTGCCGTCGGCGCGAAGCCGCCACCGGTGCCGTCGGGTGCGGATGCGCAACCGACCAAAAAAGCCAGCGTGAACGGCGCCACCACCAGCAGACGACGGCTCCGCACGACGGACTTGCCCACTCTGTCTTTCGCCACCGATTTCATGTCGACCTCCCGTGTGGTCGAGGCGTAACCCTCATGCCGCGCGACGGGCGCCCACTGGAAAATCCATGGACTTCGGCCCACCCGTATGCATCTGCCTCACCACCGGGCGCGATAATGCCCGAGAAGGCCTAGCTCGGTCAACGAAAACCTCGTCGCGCCGCTCGCGACGCGACGAAATGCGAATGCCGGGCGGACTAGCGGGCGTTACGCCAGGCGGTGCGCGTGCTCAGTTTTTCATCGTCGTCGAGCTGTTCGTAGCTGGCGAGCTGTGAAGGCTCGAGCACTTGACCGAGCTTTTGCTCCGATTCGCTCCGGAGCGCTCGGACCTTCGCGCGCTGATCATTAAAGGAGGGAGGCGTGCCGCCCTCGGGGGCCGCGAGCGCTTCGCGAACGTGATCGTAGAAGTCGCGCGCGATGGCGGCGATCTTCGTCTGCTGTTGGTCAGTCAGATGGAGCTTGTCGACGAGGGCGCCCGCCCAGTGGGTTGCGGCGGCCTGGCGTTGCTCTGCAAGCTTCGCTTCCCGTTCCGACACGTGCTCCTCGTCGACGCGCTGGACCACGTCTCGCACGGCCGCCTCGAATACCGGGTCATCGACGACGGCCGCCGACGGTGCCGGAGCGGGACGCGGCGCGTCGGCCGCGTTGACGGGCGCGGGCAACGTGAGCGCAACGCGCGGTTGCGCCGCGAGTCGCGACACCGTTCTTTCGAGCACGGCTACGCGGGGACTGAGCTCTTCCCCCCGGTTCCCGGGCTCAGCCGCGACGAGCGAAGGGCCCGGCCGCGTTGCTCGCCACGCGACCGCGCCGCCGCCGACCGCCCCCGCAGCCCCGGCAAGCGCCACGACGACGACCCAATGGAGCGCGGTCATGGGGTTGGCCACACCCTCAGTCTACGGCGCCGTGCGGAAGATTCTGCCCGCGTCCGTCACGCGGCGAGTGCGCCGTGCGCCGAACCTCGGTCGATGGGCGTCGGCGGCAGCATCGGGCTTTGCGGATCAGCCGGGCTCGGCGGCGGCACCGGACCTCGCGGCACATGGGGTGGGGGCATCTCGGGAGGGCGCGGGGCTGGCGGCTGGGCGGGTGGCGTGGGGTCGGGAACGCGTACGGGCGGCTCCGCCGGGGGCGGTGGGTTCGGGGATTGGGTCGCTCTCGATTGGAAGAGCACGCGAGGGAGCTCGGACATTCCAGAGCTGGACGCAAGAGGCGATCCACATCGCGCCGCCAGCAGGCGCCTGGAGTCGCCTAGCGCTTGCGGCGGGCGCGTACCGGCGGCCGGCGCGAGTCCTGCACGGCGAGTAAGCTCTGAAGCCCCCGTCGCACGCGACCGAGCTGCGCTTCGTCCACGGAATGGAGCAAGCCGACGATGCGCCGCTCTTCCACCCGCAGCGAACGGGCGGGCTCCGGCGCGGGCACCCCCGCAAGGAGGGCCTGAAGCGTCGAACCCACCGTCATCGCCACGCGCGAGGCGAGCACGAGGCTCAACGAAGCGAGCCGCCCGCCCTCGATCCGTGACACCGTTTCGACGGCGATCCCGGCGGCTTCGGCCACTTGCGCCTGGGTGAGGGCCCGCGCGAGCCGGCGCTCGCGGACCGCCGCCCCGAAGCCGGAGAGGAGCGGAATGGCGCGCATGGCGGTCCGCCTTGTAGAGGAATGGCCGTTTTGCGCCCATGATCCATAAGTCTGGTAGCGCGTATGCTATATGGATCAACCTATGGCGGCGCACTCCATGCTCTGCCGGCGGGTCAGCGCATGATTTCATGGTGGACGGTGGTGGTCGCGTTCTCGCTCGGGGCCTTCACGACCTGGGCTTGGTCGTCGTATCGGTTCGATCGGCGGACCCGGCGCGCCGCGCTCGGTCGAGGCTCGATCGTGCTCGTGCGCACGCCGGATCACAAACAGCTCGTCGCGCGCGTGCTCTCGCGAGGCCCGAGTCACTTTTGGCTCGAGCTCGAACCGGGTGACACGCGTTGCTGGGTGCCGGAGACGGCGGTCGACCCCGCGCCCGAGCCCATCGTGCGGCGCTGGCTCGCCGTACGCCGGGAGCTGCCGCTGCCCGACCGCAAGAGCTGACGCGAATCAGCCGCGCTCACACATGAAGTGCGCGCCCGCATCGAGCGCCGAGAGCGACAGCCGCTTCAACCGGTGGGTGAGCTCGACGCTCGGGCGCGCGTCCTCGATGCCGAGGCCGGATCCGCCGAGAATGGCCTCGTAAGCCTGCGTGTGCAGACCTGCGAACCCGTCCGAGAAGTCGACGCTCTCCCCGTCGACGAGCATCGAGCGGTGCGTGAAGCCACGCGCGTCGAGACCGGCGCGCTTCACGTCCGAGGGGTCGACCGAGAGGAACCAGCGTACGTTCGCGCGCTCGAGCTCGAGCGTGCCGGACATGCGCTTTTGATCGGACAAGTACACGCGCTCGCGCCGGGCGGAGCCGAAGAGCCAGAGCAGTAGGTCGAACAGATGGATGCCGATGTTCGTTGCGATGCCGCCGCTCTTCTCCGGATCGCCTTTCCACGAGGCCTGGTACCAGGGCCCGCGCCCGGCGAGGTAGGTGAGCACCACCTCGCGAGGGCGGCCGTTCTCGGCGAGCAAGCGCCGCCGCAGCTCGAGCAGGCGGGCGTGCACGCGGAGCTGGAGGATGGTGTAAACGCGACGCTCCGCGCGCATTTCGAGCGTCGCGAGCTCGTCGAGCGCGGCGGGGGTGAGCGTGAGAGGCTTCTCGCAGATCACGTGCGCGTGCTCGCGCATCGCGAGCCGGCAATGATCCACGTGCAGGTGGTTCGGCGTACAGATGGAGACGTAGCCGAGCGCCTGCTCGCTCGGACCCCGCTGGCGCCGGCGCAAAAACGCCGAAAATGCGGTCTCGCTGGGGAGAAACTCCGTGCGCAAGCTGTAGCGATCGAGCACGCCCACCGAGTCGCGCGGGTCACAGGCGACGACGAGCTCGTTGCCCGTCGCCTGAATCGCGTCGAGGTGGCGCGGCGCGATGTAACCGGCCGCGCCCATCAGGCCGAAATTCGTGGGGGTCATCACGCGGAGGCGTGGGTGCGCTTGGCTTCGTCCACGAGTCCTTTGAGTGCCTCGCGCGTGACGCCGAGACGCTCGGCGGTCTTGCGCGCGAGCGAAGTGGTCGCGACGCCGGGAACGAAGCCGAACGTCGGCGTCTGCGTATCGTCGAGCTCGACCTGCATGAACTCGAGATAGCTGAGCGAGCGATCTTGCGCGAGATCGGCCGCAAAGTGCAGAAAGTGCGTGGTGACGACCGTCTGCGGCTCGAGCTCGGCCAGCTGGGAGAGCACGAGCCTGAAAATCTCTTCCGCTTCGGAGGGGTTCGTTCCCGAACAGAGCTCGTCCACGATGACGAGACTGCCCCAGGCGAGCCGCTCGAAGAGCTTGCGGATGCGCATGAGCTCGGTGCCGAGTCGCCCCTCGCGCGCGTCCGCGGTCGCTTCCTCCACCACCGAGACGAAGAGGCCCGGCCGCGGCGCGAGCGTCGCGCTCTTCGCGGGCACGAAGAAGCCGGCTTGCGCGAGCAGCTGCGCGAGTCCAATCGCCTGCAGCAGCCGGGTTTTCCCGCCCGAATTCGGGCCGGTGACGATCAGCTGAGCGCGCCCGCCGATCGTGAGATCGGTCGGTCGCGGCGCGTGCTCCTCGAGTAACAGGAGCGGGTTATAGAGGCTTTCGAAGCGGCTGTCCGGCAGCGGCGCGCCGGGCGCGCTCGGTTGCGCGAACGTCGGCACGCACACGGGGAGTCCCTTTTTGGCGGCGAAATCCCGGAGCGAGAGCGCGGCGAGGTAAAACTCGAGGTCGCGCCGTACCTGAAAGAGCGCGATCAGCGGCTCCTCGATCTCGTCGAACACCGTCTGGAGCAGGCGACCGAGGAGCTCGTCTTGGCCGACGCGGTAGCCGCGGAACACGAGCCGGAGCCGCATGAAGAAGCGACCGAGGGGACCGCCGTAGTAGCGGTTCGAAGTGTTCTCGCTGGCCCGCAAGATCTCGAACGCGCGCACATGGCCGTCGCGCGCGAGCCTGAGCCGCACGTCCACGGTTGCCAGATGGCCCTCGTGTTCGAGGATCTCGAGCAGGTGGCGGTAACCGTCGCTTTCCTGCACGGCCTTACCGAAGCGGTCGAGCCGGGAAAGCGCAGAGCTCGAGCCGGGCACGGCGCCCGCGACGGCGTCGAAGGCTTGGCGCACGCTGCGCAAGATCTCGACGCGGCGGTAGGTGTTCGAGGGGTCCTTGGTGCGCGGGACGCCCTCGAGCAAACCGAAGAGCTCGGCGAGCGCCCCGAGCGCGGCCTCGAGTCCGGCGCGGAACGCGGGCTTCTCGCCGAGCTCAGCGAGAACGGCGTGGCGGAGGGAGATCGTCTCCGCGTCGCCGGGCGGCCGCGTGAGGAGCAGGACGAGCGCTTGACGCTGCTGCTTGCTCGGACGCGGACCGGCGCGTGGGGGCAGGCAACGCGCGACGAAATCGTCGACGAAGAGATCTTTCGCAAAGCAGTCCGGAACGAGCGTGCTCGGCGCCGAAGCGGTCTTCGCGAGGGCACGTTCGAACGCGTCGGAGCCGATGCCCGACGCGAACGCGAACGTGATCACCTGGCGCAACTCGGCGGCGTCCAGCCAGAGCCGTCCCTCGGGGTGAAGCAAGTCGGGGGCGGGGATGCGCATGAGAGCGATGGCGTTCGACTCCGCACGATAGCGAAAGTTCGCGGTTGAGGTATCCTGCGCGGACATGCTTCAGCCGCTCGGCCGTGGGGCCTTGGCGTTCCTGCCGATTTTCCTCGCGGCCTGCACCGGCAAGGGCAACGACGCCCCCCCTGCCGCGGCAGATCACGACGGCTATTGCCGCGACAAAACGCCGGGACTCATCGCCGACGCGGGCGACCCGGAGGATCCGGCGGCGCCCCTCAGCGAGGAGGCCGTGGCGGGCAGCGCCTGCAACGCCGTCGAGCGAACGTTCCAGCCCGGCTCCATCACGCACTTGGTGCCGTGCGCCCCCGTGACCGTGCACACGAACCCGCCGGCGTGGGGCGATCACTACAGCATTTTCCCTCGATTCGGAGGCTACGACTACGCGATACCCCGGGGCTTCTACGTGCACTCACTCGAGCACGGGGGCATCGTCTTCACCTACTCCTGCACCGACTGCAGCGAGGAGGTAGACGCCGTAAAGTCGCTGATCGCCGAGAATGCCCCCGATCCGTCGTGCTGTAGCGCGACGGGCTGCTCGCCCGAAGCCACGAACCAGCTCTCGCTCACGCCCGATCCCGGCATTCCTTCGCGCTGGGCGGCTTCGAGCTGGGGTGCGACGCTCACGGCCGATTGCTTCGAGCACGACGTCTTCCAAAATTTCCTCGACGCGCACCGCGACAGCAGCGTCGCGCCCGAAAACGCGACCGCCGTCGGCGCCGGAATTTGCGCCAATACCTACGCGACCGACGTGACCCGGCCGGGCCCCTCGTGAAAAACTCGATTGCGCGCCGTCGCGCTCGGATCTAGACCCGGAACCGGTTCCATGAGTTGGCAGCTTCGTTGCTTGTTGGCGTGTTCGTTCGCATTTTTCGGCTGTGACAGCGCTGAGGATCAGAGCTGCCCGCCGGGTACGGTGCCCGCACAGGACGGCCAATGCGCGGCGCCGAAGGTCGGTATTCACGTCAGCACCGTCGGGTTTACGCCCGGCTCGCCGAAGCTCGCGACGTACGCGGCTTCAGCCTCGACCTTCGTGATCCGCCGTGTCGACGACGACGCCGCCGTCTTCCCCGACGGCGCGGGTCCGGTCGGCCCCGCGATCAACGCGACGGACTCCGGTGAACCGGAGGTTCACGTCGTCGACTTCAGCGACCTGAACGTGCCGGGCCAATACTACGTGGACGTGACGAACGTCGGCAAATCCGCTCCCTTCACGATCGCCGACGACGTCTTCGTCGAGCCCTTCCATGCTGCCATGCTCGGCATGTACGGCTGGCGTTGCGGCTCGGCCGTGTCGTTCGAGTGGCAGGGTACGACGTTCGGCCACGGCGAATGCCACCACCAGGACGGCCCGGCCGTCGGCGGCTGGCACGACGCGGGCGACTACGGCAAGTACACGAACAACGGCTCCTTCGCGCTCGGAATGATGCTGCTCGCGTGGGATCATTTCCGTTCCAAGCTCGAAAACATCGCGCTCGACGGGCTCGATCAAAGCAACGGTATCCCCGACTACCTCGACGAGTGCGCGTATCAGCTAGGGTGGCTGCTCAACATGCAGTATCCGGACGGAGGCGTGTCCGATCGCGTCACCTCCGTGAACTTCGACGGCCTCGCCGTGATGCCCGAAGCCTCGACGGCGCCGCGCAACATGGCGGACGCGAGCACCAAGGCGACGGCGGATTTTGCGGCGGTGGCCGCGCACGCCTCGCGCGCCTTGCGCGAATTCGATCCCGAGCTCGCCGACCGCGCCGAGCAAGCCGCGCTCGCGGCCTGGCAGTTCCTACTCGCGAATACGACGCCGATACCTCCGCCCGTGAGCGGTTTCACCGGCAGCTACGGTGCCGGCAACAATCCCGATCCCGACACGGACGATCGCTTCTGGGCCGCCGCCGAGATCTTCGAAACGACGGGGGACAGCGGCGCGCTCACCGCGTTCGAGCAGGCCGGCAATTCGTTTTCGGTCGACGCCTATTGGGATTGGGACAACGTCGCGAACCTCGGCATCTTCACGTATCTCGAGTCCGCGCGTGAGGAGCGTGATCCCAAGGTGGTCACCCGGTTCACGCTCGCGCTCGAAAATACGGCGTCGAACCTCGCGGACACCGCCGCGAAGCACCCGTACGGCCGTAGCCTCGGGCTCACGTACAACTGGGGAATCAACGGCACGAGCGCTCGCACCTCGCTCGCGCTGGTCGAGGCCTCACGCATCGATCCCGACAACGCGCGCTCGTACCTCGCTGCCGTGAGCCTCCAGCTCGGGCACCTCTTCGGGCGCAACTTCTTCGGGCGCTCGATGGTGACCGGTGTCGGCAACGCCCCGCCGCTCCACCCACACCACCGGCCGTCGATCGCCGACGGCATCGAGCCGCCGTGGCCGGGCTTGCTCGTCGGCGGCCCGGTGCCGGCCACGGGCGCGGCACCGCCGCCGCCCGCGACTCAGTGGACGGACGACGAGAACAACTTCACCTCGAACGAAGTGGCGATCAACTGGAACGCGCCGCTCATCTACGCTCTGGCGGCCTCGCTGCCCGAGCCGTGAGCCGAGCGCTCACTCCTTGATCGTGACCTTGAGCATCTGAATCGGCTTCACCGGGCGATCGCGATCGTCCGTCTCGGACTTCTCGATTTTCTTCACGACGTCGAGGCCCTGCGTCACCTTGCCGAAGACGGGGTGCTTCGACGGACCGGGCGAGAACCAGTCGAGATAGGCGTTGTGAATGGTGTTGATGAAGAATTGGCAGCTGCCGCTGTTGGGGCGTCCGGTGTTGGCCATCGCGAGCGTGCCGGGCTCGTTCGAGAGCTTGGCGTCCGCGGGGTGCTCGTCCTGAATGGTGCCGTCCGGACCGTTACCCGTGCCCGCGCGGGAGCTCGTGGCGTCCTTGCTGTAGGGGCAGCCGAACTGGATCATGAAATTGTCGATGACGCGGTGAAAATGCAGCCCATCATAGAAGCCCGCTTTGGCGAGCTTCACGAAGTTCGCGGCGGTGAGCGGCATTTTGTCGGCGTAAATTTCGGCCGTGAAGTCACCGAGTGACGTGGAGAAGGTGGCGGTAGGGTTCGTCATCGGTCGGGCAAGTTAGTGCTCCGAGGGCGACGCCGCAATCGCTTGTGGTCGTGTCGCGGGGAGGGGCTCCCTCGTGGCGGACGGGGCCGCCGAAATGGGGTAGGGTCGCCCCCTTCCGCTGATGATGCACCTTCTGAAAACTTCCGATCTCTCGGCTCACGACCTCGCGTACCTCCTCAAGCGTTCCGCGAAGTTCAAGGCGAAGCCGTTCGGCCGTCGTAGCGTCCTCGCGGGAGAAACCGTGTGCTGCTACTTCGACAAGCCGTCGACGCGCACGCGCATCTCGTTCGAGACGGCCGTGGTGCATCTCGGCGGCACCCCGCTTTCGTTGAGCAGTAAGGATCTACAGCTCGGGCGCGGGGAAACGCTGGAAGACACGGCACGCGTGATCAGCCGCTATTCGCGCGCGCTCGTCGTGCGCACGTTCGAAGACGCGCAGGTCGAGCGCCTCGCCGCCGCGGCCACCATTCCCGTGATCAATGCGCTCACGGACGGCCACCACCCCTGCCAGAGCCTCGCCGATCTCATGACGATCGCCGAGCACAAGGGCAAGCTCGAGGGCGTGAAGATCGCGTACCTCGGCGACGGCAACAACGTCGCAGTGAGTCTCGCGCAAGCCGCCGCCCTCGCTGGCGCCAACGTCGTACTCGCTTGTCCCGACGGCTACGGCATGCCGGCCGAAATCAGCTCGCACGCTCGCGCGCTCGCGGATCGGCACGGCGGCAGCGTCAGCCTGTCGACGGACCCGAAGGAAGCGGTGCAAGGCGCCGACGTCGTGTACACGGACGTGTGGCTCTCCATGGGCCACTCCGAGAGCGAGCGCGCGGAGCGCCATCGCGTGCTCATGCCTTACCAGGTGAACGCCGAGGTAATGCGTCTCGCGCACAAAGACGCGCTGTTCTTGCACTGCTTGCCGGCTCACCGCGGTGAAGAGGTGACGGCCGAGGTGTGCGACGGCGCACAATCGGTCATCTTCGATCAGGCGGAAAACCGCTTGTGGACGAGCATGGCCGTGCTCTACGCGCTGATCGAAGGCAAGCTCGAAGGCGCCGGCGCGGCCGGCAAGCACTGAAGCTCGCGTTCGAGCGCCGTTTCGATCGCTTTGCCGCGGGCGCGGCTCAGGGCACTTCGCTGATGCTGATGCCGTTCATGCCGACGGTCGTCGAGCCGGTGGCGATGAACGCCGGGTTGTCGACGACGGCGCCACCCTTCGACTGAAGCACGCACGTGGAGACGTGGCTTTTGCCGGACCCCTTGTACGCGCAGTACGGCGCGCCGCGCCACTCGATGCTGAATGCGTGGTCCAGCGGGAGCTCGACCTTCACCTCGTATTTGCCGTCGGGCAAACCGAAGTAGATGCGGCGGCCGCCTTCGAGCGGGAGCGCCTCGGGCGTGAGGCTCCGGACGACGCGGACGGGGACCGTCGCCGTTTGCGCGCCCGCCTCGAGCGTGAGCTTGGTTTCGCCCACGGCGAGCGGCGTGACGACGTTGCTCGACACACTCGCGACGTGCGGGCTCTCGCTGCTCATCGTGATCGGCACGTCCTCGAGGGGCGCGCCTCCCTTCGCGAGCGCGCTCGCGTGGAGCGAGACAGGACCCTTCGTGATGTCGAAGGGCGGCAGCGTGCCGACATCGATGCGAGCGACCAGCCGGCACTTCACGCGCGTGCTCCCCGTGACACCCTGAATGCTCGCGGTGACCTGCGCGTCCCCCGATTTCCGGCAGGTCAAATTCATGTCGGCGCCGACGCTCGCGACGTCGGCCGGCGCCACGCTAAAATCGGTCTTTTCGTTGGTCACGCTCGCCGTGCCGCCGCGCCGCACGTGCACCGTCGCGTGCACCGGATCGGGCGAAACCACGACGTCGGGGAGCTCGAGCCGGACTTGATCGGGCGGTGGGCCCTTGCAAGCGAGCGGCACCAAGCTGGAAGCGACGAGGACCAAAGCGCGACCTGAGCGCGAGCGGAGCATGGCGGTTTTCCGTGTTAGCAGAGCCGGCAAAGCTTGAGAATCACTGGCGCGCCGCGGCCCGGGCGTCGGGCTCGCTCGGCGGCAGCCGCCGGGGCGGGAAAGCGAGGCGTTGCGGCGGCGGCGCGGGTCGCGGATGGGCGATCGGGATCAGCACCGGGTGTTTCTCGCGAATCAGGCTCTTCTTCAACCGATTGGCGCGCTTGATCGCTGCGACGCTGACGCCGTACTTCTTCGCGATCTTTCCGAGCGTCTCGCCCTTCTTCACCATGTGCTGCACGTAGTTTTGGACCGGCGGGACGATGCCGCGCTCGACGAGCGCCGCGTAGCTCCTGCGCGCCGTCTCTTGCGCGATCGGATTGTAGAAGCGTACGTGCACGTGCGTGGCATGGCCGCGCGCGTAGCGGATGATGGCGCGCTGCCCGCCACCGCCGAAGAGGCCGTCCACCCAAGCGCGATTCTCGCCGATCGAGACCGCGTATTCCTTGAGCAGCGCCTGAATCGACGTATCCATGAAGATGAACTCGACGTCCGTTTCGGTCACGAGCGCCCGCACGAACGCCCAATTGCGCGCCAGATCGAGGTTCTCGGCGTTGCCCCGGCGGTACCAGCGCTGCTCGCCGACGTAGAAGTACGAGATGTCCACGTCGCGACCCGACTGGTGGCTCAGGTGCGGTGAAATCGGTCCGCCGGAGCGCGCGCTGATGTCGCCGAGCGCGAGCGCGGGCGTGTCTGGGATCTCGGCGTGCACCTTGCGCAGCGCCCCATCGAGATACGCGAGCGTCTCCTCCGTGCCCCAGGCCGTGCCGGGAGCGATCGGCGTGTAGAGCTCGCACTTCTCCGCGTTCTTCCCGTTCACGAGTAGGCCCGCGTTCGGATTGCCGACCGACATCGAGCCGAGCGACCCGAGTCTCGTCTTCACCGCTTGCGCGACCTCCGCGTCGCTCAGGCCGTCGAGGGGGTGGGGGCGCCGCTCACCAGTGACGGGTGGGCTTTCCGGTTCCTCGGCTTCGTCGTCGGGTTCATCGCCGTCGTCGTTGGCCTCGGCGGCCGGGGTGTCGTCGCCGTCGCTCGCGTCCTCCTGAGCGGGTTCGTCGTCGCGCACCTCTGCCTCGACGCCCGCCGCTTTGGGGGCGCTCGCCGGCTCGACGACGTGCGTGGTGGCGCTGCAGGCCTCGAAGAGAATCAGTGCCACCCAGAGGGCAGCCGCTCTCACTCGCCTTTGGCCTTGAGGATTTCGCCTTGGGCGCGCGTGATGAGGTCGATGGCTTTCTTGCGGTGCGCCTCGACCTCCGCGACGGTCGAGGGCTGTGCCGACTTCAAGAGCGCAATCGCTTTGGCGGCGCTGGCGTTCGCTTCATCGAGCTTGGCATCCGCGGCCCAAGCGGCTCCCGAGACGAACGCGCCGGCGAGCCCCGCTACGAGGAACAGGGGAAGGGCGACGCGCGAGCGTCCGGTACGGGTTCGGTCGTACATGGCAGAGAATCCTACACTCTCCCCGGATGCTACGCTCGGCACCGAGTGAAGCTTCCTCTATGACCCCCGGCGATTTTTCCAGCAATACCCTCGATGATTTGGGCTCTGACCCGCTTGCGGTGTTTGCAGAGTGGCAGCGAACAGCCGTCGAGCGCGGGCTTCCCGCCGCGGATGCGCTTTCCTTCGCGACGGCGACACCCGACGGGCGTCCTTCGGTGCGCACGGTGCTCTACAAGGGGATGCGCGCCGGCGCCGTCCGGCTCGTCACCAACTACGAGAGCCGCAAAGGGCAAGAGCTCGAGCGAAACCCGCACGCAGCGCTCGTTTTTTTCTGGCCGCTGCTCGATCGCCAGGTGCGCATGGAGGGCACGGTGGAACACGCGCCCGCGGCCGAGTCCGACGAGTATTTCGCGGCCCGCGATCGCGAAAGCCAGCTCGGTGCGTGGGCATCGAACCAGAGCCGGCCGCTCGCATCGCGCGCGGAGCTCGACGGCGCGCTCGAACGCGTACGGCAGCGGTTCGAGGGCCAGCCCGTGGAACGGCCGTTGCACTGGGGCGTGCTCCATTTCGTTCCCGCGCGCGTCGAGCTCTGGATCGGCGGCTCGCATCGCCTCCACGATCGCTTCCTTTATGAGCGCGAGGGCGCGGGCTGGCGCGTTCAGCGGCTCGCGCCGTGAGGCGGCTTTACGTCACGATCCAGAGCGTCGCGAGCAGAACGAGCCAAACGACGCCGAGGAAATCCCAATACTGCCGCACGAGCCGCACGCCTTCGTGCTCCGAGCTCGTGTAAAGCCGCTTGCTCGCGCGCCCGATCACGATGCCGAGCGGAATGAAGCCGCCGACCACGTGCGCGGCATGCAAGCCGGTGAGCATGTAGAACGTGAACGGATAGAGGGGGTGCGGCACGTTCGCGTGCATCCCGGGCTCCATCGTGCGCCAGTTGAAGATCTGGCCCGTGATGAAGCCGACCCCGAACGCGAGGGCGAGCCAGAGATCGCGCACGAGTGAATCCGTGCGGTTCCGGCGCACGTCGAGCATGGCGCGGTGCATCGACACGCTCATGCCGACGATCATCGCCGTGCTGGCGAAGAGACCGAGCGGGAGCTCGGGCATGTCGGGCGTCTTCCAGACCGGATTGACGACGCGCGTCCAGACGTAGGCGATGATGGTCGCCGTGAAGAGCACCGTCATCGAGACCATGAGGACGATGACGCCGAATTGCCGCATGCTCATGCGGCCGACTGCGGACGTGTTCACGCCGGGCATCGTACTGCCAAAGAAGCGTTGTTCAAGCGCGCGAGCGCCGAGCACGCTTCTTCGCGTACGTCCGCGTCGGGGTCGCTCGCGCCGGCCTCCGCGAGCGCTGTCCGGGCGTCTGCCGCGAGCTCCCCGAGCTCCCCGAGCGCCCAGGCGGCGTGGGCGCGGACGAGCGGGCTCGGATGCGAACCGAGCGCGCGCTCGAGCGGCGGTACCGCGCGTGCGTCACGCGTGTTACCGAGCGCGACCGCGGCGTTACGAGCGAGCGTGTCGCGTGTCACGCGCCGGAGCGCCGTTCGGCGCACGAGCTTACGGTAGCCGGCCGCACCGAGCTCCAAAAGTCCCACGAGGTCGAGCGTGGCGAGGGCAGGGCGCGGCGCGAGCTCCGGGGCGCCCGGCTTCGGCGTGCTCGACGCGTTGAACGGGCACACCTCCTGGCACACGTCGCAGCCGAAAACCCGCGTCCCGAGGCGGCTCCGGAGCTCGCGCGGAATCGTCCCCTGATTTTCGATCGTGAGGTACGAGATGCAGCGGCGCGCGTCGAGCACGTGCGCGTCGACGAACGCGCCGGTCGGGCACGCGTCCAGGCAAGCGCGACAACCGCCGCAGCCGGCCCTCACCGGTTCGCTCGGCGTGAGCTCGAGCTCGGTGATGAGCTCGCCGAGCAGCACGTAGCTGCCGAGCCCGGGCACGATGGTGAGCGTGGATTTTCCGGAAAAACCGAGCCCCGCTGCGCGCGCGAGCTCGTGCTCGAGGAGCGGCGCCGTATCGACGCAGGCGCGAGAAGCCAGCCGTCGCCCGGCGAGCGCTTCACAGCGCTCGGCGAGCAAGGCGAGCTTTTGCTTCATGACCAAGTGGTAGTCGTCGCCGCGCGCGTAGCGGGCGACGATGGCCGTGAGGTCGCGTCCGTCGCGTCCGTCGCGAAGGGCGACCGGACCAGCCGGCCCGCCGTAAAAAAGGGCAACCGCGATGACCGTCCTCGCTTCCGGCAGGAGTGCGCGCGGATCGCCGCGCTCGCCTTCCGCTAGGTAAGAAAGGTTGCCGTGGTATCCGCTCGCGAGCCAGCCGCGCAGGCGCAAGGCAGCGTCGCCGAACGGCGCTGCGGGCGCGAAGCCCACGCGCGCAAATCCAAGCTCACGCGCCGCAGCCGCGACGCGCGCGGCGAGGGTTTCGTGGGTCGGCGGGCCGGATTCTTCGGGTTCGAGCATGCTCGTCGCGAGAGTGGGGAATACCCGATCTCGTTCGATGGTCCAGGGCGCGAGGATTGTGGTAACGGGCGGAGCGCAACGTGATCGAGATTGAAGAGCTCTATAAGTACTACGGCGGGCGACGAGCCGTCGGCCCGCTCTCCGCTCGCATCGAGAAGGGGGAAATCGTGGGATTGTTGGGCCTGAACGGCGCCGGTAAGACCACGACGCTGCGCGTCCTCGCATGCGACCTCTTGCCGACGAGCGGTACGGTGCGGGTCGGCGGTTACGACGTCGTGGAGCGGCCGCACGAGGTGCGGGGCAAGGTCGGCTATCTGCCGGACCGGCCGCCGCTCTACGACGACATGACAGTCGAGGAGTACCTGGCTTACGCGGCGCGCCTCAAGCGCGTCGGAAAGAACGACGTCGCGCGGCGCGTCGCCGAGGTCGAGGAAATGACCGAGCTCGGCAAGGTGAAAAACCAGCTGGTCGGTACGCTCTCGCACGGCTACCGGCAGCGCCTCGGCATCGCCCAAGCGATCGTTCACCGTCCCGAGCTCGTCGTGCTCGACGAGCCGATCGGCGGCCTCGATCCGCTGCAGATCGTCGAGATGCGCGGCCTCGTGCGCGGCCTGCGCGGCGAGCACACGGTGATCGTTTCGAGCCACATCCTCCACGAGATCAGCGAAACCTGCGACCGTATCTTCGTGATCCAAAACGGCGAAATCCTGTGGTCCGGCCGTGAAGCGGATCTTTCGTCCCAGGTCGAGCAGGGCATGCGCATCCGCGTCACCGTGCGCGTCGCCGGCTCCGACGGTGCGGGCGCGCTCGCTCGCGCCACGGCGCTCGCCGGCGCGGTTCCCGGCGTCAGTAGCGTCGAGCCACGCGACGCTGCCGAGAGCGGGGAGGGCATCGCGAGCATCGAGGTGCTGGCAGCGTCCGACGTGCGGGACGCGCTGTGCCGCGCGCTCGTCGCAGGGGACGCGGGCGTGCTCGAGGTCTCCCGCCTGCGCGACCTCGAGACGACCTTTCGCGCGCTGCTCGAGGAAGGAGCCCCGTCGTGAGCGCCGCCCTGCTCATCGCGCGGCGGGAGCTCTACGCCTACCTGCGCTCGCCGCTCGGCGCGTCGCTCATCGCGGCGGTGTTGCTGATCGACGGGCTCTGGTTCCACACGCAGGGCATGTCGCGCACGCTGCTCTCGGCCGAGGTGCTGCAAGAATTCTTCTACGGCGCGAGCGGCACGACGATGATCGCCGCCATCGTGCTCTCGATGCGCCTCGTCGCCGAAGAACGACAGACCGGCACGTTCACGCTGCTCAGCACGTCACCCGTGCGGGACGTGGAGATCGTGCTCGGTAAGTTTCTTTCGGCTTACGCGATCATCGTGTTGATGACGGCGCTCACGATCTACATGCCGCTCCTGATCCTCGTGAACGGGAAGGTGAGCTGGGGCCACGTCGCGGTCGGCTACCTCGGCATTCTGCTGCTCGGCGCGGCCTCGACGGCGATTGGCCTGTTCGCGTCGGCGCTCGCTCGCTCGCAAATCGTCGCGGCGGTCATCGGCGCGTCGCTTCTCGGCGTGTTCGTCTTGATGTGGCTCATCGCCCGCGCGGTCGAGCCGCCGCTCAACGAATTTTTCTCCGCACTCGCGATCCACCACGAGAACTTCCGCTCCTTCCAGCAGGGGATTCTCGAGCTCAGGCGCGTCGCGTACTACCTCGTGGTCACCTACTTCTTCTTGCTCGCGGCGACCAAGACCCTCGAAGCGAGGCGCTGGCGCTGATGGCGACGAACACGAAACCGAACGACGTGCGCCCCGCCGTCGCAACGCCGAGCGCGCCCGGCTGGGTGCTCGGCATGTACCTCGGCGGGCTCGCCCTGGTCTACGCCGGCGAGCGCGTGCTCTCGGGCCTCGAGAAGGGTGCGGGCGCCGTGAGCGCCCTGGGCGTCCTGCTCGTGGTGCTCGCGACGTTGCTCCGCTTCTCGCCGCGCTTTCGGGCAGGTGGCGATCGCCGCTCGATCGAGTCGCTGCTCGCCGGGCTCTCGGGGCTCGGCCTGCTCGCGGTCCTGCTCTACTTCTGGACCACGCCGTGGGGCGTCGACCACCTGATCCTCGGCAAGCTGTCGGACGCGGCTCGCACGCGGGCGCTCGACCTCATCACGGTGACGTGGGTGGCGCTGATCGTGATCGCCACCTTGCCGATGATTTTCGCCGAGACGGCGCTGCTGCCCATGCGCAATGCCGAGCGCCCGGAGAGCCGGCGCGTGCGTTCGGCGGCGGCCGCCGGGCTCACGCTCGCGCTTGCGGCGGTGTACGGCTCGCTTCTCGTTTACGCCGCGTCCGGCGTGAAGCTCAACGTCGATTTCTCGTATTTCAAGACCTCGCGACCGAGCGAGTCGACGAAAAAGCTCGCGCAGGGCTTGAGCGATCCGGTGCGCGTGGTCGCCTTCTTTCCGCTCGTGAGCGACGTCCGTACCGAGGTCGAGCGCTATTTGAACGAGCTCAAGGGCTCCACGCCGAAGCTTCAGATCGAAGTGCAGGATCGGCTGCTCGCGCCCAAGCTCGCCAAGGAGCTCCGCGCCACGCAGGACGGCGTGATCATCCTCGCGCGCGGCTCGACGACCCAGCAGATCGTCGTCGGCACCGAGCTCGACGCCGCCAAGCAGAAGCTCAAGGTGCTCGATCGGGACTTCCAGGAGCAGCTCACCAAGCTCGCGAAGGCCCGTCTCACGGCTTATCTGACGGTGGGCCACGGCGAGCTCAACGAGTCGAAAACCTCCGCCATGGAGGACCCGAACGCCCGGAGTGCGACGGTCGTTCGCACCTTGCTCCAGCGCCAAAACTACACGGTGAAGGACCTCGGCCTCGCGCAGGGCCTCGGCCGCGACGTGCCCGACGACGCGGACGTCGTCGTGATTCTCGGTCCCACCGAGCCGTTCTCGAACGCGGAGCTCGAGAGCCTCGGCCGCTACCTCGGACGGAACGGCAAGCTCTTCATGGCGCTCGACGCTGACGCTTTCTCGACGAAAGACCTCGTGACGCCGGAGCCGGCCGCCTCGGCGAAGCCGGCCGGGAGTGCCGCGCCGGTCGATCTGAACGCCGTGCCGACGGGGCCGCTCGCGGACTTGGCGAAGCTCGTCGGTCTCACCTACGGCAGCGACGTGCTCGCGAACGAACGCATGCACATTCGCCTGCGCAACGACGATTCCGACCGGACGCGTCTCATCACGCAGAGCTTCTCCTCGCATGCGTCCGTCTCGACGCTGAACCGCGCCGGCTCGCGAGCGGGCGTCGCGTTCTTCGGCGCGGGCAGCCTCGAGAAGGCGCGCGGCGCGACCGAACGGGTGGATTTCACGGTGCGTTCGCCGTCGGGGACGTTCGCCGACAAAAACCGCAACTACCGGCTCGACAAGGACGGCGAGCGCCAGATCACTTTCAACCTGGCCGCGGCCGTGACCGGCGCCGACAAGAAGAAAGACGACAAGGCCGCCAAGCCCGACAAGAAGGACGACAAGAAGAAAGACGGGAAGTCGAACCCTGACGAGATGCGGGCGTTCGTGCTGGCGGACGCTGACGCCGTGGGCGACTTCGTGATGGCTCAGGATCCCTACAACCAACTCCTGTTCGTCGACTCGATCCGCTGGCTCGTCGGTGAAGAAAGCGTCGCAGGTCCCCCGAACACCGAGGAAGACAAGCGCATCCAGCACACGAAACAGCAGGATCTGAGCTGGTTTTATGCGACGATCTTCGGCGCGCCGGGCCTCGTGCTGGCGGTCGGGCTCGCGCTCGGCCGGCGTTCGCGCGCGAAAGGAGCGCGGCGATGAAGGGTTTGTGGCCGCATCTCGCGGCGCTCGTGGTCGCCGCCGTGTTGGCGCTCTCGATATGGTCGCGCGACGAGAAGGCGATCAAGGCCGAGGAGTCGCAGAAGGTCGAGATTTGGGGTGGGACGCCCGATCAGCTCGAGCGCATTCGCTTCGAATCGCCGACCCGGACGGTGACACTCGAGCCGCGCAAGGACGCGGTCGGACGCTTCTACGTCACGGAGCTCGACAAGGAAGAGACGCCGAGGTCCCCGCACGGGGCACCCGATGCCGGCGTCTCGGCGAGCGAGCCGCCCAAGCGGACGACCACGCGCTTCATCGGCGTGAAGGATGCCAACGAGATCGCGGGGAAGGTCGCGCCGTTCATGGCCATCCGCCAGCTCGGCCCGCTCGGGGCCGGGCGAGCCGAGGAGTTCGGCTTCGATAAACCCGAGGGCACGCTGAAGGTGAAAGTGGGCGGCACCGAGTACGTGCTCGTCATCGGTAGCGCGACGCCCGGCGGGCAGGAACGCTACGCAAAGCTCGAGCGCACCGGCGTCGTCTACGCGGTGCCCGGCGACGTCGTGCAGAGCATGCTCGGAGCCGAATCACGCCTGCTCGAACGTGATCTCCACGGCTTTCAGGACGCCGACGTGTCGAAGGTCCGCATCACGCGCGCCGGCAAGACACGCGAGGTCGTGCCGATGCCCCAGAAGAAGGGCGCATGGGCCGACGCGGCGGCTCCCGCGAAGCTCGACGAGACCGTCGGTAACTGGCTCACGAAGGTCTCGCGCCTGCACGTGATGGAGTACGTGGAAAACCCGCCGTCGCCGCTCAAGCCCGAGAGCGCGCTCGTGCGTCTCGACTACTTCGCCGGCAACAAGCCGCTCGGCTTCCTCGAGCTTTACAAGCTGCCCGGTGAGAAGGGCAGCGACTACTACGTCCGCTCCGAGAACAGCCGCTGGTTCGTCAAAGTGCTGACCTCCGCGGGCGAGCAAGTCGAGCAGGACGCGGCGAGCATCGTGAAGTGAAGCGCTCGAGCGCGACGGGCCGACGAGCTCAGTCGGCCTGAATCTCTTTTTCGAGTGCGTCGAGCTGCGAATCGAGTGTCTTGGCCGTCACGGCCTGGCTCGCCTCGTCTTCGAAATCCTCCTCGGTGGGCGGCTGGGCGCTCGTGGTGGCGGACGCGGACGAGCTCGGAACGGCGGCGAGGGAGCTCGCGGGCGCCGCAGACGGTGAAGCGGCGGGCGAAGCGCTCGGTGGTGAGTTCGACGGTGGGGGCGGCTCCTGCTTCGAGCACGCCGTCGCGGCGAGCAATGCGATCACGACGAGGGCCCTCACGGTGCGCTCCCGCTGGGAGCCGCTGGTGCCGCGGATGCCACGCTGCTCGGGACGACCGTCTTGAGCTTCTGCGCTGCGGCGTCGTGTCGCGCGTTCTCGGTCGTCAACAATTTGTCGATACGGGCGAGAGCCGCCGTCCGTTTCGGCTCGTCGAGCTCGGAAGTCGCGACGAGCTTGGCGCGGTTCAAGAAAGCAACGCGGCGCGCGTGCTTCGCGAGCTCGTCCTGCAAATCCTTATGGCCGAGCGCTGGCCCGAACTCGGCGCGCAGCTCCCTCCGGTGGGCGTCGCGACGCTCCCCCGCGGTCTTGCGGAGCTCCCCGAGCTTTGCCTGCAATTCCTCCGGTTTCGGCCGCCGTCTGCGGAACTGTTCGGCGAGATCCTCCTGGCCACCGCGCAACCAGTGCGCGGAGCCTGACGGTACCGGACCCGCACCTGGCCCCCGACCGGGCCCAGCCCCCGGCATGGCGCGGTGCCCTGGATGCTCGCCGAGCCCAGCTTGCGCGAGGGCGAGCGATGCGAGGGCGAGCGACGCGACACCGACTAGCGCTCCACTGAGGATCGGTTTCATCGCGGAGACACTACCAGAAGGCCCTGTAATGCGACTGGGTCATTCTGCCGCGCGGTTCGTGCGGCGGGCGGCGAGCGTCTCATGCAGCCGCACCAGCTCCGGTGAGCCGCCCCGCAGGGGAAACGCGAATAGCTTCGTACCGTTCGAGACGAGGAGGTGGCCGAGCGGCGCTCCGCCCGGCGTTACGAAGGAAGCGGCGACGATCGCCATCTCGTGGTGTTCCGGGCGGCCGAGACCGAAGCGAAACCAAGAGACTCGGCGAGTGACCCCAGCAGGCCCAAGCTCGACTTTTCCGCGCAGCCCGACGAGCCAGAGCCACACGAAGAGCACGAGGACCACACTGACTCCCGCGAGCGTGAGCGAGAGCGACCCCGGCGTCACTCGCGAGCGCGCGGCGTCCGACATCGCGATGGTCGCGACGAGCACGAACGCCGACGCCCACAACGTCGTCCAAGCGGCGTTGCGCTGCGCAGCGAGCGGCGGTGACTCGAAGCGGAAGGGCGCGGTATTGCCGAAGCGTGGTGTCGCGTGAGCGTGCGAATGCAGGAGCGCATCGAGCGAGGCTTCGTCGACGCCCCAACCGGGAGCGAGCGTCACCCCGAGCTCGCGCGCGAGAAGGGACGCGTCTTCGAGCACGCCCGCCGGCTCGTCTCGCTCGAGCACCACCTGACGAGAGCCGTCTCCGAGCACCAACACGGCGCGATACGTCGGCGGGAGCGGAGAGCCCTCGAGCTCGAGCACTGCGCGTCCTTCTCGCGTTCCGAGGGCCGCTGGTGCGCGGCTCGGCAGCGCGCGCCGGCGCGAGCGTGGACGCCCGACGAGCATGAGCCAGATTGCCGTCGTGACGAGCAGCCCGAGCCCGAGCACGCGCAGCGGCGTGAACGGAGTGCTCGCGGTCAGCGGCACGAGAGCGAGCGCAGCAAACAGCATCCCCGCGAGAAACGGTGGCTCGAACCGCCGCCACTCACGCAAGGCAAGTGGCGGCTGCTTTCGATCGAGCGTGAGCATCGGGCGTGTTCTTGCGGCCGGCGGGCCGTAGACGGCGCGGACCCTACCACCACATTTTGCGCCAGGACGCTTTCTTGGCCAGATCGCGGCGGGCTCGGGATAAGGAGGCGTGGCTCTGGGAAAAACCTCGAGCTTTCTCGTCTTGATGGCGGCCTCGGCCGGGTGCGGGCGCACGCCCGACGGGGCCCCCCCGGCTGTACGGCTCGAGCCCGTCGCTGCGGCGAGCGCGGTCGCGTCCGCGGCGTCCAGCGCAGCTCCGCGCGCCACGGAGCGCGATCGGGTGACGCTCGATGGGCAGTTTCATGCGGCCGCCGTGACGAAGACGGCAGGGTTGCGCGTCTACGCGAAGGCGCTCCACGCTTGGATTTTCGCGCGCGCTTCGGCGAGTGCCGAGCGGCTCGGCTATTTGCGCGCCGGGAGCTCGTCGCCGACTTCGGCCGCGGTCGCCGGCGACGGTTGTCCGGGCGGGTGGCACGCGGTTGAGCCGGAGGGGTTCGTTTGCGTGGGTCCGACCGCGACGCTCGACCCGAATGATCCGGCCGTCGTGTTGAGCGCGTCCGCGCCGGCGAGCTTCGAGCGGAAGCTGCCGTTCATCTACGGAACCGTGCGAAATCCTGGACCGATCTACGGGCGCCTGCCGTCCGCCGCGGAGCTCGCGCAAGCGGAGCCGGATCTTCCGGAACGCATGCCGGCGTGGCTCCATGCAACCGGCGAGATCGGCGCCGGCTACGGTCAGGATTTGTGGCTCGGTCGTCCCGGCACACCACCCGATCCGGCGAGCGCCTGGGCCGCCAAGACGAGCGACGCGGCGCCGGAGCTCTGGCTGAAGGGTGGCTTCCCGCGCTTCACGGAGACGGGCACGGACACGAGCACGGAGCTCGTCGTCGGCAAGATGCGCCCGAAGGTCGGCTATTCGTTCCTGTCGACGCTGCTCTACGAAGGCCGCCGGTACGGCCTCGCCACCGATCTCAGCGTGCTCCCGACCGATCGGCTGCGTCCGATCCGCGGCTCCGATTTTCACGGCGTCGAGATCGGCAAGGACGTAAAGCTGCCGTTCGCGTTCGTGCGCCACGACGGCGCCCACTTCTGGCGTTTCGATCGCAAAGCGAACCGACTCGAAGACGACGGCCCAGCGCCGTTTCGGGCCGCCGTCCCGCTCAGCGGGAAACGCCAATTCTTCCACGGGCGCCTGCATAACGAGACGACGGACGGCCGTTGGCTCAGCGATCAGGACGCTTCACGCATCGATCCTGCGCGGCGCATGCCGGCCTGGGGCAAGGCGGGCGAGCGCTGGCTCGACGTGAACGTGAGCAAGCAAACGCTCGTCGCTTATGACGGCGAGAAGCCCGTGTTCGCGACGCTCGTCTCGAGCGGCGAAGCGGGCCTCGGAGACGCCGAGAGCTCGACCGCGACCAAGCGCGGCATCTTCCGCATTCATACGAAGCACGTCTCCGTGACGATGAGCTCGGACGAGGTCGGCGAGGAGTACGAGCTTCGCGACGTGCCTTACGTGCAGTACTTCGAGAAGGGCTACGCGCTTCACGGCGCGTACTGGCACGATCGCTTCGGGACCCCGAAAAGCCACGGTTGCATCAACCTCGCGCCCGAAGACGCGAGACGCCTGTTCTTCTTCACCGAGCCGGCCTTACCGGTCGGGTGGCACGGCGTGCTGAAGGCGCTCACCGGTACGGTCGTGTTCGTTCACGCCTGAAGCGCGACGCTCACGGATTCGGCGCGCCGCCCGCTCCGTTCGGCTCGCTCTCACACGAGTCCGCGGCGAAGGTGACGTTAACGTCCTTGGGCGTGAACGCGTAGGGGTCGCTGAACGTCGAGCCGTCCGGCAGGACCAGCCGCGGACGAAGCACGTGGGGGCCCACGAGCGGATCGCCCGGCGCGAGCGGGTCCGTCAGAGTCAGCACGACGTTCGGCGCCGCACCTTGCGCGCGCGCTGCTGGACCTTGGTCCGGATCGAGCTCGACGACGAGGTAACCGCACTGCGGCGTCCCGCTGCAGCCGTCGGGGGCCCGCAGGTAGTAGTTCCGTACGTCGGCCTGCACCCCGAGCCGGAGGTCACAGCCGATCGTCACGGGCTCCGGATCGCCCGGGTAGCCTTCGTCGCCGCTCACCGGGTCCGGATCCCGGGGAGCGAGCCAGACCTCGTCGTTGCGCGGCAGGAGCGCCGTGATTTCGAGCACCACGTTGCCGGGGCTGATCGGCGTGGAGCTGCTGCCGTTGCTGCACGCGGCGGTGGCGACGGCGACGGCGATCCAGGGCACCCGGGCGAGACGCATGCGGGCGTCTTGCTAACACGACTCACTCACCGCGACACAGGTGAGCTTCGAACTTCCCGTGGGCTCCTGCGGCGGGGCGCGTTCCATCGCCCGGAAACTCCAGGGCGAGGACGCCGCTCACCTGGCCCGCGGGCCCGAGATCGACGGACCGGAGCTCGACGCCGCCACCGTTCGGGAAGTCGAAGCCGCGCTCGCCCTGGCGCGCGACCGCGAATGCCTTCAGGCGCGCGGTGGCGCCCGCGTCCGGCGGGTCGGCGCCTTCGAGCGGGTAGGTCCCCGGGTGGAGCGGCTCGGCCGCGGGGGCGTCGAGCGTCACGGTGAGAAGCAGGTCGTCCGGGCCGGGCGGGACGTAGCGGTCGCAGGAGAGCGCGTAACTCGCGAGCGTGATGCGGAGCTCGCGCCGGAGCTCGGGCAGCTCGACGTACTCGGCGAAGGCCGTCTTCGGCACGAGCTCGACGCGCCTGCCGACGCCGTCCGGCAGCAGCAAGTCGACGTTGCTCGACGCCGCCTCCCCACGGCATCCGAGCACGAGAACTAGAGCGAGCAGTGTCAGCTTGCGCGCTGCGCGCGCGCGGCCGGGAGCGGCAAGGGCCATTGGACTTGATTGTACTTCCGGGCGAGCGGAATGAGGCCGGCGCGAACTTGAGTGGCCGTAGGTCGCTGCCGTGGATCGCGGCGCAGGCAGGACGCGATGAATTTACCGAGGTCGGCGAGGATGCTGTCGCGTCCGAGGCGGGCGACGCGCTCCGGCCAACCGTCATGCTGCACGTGCAGCGAGAGGATGGCGGTCTCGCCTTCGGCTTGAAACAGCGTTTCGGCCGCGAGGAGCTCGTACGCGAGGCAGCCGAACGCATAGATGTCGGCGCCCTGGGGAGAAGGTTTGAAGGACGGGTCGTGAATGCCGAGCACCTCGGGCGCGCAAAATTCGAGGGTGCCGCAACCCGGCCGGAGGTGCCGCCCGCTCAAGCCGAAGTCCACGAGCACGGGTGTCTCGCCGTCGCGCATGATCACGTTCGACGGCTTGAGATCGAGATGGCCGACGCCGACGCCGTGCATCGTCTCGAGCCCTGCGGCGATGCCGTCGAGGTAGCGGAACGCCTTGTCCATCGTGAGTGAGCGGCTGCGGATCACGCGGTCCATCGAGAGCCCGCGGATGAGCTCCATCACGAGGATCGGCTTCGGCCGTGCCGCGAGGTCGAACGTCACGAAGCGCGCGAGGTTCGGGTCCTGGGGCAAGGAGAGCAGCGCGCCGGCCTCTTCGCGGAAGAGCTGGAGAAATTCCTGCTCCGTGAGGCTGCGGGCGGTCGTCGGATCGTAGTCGGGGACCTTGAGCGCGAACCCTTCTGCGTCGGGATTCGAGCGCTCCTCCATGCGGCGCGCGATGAACACCGACGCGGCGCCGCCGCTACCGAGCGCCCGCACGACGTAGAACGCACCGATGGTGCGGCTCGGAAGCAGCCAGTCGGGCAGGTTTTCGCGCCGGCGTTCGAGCGGAATGGCGTGGACGTCCGAGCTCGCGGAAACGGGCAGCGCTTCGATCCCGGCGAGCGCTTGCTTGAGCGCTTCGACGAGCGCCGCCGGCAAATCGGCGGCGATCTCCGAGATCGCCATGGCGAGCTGATTCGAGTTCGGCGGGACGCCCGAGCTCACCGCGCGTTCGATGAGGGCCGAGAGCGGCGGGACCTCGGCGACGATGGCGATTTCGTCCGGATCGGGCCCGAGCACGCGGCGGTTCGCGCTCGCGATCAAGCGGCGGAGCGCCGCCGCGGCGGTCTGGAGCTCCTCGAGGGTCTGCACGCCGGAACCCGCAACGTCCACGAGCTCGGATTGACCGCGGGCCTGCGCGACGGCTTCGAGGCAGCGGCCTAGCTTCAAGAGCAGCCGGCGTAGCGCCTCGCTGCGATAGCTGCCGCCCGCTCCGACGCCGTGACTCAGGTCGATGACGCGCTCGGCCGCGGCGAGGGCCGCGCTCGGTGACGGCGCCATGCTCTCGGACGCTTCCCGCACGCCGATGAACTTCGCGAACGCGCCGATCGCGCTCGACACGTCGAGGTTCGTCGAGGCTTCCGCGAGCGTCGCGAAGCTCTCCGGACTTTGCACGGTGTGCATCAGCGTGAGCAAGAGGTCGCTCGGTTCGCACACGCCCTCACGCACGGCCGCGTCACAAGCGCGCGCGAGGGTCGCGCACGCGATGCGGTGCACGAGTTGCCCGGGGCTCTCGATCACGCGCCGGACCATGACTTGCACGGCGCGCCGCACGCGCTCGCGCACGCTCGAATCGTCTTCGCTGCGCGCCGATTCGACGTCGACCAGATGCAGCAGCGCCTTCAGGTGACGTTGTTCGGCGAGTCCCGCCGATTTCGAATCCTTTGCGGCCGCAGCGCTCGCTTCGGCGTCGACGAGCCAGCGCCCGAGGCGTTCGTAGAGCCGATCGAGCTCGGGGACGCTCTGATCGGTGTCCCCGGGGCGCCGGCCGAGCTGCAGGAGGTGCGCGAGGCGCGGCCGCTCGAGCGCGCAAGCGTCGACGTCACTCAGCGCGCCGAGCAGGTACGGCTGCACCTGCGGATCGTGCGCGTCCTGGTTCTCGAGGAAGTCGAGCGCGTGGTGCAGCTTGGCGGCGGCCTTCTGCGCCAGATCGAAGGCGGCGCGCGCACCGGTGTTCTCGAACTCGACCATGGCGCGCCGGAGCGCGCCGACGAGATCGTCTTCGTCCTCGAGCGAATCACCGTCGAGCAGCCGGAGCGAGCGATCCGCGATGGTGCGCAGCACCGAGCCCGAACCTTCGGCACGCGAAGCGAGCGTCGCCCTGAGCTTCTGCGCCGCCCCGCGCCCGAACGTGGGGCTCGTGAGGTCGCCGAGCAACGCCGCCACGGCTTCCGCGACGTCCGGACGGCGCGTGGCGGCGACGAGCTCGAGCAGTTGCTCGGCGGCGTCCGGCTCGGCTTCGATCACGCGAGGCAAGCCGAGGACCATCGCGGCGGCGATGCCCGGATCGCGCCGGCCGAGCGGCCCTTCGATCACGCGCCGGCACGCGCGGATGGTCTGCTCCGGATCGGCCGGAATCGACGCCACGAGCGAGACGGCGGCGCGCCGCCACTGCGTGGGCGTGAGCGCTTCGTCCAAGCCCGTCTCGATTTCAGCCTGAAATGCCGGTGCGACCACGGAGAGTAGCCCGCGCGCCGTGGCGACGTGGCGCCAGACGAGCGGCTCGCGATCGGCGAGCAGCTGCTCGTAGACGTCGCGAATTTCACCCTGCAGCAGGTGCAACATCGGGTGCGGGTCGCCGAGATGCGCGCGCGCGGCGGCTTCCCGCGCTGCGTGCTCGAGGATCTTCGCGGCGAGGCGGCGCTCGTGCAGCGTGCCCGTGCGCGCCGAGAGTAGCCACGTGTTGCGCAGCGCACGCGCCGTCGTGAGCGTGAGCGCGAGTGGATCGGGGTTTACTCCCGCGCCGGTCGGCATGTCGAGCACGAGCCCGATGCGCGCGCGAACGGCCGCCGTCTCGAAGGTCCGGCCGGAGCCGAGCGCCATCCGGGCGGCGACGATGGCGAAGGTGGCCGCCGTGCCCTCGTACACGCGCGCGAACACGCGCCGGCCGAGCTCGCGCCGTGCCCGGCCCGAGGGCAGGGCCGCCATGATTTCGTAGAGCGCGACGGCGCCGGGGCCAGGCGCGAGGAAGCCGAGGTCGTCCGCGAGGCCGGTGTCGATGGCGAGCTGCGCCGAGCGGCCCAGCACCTCCGGATCGAGGCCGTCGAGGGGTGGGGGTCCGTAAGCGGCGCCGCTCTGCCCGAGCGCGGTGATCGCCTGACGAAAGCTCGCGCGCCGCTCCGACCCGTCCGAGAGCGAGAGGAGCGAAGCGAGTGCTTCACCAGGGTTCGGTCGACGCATGCTCAGTTAGTCCGAGAAGAGGGATGGAACCGTCCGAGCCTCGCCCGGCAGGGTAGCAGGTCCTGCCCCTGCCTTAGAGCATGGTGCGAACTCGGCTACCCGGGCAAGAAGAGAACCGCGGTTCATGATGGGGCGCGAGGCCAATGAGAGGCGCAGAAGGAGTTAACGACACATGCAGAAGCTTCGATATGCCGCGCCGCTCGGTTTCGTTCTCGCTACAACGGGCCTTTCGGTCGAGCACCCCGCAGACGACACGGCGCTGGTGTCGGTGCGGGTAGTCGTCCGTGCCGACCCGAGTCGACACCAAAAACGACTCGGACCGTCACCCTCGTTACTGGGCCGCTCGAGGACGTGAATGCGGTTCGTCGTCGGCAACAGTCGAGCGACATCGCATTTCCGGCGGCGACCTCCCGGCCGTCGGGCTCGACGCAGTGTGTCTATCGCGCCCCAGGCCTTGGCGGCACGGCCTGCAGCGTCGCTAGTTTCCACGCGCCGAAGTGGTTAAGAGAGTCCGCTTGCGCCAACCGCGGCCGCGGAGTACCCGGGTTTCTGGTGATCCTTAGCCGCGGCTCCGCGTCGCTTTCGCTTACCGCGCTGTCGCTCGCGGGGCTGTTGCTCGTTTCGGGCACCGCTCATGCGGAGCCGACGGAGGCGGATCGGGCTTCGGCGCGCTCCCTCGCGAGCGAGGGCTACGACGCGCTCGAGCGCAAGGACTACGCCACCGCGGTCGATCGCTTCCGGCACGCCGACGCCCTCATCCACGCCCCGACCATCGGCGTCGATCTGGCGCGCGCCCTGATCGGGCTCGGGCGCTACGTCGAAGCATACGAGCGCTACCAGCTCATCATTCGCGAAGGCGCGCCCAAAGGCTCGCCGGCGTCGTGGAAGCAAGCGGTCGAGGACGCGCAGAAAGAGGTTGCCGACCTCGAGCCCCGGCTCGGCTGGGTCGTGATCCACGTCATGGGCCCGCTCGATCCGCAGGTCACCATCGACGGCGACGACGTGCCCGAGGGCGCGCTCGGAGCTCGGCACGCGGCCGATCCGGGCAAGCGCACGGTCCGGGCGACGGCCGACGGCTTCGAGCCGAGCCAAAAGACCATCACGTTGAAGGAGGGGCAGCAGCAGGTCGTCACGCTGGTGCTCGAGCGCTCCGCGTCGCCTCATCCGGCCACGCCCGTCACGACCGACCGACCGGCGAAGCCGGCAAAGCCGGCGCACGTCTCGCGCACCCCCGCCTGGGTCGCTTTCGGTGTGGGCGGCGCCGGCGTCGTATTCGGCAGCGTCACCGGCATTCTCTTCCTCAACGCGCACTCCGAGCTCGCCCGCGAGTGCCCCACCGGCACCTGCCTCACGACCGACCAGGACCAGGTGCATCACCTCACGTCGGTGCGGAGCCGCTATCGGACGTTCGGCACGCTCTCGGGCATCGGTTGGGGGGTCGGCGTCGGCGGCGCCGCGACCGGGCTCGTCTTGCTTTTGACGGACTCGGCAGCCGAAGAAGCGTCGCAGCGGGCAGCGCTCTGGCCCGTCCTCGGTCCGGGCGAGATCGGCATGGCGGGAAGGTTCTGAGTCTTGAGCACGACGGCGCGACGCCGGCTGCTCGGCGCCACGATGCTGTCGTTGCTCAGCGGCTGCCAGCTCGTCTTCGGCGACTTCACGCTCGTTACGAGCGGAGGTCGCGGCACGCTCCTGTTCGGCGACGCCTGTGCCCCGGACACGTTCCGGTGCCAGGCGAACGAGCTCCAAAAATGTTCCGATGACCGTTCGTCGTGGTTGACCATCCAGACGTGCTCGGATGCCGATCACTGTGACCCCACTGCGGCCGCGTGCCGGACGTGCACGCCGAATCAGTGGGCGTGCAGCGGCGCGCAGCTCGAGCGCTGCGATACGAATTCGCGTTGGATGGCCATGGGCGCGGCGTGTCCGAGCTCCGCGCTCTGTTTGCTCACGGGCGACCGCGGTTCCGGGGCGTGCGGGGCGACGCGGTGTTCGCCGGCCGGTGCCTACTCGTGCATGGGGAACGCCCTGATGCGCTGCTCGGCGGGTCTCGACGGGGCAAAGCTCGTGGACCGCTGCGGAAGCGCGCTCCTCTGCGATGCGACCAAAGCCAACGCGCAAGCGGCGTCGGGCGGCCGCGGTACCTGCATCCCTCCGACGTGCCTCGTGGGGACGTATCGCTGCGACGGCGCGACCGTCGAACGTTGTCGCGAGGACGAAACGGGGTGGGACCCAGTCACGACCTGCGATGAGGCGGCGAGCTGCAATGCGCTCACCGGCGACTGCTCGGAATGTTCCGCGGGAGACGCCGCCTGCAGCGGCAACGAGCTCTGGACGTGCGGTCCGGACGGTTTCGTCAACGCGGCGACCTGCGCGGCGCCCGAGCTCTGCAACGCGATCACAGGGCGATGCGACCCGCCGGAGTGCACCACGCCGGGGGCGACGCGTTGCCACACCGAGGACGTTGTCCAGCTCGAGGAGTGTGGCGACGATCTACGCTGGGCCGTGCGCGAAGCGTGCTCGTCGGCTGCGCTCTGCAGCGAGAGCGCCGGCGCGTGCATCCCGCCCGCGTGCGCCGACGGAGCCGTGCGCTGCTTCGGTCAGGTCCGCCAGCATTGCAGCGGCGACGTGACGCACTGGGTCGACGACATGACGTGCCCGGACGGAACGTCCTGCGATCCGGACGGCTGCCATGCCCCATGCACCAATGACCCCGCGGCAGGGCTCAATGCCTATCGCTGTGACGGCGCGACCCTCGAGCGCTGCGCCAGCAACGGGAACTGGGAACCGCAGAACCGCTGCGCCACGCACAAGCTTTGCGACGCTGCGGCGCACGCCTGTCTCACGCCCGCGTGCGCGGGCCCCGGCGAATACAAATGCTCGAGCGACCAGAACCTCACGCATTGCACCGAGGATCGGGACGCGTTCGGTGATTTCTTGACCTGCACGGCGGGCACGATCTGCGATGCAGACCCGGCCGTGGGCACCGGTCGGCCCGGGTGTGACGCCTGCCGCGCGCTCGAGTACGGCTGTACCGGCGACGCCACGAACGGCTACGAGCTCCACTTCTGCAACGCCGACGGCACGGCGGCGCCGCTCGTCGCGCTCTGTCCGGGTGGCTGCAGCGTCTCGAGCGACAACGTACCGACTTGCGTTCAGATGCCGTAATCGCGCTTCGGCAGCTTCTTCACGACGGCAGGGCGGGGGCTCCGGCGAACGCTCGATGCCGACGAACCGCGCGTGCTGGTCGAGCTGCGCGGCTCACTACGCTCGGCGGCGGCGCTCGTCGAAGCGGTCGAGGCGCTCGGCGCGCTCGGTGCTTCGTTCGCGGGGCCGACGACCTCGACCTGTGGCGACGGCGCAGGCGCGGGGGCGGTCGCCGCGGGCGCCTGCGCGACGGGGGTAGGCGGTGTTTCCGTCCGTGATTGGCCGACGAGCAAGGTGAGCAGTCCGCCGCCCAGAATGCCGATCGCCACGGCGGCGGTCGCGATGTATTTGCGCGGAACGCCTTGCAGCGCGGCACGCCAGGCTTGCGGGTGGCGGATGAGCGCCGTCGCGAGGCTCACCCGTGGAACCGACGAGTGTCGCGTGCGAGAGAGGGGTGCGCCCGTTTCCCGCAATTCCTCGAGCGGATCCCCGGGGCCTTCGAGCATCAAGCTCGAGCGCGGCGAGAGGCTCGGCACGGGAAGTAGCGCAGGCTGACCGAGTGCTACCGCGAGCGAATCAGCGAAGTCCTTCGCCGATTGAAAGCGCTCTTCGCGATCGCGCTTGGCGGCGTGCTCCCACCAAACGTCGAACGCCGGTGGCAAATCCGGCCGCACGTGGCTCGGCTTCGGCAGGTCCTCGTAGAGGATGAGGCCCATGAGCTCGCCGAGCGCTTCGCTCTCGAACGGCGGCCGACCCGTCAAGCACTGGAACACGATCACGGCGAGCGACCAGAGATCGGAGCGGTGGTCGGTCTGCTTGCCGCGCGCTTGCTCGGGGCTCACGTAGTACGGCGTGCCGAGGAACGACCCCGTCTTCGTCGTCTTGTCGCGCAGCGAATACGCGTCGTGCTTGGCGATGCCGAAGTCCACGACCTTGGCGATCTCGCCGTCGTCGCCCTGGACGAGGAAGATGTTTTCCGGCTTGAGATCCCGATGGACGATACCGAAAGCGTGCGCGCGAGCGAGCGCTCGGGCGACGTGCGCCGCGATGCGGTAGGTCGTGGCCGCGTCGATCGTCACTTCGCGATCGAGGCGCGTGCCGAGATCCTCGCCCTGGAGGTACTCCATGGCGATGAACGGCGTGCCCTCCCATTCCCCGTGCTCGAAGACATCCACCACGTGCGCGCCGCGAAGTTGAGCAGCCACCTTGGCCTCGCGCGCGAAGCGCACGCGAACCTCACTGCTCTGCGCCTTGTCGTCGTCGATGAGCTTCAACGCGCAGCGTGAGTCGAGCAAGAGGTCGTCCGCGAGCCAAACGGTGCCCATCCCGCCGACGCCGAGCGGCCGCTGCAAGCGGTAGCGGTTCGCGACGACGATGCCGGGGACGCGTTCCATCACGCCTTGTCCTCGAGCGCCGACGCGGACCTGCCCCTATGGCAAGCGCCACGGGCTCGGGTCGTCTGATGAACAGGTGTGCTCATGTAGGACGCCCAGCGTCTCAGACCTACGTCAACTCCGAGTTTGGTTCAATCAGCATGAAGCAAGCAACGGGCCAGTGCTACCGTTCGCGGGCGCGTTCGCCCGCTCGTACGACGCCAGCGCGCGCGAGGGCGCGCGTGCGCCCCCCGCTCGAAGCCGGACCGCTCGATATTCTTAGCCCAACCGCCGGGCGCGCGCACGAGCACGCCATTTTTTCCGTCACACTGAGAGTGGAATCGGGCGCATTTCGCCACGACCTTCTCGTAGGATTGACCCGCGACCTCCACCGAAGAGAGAGTCCGGAGCTCAGTTTCATGGGTATGCCCGCACGGACCTCCGTTCTTCTCACGGCGCACGGAACGGTCGAAGATCTGGAAGAGCTTCCGGCATTTCTCGCGCGCATTCGCGGCGGGCGGCCGGCGTCGCCGGAGCTCCTCGCCGAAACGCGCCGGCGCTACGAGCTCATCGGCGGCTCGCCACTCCTCAGGGTGACTGAAGAGCAGGCGATGCTGCTCGAGCGTCGCCTCGGCGTGCCGGTCTTCGTCGGCATGCGACTGGCGGAACCCACGCTCGACGACGCTCTCACGCGGGCCGAGGAGCGTAGAAGCGAGCACGTCCTCTTGTTGCCCCTCGCACCGTTCAGCGTTCACGTTTACGGCGCCGCCGCAGAAGCCGCGCGCGGGCGTCTGCTCGAGCAAGGCAAGCGGCCCCCTGCGCTCTCGGTCGTCCCACCTTGGGGCCTCAATTCGCACTTCGTGCGCGCCCATGCGCGTTCGATTCGGCCGCACCTCGTGGCGGGCTCACGCCTCGTTCTGACGGCGCACAGCCTGCCGCTCGTCGCGCTTCGCGGCGGTGACCCGTACGCCGAGCAAGTCACGGCGTCTGCCGCCGCAATCGGTAAAGAGCTCGAGCAGCCTTTCGAGCTCGCGTTCCAGAGTCAGGGGGCGGACGGCGGGGAGTGGCTCGGTCCCACGCTGAAGGGCGCGCTCGAAAGCGCGAAGCGTGACGGCATCCGCCGCGTCGTCGTCGCGCCGTTCGGCTTTTTGAGCGAACACGTCGAGACGCTTTACGATCTGGACGTGGAGGCGCGGGCCATCGCGGGCGAGCTCGGCCTCGAGTGGACGCGGGTGCCGGCGCTCGGCCATGCCGAAGGGCTCATCGAAGCGCTCGCCGACGTGGCAACAAAGGCCACAGCGGGGCGATCGTGAAGCCACGCGTATCCGGGGTTCGAGCCGCAGGCGGATTGGGAGGGGCGTTGCTCGGCGTCGCGCTGACGCTCGCGACCGGGTGTGGGCTCTTCAAGGGGCCCGTCAACGCGAGCCCGTCGCTCAGGTGGTGGTTGTTCTCGAACTTCGGCGCGGGACGGCTCTGCCCCGAGATGCTGCAGCGCTCGGCGGCGCTCCGGATGGCGCCCGATCCGAACGCGGTCGGGCGCCTTTTTCCCTCGAGCTGTCAGACGACCGTGAACGACGCCGCGCAAACCGTGACGCTCTCGTTCGCGGGCAGTGGTTTCGCCTGGACCCCGGTTGCGGGGCGTATCGCGTTCAACGTGATGGCGAGCGTCGAGTACCGCATGGACTTTTACCTCGCGGACGACGCCGTCTACATCTACGCGCGACCAGCTCGGACCGTGCTCGGACCGACCTTCCAGGTCACCTCCGTGGAAAATCGGCTGGTGAATTGGGCGGCGCAGGGCCCCGGGGGTTACCTCGTCAACAGCTTCGGCGGTCAGATCGTGTCGGGGGAGCTCGCTTCGGGCTTCACGGTCGTTCACGCCGACGACGGCGACGCGTTCGCGCTCGGCATCTTGAGCCCACCCGCGCGCCCGGCTCAGCCGTTCAACACGTCGAAGGGGCGCTATGCGATCGTCAACGAGACGAGCGAGGTGCACACCGACCAGCTCGACATCGCCGGGCCGCTCACCGTGGCCTCGAAGGATCAGGCGCTTTTCGTGCGGCTCGCGGTGCAGGGGCCGCCGGTCGACGTGCTCCTCATCCGGCGTGGCACCGGCGATCTCTGGCGTCAGGGTTTGCAAAACGGGCTCGCGCTCGGGCCGCCGCCAGAAGCTCCCATCTCGACGTTCTCGCTCACTCCGGGCGCGGAGCTCCGTCAGCGCTTCCCGCTCCCGCCCGGGCAGTATTACCTCGCGATCGACAACAGCGCGCGCGTGGGCAGCACGAACCCGCCGTTCAGCCCGCTCGGTACGCTCGGGCAGAACACGGCGATCGTCTCGATGGCCGTCGAGCTCGGCGACGCGGACGACGATTTTTAGCCGACTCGAACGCGTTCAACGCGGCAGCTCGGATTCGAGCGTCGAGATGCAGTCGGTGAGCGCGAAGTAGTAGTCCTGATTGAGCGATTGGTAGCCGTTCGGCGCGGTATCGACGAGGGCGGCGAAGCCCGTGAAATGCCGCGTGCGGCAGCTCCGGTGGTAGTCGCGCTTCGGGCTCGAGACGCCTTCACGCGGCAGGAGCTCGAGTGAGAGGGTGCAGCTCTGCGAAGCCGCGCAGCAGCTGAGCGCGTCGAAACGGAAGTCGTCGTCTCCTTCGCACCAGGTGTCGCCGCAGATGTCGTCGATGAGTTTCAGCGCCGTCTGCTCTTGCGTCGGTGTGAGCGCGTTCCGGGCGAGCTCGGCGCTCGTCGTGTCGAGCGGCGCGGTGTCCGCTTCGGTGCGGCCGTCCGCTCCCGCGCAGCCTGCGCACGAGAGAACGCTCGAAACGACGAGAAATGTGCTGATCCAAGGAGCCATGCGTGATCTCGTTCGGGTGCCCGCTGCGGGAGAGTCCGCAAGCTTCGACCCGGCGAGGTGACATCGGTCGCCGTCCGCGCGAGTTGCGTACGACGACGGCTACTCGAACTGCACGATGCTCGTCGCGGGCGTCGGCAACAGCCGCTCGCGCCCGCCGAGCGACAAAAGCTCGATCACGAACGCGTAAGCGACGACGAAAGCGCCCTGGCGATGGACGAGCTCGCCCGCGGCCGCCGCGGTGCCGCCCGTCGCGAGCAGATCGTCGACGACGAGCACGGCGCTGCCTTCACGCAGCGAATCCCGATGCATCTCGAGCTCGGCCTCCCCGTATTCGAGCGAGTACGAAACCTTGTCGGTGCGGTAGGGGAGCTTGCCCGGTTTGCGCACCGGCACGAAGCTCGCGTTCAGGCGCGCCGCCAACGCGCCGCCGAAGATGAAGCCGCGCGACTCGACACCGACGACCGCGTCCACGCGCTCGCCGACGAAATGGTGCGCGATCGCGTCGAGCACGATGTGGAACGCTTTCGGATCGGCGAGCAGCGGCGTGATGTCGCGAAACAAAATGCCCGGCTGCGGAAAATCCGGGATCTCACGGATGAACTGGCGCACGTAGCGGTGCGGCTCGAACTCCTGAGGCGCCGAGCGTGGAACGAGCTTGGGAGCGGCCGACGACTTCTTGCCGTCGACGCCGCGCGGCGTCGGCAGCGGACGCGCCAAGACCGGCTTGTTCGGCTTCGCGAAGGATCCCTTGCGCACGGCCATCGCTTCTTATTGCCCTCGCCGAACCGCGGCTGCAAGCGACTCGGCTTCCGCGCGTGCCTCGCGGTGCCAGAGGTCGAGCACGAGCGGCGTAATGCCGACGATTCCTGCGTCGAACGCCTCCGTGTCGGAGCCCGGAACCGCTGCATGGGCAGCTCCCGGTCCGCCAATCCAGAGATATTCGCGCCCGCGCGGATCACGGCGGAATTCGACCTCGTCGCGGTAAATCCGGCGCCCGAGACGCGTGGCACGGAGCGGCCAGCCCGTGCCGCGCGGTACGTTGACGTTGATGAGAGCGGGGCCCGTTGCGAGTCGCGCGAGCGTCAGCGCGAGCTCCGCCGCGAGTTCCGCCGCGGCTTCGAGCTCGGCGTCGGGCGCCGCCGACACGGCGAGCGCGGGAATGCCCTTGAGCGCGCCCTCGCGTGCCGCTGCGACCGTGCCGCTGTAGAACACGTCGTCACCGAGGTTCACGCCGTGATTCACCCCCGAAACGATCACGTCGGGCCGCCGCGGCAGCACGCGCGTTTCAGCGTGAAGGGCGACGTACACGCAATCGGCCGGGGTGCCGTCGACGGAAAAAATGCCGTCACCATGCGTGAAGAGCCGGAGCGGCCGATGGAGACTGAGCGCGTGGCTCGCCGCGCTCTGCTCGATCTCGGGCGCGCAGACCACGACGTCCGCCCGGGGCCTCAGCGCCTGCGCCAAGAGATTGAGCCCCCGCGCGCGGTAGCCGTCGTCGTTCGCGACGAGGACGAGCGGCTTGTCCAACCCCCCCTTACTTTCCGAGGACCGCGGCGAGCTCTCCCGTTTCGTGGAGGCTCGAGACGATGTCGCAGCCGCCGACGAGCTTCCCGCCGGCGTAGAGCTGCGGGAAGGTCGGCCAGTTGGAGTACTCCTTCAGGCCTTGCCGCAGGTCCTGATCGGTGAGGATGTTCACGTCGCGAAACTCGACGCCCTCCTGCTTGAGGATCCCGACCACCTTGGCGGAGAAGCCGCACTGCGGGAAGTTCCTCGTGCCCTTCATGAAGAGCACGACTTTGGAGCCTTCGACGGTGTCCTTGATGCGGTCGCGCAGCGTGTCGTCCATCTCTACCTCGATTGAACCTTCGCCCACGCCTCGGGCGTGTACGTGTTGAGTGCCAATGCATGGATCGGACCGCTCATCGCCTCGCCGAGGGCGCGGTAGACGAGCTGGTGTTGCTCTACGAGCGAACGGCCGGCGAACGCCTCGGAAACGATGCGTGCCTGGTAGTGATCCCGCGTACCGGTGAGGTCGACGAGATCGATATCGGCACCTGGAAACGCGGTGAGGAGCAGCGCTTGGACCTTTTCTGGCTCGAGCATTCTCCTCACCATTTACGCGCGCCCGTGCACCTGTCAACGTTGCCGCACGGTGACCGCCGCTCCGCCCAAGCCTCCGCCGCGGCGCCCGCCGCCGTCCGCGACGCCGGCATCGAGGGGCCGGCCGCCGACACCCGCATCCGCCGGGCTCCAGCCGGCAGCCCCCGGCGGCCGGTCACCAGGCGGGCCGCTGAGCGCCGACCAAAAGGAGCAGCTCACCCTCCAGGCGCTCGGGCTCATGCACGAGCAGCTTCAGGCCCGCGTCATTCACTACAAGGCGGAGCTCGCGACCAACGCCGAACTCGACGCGATCACCGCGCAAGTGGTCGCCCAGCTCAAGGAAATGCAGGTCGCGGCCGCCCAGGCGAGCAATGGCCAGACTCCGGACGACATGGAGGCGCAGCACGTGCGATCGATGGCGATCCTTCTGAGCAAGGTGTTCTCGTCCGAGTCGCAGTTCACGACGCGGATTTTGAAGCCGCTCGGCAGGCGTGTCGCGAAGCTCTTCTTCGAGAGCGAGCTCCACGAGAAGTCCAAAGGCGACAAGGACAAGCGCATTCACCACGCCGAGCAGGGCGTCTACTACGTGCTCGCTCGCTACAAGAACCGCTTGCGCGCCGAGCTCGAAGGCTTCGAGTACGAGAATCCCGAGGTGCGGCAGGGGAGCCTCGAGCTGTTGACGAAGCTCGAGCGCGATCTGCAGGTGGCGTTCCTCTCGCGGCGATCCCCCGAGCTCAATCGGGTGATGACGGTGTATGCCGCGGTCGTCTCGGAGTTTTTGCGGGACTACCTCCCGCCGCGTCTCGACACGATGGCGAAGAACACCATTCGCGCCGCGCAGACGGCTCGGCGCGCGAACAGCGTCGGCTACAAGGTGCTCGCCGACGCGTTCCCGGAATTTCGCGAGCAGTGGGAACGTGTGTTCATGGAACAGATGGTGAATTGCTGCGGGGACGAGCTCGTCTTGCGGCTCACGCAGGCGGGCAGCGAGTTCCACGACGAAACCCTGCGCTTCTTCTCCGACCCGCACGTCTACAGCGAGAGCGCGGAGGTCGTCTGTCACGAGCTTTACGACTTCCTGTGCCTCGAGGGCTTTCTCGATTTGCCGGTCAATTTCCGCGTCGAAAGCAGCGAGCGCGCCGCGGCCCGCGCACTCGCCTAGCGTCCGAAGAGCCGCGCTCGGTCTGCGCCGAGGCGCGTTAGATGCCGGCCGGTAACGCGATGACTTCGGCGATGCTCTTCGCGCCGGTCGCGAGCATCACGAGCCGGTCGACGCCGAGCGCGTTGCCGCCCGCGGGAGGCATGCCTTCGCGAAGCGCGGCGAGGAAGCGCTCGTCGGTGGGATACGTGGGGCGACCGGTGGCTTTGCGGGCGAGCTTTTCGGCACGAAAGCGGCGTGCTTGCTCGGCCGGATCGGTGAGCTCGCCGTAGCCGTTCGAGAGCTCGACGCCGCCTGCGTAGAGCTCGAAGCGCTCGGCGACGGTCGGATCGGAAGGCGACGGCCGGGCGAGCGCGGCCTGCGAGATCGGGTACTCGACGAGAAATACCGGTTGCTCGAACGCGGCGAGCGCCGGTTCGACGCGGCCGACCAAGAGCTCGAAAAAGCGCGCTTCGTCGCCGGCGGCAAGCGCCGCGGCGTCGGGCTCGCCGGCGTAGCGGCGGAACGCCTCGCGCACCGAGATCCGGGGAAACGGTGGACGCGCGTCGAGCGTGCGCCCGTCCGGCGTCACGAGCTCCACGCGTCCACGCGCTCGGCGGGCGACGCGCGCGACGAGACGTTCGGTGTCGGCGAGCACGTCCTCGTAGCCCGCGAACGCGCGGTACCACTCGAGCAGGCGAAACTCCGGTTCGTGCAGCGTGCCTCGTTCGTCGGCCCTGAGCACACGAGCGAGCTCGAAAACGCGCGGCAGACCACCGACGAGCAAGCGCTTCAACGCGAGCTCGGGGGACGTGATGAGAAACTGCCCGGCGCTCTTGATCGCCTCGACGTGCGCATCGACGCCCGGGGCGGGGACGCGAATCGGCGTTTCGACCTCCACGAAGCCTTGCTCGCCGAAAAATGAGCGAATTTCGGCCATGATCGCGGCGCGCGTCGCGAGCATCGCGCCGGTACCGCCGAAGGTGAAGCGGCCCGTCATGCCGTCGCCGCGCGGCTCGGCCTCGGCCTGGTGTCCCTCGAGCCGTGCGTCGACGACTCGCCCCCGCACGACGCGCCCGGACACGACCACGAGATCGCCCGGGTTCGCGGCGAGCTCCCCCGTGACGGTCACGTGCGCGAACGCGTCGGCAACGACGAGACGATTGGCCTCCGCCGCGACCACGCGTCCGCCCACGCGCACGCGCCCCTTCGACGTACGCGGGACGTCACTCGGCGCGAGCACCCGCGCGCGCACGTGTTCACCTCGCCGTGAAGGCTTCGAGCGCGAACTTGGCGATTTCCGCGCCCATCCACGGCCCGGCGACGATGAGTGCGACCGCGACGGCGAGGAGGCGCGGCAAGTGCGCGAGCGTCGCGTCCTGAAGTTGCGTTGCGGCTTGGAGAGCGGAGACCAAGGCGCCGACGAGCGCCGCCACGCCGATCACGGGCAGCGATACTGCGAGGGCCAGCAGCACGGCGTTCTCGCCGAGCTCGGTCAGTGCGGAAATCGACGGCACCGACTCACTCCCCCGCGTTGCCGCCGCCGGGCTCGCCCGACATGCCTCCGGTGGTCGAGCCGCCGGAAATACCGCCCGAGCCCGCGGTGACGCCCGAGCCGGCAGTGCCACCCGAACCCGCGATGCCGGAAGCTCCGCTGCCCGCCGAGCCGGAGGTCGCGAGGTTCTTGTGCGCGCTGCAGGTGAGGTCGTTCATCACGGCCGCCTTAGCGCAGCGCGCGTCGGTGACCGCGCCGTCCCGGCGGCAACACCGATCCACGGTCGCGACCTGCAAGTTGCCGCAGGCCGTGCAAATGAGGTCGGATTGGCAGTCCTGATCGGGCCCGCCCCAATCCAGATCGCAGCGGTCACCTTCCCCCTGGCGAGAGCAGCTGGTCGAGAAAATGGCCACCGTCGAGAGCAGGAAAGCCGTGCGGGCGAAAACCCGAAGAGCGATGGGAAGCATGCGCAGCCGGCTTCTACCACCCGGCCGTCCGCCTGAGCAATCGGAGTCGCGCAGGCGCCGGAAGCAAGGGTCTTTCAGCGCGGATCGCCGGTACCACGCCTATTTTTGGCTTCGACGGCTTCCGCGAAGAGCCGTGTGTACGAAAGCGCGCTCATGATCGAGAACACGAGCGAAACGTAGACGAGAGCCCGCCCTACGTAGACGAGATCGACCTCGCCGAGATCCAGCGGGCCGAGCGTGAGGTGGTACGGGTAGCCGAGGATGAGGCAGAGGAGGCCGGCCATCTGGAGCGCGGTCTTGCTCTTGCCATCGTCGCCCGCGGCGATCACGACGCCTTCACTGCTCGCGATGCTACGGAGGCCCGTCACGGAGAGCTCGCGCGCGAGCAGGAGCGTCACGGCCCAGGTCGGGATGCGTCCCATCGGCACCATGTAGATGAGGACGGCCATCACGAGCAGCTTGTCGGCCAGCGGATCGAGAAATTTCCCGAGTACGCTCACGACGTGCATGCGCCGCGCGAGCCAGCCGTCGACGAGATCAGTGAGTGCGGCCGCGGAGTAAACGAGCGCTGCCCACCAGCAGTCTTTCGGTGAGCCGCGGTCGAGGAGCAAAATCACGAGCGGGATCACGGCGACGCGGCCCATCGTGAGCAGGTTCGGCAGGTTCAGCGCGTCTTCGCGCAACGAGTGACGGCGCTTGCGCCGCTCGGCGCGGGTCGGGCGCGGCTTCTTCGGCGGAGGGGGTTCGCTCGGCGTAATCATGCGTCGTCCAGGAGCACGGCACCTTCGCCCGAGAACGACACGAAGCCGTGCGCATGCGTGGGTGCGTCTTCCACCGTGATGGGCTGCGCCAGCATACGCCCCGTCCAGCCCGCCACCGATTCGCTCCGCACGATCACGCGCCGATCCGCCGTGACCATCAAGGCTCGGAGCGGCCGTTCGCTCTCGACAAGCACCAAGCCGCGGCCCGAAAGCTGCACGATGACGATGGGGGCGGGCTCCTGAGGCGGTGCCGGCAATCGGCCGTTCTCGTAACGCGCGCTCGAATCGAAACCGAGCAGGCGCGACTCCCGCAGGTACACGAACTCACCGCCGAGCTCGAGCGCCGCGACGGAGCGTGAAGGCCCGGCGGCGAGCACCGCGAGTCCGCTTCCTTCGAGCAGTGTCCACGGCGTCGCGGCTCCGCCGAACGGCTCGTCGGTCGCGCGCCCCCGCAAACGCCGGCAGAGCGCGTTACGCGCGAACGCGGCCGCGTCCGGCTGCACCGCGCGCAGCGCGTCGTTGCGGAGCGCGAAGCCGACCTCCACGCGCACGACCGCGATGCTGTCGCGAATCACGAGCCGCTCGCGCGAGTCCGGGACGGCCACGGCCGCTTCGGCGACGAGGGCGGAGGGCGAGCCCGGCGCGGGTGCGGCCGGCGGCGGCGCGGCGGGCGGCGGGGGCTCCGTTGCCCCCCGGCGTGACGCCGCCGGCACCTCCATCGGCTCCGAAACGGCCAACACTCCGAGGCTCCCGAGGGCCACGGCGCGGTTTTGCCCCGACGGCGGCCGCGACGGCCGCGGCACGACCTCCTCTCCCGGCTCGACCGCGCGCCAGCGGCGCGAGCGCACGGCTTCGAGCTCGCCCGCTTCCTCGCGGGCCGAGACGAACGGCGCCTGCGCATCGAGCTCTTGCACGGCGTCGGCCGCGGCGAGGCGGACCTCGTCGAGCTGGTGTTCGGCTTCGCCCGGTTCCTCGGCGATCTCGACCGCTTCGAGCCGATTTTGCATGCGGCGCGCGAGCTGGGGCTGACCGGCGCGCTCGAACGCCCCTTGCGCTCTGCCGTAATCGCCGAGCCGCTCGAGCGCCAGTCCGTAGTAGCCCCAGGCGCGCAGGTGATCGGGCTCACGCTGGATCACTTCCTCGAGCACGTCGCGCGCTTGCTGCTGCTGGCCCGTCTTCAGGTAGCAGAGCGCAAGATTTACCTTCGGCGAGATTTCGCGGGGGAAATTGCGGATGAGCTCTTCGTAGATGCCGATCGCGCGCGGATACATGCCGAGCCGGAAGTAAACGATGCCGAGAAGGCCCTGGCCTTCGGCGTCCGTCGGCTGAAAGCGGAGCGCGCGCTCGAGCTCCTCTTTGGCCTCGCTGACGCAGTTGTCCTGAAGGAGCTCGCTGCCGCGATAGAGATGGAACAGAAAGTCTTCGCCGTTGAAGGCGCTCGAGGAAGCCGGGTGCTCGGATTCGGGCGCTCCGAGCGGCTCGAGCACGGCGCGAGTCGGGAACATGGAAGCGCGCGACAGCGCTTCCGTGGGATCCCGGCTCGGCCGCTCAGCCATCTTCGGGGCGCCCGCTCGCGGCGAGGATTGCTTCTTCGAGGGAGAAACGCTGCTCGTGGAGCGCGCGCCCCACGATGGCGCCGACGATCTTCGGAGCCGCCTTGGCGAGCGCGCGCACGTGCTCGAGCTTGCCGACGCCGCCGCTCGCGATGACGGGCACGCCGCCGTCCTTGGCGAGCAGCGCCGTGGCGTCGAGGTTCGGCCCGACTTCGGTGCCGTCCCGGTCGATGTCCGTATAGAGCACGGCGGCGAGGCCGAGGTCGGCGAACTGGCGAACGACGTCGATGGCGCGCTTTTCCGACTGGTCCGTCCAACCGTCGGTCGCGACGTTGCCGTTGCGCGCGTCGACCGCCACGATGATGCGCCCGGGATACGCCGCGGCCGCCGTACGGATGAGCTCCGGATCGCGGATGGCCGCCGTGCCGAGCACGACGCGATCGACGCCGAGGTCGAAGTATTGGTCCACGGCCGCCATCGAGCGCACGCCGCCGCCGATCTGAACGCCGGCGCCGAACGAAGCGACGACCTTGCGCACGAGCACCCGTTGCACGGGCTTGCCTGCCTTCGCGCCGTCCAGATCGACCACATGCACGCGGCGAACGCGCCCGCTCCACTCCGCTGCGACGATGTGTGGATGGTCGTCGTAGACGGTCACGTCGTCATAGCGGCCCTGGCGCAAGCGGACGGCTTTGCCGTCGAGCAAATCGAGGGCCGGAATGACTTCCATTGGGGAGGCTCTTAGCCTGACAAGAAGCTCGCGAGGAGGGCAAGCCCGACACCCTGGCTTTTTTCGGGGTGAAATTGGGTTCCGAGCACGTTGTCGCGCGCGACGGCGGCCGTCACTTGGTTCGGCCCGTAACCCGCGCTCGCGCGCAGCACGTCCGGCTCCTCCGGCACCGCGTGGAAGGAGTGTACGAAATACACCCACGCGCCGTCGCCGCCGGCCGCGCCGAGCTCCCGATGCCCGCCGCCGTGGAGCTCGAGCTGATTCCAACCCATGTGCGGGATCTTGAGGCCGGCGCCGCCCTGTAGCCGGCGCACCTGGCCGCGCATCCAACCGAAGCCGGGAACGCCGGGCGCTTCCTCGCTGCCTTCGAACAGCACTTGCAGGCCGAGGCAGATGCCGAGGTAGGGCACCCCACGCTTGACCGATTCGGTGAGCGACTCTTGCAGGGGACCCGCCAGACCCTTGGCGACCGCGTCGAATGCACCCTGACCCGGTACGACGACGCGATCGGCTCGACGCACCGCGTCCGGATCACGCGACCGCACGACGCGAGCGCGCCCTTCACCCGCGATCTCGAGCGCCTTCGCGACCGAGCGCAGGTTGCCGATCCCGATGTCGACGACGACGGCGGTGAGCGCGCTCAATCGAGTACGCCTTTCGTCGAAGGGAGCACGTCGGGCGAGCGCGGGTCGAGGCTCGTGGCTTCTCGCAGGGCACGCGCGAACGCCTTGAACGAGATCTCGATGATGTGGTGCAGGTTCGAGCCCTCGTGCAGGCGCACGTGGAGGTTCGCCTGGGCGCTCCGCGCAAAAGCCTCGAAAAAGACCTCCGCGAGCTCGGTGTCCCAGTTACCGAGCTTGGCCTTCGGCAAATCGACCCGCCAGACGAAGAAGGGTCGGCCGGAGAGATCCATCGCCGCGGTCACGAGCGCCTCATCCATCGGCAGCGTCGCCGAGCCGTAGCGCCGGATGCCCTTCCGGTCGCCGAGCGCATCGAGCACGGCCTTGCCGAGTACGATACCGATGTCCTCGGTCGTGTGGTGCCCGTCGATGTCGACGTCGCCTTCGGCGAAAATCGAGAGATCGAAGAGCCCGTGGCGCGCGATCTGCTCGAGCATGTGGGAAAGGAAGGGCAGGGGCGTCTGGATCGTCGCCTTACCGGTACCGTCCAGATCGACCTCGACCCGGATGCGCGTTTCCCGCGTCGTACGCTCGACGCTCGCAGTTCGTCCCATTAGCGAAGATCCTCCACTTTCCAGCGCCCGTCTTCACGTACGAGCTCGACGGTGCCGCCGGCACCGAATGCCATCGTCGCCCGATCGCCGGTCACCTCCAAGCGGCCGTTCGGGAGGTTCGTCTCGACGGCCGCAACCAGGGCCTCGAGCTCCGTTCGTTCCGCGCCTTCCCAAGCTCGCTTGAGCTCATCGACGCCGAGCCCCTCGCGCTCCGCGTCCGGGACGAAGCGGAGCAGCACGTCGTAGCGACGGTTTTTGAAGGCGCGGACGAAGGCGTGCAGGGCCGCCTCCGGCGTTTCCTGCCCGTACAGATCGATCGCCGAGCCGTCGACGCGCCACTCGCCGTTCTCGAGCACGAGCAGGAGCGATTCGCCGTTCGGCGCCTTCACGACCGCGGTCACGCGCGGGGGGCCGACCGGCCGCGCGAGCGACCGACCCATCTCCGCTACCTCATCAGGATTTTCGCGAAGAATGCGACTGAAACTGTCGAAAGGTATGTCTTTTTTGGCGTCGACGCTCAGAAGGTCGTAAGCCTCGCGGGCGTGCCCCGAGCGGAGAGCCGCGGCGTAGGCTCCGAGCGCCGCTTGCGGGCTTTCCGAACGGCTCGCCGCGCACGCGCTCGCGCAGAGAAGCACGCTGAAAATGCGGGCAAGCTTCGGGCCCATTCGAGTCCCGAGTTAGCACAGAGCGGTGGAGCCCGCGAAATCGGAGAGCTTTTCGGGAGAGCTTGCGCTCACTTTTGCTCACCGCTTTGCTGGACGTGGCGAGCGTCCGTACTACTGTGAGACGTATGCGCGGGTCTGAACGGGCCGGCCGCCCCGAGCGCATCGCCATTCTGCCGCTTCGGAACTCGGTGTTGTTCCCGATGTCGGTCGTGCCGATCAACGTCGGGAGGCCGCGCTCGGTACGGTTGGTAGAAGATTTGGTTGGTAACGAGAGCGCGCTCGTCGGCGTTCTCACCCAGCGGAGTGCGGAGACGGTCGAGCCGACCTTCGAGGATCTTTACGAGGTCGGAACGCTGGCGCGCGTAGTGAAGGTGATCCGCCTCGGACCCTCGAACTACAGCGTCGTGCTCAACGGTCTCGGGCGCTTCCGCTTGTTGTCACCGCACGGTCTCGAGCCGTACATGCGCGCCGAGGTGCAGCGCGTGCCCGAGCCGGCGACCGCGCCGGAGGGGCTGAGCGACCTCGGCCGGCGTTTGCGCGAGCGCACCCGCGAGGTGCTCGCGTTGATGCCGAACCTGCCGAAGGAGACCTCGAGCATCCTCGACAACGTGCGCGAGCCGGGCGCGCTCGCCGATCTCATCGCCTCGAACGTCCCCGAGGAGCAAGCCGGAATCACGGTGCGCCAGGGGATCCTCGAAGCCTTCGAGGTCGCCGAGCGCGTCGGCCTCGTGCTCGCGATGGTCGAGCGCCAGCTCGAGATCTTGCGGGTGAAGGACCGCATCTCGAACGTCGTGCAGACGGAGCTCAGCAAGAGCCAGCGCGAGTACGTGCTGCGCCAGCACATGAAGAGCATCCGCGAGGAGCTCGGTGAGGGCGGGGACGACGACGAGGTGGATCAACTGCGCGAGCGCATCGCGCGCGCGGAGCTGCCGGCCGAAGCGGAGAAGGCCGCCAAAAAGCAGCTCTCGCGCTTGTCGAGCATGCAGCAGCAGTCCGCCGAGTATCAGGTGACGCGCACCTACGTCGAGTGGCTGGCTGATTTGCCGTGGAGCCGCACGACGCCCGATCGCATCGACGTGAAGGACGTGCAGCGCTGCTTGGACGAGGACCACTTCGGGCTCGACCGCGTGAAGCGGCGCATCGTCGAGTACGCGGCGATCCGCCAGCTCCGGCGCGACAAAAAGGGCCCGATCCTGCTCTTCGTCGGTCCGCCCGGCGTCGGCAAGACGTCGCTCGGCCGTTCGATCGCGCGCAGCATGGGCCGCCGCTACGGGCGCATCTCGCTCGGCGGCGTGCGCGACGAGGCGGAGGTGCGCGGCCACCGCCGGACCTACGTGGGGGCGCTGCCCGGCCGCATCATCCAAGCGCTCAAGAAGGTCGGCAGCCGCAACCCGGTGCTCGTGCTCGACGAAGTCGACAAGATGGGCACGGACCTCCGCGGTGATCCGGCCGCGGCGCTGCTCGAGGCGCTCGATCCGGAGCAGAACGACACGTTCGTCGATCATTACATCGACGTGCCGTTCGATCTGTCGGAGGTGATGTTCCTCGCGACCGCGAATTACGGCTGGCAAATCCCCGAAGCGCTCAAGGATCGCATGGAGCTCATCGAGGTGCCCGGCTACACCCGCGCCGAGAAGCGCTCGATCGCCGAGCAGTTCTTGATCCCGAAGCAGCTCAAGGAGCACGGCCTCGTTCCCCACGAGATCGGCTTCGAGCGCGAGAGTATCGAGCTTTTGATCGACTCCTACACGCGCGAGGCGGGCGTCCGCAACCTCGAGCGCGAAATCGCCGCCGTGTGTCGCGACGTGACCGTCAATCTCGCCGAGGGCAAGAACGTCCAGGGCCGGCGCATCACGACCGATCTCGTGCGGGAGCTCCTCGGCGCCGAGCGCTATCGGCCCGAGCTCACCGAGCGGAAACTCGTTCCGGGCGTGTCGATCGGGCTCGCGGTCGCGAGCAACGGCGGCGATCTCCTGATCGTGGAGGCGACGCGTATGCCCGGGAAGGGCGAGATCGTCATTACCGGCAGCCTGCGCGCGGTCATGAAGGAAGCGGCGGAAACGGCCGTCACCATCGTGCGCTCGCGCGCGCAGGAGCTTGGGCTCGATCCCGAGTGGCTCAAATCGATCGATCTGCACGTGCACGCGCCGCGCGGAGGCGCCGCGCGCGACGCCGCGAGCATCGGCTTGCCGATTTTCGTCGCGGTCACGTCGCTACTCCTGCGCGCCGCCTGCCGCCCCGACGTCGCCGTCACGGGCGAGATCACGCTGCGCGGGGCCGTGATGCCCGTCTCCGGCATCAAGGACCAGGTGCTCGCCGCCCATCGCGCGGGCGTGCGGCAAATCGTGATGCCCGCGCGCAACCGCGTCGATCTCGAAGAGGTCCCCGAGGAGATCAGGAACGAGCTTACGTTGCACCTCGTGAGCCGCATCGATCAGGTGTTACCGCTCGTGCTCGCCGAGCCGGAACCGAGCCCGAACGATGGCGAGGACACCGATCTGGATGCTCATCGCGAGAGCGAAGCCCGACCCTAGGCTCTAGCCGGCGATGGCAGGAGGCTCCGTGGTCAGGGCGTATGGGCGCCGCTGGCGGGAACCGATACGGCGCAACGCGCTGGCGGTGACGGTCGTGGTGCTCGGCGGGCTCGGCTTTCTGCCGCAGCTCGGCGGCCCGGGCTACGACTCCGCGCTCGTGAGTGGGCTCGTGTTGCCGGCCGTCGTCGCGATAGCGGCGGCGCTCGAGGCGTCGCGAGGGCGGCCCCCGGCGCGGGTCGCGGTCGCTCGTGGGGCCGAGCTCGGCCTTTCGCTCGCGCTCGCCGGCTTTCTCGTGATGCTGCTCCACGGGGCGCGCGTCGGCTTCTGCGATCCGAGCGAGGGTTTCTGGATTTACGTGCTCGGCCCGGGGTTCGGGGCGCTGCTCGCCGGCGTGTGGGGGGGCTCGGTCGGGCTCGCCGCCGGAGCGATCGGCGAGCAGCGAGGGCGCTTGGCGCGGCGGGGGGTGGCCGTGCTGCTCGCGCTCGCGGCGCCGCTCGCCTGCATCGCGGTGAGCTTTTACCGGTTCGTCACGAGCCCGATGGTCTTCGCGTTCGATCCGTTTTTCGGCGTGTTCAGCGGGCCGCTCTACGACACCGTCGTCAACGTGGTCGATCGGCTCATGACCTACCGCGCGGGGACGCTCGCGACGCTGACGGCGGCGACGCTCGCAGCCAGCCTTTGGGATCGCGCGCGCGAGCGCGGCTACGGGGCCACGTTCGAAGAGCGACCGGGCGTCGTGCTGGTCACGCTGGTCGCCGCGCTCGCGAGCCTCGTACACTCCGCGGAGGGGCCGCATTTCGGGCACTGGAGCACCGTCGCGTCGATCACGGAGGCGCTCGGCGGGCGCCGCGCGGGCACGCGCTGCGACGTGGTTTACCCGAAGGCGCTCTCGGAGCGCGAAGCCGAGCTCTTCACGCGCGATTGCGACGCGCGCGTGCCGCAAATCGAAGCCTTTTTCGGCACGCGCGGGCCCGAGCGCATCCGCGTCTTCCTCTTCACGAACGACGCCGAAAAGGGGTGGCTCATGGGCGCGTCGCACACGTACATCGCCAAACCCTGGCGCGAGGAGGTGTACGTGCAGGAGGCGCTCTATCCGCACCCCGTGCTCTCCCACGAGCTCGCGCACGTGATCGCGGGCTCGTTCGGGCACGGGCCGTTCAAGGTCGCGGGGCCGCTCGGCGGGATCTGGCCGGATCCCGGCCGGATCGAAGGGTTTGCCGTGGCGGCCGCGCCCGACGAAACCGACGAGCTCACGACGCTCGAGTGGGCCGCGGCGATGCAGGTGCTCGGCATCCTGCCGCCGCTCCACACGGTGTTTCAGCTCGACTTTTTGAGCATCAGCGCGTCCAAGGCGTACACGGTCGCCGGCGCATTCGTCACGTTCTTGCGCGACCGCTACGGGACCGAAGCCGTGCGGCGCTGGTACGGCGGCGCCGACGTGACCGCGGCGTTCGGCGGGAAAGACATGGCGGCGCTCGAGCGCGATTTTCACGCGGCGCTCGCGGCAGAGAGCGTGCCGGAGCGCGCGCTCCTCACGGCCAAGGCGCGCTTCGAGCAAGCGCCGTTCTTCGAGCGCAAATGCCCGCGCATCGTCGACCGCACGCTCGTTGACGCGAGCCAGCGCCTCGGTACGGGCGACGTGAACGGCGCCGCAGCGGGCTTTCGCGCGACGCTCGGGCTCGACCCAGGCAACGTCGACGCACGCTTCGGTCTCGCCGGTTGCGCGCGCCGTCGCGGCGACGACGAGCAGGCGATCAAGAGTTACCTCACGTTGGGCGCCGAAAAGGACGTCACGAAGCCGCAAACCGTACGCGCCCTCGAGACGAGCGCCGACATCGAGCTCGGCCGCGGCCACGCCGACGCGGCGCGCACCCTCTATACGAAGGCGCTCGAGCTCGTCTTCGACGAGGATCGGCGCCGCACGCTCGAGGTGAAGCGCCTCGCGGCCGAGGGTACTGCGAGAGACGGCATCGTCGGGCTGCTCATCGGCGGCACCGAAGATCCGCCCGGCTGGGACGTCGCGGCGCCGAAGCTCCAGGCCTGGCTCGACCAGCACCCGACCGACGACGTCGCGCCGTACCTCATCGGCCGCAACCTGGTCCTCGCGGGGCGCTACGCGGAAGCGGAGGAGTACTTGAACCGCTCCCTCGCGTTCTCGCCGAAGCTCGCGAGCGTGCGCCGCGAAGCGTATCGCTTGCGTATCGTCGCGGGCTGCGCCGTGGGCACGGATCCGGATCGCATGCTTTGGCTCGAGCGCGCGCTCGCGGACCGAACGCTGCCGCTCGCGCGTCGCCTCGGCCTCGTGCACATGGCCGAGCGCTGCCCCGGCATGTCGGCGGCGCTCACGCCGCGGTTGCTCGCGCTGCCGCCCGAGCCGCGCGACGAAGAGCGCGCTCCACCCGCCGCCACGCCGCCCGGTGCGGGCTCGGCCCCGCCCGCCGCCACGAGCGCGATCCACACGCTCGCGGCGCCGCCCGACGCCGTGCCCGTCCTCACGCTGGACGAGCTGCCTACGGTGTTGCCCGATTCCGACATTTACACCCCCACAAAACCAACGGGCGCCGCCGTTTCGACGTGCCCCGGTGGGACGCAGCGCATTCCGGGCGGCAAATTTTGGGTCGGCGCGGATCCGAGCGAGCACTTCGCCGACGACGAGAGCCCGCGTTACCTCACCGAGCTTCCCGCCTTTTGCATGGACGAAACGGAGGTCACGGCGGCAGCGTTCGCGAAGTGCGTCGAGGACGGCGCGTGCACGGCTCCGGAACCCGGCAGCATCCTCTGCAACTACGGCCGCCCCGAGCGCGCTTCGCATCCGATCAACTGCGTGACGTGGAACGCGGCCGACGGCTATTGCCGCGCACACGGCGAACGGCTGCCGAGCGAAGTCGAGCTCGAGTACGTCGCGCGCGGCGGGGATCGATATCTGAAATACCCGTGGGGTGACGCGTCACCGGACGAGCAGGCATGTTGGAAGCGCCCCGGGACGTGTCCCGTGAAGAGCTTTCCCGCGGGCGCCTTCGGCTTGAGCGACGTGAGCGGCAACGTGTGGGAATGGGGTTCGGATTGGTACGGCTCGTATCCGTGGCCGCCGAGCACCGGCTACGCGAAGGTGTATCGCGGCGGCAGCTTCAGCCGGCGTTTCGAGAAGTGGATGCATACGCGCCTGCGCGATCGCCTCGCGCCCGACAAGCGCGGCGCGCACCTCGGCTTTCGTTGCGCCGCCACGCTCGCAACCGAGCCGTGCCCGTTCGGTGAGGAAACGCCCGGGCTCTGCCGGCACGGCGTGCTCGACCGCTCGTGCGCTGACGGCAAAAGTTTCAACGGTGTGAGGTGCGCCGCACCGGGCGAGCCGACTTGCGTCGAGGGGTGGATCGAAGCTCCCGGTCACGGCTGCACGTCGATCGAAGCGCTGCCGCCCGCGGAAATCGAGGACGTGAAGGTGAGTGCACGCGACGTACGCCGCGTGCGGTCGAGCGAATTCGACGCTGATTGCGAGCACAATTCGCGTGACCGCCCGCACGCCTTCCGCTACGTGGGCGGCAGCCATGCCGCCCGTAATTTCGTCGGCCGGCACTCCGGATGCAAAAACCGCGACGTAGGTGTGGGCTGGAACAGCGCCTGCTGTCCCTGAGCATTGCGGCGCTCGCTGTCGCTCTAGCTTTCGGCTGTGCACATTCGACGGGTGAGCGTTCGGTCGGTGCACCGAACGAAGGTTCGGAACGAGCAGAGGGCGGGGAGGCGGGCGCAAGCAATTCGGTTGGAGCTCAAACGAATTCGCGGTCGCAGAATTCCACGCCGTCGGTGGACGCTGATTTGCCGCGGGGCACTTTGGTACTCCATGTCGGGGATTCGTTCGCCGGTGCGCTCGGCGTGCCGCTCGGTCAGCGTTTGAAGGCGCGGGGGCTCCGGAGCGTGCTCGAATTTCAAACATCGAGCTATGTGCCGACGTGGGCTTCGGGTACGGAGTTACCTTCCTACGTTGCGCGCTATAACCCCGACCTCGTCATCGTCACGCTCGGTGCAAACGAGTTCGAGCTCGCCAATCCGCAGCAGCGCGCATCATCCGTGCGCAAGCTCGTGCGCGTGCTCGGCGGGCGACCGTGCGTGTGGATCTCACCGCCGCGCTGGAAACGGGACACTGGAATTTTGGCCGTGATCCGCGACAACGTGAAGCCGTGCCGCTTCCTCGACTCGGACTCCGTGGTCCACGACGTCCCGCGCAAGCGCGACAAGATCCATCCGAGTGACGTCGGGCGCGAGCTCTGGGCGGACGCCGTCCTCGCATGGCTCGTCCGCGAGCGTCGGACCGACGGCGAGCGGCCGTGGGATTTCAAAGCGGAGGCGCCCTGAGGTGCCGGAGCACTTCAAAGTCTGCAGCACGTGCCGTAAGCCGCTCGCCTTCGGCGCGAGCTACTACCAGTGCAGCGTTTCCACCTGTCAACGTGGAAAGACGGCCCTCTATTTTTGTTCCGTCGAATGCTGGGACGCCCATCTGCCCATGATGAGGCACCGTGAAGCGTGGGCTGAATCAGCCCGTGCTCCAACGCGTGCGGAATGGGAGTTGCAACAAGCAGAGGAAGCGGCAGGTGCCGCCAAGTCAGCGGAGGAACGAATCGTGAACGAAAATGAGTCGAATGTTTCGGCCGGGGGCGGCGCAGACACTCCCCAAGAGGTCCTGATCGTCGTCTCCAAGCTCAAGTCGTACATCAAATCCAAATCCGGGATGAACACTTCGGACGGCATCGTCCCGGTGCTTTCGGACATGGTGCGCCAAATCTGCGATCGCGCGATTGAGAGCGCGCGGAGCGACGGCCGCAAGACCGTGCTCGACCGCGACGTGAAGCCGAGCAGCTAATCGGCTCGGTCGCGGTCGAACACGGCGAAGCCGACTAGCGCTTGGAATGGCGCTGGTCGGCTTCGAGCGCGGCATGACGACGCGCGATCTCTTCGTTCGTCGGGGAGAGAGCGCCCGTCGGCGGCGCGTTCAGACCGTCGGGGGGGTTCAGCGGCGCGTTGAGCTCGACGTTTCCGGCCGCATCCTGGGTCCCGACGGGAAGCTCGGCAGCGATATCGTCCTCACGCGTTCCGGCGTTCGGTGCGAGCGCATCACCTTCCTGATCGCTGCCGAAGCCGTCTTCGCGATCTCCGCCGAAGAGCGCCGAATCGCCGTCGATCACCGCGTGCGTGCCCTCGAGCGACTCGTTCGGCTCGGTGAGCTCCGCGGGCTCGGACTGCGTCGCGCGGCGAAGCCACGCCGTGCCAACGTCTTCCGCGTCCATCGCGTCGTACTGCTCGTCACCTTGGATCATGTGCTCGAGTGGTCCCGCGGTCGGGGTCACGTCGAGGTCGCCGATGTTCTCGGGCTGCCGCACGGTATCGGCATCGAAGTCGATCTCGTCGTCGTCCAGACCGCCCATGTCGTGCAACGCGTCGTCACGCGCTCGGTCCCCGAGATTCACGTCGGGGTCGAGGTTGATGTCGGGTAGCTCGGGCGCGACAGCTTTGGACTTGCGAGGCAAAGCGCCGCGCCAATTGAGGGCGCGCTGTGCCCATACCAGCCCGACGGCCATCGCAGCGCCACCACCGACCCACGGAACCATTCCTTTCAATGCCATGCTGACACGCAAAGCAAGAGGTGGGCCGCCGGTCTGACGCGGCAAACGCGGTAAGACGGCCTGATTCGGAGGCGCTTTGGCCCGCGTGCGTCGCCGGTGAATACTCACGGCGCGTGGACCGTGGCGCGAGTTTGGTCGCTCTTATCGAAGCGTCGTTGCGGGACGCGGCGCCGGAGACACTCGCGTTTTTTCGGCGCGAACGCGACGCGGCGCGTGAACGACTCGCCCGAGGTCGTGCCGCCGAAGACGTGGCATCGCTCACGCTCGCCGCGGCTGAAGGCCTCGAGCCGCTCGTTGCCGAGCTCGTGCGCGAACGTCCACCTGCTTGTGCCGCGGGATGTTCGCGCTGTTGTCATGGCTTGAAGATCGAAGCAAGCGCGCCCGAAGCCGTCGCCATCGCGGAATTTTTGCGAGGTCTCCCGCCGGAAGAGCTCGCCGAAACGCGCGCGCAGCTGGACGACGAAGCCGATTACGCGCGAAGCCTCGACGTCGACACGCGCTGGCGCGAACAGGTGCCCTGCGCCTTCCTCGACGACACGACGGGGCAATGCGTCATCTACGACGTCCGTCCGCTCACCTGTCGCGCCCATACGTCGCTGAGCCTCGACCAATGCGAAGCGGCGGCGAGGGATCCGGAGCGCCGTACGCCCATCGACAAGCATGCTGCGCCCGCCGCGATCTTCGGGCTGGCCAAGTCGGCCATCACGGTCGCTTGCGCCGAAGCGAAGCTCGACGCACGGAGCTTCGAGCTCACGAACGCGGTCGCGATCGCGCTGAACGAACCGAACGCCGCGGAGCGCTGGGCGCGGGGTGAGCCCGTGTTCGACTCAGCCGTCACGCCGAGCGACGCGCTCGACGCGGAGCTGTCTCTGCGAAACCTCGTGCGCGACGGCCTGCTCGCTCCGGAGCGCTTGCTCAAGCGTCCGCTGAATCAGAACGAGAAAAACGCCGCCAAGCGCGAGCGACGGAGCCGCCGCGGACGCGCATGAACGAACGAGCCGAGCGACGGACGCGGCGCTACCCCGAGGAGCTCTGCATCGCCGATGCTGAAACTCCCCGAGGGCTCGCTGCCTCTCTCTCACGAAGAGGCTTTTTCTGGGGCGACCCCAGCGGGAATCGAACCCGCGTTACCGGCGTGAGAGGCCGATGTCCTAACCGCTAGACGATGGGGCCTTTGGAACGATGCTGCGTGGCTGGGGGACTAGGATTCGAACCTAGATAGCAAGAGCCAGAATCTTGCGTCCTGCCGTTAGACGATCCCCCAAGGGGAAGCTGCGTTGGTTGGCGAGACGGTTCCGCGCCGGATTCGAAGAACCCGAAGCAGGGGCGGGCTTTTAGCTCCAAAGCACGGATACGGCAAGGACAATGCGTGGACGCCCGTCCGACTGGCCGTTCGCGTGGTACCTCTTTGACCACCGGCGACGCTCCGAGATACTGTGATCACCGGCCCAGGAAACCTGACTCATGGAGCTCCGGGTCATCGGCTGTCACGGCGGGGAGACGCCCAACCATCGGACGAGCGCGTTCGTCCTCGACGAGCGCCTCGCGATCGACGCAGGTTCGCTCACGAGCGGGCTCGACCTCGGCGCGCAGTTCCGCCTGAGCGCGTGCCTGGTCAGCCACGCGCACCTCGACCACATTCGGGACCTCGCGACCATCGCGGACAACCGTTGCCAGGCCGACTGCGAGCCGCTCGTCGTCGCGGGCACCGCGGCGACCCTGCGGGTGCTGAAGAAGCACTTCTTCAACAACCTGCTCTGGCCGGACTTCACCGAGATCCCGAACAAGACCCGTCCGACGCTGCGCTTCGTCGAGCTCAAGCCCGAGAAGCGCAGCGAGGTGGCGGGCTACCAGGTGCGGACTGTGCTCGTGAGCCACACCATCGAATCCGCGGGCTTCATCATCGAAGGCCCGGACGCCACCATCGGCTACAGCGGCGACACCGGGCCGACCGAGCGGCTCTGGCAGCTCTTGAACAAAGAGAAAGACCTGAAGGCGCTCCTGCTCGAGGTGAGCTTCCCGAATCGCGAGCAGCGCCTGGCGACCGTGAGCGGGCACCACACGCCGCGTACCCTTCTTAAAGACCTGAAGAAGTACGCGCGCCCGAAGGACCTGCCCGCGCTCCTCTATCACATCAAGCCCGTATTCCAATCCGAGGTCGAGCAAGAATGCGCGCGCCTGAAGGGCGTGAACCTCACCGTAACGGCGATTGGGGATCAGTACGTGCTTTGAGCGGGAAGTGAGCGGGGCCAGAGGCCAGGGACTCTTTCGTTTCGAGCTGGCGACGCTGTGCGCGTCCGGCGTGACGCTAGTCATCGCACTGGCGGCTTGGACGCTCATGCGGTTCGGGGTCTTTTCGCTCCTGCGCACGTTCGCCGTCGGCGTCGTGGTCGCCACGGGCACCTTGGTCGCGAGTCGAAGAGCGCTGCGGCGGCTCGTCGTAGTCGGGTTTGCCGAGCCCACGCCCTCGCGCATCGCAATGGCCGCGGCGGTGTCCTGCCTCGGCTTCGGCGTCCTCTACGCATGGTACCCGACGTACTTCCTGCTCGGCGGGCAGGATCCGGGGCCGTACTTGGCGTTCGCGGCGCGAATCGCCAAGACCGGCGGACTGAACCTCGGTGCGCCGGCGATCGAAGAGTGGGCGCGGGCACACGGCTCGGGTTTGGTGCGCTGGTTCCCCGCTGTCTACGGGTATCTGACCGACCAACATGCCGGACACGCACTTCAAGCGCAATTTTTGCATTTGTTTACGGCGTTCGACGCACTCTTCTTTGCCTTTGGCGGAGTGGAAGGCGCTGTCCGCGCGAACGCTTGGCTCGCGGTGCTGTGCTTGGCAACCGGGTTTGCGCTCGTCCGCCGGCTCGAGACGAGCCTTGCGGGCTTCGCGTTCCTCATCGTCCTCGGCTTCAACCCGGCGTTCGTGTGGGCGAGCCGCATCACGCTTACGGAAGTGCTGGCGCTTTGGCTGAACCTTTCGGGCCTTCTTCTGCTTGCGCTCGCGTGGGACCGCGCCGAGCAGAAGCTCGGTGCCGTCGCGGGTTGTGTCTTCGGTCTTGGAGTGCTCGACCGTCTCGACGGCGGAATGGGCTCGCTCGCGGTGCTGGGGTTCGCGGTTGCTGCCTCGTTGGGCGGACACAATCAGCGTCGGGCCGCGGTCGCGGCGGCTGTCGGCCACCTAGCAACGAGCCTGTTCGCTTACGGCGACGCGCGCGTATTCTCGTCGATCTATTGCCAACAACTCGCCGAGGGTTCGAGCACGGCCGTGGCTTTGCCGTGGCTCACGAGTGGGCTCGACGTTGCTGCGCTGGCACTGATGCTTCTGTGGAGGCGCGTGGCGCCTTATGCGAACGAGACGCGACTGAGAATGCTGGGTTACGCTGCGGTCTGGGCGTCGCTCGGGTGGGTGGCCTTGGGCATTACTCTGCGTCCGCTCGTCGATCACGGGGACGACGGTCGGGTCCTTCGTCACTTGACCTGGTACGTCGGCTGGGCCTCTTGGCCCCTGATTTTCGGCGGCCTCGCGCTTGCCATCGGAGCGGTCAGATTCACCCGTTGGTTGCCGCTGGTCACGCTCTTGTTGGGAACACTTTTCGTCTACACAGCGCGCACCGAGGTGGCGCCGATTTACATGTGGGCTTCGCGCCGCTGGGTACCGCACGTGATCCCGCTTTTGCTCGCTGTCGCGACGCTCGCCGCAGCGTGGACGTTCGATCTTCTCCTGTCCCGGCGTCGCCATCGGAGCGCCCGAGTGTTCGCGGCGGTTCTCGTCGCGCTCGCCTGGCTGCTCGCGCCGCTCGACTTCGACCGTCCCTTCTTGTTCCGCAGCATGCTTGCGGGCTTGCCGCAAGCTTACGAGCGCATCGCGCAATTCGCGCGCGCCCACCGCGACCGTTGGCCGGTCATCACGGATCAGGTCAACTTCGGGTCCATTCTCACGTATGTCTATGACGTGCCGACCGTCGTCTTGAACGACGCCGGTCAGGACGTGCTGGCTCGCGGAGGTCTGGTCGACGAAGTGATCGTGGGCGTTCACCCCTTCGGTCGGCGTGAAAGCGCCGGTGTGCTCGCGGGCTACGAATTCCCTTATCTGAGCATCACGCGCGACGAGCGCCCGAGTGAGCTCATGAGTTGGCGCTTTCCGCTCGAAGCCGGCCTCGTCGGCCCCCTGCAGTTCACGGTCGTCGAGGCGCCGGCGTCGCATCCGGCGTTCCGCCATCAGGTCGGTCGGGTCGCCGGCGACGGCAGCGTTGTCTCGGAGGGGCATGCCGGCCAGCTCCTCTCCGGCCCTTTCGTCACGTTGGCGCCGGGCCGTTATCGTGTCGAATGGTACGGGCACTTCTTAGCTGCGACGCGCCACAAGCATGTCGGCACGCTCGACGTCATCTTCAAGTCGGGTAGGGAATCACTTGGGGAGACGCCGCTCCTTGCGAAACGCACGCGGTCGGAGTCCGCTCTCGGCGCGGTCGAGTTCAGTTTGGAGCAGGTGCTCGACAACATCGAATTTCGCGTTCGAATCGCACGCGACGTGAGGCTTGCGCTCACCAACGTGCGGCTCGAGCGTTTGTCTGGGCCATAGAGGCCGCACCGTCCGCGGCGACCCACTAGGGCCCGATGCAACGGGCCGCGTTCACGGCGTCGAGCACGGCGCAGCGCTTCGCCTTGGCGAGCCCGCCGCCGTCGCCGGCGCCATGCTCTTCGAGTACAGCAAGGTGCTCGCGAGCGCTGGCGAGCCGCCCGAACGCAAGGTCGTTATAAACCTGCGTGACGAGCGCGGGCGGGTAGTTCGGATCCGCACCCAAGGCTCGCGCCATCGCCGCGTCCGCCAAAGCTGGTTCGCGGGCAATCCGATGTACCCGCGAGAGGCCGGCCCAGGCGCGCGGCGAGGCGGGGGTGATTTCCGCGGCGGCGGACCAAAGCGCGCGGTCGTCACGCCAGATCGACGTCGCGGGCCAGGTAAAGAGCACGAGCGGCAGCGCGAGCAGCGGGATGCCGGGCCCGAGCCGCTCGAAGCCGAGCCTTATCGCTGCTCGCTCGAAGACCCAGCCCCAGACGAGTCCGCCCCCTAACGTTCCCAGAAAAAAATATCGATCCGCAAGCTCGTTCACGGGGCGCAGCCACGGCGCGCAGGCGAGAGGCGCGATCAACGCAATACCGACACCGAGCGCGGGAATGCGGCTCTCTCTCTCTCGACCGAGCAGCGCCACACCGACAAGCAGCGAGACACATGGGACGATGAAGCGAAAGGTCGCGTCGGGCTGCCGCCAATAGTCGGGCGAATAGAGCCACGGCGCCAGCGCGTGGACCACGGCCAGCACCTCGAAGCGAGCGCTGCGGAGCACGAGCTGGGACAACGGGCGGGCCGGCGCAAGCGGTATGTCGTCACCGCGAAGGGCGAGTGGCACCCGCCAAAGTAGCCAGACACAGAAAACCAGTCCCAGAGCGGCGAGCGTCCAGCGTCGCTGCCGCAAATTTGCGCGCACCCAGGGCACGGAGAAGGCGACCAGCCCGAGCAGCGGTACGAATGCGACCGCGCTCTCTTTGGCGAGCAGCGCTAGTGCGAGCAGGGTCGCCGCGGCAGAGCGTCGCGCCCAGCCGTCCGATGGCGCCGCGGTTTTCGCGGGCGCACAGACGACGAGGAGCGCTCCGAGCACGCCGATTGCTGCGAACAGGTCTTCACGAAAATTAATTGCGGAAGCAACCTCTGCATGAAGAGGCGCTACCGCGAAAAAGCAACCGGCGAAGAGCGCGACGTGTTTCCGGCGTGTAAGGAGCAGCGCCAGGCGTGCCGCGAGCGCGCAGGTGAGGGCGTAAAGCAACAGCGAGTCGACGTGATAGCCGGCGGGTGCGAGCCCGAACACGCGGCGTTCGAGTGCTTCGAACAGCACCATTACTGGGCGCGTGGCGTCCGGAACGTGTTTGGCGACGGCGCCGCCGCTTGCGAGTAGCTGCAACAGCTCCGCGAGTGGGTGCGTGAGCCAGGCATTGTCTACCAGTGTCCAAGAGTCGTCATAGGCAAACCCGAAGGTCGCCACGCGGGCAAACGCGGCGAGCGCGAGAGCGGCGGCCAGCAACGGGGCCACGGCAGTGGAGCGGGGGATCTTGAACGCTCTCACGCTGAGGAGGTTCCGGGTCTGCGAGATCGTGCTCGTAGCATCGTCCGAGCGCGACTATGTTGCGGCCGTGCTCATTGGGATGACGGCGAAGCCGCCGCTCGAGCAAAGCGCAGAAGAGGCGGCTTGACCAATCAGACAGTTGCTCCGCTGGCTCGCGCCGAGGCTCCGACTATCGCCGGACCCGTCGCCCGACGCACGCTGGCGCGCTCATGCTGGCCGGCCGCGTGGATTGCTGGGGCCGGGGTACTCGGAATGATGATCGGAGTGATCGGGACGTCCACGTTGCGAGCGCCGCCGCCGCCGGAGACCCGCTTCGTCGCCTTCGACGCACGGTCGAAGGCTGCCGCGGCGAGCGGCTGGTCGAGCCCCGAGGGACCGCGCGGCGCCAGGTTCGCCTGGTGTGCCGCTCGCTCCTGCAAGCTGGCGCTGAACGTCATCGAGCGCTCCGACCGCGTCATTGCATTCAAAGCGGCGCCGTTCGCCTTTCCGAACGCGCCCATGCAATTCGTCAAGGTCTCCGTCAACAAGACGTCGCTCGGCTGGCTGGCGATGCCGCCCGGCTTTTCCATTCTCGAAGCCGCCGCGCCGAAGGCCGCGTGGAGACGCGGCACCAACATCGTGACTTTCGAGTTTGCATACGCCGAAGCACCGAAGAATCACGCCGAGGAAAACCCGGATCCGCGGCCGCTCGCGGCGGCGTTCCTGTGGCTCGTCATCTCGGGTTAGGGTGGCGCACCGGCCAGAATGTCGATGCCGGAGAGGGCGGACAGGTTCCCGAGCACGAGCAGCGGCGTCCATTTGAGACCGCGTGGCAACGCCAAGTTGAAAGCGAGCAAGAGCGGCAGGAGCACCCGCGCAGAGGCGCTTGGATATCCCTCCCAGACCGCACGACCGAAAAACGCGATGAGCGGGACGTAGACGATACCGAGGCGCCAGCGATAGTCGCGCGGGCGCCAGCGCAGGACGAAAAACAACGCCTGCGCAACGATGGCGATCGGCGCCGATAAGTCGACGAGCATGGCATACCAGCCGCCGCCGAGCCTGGAACCGAGCGCGGCGGAGATGCGTTCCACCAGACCCGCGAACGGGTAGGTGAAAGCGTCGGTAAGCGTGTAGCCTCCGCCGATGAGCCGCATCAAGCCCAGCCAGGCAAGCGTGGGCGCGGCAGCTAGGGCAAGGCGCCGCCCGAACTCGATGAAACTTGCGCGGTCGCGGGGGACTGCGTCGAAGAACACCGTCACCGCGGCGAGTGACGTCTCCTTGGCCAACCCCGAAAGCCCGAGCACGAACGGCGCGACCGCCGAGTGCCGCTCCCAGAGCGCGAGACCAAGCAGGATGAGCAGCAGCGCCCACGCGTCGGGCACGCTGCGACATACCGCCATCATCAAGCCCGCTGAGAACAGCGTCCCTGCCCACGCCACGAAATTGGACAGTGAATCGGGGGGGAACCAACGCAAGAGGAGGAGCGCGCACAACAGCCAGACGACGACGAACTGCCCCGCGTAGACGTTCAACGCCCAGCTCGGACGCCCGAAGCTCAGTCCAGCCGCGACGAGCGACGGCAGGATGCGGCCGGAACGATACCAGGGATTGTCGAGAGCGTCGTGTACTTCGGGGTCCCAGGGGATGGGACGCACGGCGAGCTGCGCATAGAATTGCCCGTCGTAACCGCCTCCCGGAAACACGTAGTGAGGCGTTGCTCGAACCTCGGCGAGCGCGCGATCGGCAAAAGCATCACCAAAGACGATGAGGGGGGTGAGGCCCAGTCCCTTGCGGTAATAACCGCCTATTTCGATCAAGAAGGCGATAACGCAGGCGACGTAGGCCGCGCGTAAAACCCAAATACGCGTGCGGACGAGGAGCCAACCCACCTTGGCGGAGGTGGGGGGTCCGCCCGGAGCGGTCAATCCCCGATCGCCCTGACCCACGATACGTTGCCGTCGGGGCTGATACAGTAGAGTCCCGAGGAAGTCGGGACGAACAGCGCCCCGTCCATGCCGGCGCGTAGTGACGCCGTGACGTGACCCTCCGGGAGGGTGGAATGCCAGCGAACGACGCCTTTGTCGTCCAGACGAACGAGATCGTCACCGACTGCGACGGCGACGGTGCTGTCCGGGAACGTCACCGGTGCGTTGACGCTTGGGGTTTTCGTGAAGGCCGAGCCATCGAGCGCCTTCGACCACAGCCATTTGCCCTGGGGTGAGATGGCGTGCAAAGCCTTGCTGCCACGGACATAGGCCGTGCTGTTCAGCGCCACCGCGACGGGGGCGATGATTTGATCGTCCGCGGGCACCTTCGCTTCCCAGAGGATGTCTCCTTCGCGGCGCACGGCGACCAGGCGATCGTGACGCGCGTAGATCGCCGTGTTGTTGGGCAGCACCACGAGATCGCGATCGCTCACGACGGCCTTCTCGGTTGCTGCCGCGGCAGGGCTGCTGCGCGAACAAGCGGGACAGACGATCAGCGCGAGGCCCACGAGTCCCGCGCGCCACGGACGATGGATTGATGAAACGACCACTTGCCCCTGATTAGCCGCTGGGAGTCCAGAAAAGCGCTCGGAGCTTGCCGCGAAGGAGCGCCGACGCGCAAGCGCCTTTTCAACCCTCCGGCTACTCTTCGAGGGCGTTCGACGTGTTACGGTAACGCCGCTAATGCTGCGCGGAGAACGTCGCCGGTTCAGGTTGGTCTACGCAACCTGGCTCTTCGGCGTCTTCGCATTCTTCATCCCCGCCGCGACCTGGAGCCCGGCATCCCGCCTGGCGCTCACGCGGGCCCTCGTCGAACGCGGCACGCTCTCGATCGACGCTTACGCCTCGAGCACCGGCGACCGAGCGCTCGTGAACGGCCAATGGTTGAGCGAGAAGGCCCCGTTGCCGTCGCTCGTTGCAGCGGCTCCTTACGCGATTCTCCACGATATCCAGCGGCTCCGTGGAGTCCGACCGCAGTTTCATGCGTACACCTCCGGTCAGACGCCGGCCGTCCGACTCGAGGTGAACCATGCATTCCAGCAGGCGCTCTTCGTCTGCTCGATCGCTACGAGCGGCCTCGCAGGAGTCGGCGTCGGCCTTTTTGCATTCGAGCTGCTCCGGCGCCGAGTCCGGGCGCGCGTGGCGCTCCTCGGCTCCGTCTTGCTCGCCGCGGGCACACCGATTTTTCCGTACGCGACGAGCTTCTATGGACACACGCCGGCGTGCGCGCTGTTGCTCGGCGCCCTCGTCGCGCTCGACCCCCGCGGCTCGCTGAAGCACGTACCGTCTCAGGCCAACGTACGTCTTGCTGGGCTTTGCCTCGCCGCAGCGCCGGGCTGCGAGTACATGGCCGCGGCGCCCGCTGCGCTGATCGGTTGCTGGTTTCTGCTCCGGTCGGGCAGACGGCTGGCCCAGTTACGCGATCTCGCGGCTGGCGCGCTAGTTCCGGTCGCGATCGTCGCCGCCTACCATACGCTTGCCTTCGGCCTGCCGTGGCGGACCGGCTATTCGTTCATCGTCAATCCTCAGTTCAAAGTCGGGCAAGAGAGGGGGCTCTTGGGCATCACGGTCCTTCGGCCCGCGGCTGTGTTCGGGTTGACCTTCGGCACGAGTCGCGGCCTCTTCTATATCGCCCCCGTCGCCCTGGTCGGGCTTGCCTATACGGTTCGACGAGCAGTCCGAAAGGACTGGGTAGCGCAGGTGGGGCTCGTAGGGCTTGCTCTGCTTTTCCTGATGAATGCGTCTTACTTCGTCTGGTGGGGAGGGGCGGCAGCGGGTCCTCGACATCTGATTCCGGCGATAGGCGTCTTGGCCCTCGGCCTCGCCGATGCGTTCAGTACCCGTCGGCTCACTCTCAAGATCCTCTTTTCCGTGCTTGGAATCGTATCTGTTGCAAATTGCATCGGACTGACCCTCGTGGGTCTCGAAGCACCGGAGTTTCGCGACGCGCTCTTCGACTTCGCTTGGCCGAACCTTCTCGCCGGACACGTCGCCATCCTGCCCGGAGCCTCGAACCTGGGCTTCAAGCTCGGCCTCGGGCAGGCAGGCGCGGTGCTTCTGCTGCTATGGGCTGGAATCGGGTACTGGCACCTCTCGAGCCTGCTCCCTCGCTCGCGCAACCACCGTCGGCGGAGCGAGAAGCTCGCGACGGTGACCGTTCCGCAGCCGGCAGCGGCGGGCCTGCATCCGTCGGTTGACGCTGTCGTCACGAATCTTCACGACCACTGAGCGTCGATGCCGAAACGGAGCGCCCGTGCGCCCAATGGACGGGTCGCTCCAGGAACGCACTTTGATTAGGAAGCTTTGCATGAGATTTTTCACGATGAAACGCGGCTGGTTGGCGACCGTGAGCACGCTATCGCTGGTGTGGGCTTGTGGTGAAGACGCCAAGCCCACGGCCAATCCGCAAGCGGGGCACGGCGGCGCCGCGGGCGTATCCGGGAGCACCGCTAGGTCAGGCGGCGGCGGGTTGTCTGGCCGAAGCGGCAGCGGCGGAACGGTAGCTGGCAACGGAGGGACCGCAGCGCGTGCGGGAAGCACCTCGGTCGACAACGAAGGTGGTGCGGAGACTTCCGGGGCCGGAGGCACGGATATCGGCCGCGGTGGCGAGGGGGCTACGACCGGCGGTCGAGGTTCCCGCGGCGGCGCTGGTGGAAGCAGCGGTGACGGCGCAGGCGGCGATCGCGGTGGCAGGGGCCAGAACGGGAGCAGCGGGGGTCACGGCGGAGGCGTAGCAGGCATGAGTGAGCTCGCCGGCGGGCAAGCGGGCAGCGGTGAAGCCGGAGCGGACGGCGGGGCAGCGGGGGAGAGCGGCGCGGCCGGAGCGCCGAGCGCGTCGCTTTCCATCTCGAACCTCGTGATCGAACGAAATCCGAACATGACGATTTCCTGCTACGTATCGTGGGTCACTGACGAGCCGGCGAGTTCGGAGGTGGATTTTGGGGCGGGGAGCTACGCATTTCGTATTCGGGACACGACGCTCGTCACTCAACACCGGGTGCTGGTCATCGGCATGCACGCCGCTACGGAATACGAGATCAAAGCGACTTCAGCGACGAGCGCGAAGTCGGGCAGCGCGGAGGGCACGTTCACGACCGGAGCGCTGCCTTCTGATTTTCCGCTTCCAACTCTGGCCGTCAATGACGACACGAAGACTCAGCCCGGCTGGACGTTGATGAACGTGAGCTTGAGCGCTCACCCCTCGCTGGCCGTGATTTACGACGAGGACGCCGTGCCCGTTTGGTACTTCGTTGACGGGCCGAACGCCGACACGCGCGGCGACGTTGCCGTCCGATTCATCGGCAACGGCGTCCTCATCGGCGCGCAAACCGGCGAACCGGCGCGCCAGGTCGATCTGTCCGGCGCCGTCGTCTGGGAAGGCCCGGAAAATGCGCTTCCGAGTTTGGAGACGCACGACATCGGCAAGACGTCGACGGGCAACTATCTCATCAATACGGATTACTGGGTCACGATCGACAAGGCTCAGTGGATCGACGCGTTCGTCCAAGAGCTCAAGCCGGACCTCAGCGAGGCGTGGTCGTGGCACCTGTTCGATCATCAGGCGCCAGCGGGCACTCGAGGCGACGTCTGTCACGGCAATGCGATGACGCTCGACGAGACGAACGACGTTCTCTATTACAACTGTCGGTTTCTCGGCCTACTCAAGGTGGACCGGACGACCGGGAACATCGTGTGGCGTCTCGGCGGCAGCTACGACACGACCACCTACGGTCCGGGCGACTTCAGCTTCAGCCCGCCCGAATCGCAGTTTTCGGATACCCACGATCCAGAGGTCCACGCCGACGGCACGATCCTCGTTTATGACAACGGCGGCTACGACAATCATTCTTCGGGCGTGTACCATTCGCGCGTCGTCGAGTATCAGGTCGATCCGGCCGCGAAGACCGCCACGCGCACCTTCGAATTCCCCGGTACCTTTAACGCCGACGCTTGGTACACGAGCAATTGGTACTCGATTATTTTCGGCGACGCAGATCGCCTTCCGAACGGGAATATCCTCGTCGATGCGCCGGTGTTCACCGCGGGGCAGGCATCCCGTGCCTTCGAAGTCACGCGTCAGGGCGAGGTTGTTTGGCAGATTGCGCTGCCGAGCGGGTTCGCCTCTTACCGAGCAGAGCGCATCGCGCAGCCTCTGGTGGAGCGACTACGCTGAGGCCACGCTCACTTGATGAGCGGGACGACGTCGACCCAGTCGAAGGCGGCCGATAGAGCGCGCGGATCCTGCGACCCCGGGATCCGGTCCTTCGGCATCTCGGCGTAAGCGAACTCGAAACGGAGCTCGTTCGGTCCGTCTTTCCACGACCCCGCCGGCGCGTCGAACTTGAGCACGGACGGGGCACCCGTGACAGGTCGGCTGCCGACGAGCGCACCGTTCACGAAGACGTTCATGGTCTGCGGGGGAGCGCCCGGGAAGCTGTACGCAAACGCGCGCGCGCGAACGGCGTGATCAGCCTTGGTCGTGTCGACACGCAGAACGCAAGCCTTCGCCTGGCACCACACGAAAGTATCGCCCTCCGGCATGAGCTCGTAGCCCGACCATCCTCTCACGAGGCGCTCTTTCGGCGTGGTCTCTTTGTCGAAGTTGAAGAAGCCCGCCGCTGGTTGCGCAGGCGTGTGCAAGAAATAGCCGGCTGCCACGCCAATGAGCCCCGCCGCGACGGCCACGCCCACGATGTTGCGCGGTGCCGTGTGGCCTGACGTCTTGGCCGAGAGCTTGGAGGTAGACGCGGTTGCAACCTGCTTCGTCGGTGCAGTCACGGGCACTGCCGTGGTCTCGCTGGTAGCCATGACGGGCGCGATGCTAGCGCGGGAGCGCGGACCTGAGAAGCCCAGTCGTTCGATCACGCGATGCCCCAGTGCGATCGGCGGCGTCTCGACGTACCTGTAAGTGAGCGCGCAGATGACCGGCAATGCTGCGAGCCTGAGGGCGAACGCAAGCGCGGGCGTGACCGGTAGCGGGATCAGCAACAAGAGGCCGTGCAACAAGTAGACTGAGTAGCTGACCCGGCCGAGCCAGGTTAGAACGACGGAGCCTTCGCCGACCTTCGTCAGGAACAACAGAATGAACACGACGTAGGCGAGAGCGGTCGCTCCGAGCGAGGCGTAAGGGAAAATCCAGCCGCGCGGGTCAATCTCGACGGGGGGGGAGGTCGAAAGGTCGAGGTAGCCGTACGTCGCCCAATAGCTGCCGACCACGCCGAGACCGAGGAGCAGTGTGAGCAGCACCGCTCGACGCAGACGAATGGCGCCCGCGAAGACGCGGTACCAAAGCGTTCCTACGAAGAAGGTGAGCTTCCAAACCTCCGAGGGATCGTAGTGGGGTCCGAGGCCGAGTACCGGTCTAATCACGCCGCGGATCAAAAAGTAGACGGCGCCGATCGCTACGAGCCAATCGGTGTGACGGTGGATCCTGAAAGCGAAGAGGAGCGCGGCAGCGACGTAAAACCCCACCTCGTAGCCCAGCGTCCAATAGAGTCCGATAGCGTCGGGGACGCCGACCCAGCTCTGGATCATGGTGGCGTTCCACCACGCGCTCGAGGGCAAAAGGGCCGCAAAATCCGCAGGGAGGATCGCCCGACCCATTGCGTGGAGGGCAAGGAGCGCAACCAGGCTGAACCAATACAGCGGGTACAGGCGGAACACGCGCGCAATCGCGAACGCAACGAGCGAGCCGCGACGCTCGAGCGTCAGCGGAATTACGAAGCCGCTGATCAGGAAGAAGAGGACAATCCCGAAGATGCCGGGGTTGACGATGTGACGACCGAACCAGCGTGCACTCGGCCAAGTCTCGTCCGAAAGATGCATGAGCGCCGTGAAGAAGACGGCCGCTGCCCGAGCGATGTCGAGCCAACGAAAACGCCCCAAGCGACCTTCTGCGCCTTCTAAATCCTTCTTCACTCGCTCAAGCCTTCGACGACAGGCCGGCGCATCATGCACCCGAACGGAGCAGCGAGGTACATCCACTCTCCCGTGCGGACGACGTGAGGGCTGGTCACCGTTTCGCCGCCGCGGCAGATCCGCTCGTCTTGCGGGGCTGCGTCCGCTCGGACCATGAGCTTTCGTGGCGAGCCGTGCCGCGGCCAAACCGCCGTCGTCGAGTTACCCAGGGGCGCCTCGCGGCCAACGGTACGCTCGTAGAAGATCTCGGGGACCGGATTATAGGCGGCGGGAAATTCCTTTAAGGCGAGCTTCGCTGCCCAGGAGTGTCGGAGGTAGCTGTAGCGTTCACCCCAAAGGCCTTCTGGCACGAGGGCAGCAAGCTCGAGCACTACGATGAGTCCCAGTAGTGGCGACCGCGACCGTTCGGTGAGCCGGCCGGCGAGTTCCAAGCACAACACGAGGAGAGGAAGGGCAGACCAATAGCCGTAGCGAACGATGACGCTGTTGCCTGCATTCCAATTTTGGGCGGACAGCGTCGGCACTGCCATCGCCGTTACCAGCGCGAGTGTTGTGGCGATGTCGCCGGACAGCGCTGCCCACTCGCTGCGGGCTACCGCGCGAAAAGCAAGGGCCGCCAGCAGAGGAACACCCACGAGTAGACCCGGAACGCCGAGCACGAGGCCCTGATTCAGATCGAAAACCAAAGAGTGAGCGCGAGCAAAACCGATGAGCTTTGGGTCGGTAGCGAAATGCGCGAGCAGGCTCGGGATGCGATACGCCGCGAAGAAAAAGCCGTACGGCAATACTGCGACGAGCGCCGCGAGCACCGTCAGCGCCATGTTGCGCAGCGAGAAATCGCGCGGTCGCGGGCGCGCCACGACGACGATGTAAGGGAAGAGCGCGCCGGCGGACGCATTCTGCGCGGCGGCCAGCGCGGCCGCGAGGAAACTCAGGGCGAAGTCGCCGCCGCGCGCGAGCACGCAGGAGCAGACGACGGCCGCACCGGTCAAGACCTCGGGCCCCGTCCAACCGAGGTAGAACGTCGTTCCGCAGAGCAGAAAGAGGACAGCCGCAACCGTCCCGTAGCGACCGCGCGCGAAATGCGCCCACAGAGCCGCGGCGGCAGCTGCGGCTGCGGCGCCGTTGACCAGCGCGAGTGCGTAAGTCGGGGCGACGCCGAAGAGTTCGGTGAACCAGAGCGCCGGCGCGGCGAGCAGGGAATAGAGCCAGAAATGGATCGAGTAGTACGCGCCGCTGTCGGCCCGCCGCACGCCTCCGATCGGAGCTACCTCACCGGCGCGCATGCCCTTCTCGAGCCTTCTCATCAGGGCTTGCAGGTGCGGGGCTCGGTGCGCGAGCCAGCGTGCGTCTGCGACCTCGACGGCCGGCGTCCCGTGCGTTGCGAAGGCGTGGGCGCTCAGCAGGTACTCGCCGCCATCACCGTTCAGTCGCGCGCCGACGAGCGCGAGCACGACGGTCACGACCGCGCACGCCAAGCTGGCGCCGGCCGCGGTCTTGAGCTGCGCAAGGGCGCGCATCAGTCGGAGCTTCTTTTTCTTCACCAGATCGATCAACGCGACGACGCGCTCGGCGCTCGCGCGGGTCGCGGCTTCTTGACGTTGTCCGGCGCGAGGCGTCGGCTCGAAGCTTGAAGCTGCCGGAAAAGGTAGGCGGCGCCGCCGATACCCCAAAGCACGAGCGGCAACAACGACGCGGCTCCCTTGAGGCCGAGCTTGAGCCCGAGATTCGAGCCTCCTTGGAAGGTGGCAAGCTTTCCGGCAAGGAGCCGGGACCAAGCGTAGTGATACAGGAGCTCTCCACGTTCCGGCGCTTCGATGCCCACGGCAGTGATCGCGGTGAAGTGCGCGACGGAGATCACGCCGGCGAGGAGGGTCATACCCCGCACCCAGAGCTGCGGCGCGCGTAACCCGAGCATGACGCCCGCGGCGAGGAAGGGGAGGGCGGGAATCAAGTGCCGCGGGCCCGCCGCGGCTCCGCCCCACCACATGTAATAGCCGGCGTTCAACCAGACGAGCAGGGCGAACGTGGCGAGGCCGACCCCGAATGCCCAGTCGCGGCGTCTCTTCACGTGCGCGATGCCGAAGACGACGCCGAGCACGGCGATGGGCGCGATGTAAAAGAGTCCCCGGCGCGTGCCGACGGTGAGGCCCCAAGTGCCGGCAAAGGTCGGAAGGCGGATGCCGAAGAGCCCGCTTGCTTGCCCGCTCGCAAACTCGGGATTCGTGATGAACGAATAGCCCGTACGCCACGGCGCCCCGAATGCCGCCGCGTGATAGCCGCCGATCACGATCGCAGGCAAGGCGCCGCCCACGGCGAGGTTCCGAAGATGGCGCCAACGATCGGTCGGCTGCGACCACAACAAGAACGAGAGGCCGATGAGCGCCACCGGCGCGGCGACCAGGTACTCGCAGCCCGTCGCAAGTGTCAGGCAAAGCCCGGCTCCGCGAACGGACGCGGGGGATGGCGGCGCATCGAGCGGTCGCTTCCCACGTCCGTCGAGGAGGACGACCGCACCGAGGAGCAACGCAGCCGACGGCACATGGCTATAGAAGCTCGTCGAGTACGGAAAGAGCGGGGTGCCGAGCACGACGAGCGTCGACGCGAGGAACGCCGTTACCGAGTTCGTACGCCGTCTGAGAAGCTCGAAGAGGAGGAGCCCGATCGCGACCCCGGCCACGCCGCTCGTGGCCAGCGAACAGCCGTAGAGCGCCTGTTGAAACGCGTGATTCGGAACCAGGCGCACGGCGGGGTGCAGGGTGGTTCCGTAGGCGTCGTAGCTCACCGAAGCGCCGCGGGCGCGCTGGGCGAGCGCAATGAGCGCGTAGACCGGCACCGCGACCAGCGACGGAATCGGGGCTTTATCGGTGTACCAGTGCTCCTGCGCAAAGGCGCGATCACCCGTGCTGGTCACGTAGGGATCGATCGTGACCGCGCGGTGCTCCACCACGGCGCGGGTGAGGTCGAAGCGGGAAACCGGGTTCCATGTCGCGGTCGGCAGAAAAAATGCGAAGAGGCCGAAGAGCCAAGCGGCATGTGCCGTTCGAAAACTGCCGAGCGTAGCCCTGGTCAAAGTCATCCTCGAGGGGCGCGTTGTACGGCAGCGAGCTCTCTCGAGCCGATATATGCGCTCTGGCAGCGGTTTCCGTACGCTCGCCGCGTCTCGTATTCGCAGGTGCCGCACCTTCCGTAGCGAAAATGCACATAAAATTCCAGTTGACCCGCCCGATGGCTTTGCGTTACGAAGGTCATCGCCATGGGGAACCTTACCAATTTTGGTGCTGCTCTCGTCAAACGCCCTGGAGCTCTAGTGCTGGTGCTGACAGCGCTCAGCAGCACGGGCTACGTCGCATGCGGCGGAGATGACGACGTGAACGGCGCAGGCGGCAGCGGCGGCGCTGCGGCGGGTACTGCCGGCAAGGGCGGCTCGGCTGGCAAGGCCGGCTCAGCTGGCAAGGCAGGCAACGCCGGTAAGGGCGGCTCCGGTGGTAAGGGCGGCTCGGCCGGCAGCGGTACGGGCGGCACCGTAGCACCCGAAGGCGGTATGGCCGGCGCGTTCGCCGGTGCCGGCGGTTTCGACGAGGGTGGCTTTGCCGGCGCTGAGGGCGGCAACACCAACGGCGGCTGATCCCCCGCTTCGCGATCGAGTCGCCTCGTAGTAGGAGGCGCAACAATGACGTCTAAGGATACGAGTGGCGCGCGTGCCCTCGATGCTCAGCATGGTCCGGCCCTACGTGCCGTGCATGCAGAGTTGACGCACACTCTGAACGCGCCGCTCGCGCTCCCGACGGGGCCTCTGGTCGTGCCCCCGCTCGAGAAGCCAGACGTTCGGCTTTCGATAGTCATTCCGACCTTCAATGAAGCCGGCAACGTGCTCACGTTGCTCGCGTCGCTCGAGGCTTTGCTCGAACCGGTGCTTGGCGCCTCGTTCGAGCTCATCGTCGTCGACGACGACAGCCCGGACCGCACGTGGGAGCGAGTCGAGGAGATCCTTCCGACGCATCCGCGCGTGAAGCTTTTGCGTAGGCAAACAGAGAAGGGGCTCAGCACCGCGGTCATTCGCGGATGGCAGGCCGCACGCGGCGAGATCATCGGCGTGATGGATGCCGATCTGCAGCACCCGGTAGAAGCAAATCTCGGGTTACTTTCAGAAATCGAGCGTGGCGCCGATCTCGCGGTGGCGAGCCGTCACGTCGCAGGCGGCGGCGTGAGCGATTGGAGCATGCTGCGTCGCTTGCTTTCGCGCGGCGCGCAGATGCTCGGCCTCTTGATCTTGCCCGGCGTGATCGGCCGCATCAGCGATCCGATGAGCGGCTACTTCATGCTCCGGCGCTCCGCGATCGAAGGCGTCGAGCTGAGTCCGCTCGGCTACAAGATTTTGATCGAGGTGGTCGCGCGCGGGCGCATGCGCTGGATCGGCGAAACGGGCTACGTTTTTCGTGAGCGCATCGAAGGAGAGTCCAAGGTCACGAGCGCGCTCTACATCCAGTACCTCCGACACTTGCTCAGGCTGCGCTGGGACACGCTGCCGTCTTCGCGGCTCTTCCGCTTTTGCGTGGTCGGCGGAAGCGGCGTGTTCGTGGACATGGGTATCCTCTACCTGTTGAGTGATCCGCACACGCTCGCCTGGGGCCTCACGCGTAGTAAAATCATCGCCGCCGAGACGGCCATCTGTACGAATTTCCTGCTGAACGACGCGTGGACCTTCGGGGACCTCGCCGAGACGTCACCCGGAGCGACCAGCAAGCTGCGGCGGTTCCTGGGCTTCAACGCCATCTGCACGGTCGGCGTGGCGCTCAACGTGGCGCTCTTGAACGTGCTCTACAACTTCGGGCACCTAAATCGCTATCTCGCGAACGCGATTGCAATCGCCGCGGTGACGCTCTGGAACTACGGGCTCAACCGGCGGCTGAACTGGGCCCCCGGCAAAACGACCGCCAAAGCTACTGCCGGCAGTCGCTGAGCTGTAGTAGGAGCCTCCGCTGATGACACAAAACGACCTCGGCGCTCCGCGCGCCGCGCTCCTCGACGAGCTCGTCCGTCACGCGTACCAGTATTCTCCCGAGAAGCCGTTCTTACTGGTTTCGGGCCAGTACAGCGACGAGTACCTCGACTGCAAGCTCGCTCTCAGCCAGCCCGCGGCGATGGCGTCCCTCGGTCGCGTGTTTCTCGCGAGTATCGAGGTGCCGGCGGTAGCGATCGGCGGGCTCACGATGGGCTCGGATCCGATTGCGATGAGCACGAGTCAAGCGAGCTACGGCACCGACAAGCCGCTCCGCTGGTTCACCGTGCGCAAAGAGGCCAAAGGTCACGGTCAGAAGAAGCTCGTCGAAGGCAGCGTGAAGCCTGGCGAGTCGGTCGTCGTGGTCGATGACGTTTGCACGACCGGTGGGTCCACCGTGAAGGCGATCGAAGCCGCGCGCGACTTCGGGCTTCAGGTTTCCCAAGTCATCGTCCTCGTGGATCGCGAGCAATCCGACGGCATCGCGAACATTCGCAACGCGGCAGGCGCCGGCGTGGACGTGAGCGCCGTCTTCACGAAGAGCCAGGTCAAGGCGCGCTGGCTCGAGCTCAAGAATCGCTGAGCGCCGTCACCGCCGCCGCGCGAGCGCGGCTTCGAGCTCCACGACACGCCTCGCTCGCTCAACAGAACTGCCGGCGCCCGCCGCCGTCACGAGCACCTGCACGGGTCCGTCCAGAACTCGCCAGAGCTCGGCCGCAGGCGATCCGGCTGCGCGCATTCGTCTGCGAGCAGGTCCACGTCGCTGCGCGACGCGATGGTCGAAACCCCGACCAAAACTGTTTAGTGGTACTGGGCCTGTTTCAGCCGGCCGCGTGGCCGGCCCCGATGCCCCAGCTCCGCCATGCTGAAGGCGCGGATGATTGAAGCGCTACCCTGGCGCGATGCCTCTGGTCTGGACCCGCAGCCCTCGACCAGCGCGGCGACGATTTGGCGGCGGGTTTGCAGGTCCAGGCGGTTCATGAGTCACATCCTACACCCTATGCTTGACCGGTCAAGCACGATCGCGCGCAAACAAGCGCCGGCCTTGATTTAGCTTGATTTAGGCTGGTTTCGGGCTACTCTCTGGGCGCCCCTGGCAGGGTTCGGACCTGCAACCACCGGCTTAGTAGGACGGTGCTCTTCCGGATTGAGCTACAGGGGCGTGGGCCCGCGGGTGGTAAAACGCCCGGGGCTCTATTATTTTACGGCGCGCATCGGACGCGATGGTCGTCGGAGCGCGGCCACGTCGCCTTGCATGGCTCGCCTCAATTCGTCTTCCGAATAGCCGAGATCGTCCATATGCACGCGCAGAACCTTCGACAGAAGCGTCTGTTCTTCCGCCTGAACATGGATCGGCTCCTTCGTTTGGTAACCGAGCTTACTTGTCTGCATCCAAAGCTGCCGCGCGTTCCACTCGGAAATTCTACCGAGGTCTTCGGCTCGCTTGAGAATACAAAGCATCGAGAGTCCCCAGTGACGTTTCAGGCCCCCCAAGCGTTCAAGAGTGAGCTTGGTGAGAAACGGGCGAATGTCCGCCGCTGGCGCGCCCAACTCGGCAGCAAATGCGTCCGCTTCTCGCTCGGCGTCTTCCGGAGGTATCGGGAGGTGATGATGGAGGACCAGGTGCGCGAGCTCATGCAGGAGCGTAAAGCGCATCCGATCGCCGGGGCAGTCCGCGCGGACGAAGATCATCGGTGGGATGCCGTCGCCGGTGCGATGGATGCTGAGGCCGTCCATGGAGTCGATGCCAAACTCGAATGGCACCACTACAACCCCAGCTCGCTCAAGCAGCCGCGTAACGTTCTCGATTGGACCCCGCGGTAAGCCCCACTGTGCGCGAACGTCGCGCGCAACGTCGGTAGCGGCCTTCCGGACGTATTGCAGATCGACGAGCGGAACCCGCACCTCCGGTATATCCACCGATTGCAACAGCCGCGCGATGCCTCGGCGCTGAATATTCACCCGCGCTCGGATTGCCTTCTCGTCCAAGGCGCGGACGAGGCTCTTCTTCTTCCGGTAGTAGACGGCCGGGAAGTCGTAGTCGGCGATGTCTGAAAGGAAAAACTCGCGCGGGTACGCGAGGGCCTTCGCAAGGGCGTCGATGTTTACGTCGTCGGCCGATAGGAGCCCATTTTCAAGCTTCGAAACGGTCGCTTGCGATAGACCGGAGGCGGTCGCCACCTGGGCTTGTGTCATGCGTCGCGACTCCCTGGCCATCACCAGGGCGGTCGGGCTGAATTGGCCAGCCATGGCTCACCGGGGCGTCTTCGGATCGAAGGCGTCTTCCATTTCGAGCTGCGGCTTCGGCTTTACGATGATCTCGTCCACGAGCGGGGAAAGCGGACGCACATTTCCATCAGCACTCTTGCCAGTCAGTTCGTAGTGCCACATGGGCCGCTTCCGAATGCTGAAAGCCACCGAGACGGAGACGAGCTGCGACCAGACGTCATCCGGTTCGTAGCCGACGGTCACTCTCGGCAGCGGCGGTAAGTCGGAGATCGTCGCCTGCGCGTCGAAGGCGTTGGCCCGGCGGGTCGGGTAGTTCGACGTTCGTAGCTCAAGATCAACTTTCTTGAAGCGAACCAGCAGTCGCTCACGGACCTTGAGCAGGAATGTCTGGCCGTCGAGCACCTCGACCTCCCCGCAGTCGCTGAACCTGAGTCGCGCCTCGTCGGTCATCAGCGCGTGCATCGCGTTGGTGAGGTGCCCGACGTGTGGGACCGTTGTCAGCCCCAGCGGACCATCCTGCATCCGATCAAACGCGTGCGTGACGGTACGGAATAGCTTCTCGTGAATGTCGTCGAGGAGGCTCCGGGCTTCCTTCTCGGGAATTATTCCGACGCCAGCGGCTGTCCGTTTGGGCATAGAACAACCCTATACGCGACCCTGGCCTCATTTTTCAACACTAAATATTCCAAAATATTATTCCGAATTCGGCGTCCGCTTCCATCGCGCCTTGGCCGCCTTCTTCGCGATCGCCGCCCGCTTCTTCGGCGACAGCTTCGCCGCGCGAGCGGGGCCGCCCTTGGCGCCGCCGAGCTTGCCGAGTGCGACGGCCGCCGGGTTCTTCGCGGGTGGGGCGGCGTCCGGGTCAGCCTTCGCCAGGAACTCGCCAAACACGCGGGAGGCGACGAGGTTCGTGTCCTGGGTAGCCGCGGGAGCTCGCTTCTTCGGTGGCGGCTTGGGCTTGCTTGATCGTTCAGGCATGCCGGCAAGGTCGCACCGGCTGCGAATGCCCGCAAGAGGTTAGGTTCGTTCGGCCGGGGGGCTGTTTCCTCGAAACATGGTAGGGTCCGTCCAGCCATGGGGGAGCGGAGCTCGTCCACGTACTCGCCGGATGTATAGCCTTGACGCGTACCAAAAAAGGTACATGATGGGAGCACACGCGGTTGGCTCCTGGAAGTAATGGATCCCGGCCGCGGCTGACGTTCTCGTTCTTCCGCAACGAACTAGGAAAGGAGCCGGTGCGGGAATGGTTAGCGGGGCTGGACAAGAAGTCGCGCGTGAAGATCGGCTCCGACATGAAGGACGTGCAAGACCGTTGGCCGGTATCCAAGCCACTTGTTGACGGGCTTGGTGGCGGTCTGTACGAGGTGCGGACCTCACTCGGAAAGCTTGAGTACCGCGTGCTGTTTTGTATCACCAGCGGATGCCTGGTCGCTTTGCATGGCTTTGCCAAGAAGAGCCAGGCGACCCCTAGGTCCGAGATCGATTTGGCGCTCAAACGAAAGAAACAGGTCGAGTCATGACCAACAAGCACATCGGATCCAGTCTGGAATCCCTGTTCGAGGAACTCGGCGAACTCGAGGAAGTCAAGCGCTTAGCGCTGAAAAAGGGCATAGCGGTAACCATCCTCGACCGCCTCGCCGAGTTGAGCCTTACTAAGGCCGAGTTTGCAACGAAGCTGCGGACTAGTCGCAGCCAGCTCGATCGCCTCCTGGATCCCGACGATACGAGTGTGACGCTGCGGACGTTGGTCCGCGCCGCCACGGTGCTCGATCTTGAGGTTGAGTGCGGACTTCGTGCCCCGGCGCGCGCACCCGTGGTTTCCATCTTTCTTAGTCGCCGCAGCGGAACGCCTGAATTTGGGCGCGCCCATGCGTATGCGGGCGATGTCGGGCCTGTTGCCACGCCAGCCGTATGCAGCGGAGAAATGAACGCCGCTTGAGCGACGGACAGGTTCTGCTCGACCTGGGCAAAGCTTCTGCGGCGTCGCCAAAGCTCCGCCTGGGGAATATCGTTGTATTGGGCCTCGAAGCGAAGGCGCTGTCGCCGTATGCGGGCCAAACGCCTTTGACATTCCACCTCGTGCATCATGAGGCGCTGTGGAAGCTGCTCGACGATGCGCTGACCTGCATCTTCGCGGTGACTGTCAAGATCCGCCACAAGAGCGGCGACAGCGTCAGCGAGCTTTGTGAGGTTTCAGTTCGCCTGCGCTCCGAATACGACTTTGCGCCAGAATTCGTGCGCGAATCGGACGAGGTTCTGGTCAATGACTATGTGGGGGTGGTGGGAAGGCTACACGCGTGGCCGTATTTCCGCGCGGAAGTCCAGCAGCTAACCGCAAAGCTTGGCTTCCCGCCGTTGACCCTGCCGACCCTGGTCTCCGGCAACATGGTTACGCTCAAGACCACGCGCTTCTTGGGCGACCCCGAGCCGGGCCACGCCGAAGCGCCGCCAGCTCGTCCGCGGCGCTCGCGTAAGGCGAAGAAGTCCTAGCGCACATTCCGGCCCGGAGGTCGGCTGAAAGTGAGCCAGTACCTAGTTAGTTTACATAATGTATCTTATGCGATCTATCCAGAGCCGCCTTCCGGGAGAATTCGGCCGGTTCCTGGGGAGCGTCCGCGTGGGACTACACTCCGTCCCGCCGTGAGCCGACCGCGCGTTCGCCTGCGTAAGGACTTGGCGCGCTCGATTCGGCGCGGCCATCCGTGGGTGTATCGGGACGCGCTCGCGCAGGCGCCGGAGCTCGCGGACGGCGCGCTCGTCGAGGTGCTCGGCAAGGACGGGCGCTTTCTCGCGACCGGGTTTTGGGATCGGCGCTCGCCGATCGCGGTGCGGGTGCTCGGGACGGACGCCGGGCTCGCCGTCGAAGACGCGCTCCGGGAGCGGCTGGCGGCCGCAGCGGCACGCCGGCTTGCGAGGCTCGACCGCGCGCGGACGACGGCGTTTCGATGGGTGCACGGCGAAGCAGATCGGCTGCCCGGGATCCACGTCGACGTTTACGGCGAGGTCGCGACCGTGCGCTTCGACGGCGCCGGCGCACGCGCGTTTTACGGCGACCTCGCTGCTCTGTTGCAAGCGGAGCCGTCGCTCGGGATCCGGCGCGTGCTCGACCGCGAAGAGCGCGGCGACGCCGAGCTCGTGCTCGAGGTGCGCGAGAACGGCGTGCGGTTCGGGGTCGACCTCGGACGCGGACAGAAAGGCGGGCTGTTTCTCGATCAGCGTGAAAACCGCGCTGAAATCGGGGCCCGGGCGCGCGGGCTCCGCGTCCTCAATCTGTTCGCGTACACGGGTGGCTTCTCGCTTTATGCGGCGCTCGGCGGAGCGGCCCGGACGGACACCGTCGACGTGGCGCGGCCCGCGATCGCGGCCGCGCGCCGCAATTTCGAGCTCAACGGGCTGCCGGTAGGTCCGGAGGTCGCGGGGTTTCATGCGCTCGATGCGTTCGAGTTTCTCGAGCAAGCGGCTCGGCGCGGCGACGAGTACGAGCTCGTGATCTCCGATCCGCCGAGCTTCGCGAAAAATCGGGCGGGCTTGCCGGTCGCTCTGGCCGCGTACCGAAGGCTGCACCGGCTGGCTGCGGCGGTGGTCGCACCGGCTGGCCTATTCGTCGCCGCTTCCTGTTCGAGCCAGGTCGACCGCAAGACGTTCGTCGCGAGCGTCGAAGCCGGGACACGCGCTGCCGGGCGTCATTTCGAGCTCGAAGCGCTGCGCGGCGCCGGCTTCGATCATCCCGTTTTACCCGCGTTTCCCGAGGGCGAGTATTTGAAGCTCGCAATCGGGAGGGTGCGCTAGGCCTCCCCGGGCGTTCGAGTAGAGTCGCGTCTATCCGATTTTACTCGTGAGTAAAGTCTGATTGAGCAAACTTTAGCCGGCCCCAGGCACCGACTCGGGCGCGCCGAGTCCCCCACTCGCTTCCTCGCCGTCACACAGACGCAGCTCGGAGCGACGGATTTCAGGAGCAGCGCCCGGCGTGTTCGCGAGCGTCGAAAGCTCGGAGCCGAGGTTCAGCACTTCGCCGGCGAGCTCCCGGAGCTCGGCGCGCGAACGGGCACTCAGCGGCCGGAGCGCCCCGAGCTGCCCCACGATGGCACCCGCGTCCGCGAGCGAGCGCTGGAGCAAGAGCACCGCCCGCATGCCGGAATCGAGCCAAGAAAGACGTACGTCCGCGCCTTGCGTGCTCGCCTGCGCGCGAACCTGACTCCGGAGCTGCCGCACGCTCCAACGCTCGCGTTCGGCTTGCTGGAGGAGTCGTTCGCGCTCCGCCGGCCCGAGCCGCAAGACGGACGCGACGTGGCTCGCGGTGATGAGCTCCGACCGGCGTAACCCCGGCTGTTCGAGCAGAGCGACGTAGACACAGACCGCCTCGTTCAACGTCGATTTGCGAAACGGGCAGTCACTGCGCGCGGCAAGCCGCCGTAAAGACTGCGCCTTTTTCCGGCTCTGCTCGCGCCACGCCGCGGGCTCACCCCCGAAAAACTCCCGCAAAATCAGCTCGCCGACGGCGAGCGTGCGCTCGAAGCCCCGGCGACGATTGATCACCTGAAGCTCGGCGACGAGCGGACCCATGCGCTCGGCCGTATTGGCCGCCGCGTCACTACCACCAAGAACGAGCGCGCTTTTCTGCATACCCGTGCCATCCCGCGAGCAGCTCCCCGCTGCGAGAAGTACTCTACCCACATAGAGTGTCCGCGCAAGCGAACGTTTCAATGCTCGCGTGACAAATCGCACGCTGTTTGCGGATCTGCGGGCTTCGCCGCTGCCCGCGCGGGCTCACGCTCTATAGAGGTGCGCGGTTCGGCTCGAACTCGGCGAACGGCGGCGCCACGCGAAGCGCGAGCAGTGAGCCGCCGTTCGTGAGCACGAATGCGCGGGTCCCCGCGGCAGCCGGGGTCATGGCGGAGCCGTCTGCCATGTGGATGCCGTCGATGAGGTCGCCGCCGAGCGGCGAAATCAGGAAAACCCCGAGCCGCGTCGTGGAGACGAGCAACGCGCCCGACAGCGGAACCGGCGCGGAAAAACCGCCGCTCGGCAGCGAGCGGCGCCAAACCTCCGTGCCCGTCTCGGGGTCGAGCGCCCAGAGGCCGCTCGTCCCGCTCGCCGCGATGAGGTAGCGGCGGGCCGGCGACATAGGATGATCATGAGCCGGCTGGGACCAGCCCACGAGCTCGGAAACCCCGAGGACCCCCGAGTTCGACCAGACCTGAGTGCCCGTCTCCGCGTCGAGCGCAAAGACACCGCCCGCATAGCTCGCCACGAAGACGACGGGACCGGCGCGCAAGTCGTCCGGAACGGGCGTCGTGTCGACGTCGAGGTAACGCGGCGCTTCCCCGGTTTGCGCTTCGACCTCCGCGGCGAGATCGACCGGTTGCCAGCGCTCGGCGCCCGTCGTCGGATCGAACGCGACCACGGTGCCGTCACTGAACCCCGAGTAGACCTTGTCGCGGAAGTAGGTCACGCCCGCGTAGCCGGCGACCTCCATGCCCATGGCCGGAGTGCGGTGCTGGTGCCAGCGAAGCGCGCCCGAGGCGGGGTCGAGCGCCAGAACGGTATCGTTCGCGTTCGCGACGAAGAGCGTGCCGCGCGCGAGCACCGGGCGGCGGCTGACCTCGGCGTTCGTCATGAAGCGCCAGAGCAGGTGGCCGTCACGCGCGCGCACCTTGTAAAGGGCGCCGTCGTTCGAGCCGAAGTAGACGACGTCCTCGTCTGCGTCGTAGAGCGGAGCGCACTGAACGAAGCCGAGCGTTTCGAAGCGCCAGATGACGCTGCCGTCCTCGGCGCGTACGGCGTAGAGGCCGCGGTCGCTCGAGCCGACGAACACGCGCTTTCCACGGCGATCGAGCTCGGCTTGACCGCGTTCGTACGGCTCGCCCGCGCGGCGTGACGCCGCGACGATCGACCGGTGGTAGACCACCTGCATCGACCCGTCCGGTCGCGTGACGAACGGAGGCAGATCCGGGTGCGCGCCGGAGCGCAAGGCGTCGCACCCGGTCACGAGGACGAGCGCAGCGAGAAGCGCCGGCCGCCTCACTTGCCCGCCGGAGCTCCGGAAGGCGCCGGTGCGGGAGGATGCTCTCGGATCTGCTTCATGAGCTCGTCGAGCTTCTCTTTCGATAAGCCGGCGGGAGTCCCGGGCGTGCTCCCGCCCTCTTGCCGGAGCGCCTTGAGCTGCTCGGGACCGAACACGTTCTTTTGCGGCAGCGGCGGGACGGCGCTCGCGTCAATCGTGCCGAGCAACTCACGACCGAGCGAGCTCACGTAGCCGAGCGGCTTGTCCGGGCTCTCGTCCTTCGAAACCTTGTCGAGCGCCTGCTTGAAGAGCGCCTTGGCGCCGTCGCGGTCACCGGCGGCGAGCGCGAGCCGGCCCTGATGGTAGAGCCCGAGGGCCGCGAACTCCGTCACGTCGCTGGCTGCGAGCTCGCGAAAGGCCTTGGCGGCGGCGTCCTTCTCGCCGAGTGCCTCGTGACTGAGCCCTGCGCCCTCGGCCGAGCGCAGTCGCACGTCGACGTCCTTCGAGGCGAGCGCGCTCGCGTGCACGGCGTCGTAGGCCGCGATCGCGTCCTTGTACTTCGAGTCGTCGTAAAGCGTGCCGGCCAAGCCGAGCTTCGCCAGCGTGCGAATGTTGTCGCTGCCCGAAGCGGCACGGTAGGCGGTTTCAGCGGCCTTGGCGCGCGCGGCCTCGTCGGCGAAGTGCAGTCGCGGGTCGTCGAGACCGGTCGCCTGATCGAGCTCCGCTTCGTCTTCACCGCCGACGCGGCCGAACTCGGCGTTGATGCCCGCCATCAGCGTGTCCGTCGCCTGCGCCTCCACCTTGTGGTGGTGCGCCGAGTAGATCTGCCAGCCGATGCCGCCGGCGGCGCCGAGCAGCACCAGCCATTGGATCACGTTGACGTGACGCTTGAGCCAGGCGGTCGCGGCGTGCGTGCCGCGCGCGAGCGCGTCATCGACCATCTCGCTCGCGCCGAGGTTGCGCTGCACGTTGGAACGTCGCTCTTCGGCATTACGGCGCGCCTTACGCTTTTGCGCGGCTTCTTCACGGATGCGCTGGTTGCGATCCTTGATGGCGCGGGTGCCGTCGGTGCCGGTCTCGGCGGGGTCTTGGTCGGCCACGGGCGGCGTCTATACCACAGGGTTCCGCGGTCGAGCGCCAGCGCCCGTATCGAAGGAATGCGCCGGATTTTCGTGCGTCACGGCGTGTCACCCGGTTTCCACGGAGCGGGCGGCGGCGGAGGGAGCTCGTCGGTGAGGGGCAGGAAGGCGATTGCCTCGAGCGAGACGCCCGTGCTCGCGTAGACGATGACCTCCACACTCGAACCCGGCTTGAGCCGGAGCTCGGGCGGCACCGTCACCGCCACCTCGACCGGCTTGTCGGAAGGCGGCACCGAAAGCCGAACCAGTCGCTGCTCGTCGAGCGCGGGGACGCCGTGCTGCCGGCGGGGCGTCCCATCCCGGTCGAAGCGGATGAGGTGCGTCCCCGAGCTCACCACGACCTCGCCCGGCACGGTGCCGCTACTCGTCGCGCGCACAATCGCGCGGATCCCCCGCCCGTTTCCGCCCGGCGGCACCACCACCTCAACCGCCTGGCCCAGATCGGCGTGCTGAGCGAGCTTGGCGAGGTCACGCGCCTTGGGCCCGCCGACGTGCTCGAGGATCTTCGCTTTCATCGCGAGCCCGAGCCCGCCCGGCAGCGGATCGGGGACACCGAGGAAGCGGCGCAGTTCGGGCGCGAGCTCTTCGTGAGCGCCGAGCGCCACGAGCGCTTCCGCCAGAGCCACGCGCGTGCTCTGCATGCGTTCGTCGGCGAGCGCTTTGAGCAGCGGCCCGACGGCGGCATCGTCGCGCAGTGCCGCGAGAGTGCGCGCCACGTAAGGACGTAGCCGCACATCGTTCAAGGATTGGACGAGGGGTCCGAGGGCCGCCTTCGGTTTGAGCTCGCCGAGCACACTCAAGATCTCGCGTGAGCGCTCGAAATCGCGAGCTTTCGGCGCGAGCCACCAGTCGATGAGCACGGCCTCGCCGCGCTTGTCCCCTGCCTCACCGAGCGCGAGCGCCGCGAGACGCTTGAACCGCTGATCGTTGCCCTCGAGGAGCTCGGCGACGAGCGGCGCGCCTTGGCCGAGCCGCGTGAGCGCGAGCGCCGCCCAGGCTCGGGCCTCCGCATCCTCCTCGCGACCGAGCGCCAAACGGAGCGCCGGCGCCGTTGCCGGCTGGCGCAAGTCGAAGAGCACCTCCGCGGCCTTGCGGCGTACGGCGACGTCCGCGTCCTCCAAGAGCTCCGCCACCTCCCCGGCCGCGTCGCCGTCGCCGGCGAGCGCGCGCCGGATGGCCGGTGGCCAGCCTTTGCCCTCCGCGCGCAACCCGCCGAGCTCGTAGCGTCCGTGGGAAGCGCCGATCTCGCGGAGCTTGGTCCTGAGCGCGTCGCGGTCCGAAGCATGAGCGACGCCGATGTCGTGGGTCTCGTGCGGATCGGTCGCGAGATCGAAGAGTTGGCACGCGCCGACGTGCCGCGAGCAAATCAGGCGCTCGCTGCCCTCGGCGAGCAGGGCTTGTTCGTCGGTTTCAGCGTAGGCAAAGCCGCTCCCGGGCTTGCCCCGGCCGCTGAGGAGCGCGCCGAGATCGCGACCTCGCAGACGGGGTGGGCGTGGAATGTCGAGCGCCGAAAGCACGGTCGGCAGGAGATCGACGAGCTGAACCGGCTCGGCGACGGTGCCCGGCGCAATCGCCCCCGGCGCCGCCATCACGAGTGGCACCCTCACCTGCTCTTCGTAGACGCTCGTCCCGTGGTAGCGGCCGCCGTGCTCGCCGAACTCCTCGCCGTGGTCCGCCGTCAGGATGACGACGGCGTGCGGACGCGCGGCGAGAAAGGCGTCCCGAATGCGCCCGAACGTCGCGTCGGCGTCGGCGATCTCCGAATCGTAGCGGTCGATGTCACGGTCGCCGAAGGGATGCTCCGGGTGGCTCTCGTACGGCTCGTGCGGGCCGAATAGGTGCACCCAGGCGAACAGGCGCAGCTTTGCGGGCGCGTCTTTCAGATAGCGCTCGACCTGGCCAACCCGGCGGTCTCCCTCCGCAAACTCGACCCAGCGGTATTCGAAGTCGAGGGCCGTCTGCTTGAACTTCTCGAAGCGTGGAGCGTCAATGAAGAAGACGGCCGGCGGATAAAACGCCGCCGTGCGATAGCCGTACGTGCGGAGCAGCCCCGCCCAAGTGTCCGAATCGAGCCCCATGCCCTGGAGCAGCAGCGGCCGCATGTACTTGCCGGTCATCAGCGAGGTGACGGCATAAGAGGTATGGGGCGTCGCCGTGTAGGCCGCCTCGAAGCGGACGCCGGACTTCGCGAGACGATCGATGTTCGGCGTGGTCGGGCGCGTGTAGCCGTAAGCCCCGACGTGATCGGCCCGGAGCGCGTCGACCGTGACGAGCAGGATATCGCGACCACGCAGATCGAGCGTGCGTTCGGCGGCCTTCGGCGACGGGTTCTCGAGGCAGCGCGCCGGGTCGTCACACGGAGGCACCTCCGCGGGAGGTGGCGCGATGCGCGCGAGGAGCTCGACCGCGCGGCCTCCGATCGGCGCCGACTCGAGCAGGATGAAGCGAAAGTTATCGAAGTGCGAGAGCTTGCGCGCCGTCGCCGGAACCAGGAGGGCGGCCGCCAGGCCCACGACGAGCGGCGCGAGCCAGCCGAGCTCGGCGGCCTTGGCTCGCGAGGCCGCGTCGTTCGACCGGGAGGAAGGCGCTGGGCCGCTCGGCGCCGGGGTCGATTCCGGTACGGCGAGCACGTCAGCGAGCGCGAGCACGGCGAGCGGGGCGAGCATGACGGCCCCGAGCGCGAGCGCGAGGTGAAACGCCGGATACAGGCGAACGAGGACGTGCGTGTTCACGAGCTCGAGGAGCACGATTGCGCCGCCCGTGACCGCGGCGAAAACGAGGGGGCGCGTCTCGCGCAGCCGTCGCAGCGGCGGCATGCCCAGGTACACCCCCGCGGCCACCCCCACCGCGACGAGCAGCCCGAACCCGGCGCGCGCGCTCGCCGCTGCGAGGTGCCGCCCGCCGCCGACGCCCCAGCCGCTGGCAAAGCCCGCGAGCCCGGCGAGCGCCGTCAGGCCCCAACGCGCCGCGGGCCGCCGATCCGCGAGCAGCCCGTCGATCGCGGCCCCGACCGCGCCGAACAGAAGACCCGCCGCGAGCAGCACGGGCATGAGCAGCGACAGTCCGACGTCGCCCTCCCAGATGCTCGCGACACGCCGGTGTTCGAGCGCGAGCACGAGCGCGACTTCGACGAGCGCGAAGAGCTGCGCCGCGAGAACGGAAATACCGAAGCGACGGCTCACGCGATTCTGGCCGCGGACAGCCTCGAGGCGAGGCGCGCTCGGGTCACTTGAACGCGATGTCGCCGATCTCGTAACGGCGCGTGCCCGCCGGCAGCTGCACGACGACCTCGTCGCCGATGCTCTTGCCGATCAACGCGCGCGCGAGCGGCGCCGAAATCGAGATGAGCCCTTGGTTGATGTCCGCCTCGTCCGCGCCGACGATCTGGTACGTCGACGCCTCATCGCTATCGAGGTTCGTGAGCGACACGGTCGCGCCGAAGCGCACCCGATCGCCGCTGAGCTTGGTCGGGTCGATGACCTCGGCGCGCGCGAGCTTGTCCTCGATGTCCTTGAGGCGGGCCTCGACCAGGCCCTGGCGCTCCTTCGCGGCGTGGTACTCGGCGTTTTCGCTGAGGTCGCCGTGCTCGCGCGCGATGCCGATCTCGCGAGAAATCTTCGGGCGCTCCTCTTTGAGGCGGACAAGCTCGTCCTTGAGCTTCTGCGCTCCGGCCGGCGTCATGGGGACTTTCTCGATCACGGCCTCGATGTTTACCTCCGACCCGAACCGGGTGGCCAGGTCAAAGCTCGAGGAGCGCGGATTTTAGGGAGGGTGCTCGCTTGCGTTCGGGGCGGTGCCCGGCTAACCGGGGCATTCGATGCGTCCCGCGCCTCCCCAGCGTGCGCTCTTCCTGCTCGTCACCGCGCTCGCCGTCCCGGCGGCCGTAGGGGCCGTCGGCTGCGCCGCGGAGGAGAAAACCCCGCAGAGCGCCCTCGAGTACGCGGAGAACGCCCGGGCCAAGTACGAGCAGGGCCTACGGGCGCTCCAGGCCGAGAACTGGGAAGGCGCGATCGAGACGTTCAACGAGCTCAAAAAAAAGTACGGCTACAGCCGCTACGCCCGGCTCGCCGAGCTCAGGCTCGCCGACGCGAACCTATCGCAGGACAAGTACTCCGAAGCCGTCAGCGGCTACAAAGCCTTCGTTCACGACTACCCGAACGACCCCGAGGTGCCGTACGCGCGCTATCGCGTAGCCAAGGCGCAGTACGAATCGGTGAGCATGTCCGTGCTGATGCCGCCGCTCGAAGAGCGCGATCTCGCCGCAGTAAACGACGCGCTCGTGAGCCTCCGCCAGTTCCTCTCGGACTTCCCGGCCTCGAACTACTCGGACGAGCTCCGCTACATGCGCGCGGTCGTCGTCGGCCTGCTCGCGCGTCACGAGCTCTACGTCGCGCGCTTTTATCTCGGGCGCGGCAAGTTCGACGCAGCGATCGCCCGCTGCGAGCACGCCCTCGACGCCTTCGACAACTCGGGGCTCGAGCCGGAAGCGCTCGTTCTCCTCGGCGAGACGTACATGAAGTCGAAGGAGCGTGAAAAGGCGCGCGCCGTGCTCGAGCGGGTCATCCACGAATACCCGGCGAGCCCCTTCGTCGAGCCGGCCCGTCGCTTCCTCGCCGTGCTCGGCCCCGCGCCGGCGAACGCGCCGACCTCCCCGAGCCCCGCGCCGGCCGGCCAAATCGACTAGGCTCGGCTCGGAGCGGCGTGGTCGCTCCTCACGGTGTCGGAGGCGGTCCGCATGGCGACTGAAACGAACGAAGACGGGACGCCCCTCGCCGCCGCGGCCGTGACGGTGCTCGTCGTCGACGACGAGAAGAACATCCGCCGCACGCTCGGGATGGTGCTCGACGGCGACGGCTACAACGTGCTCGAGGCGGAGTCGGGGGAGCAGGCGCTCGAGCTCGTGGCGCAGGCGGGGCGACCCATCGATCTGGCCATTTTGGATCTGAAGCTGCCCGGGATCAGCGGCCTCACGGTGCTCGAGCGCCTGCGAGCCGAGGAAGCGACGCGGGAGCTGCCCGTCATCGTCGTGAGCGGGCACGCCACCGTTCAGGACGCCGTGCAGGCGCTCAAGCTCGGAGCGAGCGACTTTTTCGAAAAGCCGCTCAGCCGCGAGCGCGTGCTCGTGAGCGTCGGCAATTCCGTGCGGACCGCTCGCCTCACGCGCGCCGTGACGCAGCTCCGCGCCGAGCTCGAAGCCCGCTACGAGATGATCGGCACGAGCCCCTCGATGCAGCGGCTCTACCAGCAAATCGATCGCGTCGCGCCCACGCGCGCGAGCGTGCTCATCACGGGAGAAAGCGGCACCGGCAAGGAGCTCGTGAGCCGCGCCATCCACCGGCTGAGCCCGCGCCGTGACGAGCCGTTCGTGCGCGTCAACTGCGCCGCGATCCCGCGCGAGCTCATCGAGAGCGAGCTCTTCGGCCACGAGCGCGGCGCGTTCACGGGCGCGCAGGGGCGCAAGCGCGGCTTTTTCGAGCAGGCGCACGGCGGCACGCTCTTGCTCGACGAAATCGGCGACATGGCGCTCGTCGCGCAAGCCAAGGTGCTGCGCGCGCTGCAAAACGGCGAGCTCGTCCGGCTCGGCTCTGAACAGGTCGTGAAGGTCGACGTGCGGGTGCTCGCCGCCACGAACAAGGAGCTGCAGCGCGAGGTCGGCGCCGGGAATTTCCGCGAAGACCTCTATTTCAGACTCGACGTATTTCCGATGAAGTGCCCCGCCCTGCGCGAGCGCCGCGAGGACATCCCGCTCCTCGCCGAAGCGTTCGTGAGCGCCTTCTGCAAGGAAAACGGCCTCAAGCCGAAGCGGATCGATCCGTCGGTGCACGAGTCGCTCGCGCGCCGGCAGTTCCCCGGCAACGTGCGCGAGCTCAAGAACGCGGTCGAGCGCGCGGCGATCCTCGCGAGCGACGTCATCACCGTCGCCGATCTACCGGAGGATCCGCATCTTTCGCCGTTCGACGACGACGGCGACGAGGAAGTGTCGGTCTCACGCCCGAACCCGGGTGAACGCCCGACCCTACGCGAGCACCGCGAAGCCTCCGAGCGCCGTTACATCATCGACACGCTCAAAGAAGCGGACTGGAACGTCTCCAAAGCCGCGGTCACGCTCGGCGTCGAACGCACGAACCTGCACAAGAAAATCCGCGCCTACGGCATCAAGCGCGGCGAAGCCTGAAGCGGGTTCACCTCCACGCCCGGTACTTCGAATGCTGCCAGCGCGAGTTCGCCTCGGACTCAGGAATAGCCGCTCGAGCCGAAGCCGCCTTCGCCGCGCGCCGTCGCGCCGAGCTCGTCGGCGGGCTCGAACGTCGCGCGAGTGACCGGCGCGATCACGAGCTGAGCGATGCGGGCGAGCGGCTCGACGACGTACGGCTCGCGGCCGAGGTTCACGAGCAAGACGCCCACGGGACCGCGGTAATCGCAGTCGATCGTGCCGGGCGCGTTGACCATGCCGATGCCGTGCTTGAGCGCGAGGCCGGAGCGCGGGCGCACTTGGCCCTCGTAGCCGTCCGGGATTTGCAGCACGAGGCCCGTCGGGATCAGGCGGCGTTCGCCCGGCTCGAGCGTCACGGGCTCGGCGAGCGCGGCGTGCAGATCGGCGCCCGCGGCGCCGGCCGTCTGATACGCCGGCAGCGGCACCGCGACCGGGCCCGTGCGGCGCGCGAAAACGCGCGTCACGAGGCGGCCCCCAGGCGGTGGCGTTCGAAAATCTCCTCGGCCATCGACTCGAGTTTGCGCGCTTCGCGCTGGATGTCGGCGTTGTGCCGGTACGCGGGCGAAGTGAAGACGTAAGTCGAGAACGCGCGGTAGCTCTTGGCGACCTCGAACTCGTTGCCGATCTCCTTGCAGATCGCGATCGAACGCATGAAATAATCCACCGCTTTCACCTCGTGGCCGTCGCCCCACGCGCCCGCGCCCGTGACCTCGCCGAGCGTGCGGAGCGCGATGGCGAGGTGCGGCTTGCTCCGCACCTGGCCGAGCAAATCCACCGCACGCTTGATCGCCTCGCGCGCGCGCTTCAAATCCTTCTGCTCGAGGTACGCCTTGGCGAGACCCTGCTTTGCCTCCGCGAGGTGCAGCCGGTCGCCGGTTTCGTCGCAGAGCCCTTCGGCTTCCGTGAGCGCGGTGATCGCTTCGTCGGCGCGCTTGAGCCGGAGCAGCGCCTCGCCGATGTTCGTCAGCACGAGGGCGATGCGGTTGTGCTCGCCTACGTCGCGCGCGATGGCGTGTGCTTCGTAGAAGAGCTTGAGCGCTTTTTCGGCGTCGGCGTGGTCGAGCGCGAGATCGCCGAGCGCGTTCAGGCTCTCGACGATGCCGAGCGGATCGTTGCGCTCGCGCCGGATGGCGAGGCTCGCCTCGAGCGCCTCGCGCGCCTTGGCCTGCTGCCCGTGATCGCGCCAGACCAGGCCGATGTTGTTGAGGCTGAGCGCGATGGAGCGACCGTCGCCGAGCTCCTTCCTCATGTCGAGCGCGGTGCGCATCTGCTCGAGCGCCGACTCGTACTCGCCGCGCATCCACAAGAGCTTGCCGATGTCGTCGTGACTCGCCGCGACGCCGCGCCGATCGCGCACGATGTTGAAGAGCTCGAGCCCGTGCTCGAGGTGCTCGCGCGCGTTGTCGAGCGAGCCCGTGTCGCGGTGCAGCCGGCCGATGCGGTTGTGCGCCGCGCCGCCCTTGCCCTTCAAGCCGAGGCGGTACGCGAGCGCGAGCATTTCACGGAACGCCGCGAGCGCTTCGTCGGTGCGCCCGAGCTGAACCAGCACGTCGCCGTGATCGTGCAGCGCGTCGAGCCGGCGCCGCGCGTCGTCCTCACCGAGCAGCTCGAGCCCGCGCCGGTAGTGGTCGTTGGCGCGCTTTTGCGCGTACTGCGCGCGCGCGAGGCCCCCGGAATCGACGTAGGTGAAGGCGGCGCGCGTGAGGCAACCGGCGAGCTCGAGGTGGCGCGCGAGCATCGCCGAGTATTCCTCTTGGCTCCGCACGTTGTCCTTTTGCGCGAGCCAATCGGCGATCGTCTGATGCCGCCGCCGGCTCGCCGCGGGCGAGATCATCTGCGCGATGCGCTCGCGCTCGAGGTTGTGCTTGAACACGTACTCGATCTCGCCGGGGAACGCCGAGTCCGGCAGCCGGAGCACGTAGTCGCGCTGCACGAGCTCGCTGAGCGAGCGCTCGATTTCGGCGACGTCCATCTCCGTCTTCGAACTCCAGAGATCGGGCGCTTCGCGATCCATGCGCGCGAGCGCGACGAGCCCGCCGAGCCAGAACACGCTGCCCATCGCCGCGGCGTGCTCGAGCAAGCGCCGTTCGACCGCCGAGAGCACCGCGAGGCGCGCGGCGACGGCGTCGTCCATCGTGAGCGGCATCCGCGCGTGGTTCAGCCGTTCGAGATCGACGCGCCATTCCGGGCGCTCCGCCGCTTCCCCCACGTCGCGGAGCACGCCGGAATCGAAGAAAATCCGCACCATGTGCGCGAGCAGGCCCGGGTTGCCGCCCGCCATGCCGAGGCCCGCTTCGAGCAGGCGCTCGGGCGGGCCGTCCTCGCACGGCGTGAGGAGCGCCTGCATGATCGCGCGCGCGTCCACGCTGCCGACGGGCGCGAGCTCGACGAGATCGTGACGCGAGCCAGCGGCTTGCAGCCAGCGCTCGTGGCGGCTCAAGAGCTCGGGGCGTGCGAGACAGACGACGAAGATCGGTCCCTTGAGCTCCTGGATCAGGTACGTGAGGAGATCGAGCGAGTCTTCGTCCGCGCCCTCGAGGTCGTCGAGCACGAAACAGAGTGGCGCCCGGCGCGCGTCCGCTTCGAAGAAGCTGCGGAGCACCGCGCGGCGGATGAGGCGTGCCTGCGCGGGGTCGTCGGTGACCGCGCGCGTGAACGGGCTGTCCGTGAAGGAGAGCCCGCAGAGCCCGCCGAGGAAATAACAGACGTCGCCGACACGGCGGTCGTCGAGGACGCTCGCGACCTCGTCCCTCAGCCGCACGATGCTCGCTTCGTGGGAGAGCCCCTCGTGGAGCTCGAACGCCGACCGGAGCAAGCTGTCGAAGAGGCCGTAGGCAAGTCCCTGGGCTCGCGGGGAGCCGCGGTAGACGCGCGGTCTTCGGCTCGCGGGCAGCTCTAAAAGGAGCTGTTCGGCGAGGCGCGTTTTGCCGATCCCGGCCGGGCCCACGATGGTCGCGACGCGGAGCTCGGCGCGTGCGAGCGCCGAGTCGTAGATTTGCTTCAGGAATGCGAGCTCGCCGTCCCGGCCGATGACGGGCGCACGGACGAGCGGCGCGGCGGTGGAAGGCGGGGCCTCGTCGCTCAAGCTGCGCGAGTGTCCCCCTGTTCCCCGCCTTGCTCAAGGCCAGGAAAAACAATATTCCGGCTTGCAAGCCGGGGCCATCTCGGGCCACGCTGGGCGGGTCCTTGACTCCAAACATTCGAAAACAGTTCGTTTTGGTCTAAGCTTTTCGTTCCGCGTGGCGCTCCCCGAACGAACCCCAACCCAGTCCACCAACGCCGAGAAGCGCTCGGTCGGACGTGGCCTTTTTCGCAAGTGCGCCGGTTGCGGCGCCGTTTCCACCGTCGAGGAGCTGGAGGCACGCTTTCTCGTCTGCGGCGCCTGCAGCCATCACCACCCGATGCCGGTGGAGGACTGGACGCGGCTCCTGCTCGACGGCGCTGAGCTCGAGCTCTGGGACGAGCACATCGCGCCCACGGACCCGCTCGCCTTCGACGACGGCAAGCCCTACCCCGAGCGGCTTGCTCGGGCCCAGCGCAACACCGGGCTCACCGAGGCGATCCGCATCGGCCGCGGCCGTCTCGATGGCTACCGGATCGCGTTTGGCTGCTTCGCGTTCGGCTTCATGGGTGGCAGTATGGGGTCTGTCGTGGGCGAGCGCATGACGCGCTTGTTCGAGCGGGCGGCCCTCGAGCGGCTGCCGGTGGTTCTCCTGCATTCGTCGGGCGGAGCTCGCATGCAGGAAGGGATTTTGAGCCTGATGCAAATGGCGAAAAGCGTGGCCGCTCTCGGCCGCTTCCGGGCAACCAAGAAGCCTTACGTGAGCGTGCTTTTGTATCCGACGACGGGCGGCGTCGCGGCGAGCACGGCTCTGCTCGGCGACGTGAACATCGCGGAGCCGAACGCCCTCATCGGCTTCGCCGGCCCGCGCGTGATCGAGAACACGCTACGGACGACGTTGCCGGAGGGGTTTCAGCAGCCCGAGTTCCTCGTCGCGCACGGCATGATCGACGCCATCGTGCCGCGCCTCGCGCTCAAGCAGAGTCTCGCGACCTTACTCAGCCACCTCGTGGGGAGAGCCGCTTGAGCGATCTCGCGAAAACACTCGAGCGCCTCTACGCGCTCGTTCCGAGGGGACAAAAGCTCGGGCTCGAGCGCATGCAGGCGGCCTGCGCGCGCTTCGGCAATCCGGAGCAGGCATTTCAGGCGATCCACGTCGCCGGGACGAACGGCAAGGGCACCGTGTGCGCCTTCACGGCGTCGATGGCGCGCGCGGGCGGCCGCCGCGTCGGCATGTACACCTCGCCGCACCTGAATCGCTTCGCCGAGCGCATCCAGATCGACGGCGCGCCGATCGAAGACGTACAGCTCGTCCGCCTCTTGAACCAGGTGATGGACGCGGCGCCGGACCTCACCTTCTTCGAGGTCGCGACGCTCGCGGCGTTCCTCGCCTTCCGTGAAGCGGGGGTGGAGCTCGCCGTGCTCGAGGTCGGGCTCGGCGGTCGTCTGGACGCGACCAACGTCGTTCCGCCGCCCGTCGTCGCCGCCATCACGCGCGTGTCCTTCGATCACATGGCCGAGCTCGGGGACACGCTCGGCAAGATCGCCACCGAGAAGGCCGGCATCATCAAGCCGGGCTCGAGCGTCGTGCTCGGCAAGATCCACCCCGAAGCACGGGCCGTGATCGAGGCGCGGATCCAAGCGGTCGGCGCGCGGCTCCTGCCGCTCGGTACGCCCGAGCCGATCCCGGGCGCTCCTCTCGCTTACCCCCGCATCGCGCTCGTCGGCTCGAACCTCGCCGTCGCCGTCACCATCGGACGGGAGCTCGGCATCACCCCCGAGCTCTTGGCTCAGGGCCTCGAGGCCACGCAGTGGCCGGGCCGCAACGAGCTCCTGCATCGCAACGGGCAGGAGCTCACGCTGCTCGACTGCGCGCACAACCCGGACGGCGCGGTCGCGCTGTCGCATGCCCTCGACCCGAGCGTGCTCGGCGAAATCGAATCGCGACGTGAGATTGCCCTCGTGTTCGGCGCGCTCAACACGAAGAACTGGCGCGCAATGCTACGCCGGCTCGAAAACGTGGCAGGACACCGCGTTTACGTCGCGCCGCCCGTGGCGCGGGCCGTCGATCCTCGTGAAATGACGACGTTTTTGAATGGGGAAGCCGCGACGGACGTGGGCCAGGCGCTCGACCGCGCCCGCACGCTCGTGGGGCCGCGCGGCGTCGTCGTGGTCACCGGGTCGACGTTCTTGGTCGGTGCCGCACGCGCGCTACTCTTGAACCTTCCGAGCGATCCGCCCGTCGCGCTGTGAGGACGCGGCGGCTTCGTTCGGCACCCACGTGTGGCACGTGGGTTGTTGTGCCGTCCGTGACCTCGACTCCTCACTTGCGAATCGAAGCTCAATGACACGTCAACTTTTCGGGACCGACGGAATCCGCGGCCGCGCCGGCTGCGAGCCGATGACCCCGGAGCTCGCGCTCCGCCTCGGTCGCGCCATCGCTTACGTCGCCCGCCGCGGCGGCTCGCGCGTTCCGCGGATTTTGATCGGCAAGGACACGCGCCTTTCGGGATACATGCTCGAACAGGCGCTCGCGGCCGGCATCTGCGCGATGGGCGGCCGCGTGCTGCTGACGGGCCCGATTCCGACGCCCGCGGTCGCAAACCTCACGCAGACGATGCGCGCCGACGCGGGCGTCGTGATCAGCGCGAGCCACAACCCCTTCGCCGACAACGGCATCAAGCTGTTCGGTCCGGACGGCTTCAAGCTCCCCGACGACGAGGAGTCCGCGATCGAAGCGCTGCTCGCCGACCCGAAGCTGCTCACGCTCGGCAAGACGGGCAGCGGCGTCGGCCGCGCCGAGCGCCTCGAGGACGCGTTCGGGCGCTACGTCGTTTACGCGAAGAGCACCTTCCCGCGGGAGCTCACGCTCCACGGTTTGAAAATCGTGGTCGATGCGGCCCACGGCGCTGCCTACCGCGTCGCCCCGGCGGTGCTCGCGGAGCTCGGCGCGGAGGTGTGCTCAATCGGCTGCCGCCCGAACGGCGTGAACATCAATCGCCTGGCGGGCGCGCTGCACCCGACGCAGGTCGCCGCCGAGGTGAAGAAACGCAAGGCGAACCTCGGCGTCGCGCTCGACGGCGACGCCGACCGGGTCGTCTTCGTCGACGAGCACGGCGAGATCGTGGACGGCGACGCGGTGATGGCGCTCTGCGGCACTCGACTTTCACGCGCCGGGCGGCTCGCCAAGGGAACCGTCGTCGCGACCGTGATGAGCAACATGGGGCTCGAGCGGGCGCTCGCCGCCGCGGGCGCGAAGCTCCGCCGCACGGCCGTCGGCGACCGCTACGTCATGGAGGAGATGCGCAAGGACGGGCTCACCTTCGGCGGCGAGCAGTCGGGTCACCTCATTTTCGCCGAGCACGCGACGACCGGAGACGGCACGGTCGCGGCGCTGCAGGTGCTCGCGATCATGCTGCGCGAAGAGCGGCCGCTGAGCGAGCTCGCGCGTGGGATGGAGCGCGTGCCGCAGCTGCTCGAGAGCGTGAAGCTGCCGTCGCGCCGTCCGCTCGAAGAGATGTCGGAGCTGTCGAGCCGCATCGCCGCGGCCGAAGCCGCGCTCGGGACGAACGGGCGCGTGCTCGTGCGCTGGAGCGGTACGGAGCCGAAGCTCCGGCTCATGCTCGAAGGTCCGGATCCCGAGACCCTGAAGACGATGCTCTCCGAGCTGGCCGAAGCCGCTCGCCGTGACACGGCGAGCGCCGGCTAGCGCCCGCCGAAGACGGCGAGCGCACCCCCCAATACCCACAAAACGAATTCGGCGCGGGCCCCTTGCGAGCGCCCGCGCCGAAACTCGTCCGATGGCGTCGGTATCAGCCGCCGGCGCCGGCCGAAGCGCTCGCCGAAGCGCTCGCCTTGACCGACACGTTGATCGATACCGCAGCGTCGGCTTCCGCCTTGAGCGAGCCGGCGAAGCAGGCACCGACCTTGAGCGCCGCGTCACCGCCGCCCTTCACGGCTGCTTCCGCGCCCTCGAGCGAGGTCTTCACCTCGCCGACGACGCTCTCGAGCTTGCCCTTCATGCCCATCGAAACCTTGAGGATGGCGGGCAGGTCCTTCACGACCGCGGACTGGAGCTTCATCGACGCCTGCGCGTCGGCCGAGCCTTCGACCTTCGCGACGACGGACGCCGGCTTGCACTCGGCCTTTGCGTTGACCGACGCGTTGCAGTGCGCCTTGCACTCCGCGCTCATCTGCGGCGGCTTCACCTCGCCGCTGCACTTCGGCTCCTTCATCTCGACGCTGCAGTTGCCCGAGCATTCGCCCTTGCACTCGCCCTTGGCCTGCACGGTGCACGCCGCGCTGCAGGTACCCTTGCAGGTGCCGCTGCAGTTCGCCTTGGCGTTGCCCTTGCATTTGCCGTCGCACTGGCCGGCGCACTTGCCCTTCGAGTCTTTGCCGTCGCACTTGCCGTCGCAGGTGCCGTCGCATTTACCCGAGATGTCCGCCGAGCACTCGCCCGAGCACTCGCCGTTGCAGCTGCCTTCGCACTTGGCGCCGGCTTGCACGTCGCACTCGCCTTCGCACTTGCCGGAGCACTCGCCGCTGACCTTGCCGCCTTCGCATTGAACCTTGGCTTCGCCCGGCTTGACGGTGGCGTCACACTTGCCGGCGCAATCCGCCACGGCGTTCATCGACGCGGAACAGCGCGGGGGCTTCACCTCGACCTTGAGGGCGCCCTTGGCCTTCGCCTTGGCTTCGCCCACGAACTTCACGGCTGCGTTGCAGGCCGCTTCGGCCTTCTTGCCCGGGCCGTCGCTGGCCGGCTTGAGGTCGGCGTCGCTGGCGCCGAGATCCTTCGCGAGGTTCGCGCAAGCGGTCGTCACCTCGGCTTCGACGTCGCCCGCGATCTGCTGGAGGTCGGCACCGGCAGCGAGAGCGGCCTTGACCTTGCCTTCGAGCTCGCCCTGCAGACCGAAGTTCGCCTCCATGAGCGCGTTTGCGTCCGCGATGTTGGCTGGGCAGGCACCAGGCAGCGCGCCACCACCAGGCAGCTTGTCGGCGCCGGGCATGCCGCCCATGCCCTTCTTGCCGCAATCCATCAGCAAAGGTGACGCGAGGAGCGCCGCTACGACGAGGGCGCCACCAACTCTATGACCACGATTCGGACGCATGATGAATCCTCCTCCGAGCACCCGACCGACCCCGCTTTGCCAAAAAGCTCCACGGTTCCGGGTTCATGGGCTCGGTTCGGGTGCGACCCTACTCCCACCGCCGTGGCGTTGGGAATTCAAAGATAAAACTCGATGAAAATCAGTGGGTTAGCCGGGGTACCCAGCCATTCTTGGCCGCGATTCTCACGCCGATTCCAACCGGCGCCGGGACTGGCCAGACCACTTGCGATCCCAAAGTGAGTCGCGACTTACGCGCCGGCCCAGCGCAGTGCGCAACACCGCGGTATTACCGGCGCAGTGCGTCAGCGGCTCGACGGCGGGCCTTTGCTGGCGCCGGAGAAAGGCAACTCGATCTGCGTGGACGCGGCCGTGCCTCGTCGCTCGCGGTGACCCGCACGCGCGAGGATCTCTTGCTCGCGGCTCACGTCCGCTTCGATCACCTCGGGGTTGTCGAGCGCGAACGCAAGCGAATCGAGCACCTTTGCCGGGCCGAGCTGCGGGTAGCGCTTCAGGATCCGTTCGACGCTCGCGCCGTCTCGAAAGAACGCCCAGAGCCGCCGGACCGGAACGCGCGAGCCGGCGACATAGGGGCTTCCGCCGAGCACGTTGAGATCGACGCGCACGTGCGGATGCGGAACGAGAACGACCGGGAGCGTCATCCCAAGCGCTCGAGCATCTTGGCAGCGACGCTTTCGCCCGTGAAACCGAACTCGACGCCGAGCCGCTCGGCGGGCGCCGACGCGCCGAAGCGATCGATCCCGATGTTGAGCCCGTTCGGTCCCGTGACGGCGGCCCAGCCGTGCGTCGAGCCCGCTTCGACCGTGACGAGCAGTCCCGTCTTCGGCACGACCTTGGCGCGCGCTTCCGGCGAGAGGCGCTCGAACGCGTCCCAGCACGGCGCGCTCACGACGCGCACGCGTTTGCCCTTCGCTTCGCAAATCTTCTTCGCGGCGACGGCGACGCCGACCTCGCTGCCCGTCGCGATGATCGTCGCCTCGGGATTCTCGGCGTCGGAGAGCACGTAGGCTCCGTCGAGAATGCGGCGCGGCTCGAAGCCCGCCGGGCGTTCGAGGATCGGCGTCTTTTGGCGCGCGAGCACGAGCAACGACGGGCCGTTGCGGCGTTCGAGCGCGTGCGTCCAGGCGGCAGCGCACTCGAGTGGATCGGCGGGGCGCACGACGTCGAGGTGCGGAATCATGCGGAGCGCCCAGAGGTGTTCGATCGGCTGGTGCGTCGGACCGTCCTCACCGAGGAAGATCGAGTCGTGGGTGAAGACCCAGACGACCTGCTGCTCCATGAGCGCCGCGAGGCGGATCGACGGACGGCAGTAGTCGGTGAACTGCAGGAAGCTCGAGCCGAACGGGATGAAGAGGCCGGAGACGGCGAGGCCGTTCATCACCGCCGACATGCCGTGCTCGCGAATGCCGAAGTTGAAGTTCCTCCCGCCGAACTCGCCGCGCTTGATGTCGGCCGAGCCCTTGATCGTCGTCTTGGTCGACTCGGCGAGATCGGCCGCGCCACCGACGAGTGCGGGAACCAGCGCCGCGACCTTCTGCTCGATGGCGCCGCCGAGGTTGCGCGTCGCGTCCGCCTTGAGCGTGCCCGCGACGGCGGCGAGCTCTTCGAGGATGTTGCTCGGCACGGCGCGCGTCGTGAGGCTCTTGAACATGGCGGCGCGCTCACCCGTGAGGCCCGCGACGCTGCGCTCCCACGCCTCACGCACGGGGCGGTTCTCTTCAGCGCGCCGGGCGAAGAGCGCCTTCGCTTCCGGCGCGACGTAGAACTTGTCGAGCGGCCAGTTGGCGGCCTTCTTCGCGGCGTCGATTTCGGCCTGGCCGAGCGGCGCGCCGTGCGCCTTCGACGTGCCCGCCTTGTTGGGCGCGCCGATGCCGATGATGGTGCGCGCGACGATCAGTGACGGCGAGCCCTTGTGTGCGACGGCGGCGTCGAGCGCCTTGCGCACCTCTTCCGGTGCGTGGCCGTTCACGTGTTGGACGAACCAGCCGTACGCCTCGTAGCGTTTGCCCACGTCCTCACTGAAGGAAAGCTCGGTCTTGCCGTCGATGGTGATCTTGTTGTCGTCGTAGACGAGGACGAGGTTGTCGAGCCCGAGGTGCCCTGCGATGCTCGAGGCCTCGCTCGAGACGCCCTCCATCATGTCGCCGTCGGACGCGAGCGCGAAGACGCGGTAGTCGAAGAGCTCGGAGCCGGGCTGGTTCACGCGCGCGGCCGCTAGCTTGGCCGCGAGGGCGAGACCGACGGCATTGCCGACGCCCTGACCGAGCGGGCCCGTCGTGGTTTCGACGCCCGGGGTAAGGCCGTGCTCGGGGTGCCCCGGCGTCTTCGAGCCCCACTGCCGGAAGTTCTCGAGCTCCGTGAGCGGCAGATCGTAGCCGGCGAGGTGCAGCACCGAGTAGAGCAGCATCGACGCGTGACCGCACGAGAGCACGAAGCGATCGCGGTTCGGCCACTCGGGCGCGCGCGGGTCGTAACGGAGGTAGCGCGTGAAGATGTCGACCGTGATGCCGGCGAGGGCCATCGGCGTGCCCGGGTGACCGGACTGCGCCTTCTCGACCGCGTCGGCCGACAGAAATTGAATCGTGTGAACCGCTTGCTCGAACTCGTTCATTCGCTTCTCCGCTTGACGGCGGAAAACTACTCGCGGCCGGGGTCGAGCGCTAGCATCGAGTTTGACTGTCTCGAAAGGCCAGAGCTCGCTCGGCGCAAGCGCGCAGAACCCAACGCGAAGAGCCGGCGAGACGGGCGGGGGCCCGCGCCTCAATGCCCCATGACGTGTTTGTGCTCTTCGAAGGTGCGGCTAAAGCCGTGGCGGCCGCGTCCGCTCGCGACGAAATAGAGGTAGTCGCTCTGCGCGGGCGCCAGCACTGCGGAGAGCGCACTTTCCCCCGGATTCGCGATGGGACCAGGCGGTAGCCCGGGGTGACGATAAGTGTTGTAGCGGTTCCGCGCGTCGCGGAGCAGCGCCGGCGTCACCTGCCCGTGATAGTCGGCACACGTCGGTGCGACGAGCGGCTCGACGAGGCAACCGTACGCCGCTGTCGGATCGGATTCGAGCGTGCGTAGAGGCCGGAAGCTCGGATCGTGGAGCCGATTGAAAAAGACGCTCGCGATGAGCGGGCGCTCGGCGGGATCGGCCGCTTCGCGCTCGACCATCGACGCGAGCGTGACGACGTCGTGCTCGTCGAAGCCGTCGCTCTTCGCGAGCGCGTCGAAGGCGCCTGGGTACTTGGCTTCGAGGCGCGCCAAGCGCTTGCGCGTCTCTGCCACGAGGGTGCGCACGACCGCGGCGGGATCGCTATCGACGGCGAGCGCGTAGGTGGCGGGAAAGAGAAACCCCTCACTGCTCGGTCCGCGCAGGCGAAGCTCCTGCACGAGCTCCGGGCTGAACACCGCGTGCGAGAACTCGGACGGCTCGCAGACTTCTAGCTCGCCGAGCCGTGCCGCAATTTGCTGGAAATTATAGCCTTCCGGGATGGTCACCCGCGCGTGCGCACGGGCCGGCGAGCGCGTCAGGCGCTGGACGAGCTCGCGAGGGCTCAAGTCGTCGCGCAAGAGGTGACGCCCCTTGGCCGGCTTCGAGCCCGTGACGCGCAGGTATGCCGCGATCGCCCACGAGCTCCGGGCGAGGCCCTGTTGCTCCAGCCGATCGGCGAGCTCGCTCGTCTCCATGCTGGAACGAACGTCGAGCAGCCGCCGCGTCCCCTTGCCCGGCCCCGCGCCGCGCGCCCAGGCGACGAACGCGAGCACGAGCACGAGCAAAAGGCCGCTAGCGGCCGCCGCGAGCCACACGGCGCGCCGCCGGCCGGACGGCGGAAGGCTCGCGCGGGGCACCGACGAGCTCCGCTTTACGCGCGAGCTCTGCGGTGCCCCGCTCGGACGCACCCGCCGCCGGCGTTTGCGCGCCGAGGTCACGCCGAGACCGTGCGCTGACCGTCGAGCCAGGACTGGAGCACGACGGCGGCGGCCGCGCTGTCGATGCGGTCGCGTGCCGCACGGTCGTCGACGCCCTGCTCGCGCAGGCGGCTCCGTGCCTCGCGCGTCGAGAGCCACTCGTCGTAGAACTCGATGCGCAAGCCGGTTCGCGCACCGAGCGCGCGGCCGAACTTGCGTGCGCGCCGGGCAGCGGGCCCCTCCTCCCCGCCGAGCGACCGGGGCAAACCGACCACGAAGAGCTCGATTTTTTCGGCGTCAGCGAGGGCGGCGAGCGCGTCGAGCGCTCGGCGTGGATCCCGGCCGTCCAGGTGGGCGCGCGGATGCGCCAAGAGTCCGAGCTCGTCGGCCACGGCGACGCCGACGCGTACCTTGCCGACATCGACGCCCGCAGCTCGCACGCCGGATGTGGATAGCACCTTCTCTCGTTAGCTGCTAACGAGCGGCCTCTACTCTCCCCGATGACCCTCCGCGCCGTCAAAGGCATGAACGACATCCTCCCCGACGAGATCGGGCGGTGGCACGCGCTCGAGACGGTGCTCCGGCGGACCTTCGAGCTCGCGGGCTACCGGGAGATCCGCACGCCCGTGCTCGAGCCGACCGAGCTCTTCGTGCGCTCCATCGGAGAAGCGACGGAAATCGTCGAAAAACAGATGTTCATCCTGAAGCGGGAGGAGGAGTCGCTCGCGCTCAGGCCCGAAGGCACGGCGGGGGTCGCTCGGGCCTACGTCGCGAGCGCCCTCCACAACCGCGAGCCCGTGAGCCGCCTCTACTACCTCGGCCCGATGTTTCGCGCCGAGCGGCCCCAGCGCGGGCGCTACCGTCAGTTCTGGCAAGCGGGCGTCGAGATTTACGGCGACCCCGGCCCCGGCTGCGACGCCGAGCTCATCGACATGCTGGTCCGCATGCTGACCGGCCTCGGTCTCCAAAACCTACGCGTTCTCGTCAATTCGCTCGGAGGGGCCGACACTCGGGCGCGCTACCGCGACGCGCTCGCGGCCTACCTGCGGCCGAAAGCCGCCGAGCTCAGCGAGCACGCCCGTCGGCGCCTCGAAGACAACCCGCTCCGCATCCTGGACTCCAAAAATCCCCAGGACCAGGCGGCCGTCGCGGGCGCGCCCTCGATCCTCGAGCTCCTGACGCCCGAGGATCGCGCCCACTTCGACGGCGTCACGCGCGGGCTCACGGCCCTCGGCACCCCGTTCGAGGTGAGCCCGGGCCTCGTGCGCGGCCTCGACTACTACACGCGCACACTCTTCGAAATCCAGACGAGCGGCGCGGAGATCGGCTCGCAAAACGCGCTGCTCGGCGGCGGTCGCTACGACGCGATGGTCAAAGAGCTCGGCGGGCCCGACGTGCCGGCCATCGGCTTCGCGCTCGGCCTCGAGCGCGTGTTGCTCGCCCTGCCTGCCGTGGCTCCGGCGCGGGAGGCGCGCTGCTTCGTCGCCCCCCTCGGCGAGCGCGCCCAGGTGGAGGCGCTGCTCGTCGTTCGCGAGCTCAGGGAAGCCGGCATTCCCGCCGAGGCGGACACCCGCGGCGGCTCGCTCAAGAGCCTGTTGCGGCGCGCCGACGGCACCGGCTCGCGGCTCTGCGTCGTGCTCGGCGACGACGAAATCGAGCGCGGGGCCGTCACTTTGAAGGACCTTGTCGCGCGCGCCCAGGTCGAGGTACCGCGAGCCGAGCTCGTCCTGCGTGCGCGTGAAGCGCTCGCGAGCGCGCCCCCCGCCGGGAGCAGCGACGCGTGAGTCGAAGGCTGCTCGGCGTCCTCGTGGCGCTCGCTTTCATGTTCGGCTCGGCGCGTTTCGCACACGCGCAGATGGGCCCCGGCGGCATGGGCATGCCGGGGGGCGGCTTCGGCGGGCCGGGCCCCGGACCCTCGGGCGGCGGAGAAGCGAAGAAGAAAAAGAAGAACCCCGACGAGCCGGAGACGCACGCGGCAACCGGCGCCGGCGACGAGGTCGTCGCGCCCGGCGGCGAACCGACGCTTCCGGAGAAGCCGCTCGAGCTCGCGCCGCGCACGCTCCGCCACATCGGCAGCGACGTCGATTCGGAAGACGAAGAGCAGGGTCGCGGTCCCCAAACGACGCGGCGCTTTTACGGCCCGTACTACGAAGAGACGAGCGGCAAATACGATTTCAAGCTCGCCTTCCCGGTGTGGGCGAACCGCACGCAGCCCTCGCGCACGAAGCCCGAGGTGACCGACGACGCCTCGCTCTACGGCGGGCTCTTCTACCATCGACGGAGCGCCGAGCGCGCCGACGACGTCCTCTTCCCGCTCGTGTGGAACCTGAACGATCGCATCGCGAAGAGCCGCACGACCATCGTCGGACCGCTCGTCAACCGCTCGGCTCCGGGGGAGAGCGACAACTGGCTCGCCCCGCTCTACTTCACCGGCAAACGCAAGAGCGGCGGCTACACGCTGATTCCGCCTCTTCTCACCTACACGAACACCGACGGCCGGAGTGGTTTCAACCTCGTCGGGCCGATGTTCTGCTCGTGGACCGGAGCCGGCAGCTGCGACGCGCGCACGGCGCAGAACCTCGATTTCGGGGTCGTGCCCTTCTACTTCTACGGGCAAGACGCCGAGAAGAAGTACGAGGCGATCCCGCCGCTCCTTCACTACTACCACTACAACGATCGCACGCTCGGCTGGACCAACGTGTGGGGTCCTTATTACCGCGAGCACACGCAGAAGCGGGACATGCTGCACCTGCTTCCGCTCTACTTCAGCATCGACGGGAAGAACGAGCACCACACGACGCTCCTGCCGTTCTTCCATTACGGCTACGACGGCCCGTCTTGGCTCTTCGTGAACCCGCTATTTTTGATGGGCGAAGGCCACCACGGCGAAAAGACGTTCCTGACCTGGGGTTACGCGCGTTACCGCGGCCGCACGTCGCTCGACATGATCACGCCGTTCTACTGGCGCTTTCAGGATCCGGACATCAAGCTCGACCAGCACCTCCTCTTTCCGTTCCTGTTCACGCGCGAGAGCCCGCGTGAATCGACGTTCGCTCTCTTCCCCTTCTACGCGCACAGCCAGCGTTACGGGCTCAGCGAGACGACGTTCATCACGCCCTTCTTCCAGCACTCGCACGACGTTCGCGGCTGGTCGACCAACATCCACCCGCTCGTTTACATCGGGCGCGACGCGACCAGCACGCACACGGTGCTCGCGCCTATTTTCTGGGATTTCGCCGATCCGAAGTCGCGCGCCACGGTGGTGTTCCCCGCCTTCTGGCGCTTCGCGAGCGACAAGGACGTGTCCGAGCTCGTCGGCAACGTCTACTACCACGAGTCCACGAAACCGGCGGGTAAGGACTGGGAAGTACACATCTTCCCGGCCTTCAGCTACGGCCACACCCCCGACGGGCACTGGTGGAATCTCCTGTACGGACTTGCCGGTTACACGCACCGTGGGAATGTCGTCAAGGTGCGAGCCCTCTGGATCCCGATCACGTTGAGCGGCGAGGAGCAATGAAGCGATTTCGGGCAGGCGTACTCGGGGGCTCCGGCTTCGCGGGCGCCGAGCTCGTACGTCGCCTGCTCGCGCACCCGCACGTGGAGCTCGTGCGCGTGTGCGCCGCCGATCACGTCGGCGAGCCCATCGCGTCGGCGTTGCCGCACCTCGAGGGGCGGACCGAGCTCGTTTTCGAGAACCCGCCGCCCGCCGAAGCCGTCGACGGGCTCGACGTCGTGCTCATGGGCCTGCCGCACGGAGCCAGTATCGAAGTCGTCGAGCGCGTGCTCGAGCGCGACGTGCGGGTGATCGACATGTCCGGTGCGTTCCGCCTGAAGGATCAGGCGGCGTACGAGCGCTTCTACGGCGGCCCGCACGCGCGGCCCGAGCTCCTCGGGCGCTTCGTTTACGGCCTGCCCGAATTGAACCGCGAGGCGATCCGGGGCGCTCGCTTCGTTTCGTCGCCCGGCTGTTTCGCGACGAGCGTCGAGCTCGCTCTGCTGCCGTTCGCGCAGCGCGGCCTCTTGCGCGGCTCGGTGCAAGTGGTCGGCGTCACCGGCTCGAGCGGGAGCGGCGTCACCCCGAGCGTCACGACGCACCACCCGACCCGCTCGGTGAACCTTCGCACCTACCGGCCGCTCACGCACCAGCACGCGCCGGAAATCGTCGCCGCGCTCGCCGCTGCGGGCGCGAACGTGGACCTCGACTTCGTGCCCGTCTCGGCACCGCTCGCGCGCGGCATCTTCGCGACGGCCTTCTTTCACGCTCCGGCCAGCGTGCCGCCCGAAACGCTCGCCGGCGCGCCGCGCGCCGCGTACGCGAACGAGCCGTTCGTGCGTGTCCCGAAGAGTCGACTGCCCGAGGTCGTCGCCGTAACGGGCTCGAACTATGCCGAAGTCGGCGTCGTCATCGGGCCCGAGCGCGGCAGCGAACGGCTCGTGACGGTCTTTGCCGCCCTCGACAACCTCGTGAAGGGCGGCGCCGGGCAGGCGATTCAAAACATGAATCTGATGCTCGAGCTGCCGGAGACGCTCACGCTCGAGGATGCCGGCGGGTATCCCTGAGAGCGGCGCGTCACTCGCGAATGATCACGGCGGTCCCCTCGCCCATTTCGCTGCCGACGTTGATGCCGTGCCACCCTTCGGGCACGGGCGGATCGGTCCAGCGAAAGACGACGCGGGCGTCGATCGGCGCGAGATTCACGCAGCCGTGGCTTCGTGGCACGCCGAACACGTCGTGCCAGTACGCGCCGTGGAGCGCGTAGCCGGAGGCGAAGTATTGGATCCACGGTACGTCGCGGAGCTCGAAGCCCGCGGAGCCGCGGCGGACGGTGATGCCGTATTCGGGGTCGCGACCCTTGTCGATGTTGATGAGCCGGCGCTTGTCCTCTTCGTCCAAATCCTCGCCGGATGCGCGCGCGCGCTTGAGCCGCTCGACGGTCGCTTTGGTGGATTCGACGTGCGCGCTCGGGTGACTGCGTGCTCCGCCGGAGACGCTCGAGTTCTCTTCCGAGTCCATCGCTGCCGCGACGTGCTTGCTCTGAAGCTTGAATGAGCCGCGCGGCGTCGAGAGCGTCTCTTTCGGATCACCGAGCTTGTCCCGACCGGTCGAGACGAGCGTCGCGTAGTACGGCTTTTTGCCCTGGTAGAGCACGAGCGTCTGCTGGGTAATGCAGATGTCGATCCACTTTTCGCCCTTTTCCGCGACTTCCGGCCATTCAGGCGGCGGCGCGACGACGTCGAGGTCCTTCGCCTTGAGCCAGACCGTCGGGTTCTTGCTGGTTTGGTACAGGCGCTCGCCCCCCGCGATGCGGGCCTTGCCCGAGAGCGGCACGATCACGCGCCGCGGCAGGTCCTCGACCGCCCGCACGTCCTCGCTACCCTTGACGATCTCGTACGTCTTCGCGTCGCTCGGCACGACCCAGGCGAACGGCATCGGAAGCTTGTCGCCGAGCTCGATGCCGTGAAACGCGCTGCCCGTGTCCGGCTTGAGCTTCGTCGCCGGAATCAGGCGCAAGTCCACGGTGACGGCGAAGCGGCGCTCGAGGCCCTCGCTTTCGGTATCGAACGCGCCCACGAGCGAAAGCCCGGTTTTGCGCCGGACGCGGTCTGCGAACACGGAGCTTCCCGGGACGTCGAAGCCCGACACGTTCGGGATTTGCCGGCCGTCCTTGAGCCAGAACGGGATCGGGTCGTCGGGCCCCGTCCCGCCGAGGAGCTCGTTTTCGCTGAGCTCGGTCGACGGCTTGAAGCCGGGGGGAGGCTTCGTTCCAGGCACGGCGATGCCGCGTGCGTCGAGCGGCGTGTCGTTGGCGCCGAGCACGACCGTCTGGACCTCGGCGCGGTGCTCGGCAAACCAGGCGAGGTGCTCGTCGAGCTTGAACTCGCTCTTTTCCTGCTCGGCGCGCGACGGCACGCGCAAGTACTGCGGCGCGTTCGCGCGCACGAACGCGTACTTGTACGGCAGCGGCTTCGTGAGATCCGCGTGGCGGCTCGCGGCACGCACGATCGGCGTGTCGAGCTTGGTCGTGGCGTCGTCGGTGCACATGTAACCCATCGGGTACACGTGATAAAATTCGCCCTTGCAGCCGCGACCCGGCACCGGCGCCGGGTCACGCTTCACGGTACCGCCGAGCCGGACATAGCCGAGACGTCGCGAGCCGGTGTCGGGCAGCTTGTAGACGGTCGCTGCGATCACGGTCGCCGCGAGCTTCGGCGCGTCGTCGGGCGCCTTGGTGTCGAGCTCACCGTGATCGACCGGCGGTGCGGACCGCGCGCGCTCCGCTGAAGCCGAAGCGGCGGCGCTCGCACCCGCGGCGGGGTGACGACAACCCCGGAGGCTCGGTAGCGCGAAGACCGCGAGCGCCCATTGCCACGAAGGGACCTTTCCGAACACTGCGGGCGACCTTCTACTACGGCTCGGGCAAATCGCCCGTACGCCTCGGTCTCGACCCTGCGAGGGCGCGGCCGCTCAGGGCTCGCGCCCGTCGCCGCGCTCGCCGTCCACCGGGTTTCCCTCGGTGGTCACGTCCACCCCGGCGGCTCCCGGGGGGAGCGGCGGCAGGCTCGCGAGATCGACCCCTTCGGCCACCCAGTAAACCTCGGGCACCGGGTAGTACTTGCTCGCGTACGTGCGGGCCTTGCGCGAGCCGTCGGCGAAGGTCGTGAGCAGCGTACTCAGGCCGTCGTAGCCGGCGTTGCCCTTTTGGCGCTTGTCGATGGTGCCGGGCAAGAGCTCGGATTTGACGACCACGCGCCGCGTGAAAGGCTGTGGCGCCTCCGCGGCGAAGAAATGCTCGACCTTCCCCGGGGGTTCACGGCCGAGGAGCTCCACGCGCAGCGTGCCCTTACCCACGAGAAATGCGTGGAGCAGGAGCGGCGAGTCGTACGGATTGCGGAGTCGCAGATCGACCTCGGGATAAATCACCGTCGCGTCGAGGCCGAGGGGCGCGTACCCGCTCGGGCGGCTGTGGCTCCGGCGTTCCACGATTTCCATCCCGCCGAGCATGGCCGCCGCGAACACGGTGCTCGCGACCTGGCAGACCCCGCCGCCGAGCCCGGGCTCGAGCTCGTCTTGCACGATGACGGGCGCGTTCACGAAGCCGCGCTGTTCCGTGCGCGGACCGACGACGTGGTTGAAGCTGAACACTTCGCCCGGTCCGACGATGGTGCCGTTGAGGTAGCGAGCGGCCGTGCGGATGTTCGGGATGCGCGAGCGCGACTTCTTGGAAAAATCCGTTTCGAAGCTCGAGAGCACGTGCGCAACGTCGACGCTCGCGAGCTCTGACTGCGTGACGCCGGGTTCGAGCGGCACGAAAGAGAGCTCGAAGCGCGCCAGATCGTCCCGTTCGCCTTCCGCGAGCGCATGTAGGGTCGCTCCGACGTCGAGCTCGCGGCCGCTCGCCTCGTGCACGCGGCGATGGCGGCGTAAATCGAGCCGCGCGTTGACGGGCTCGCGGTAGAGCCGCCGTCCGAGCGCTCCGAGGAAGCTCCGTGCCCGCTCCTCGTCGAGCTCGTACGCGAGCGGCACGACGGGCGGCTCCGGCGCCGCGCTGAAGACGCTCGCGACGCGTTCACGCACGGTGCGCACGGGCATGGCGTGCAGAACGGCGACGAGCGTCGCGTTCGTATCGAGCCCGATGCCGAGCTCGCCGAAGCTCGTGCGCTCGACGCCTTCGGGCGCGTCCAGGTAGGCTTCGCGCGCGGCGACACGCGCGGCGAGGCGCTGGACGAGCTCGCGCGGGTCGGCGTCGGGCTCGAGCCGAGCCTCACCGAGGATCACGGGCGGGCGCTCGAACAGCGCGCGCGCGACGTGGGGGCCATAGAGCACCGCCGCCGCGGCGACTCCACCGAGCGCAAAGGCGGCGGCAAGGAGCCCCGGGCGCACGCTCGTAGCTTACCCATCCGGAGCGCCGAGCGCGAGCTCCCGGCGCCGAAGCGGGCTCTGACTCAGGCCGGACGCTTGGAGTGTGGCAGGCGCACGCGGCGCAAGGCGACGCCCGGCGTCTTCATGTCGGTGTCGAGGTGGCCGCCGAGGTCGTGCACGATCGAGCGCGAAATGGCGAGCCCGAGCCCGCGCTGCGGCTCGAGCTGGCCGACCTTGAAGTCGCTCTCGAGCTCGCTCCCGCACGGCAAACCGGAGTTTCGCACTTCGAAAATGACCCAGGGGCCGTCGTCGCGCAGGCGGATCGAGAGAGCGCGCTGGTGTCGCGGCGTGTTCACCATCATGTCGAGCGCGCTCACGAGCAGGTTCAGCATCACCTGCCCGACCTGCGCCGACGAGCCGGAAACCGGAGGCACGGTGTGCACGTCGATCTCGACGCTGCCGGCCGTGCGTAGCTCGCTCTGCAGGAGCCGCAGCGTGAGCCGCAGCACTTCGCTCACGTTCACGTCCTGCTTCTTGCTGGGACCGGTGGAGATTTCGACGCCGCGCACGACGTCGAGCGCGCGTTCGGCGCCTACGAGCGCCTCGCCGAGCTCCTCGTCCATGTCGAGCAGTGCGCCACGCTGCGACGCTCGGCTCGAGTCGGGCGGCGTCGCCTCGAGGGTCGCGCGCAAGAGGTCCCGCGCCGTCGCGACGTGCGCCTTGAGCGAGCTCACCGGGCCGTCGAGCTCGCGCGCGAGGCCTGCCGTGATGACGCCGAGCGAATAGACGCGCTCCGTTTCGAGCAGCCGTCGCTCGAGACCGCAGAGCTTGGCGCGCATTTGATGGTATTCGACGCCGTCCGCCAGCGCCGTCATGAGCTCGAGCTGTTGCCACGGCTTCTTCAGGTAGCGGCGCACCTGCCCGCGGTTGATCGCGTCGATCGCCGTCTGCGTGTCGGAATACGCCGTGACCAGCATGCGCACGACGTCCGGGTAGTCGCGCGCCACCTTCTCGAGCAGCTCGAGACCGGTCATGCCCGGCATGCGCTGGTCGCTCAGCAGCACGAACACGACGTGCTGTCGCAAAAGCTCGAGCGCTTGCGCTGCGGAGCTCGCTATGAGGACGTTGAAGCGGCCCGCGCAGGCCGCCTCGAACACGGTCAGGTTCTCGGGCTCATCGTCGACGAACAAGACATCGTAGGTCATGAGGGCATCTCGCTCCGTGGGTGTTCCGGCATCGCTCTCTGTTCGCTCCCCGCTCCTGAACGCGGCAGGCGCACGATGAACGCTGCGCCTGCACCCTCCCGGCTCTGCACGTGAATGCTACCACCTAGCGCCGTCACGACCCGTCGCGCGATCGTGAGGCCGAGTCCCGAACCCCCGCTGCCGCTCTTCGTGGTGAAGAACGGCGTGAACAAGCGCGGCACGTCCGCCGGCGCGATCCCGCGGCCGTTGTCCCTCACCGTGAGGACCAGCGCGTCGGGCGTGGTCTCGCCCCGCACCGAGAGCACCCCGCTGCCGTCCGTCGGCAGCGCTTGAAGCGCGTTCTCGATCAGGTTCGTGATGACCTGGTTCATCTCCTCGGGCACGCACGCGACGGTGCCGTCCCCCGCGAGCTCGACGTCCGCGCGAAACTGGAACGTCGCGGCGGGAACCAGCACCTCGGTCACGTCGCGGACGGCCCCGAACAGATCGTACGGCTGCATTTCACGCGAATACCCCTCGCGGCTGTAGCGCAGCATGAGGTCTACCGTGGCGCCGATGCGTTGCACCCCCGAACGCGCGGTCGCGAACATCTTGCTCGTGCGTTCGGCCACGCGCGCGGTATCGAACGGCGGTTCGCGCTTCGCGTCCGGATCGAGCAGGCGATGCACGTCCGTCTCGAGCGCTGCGAGCGCGCCCTGCACGTAGTTGAGGGGGTTTTTGATCTCGTGGGCGAGCCCGCCCGCGATGGTCTGCAACGAGTCGAGCTTTTGCTCCATGAGCACGCCGGCGCTCGTCTCCTGCAGCTTGAGCTGGCTCTTGACGACCGCGATGAGCTCTTTCGAGGAGAACGGCTTCGCCAAATAAGCGTTCACGCCCGTGTCGAGCCCGGCGACCCGATCCCCCACGTCGCCACGCGCCGTCAGCATCACGATGGGGATGTGCTGCGTCGTCGGATCGGCGCGGAGCTCCTTGGCGAGAGCGAGCCCGTCGAGCTCCGGCATCATCAGGTCCGTGATCACGACGGTCGGGCGATGCTTCCTCGCGAGCTCGAGCCCTTTTTTACCGTCGGGCGCCGCCAGCACGCGGAAATCGTGATGCAGCGCCAGCCGGATCACGCGGATCACGTCGGGCGTGTCCTCGACGACGAGCACCGTGTGTTGCCGTTGTTCCTCGTCCGTATCGCGTTCGACGATGCGCTGATCGGTCGCTTGATCGATCTCCATCAGGCGGAAGCGCTCGTGCTCGTCGGAATGCCACTCGGCGACGCCGTGATCGGAGGCGCGGCTGCCCGCGAGGAGCTCGACGCGCGGCCCGCGCCGATCGAGCACCTCCGCGTCGAAGTGCTCGCGATCCTTGGGCAAGCGCAGGCTGAGGGTCGCTCCCTGACCCGGCTCGCCGCGCGCCCAGATCTGCCCGCCGTGGAGCTCCACGAGCTCCTTGGCCAGCGCGAGCCCGATGCCGGTTCCGCCATAGCGGCGGGTACTGCCCGAGTCGACCTGGAAGAACCGATGGAAAATCTGCTCGGCCATGTCCGGCGGAAAGCCGATGCCCGTGTCCTTGACGGCCACGACGACCGCCTCGCCCTCGTCGACGAGCGTGATCGTGATCGACCCCTGCGAGGGCGTGAATTTCGTCGCGTTCGAAAGCAGGTTCACCATCACGCGCTCGACGCGCTCGAGATCGCAGTGAACGGGCGCGCGCTCGACGTTGGTCTCGAAGCCGAGCCGCAACGCTTTGCGCTGCGTGAGCGGCTCCGCCTGCGTGACGAGCCCGCGCAGGTACGGCACGAGATCGTAGCAATCGACGCGCAGCCTGAGCTTCGACTCTTCGAGCCGCGACAGATCGAGCAGGTCGCCGATCAGACGCCGGAGCTTCACGCCGCTCCGCTCGATCGACGCGAGCGTCGAGCGCTGAGCGTCCGACACGACGCCGAGCTGCCCGTCGATCAGGAGCTCGATGGGCGCGAGCATCATCGTGAGCGGCGTCTTGAGCTCGTGCGTGACGTTGGCGAAAAACTCCGATTTGACGCGATCCAGCTCCTTCAGCTGCTCGTGCGCACGCTCGAGGTTCTTCTTCGTGCGCTCGATCACGAGCTGTTGAGCGATCTGATCGCGCTCCGAGCGGTACCCGACGAGCTGCCCGCTCCCGGCGATGATGGCTGTGGAAAGCAGAAAGAACTGGTTCGACACTGCCGTGAGCAGCTGCGTCGGCCGGTAAAAAATCAGGTTCGCGAGCACGTACGTGAGGATGATCGTGGCGTGCGTGACCACGACGATGCGCGCGGGCCACACGTAGAGCAGGCCGGTCGCGACGATCACGAGCGAGAGGCCGGCGTAGTACGGCGACGCGAGCCCCCCCAAAAACACCGTCATCAGCGTGATGCCGGCCGAGATCAGCACGATGTACGCGGCGGAAATCGTATCCGCGTGGCGATCGAAGACGTGCTTTCGGAGCACGCCGAACATCGCGAGCGTCACCGCCGTGATGACGGCGCGCGTGGAGTAGAGGAGCCACAACCACTCCCGCGGCGCCGTCAGGTAGTCGAGGATGCCGAAGGCGGGATAGAGCGTCGCGACGATCAGCAACAGCACGCGGGTGCCGCGGCGGTTGCGCTCGACGCGCCAAGCAGAAAGCCTGCGTTCGAGCTCGAGATCGTCCCCTCTAGCCAGCCGTCACTCCTTGGTCAACGACACGAACGGGTTCACGCGTGTGGGCTCGTCCAGGATTTCGATGCGCGCGTTCGGCGCGGCGAGGCGGGAAAGCTCGAGCATCTCGGAGCGCTCCCGGTAAACCAGGAACCAGTCGAGGTGCAGCTCCATGAACCAGCGAGAAGGGTTCGAGGGCACCATGTTGCCGACGAGTAGCGTGCCGCCGGGCGCGACCAAGGAGAACAGATTTCGGCAGAGCGAGACGGCCGTGAGCATCTGCAGGTAGTCGAAGAGCCCGACCGAATAGACGAGATCGAAGGCCCCGTGGCCGGCGAACACCGCGGTATCCCTGAGCAAATGCCGGATGGAGTCGTTCAGGTGGAGGAGCTTCACCTGCCCCTTCCACTTCGAGTCGACCAGGCGCTTCAGGCGGCCGTAGGAGAAGGTGAGAGCGCGCTTGTCTTGATCGTAAAGCACGATTTCGACGGATTCGGGCAGCTCGTGGCGTTCCTGGAGCAGCTCGTAGACCTCCTGCGCCGGGCCTGCCGCGATGGACAGGATGCGCACCGACTGCTTGCCGCCATCGAGCGCCTGGGAGAGCTTCTGCTTCATCAGCTCCTTGCGCGTGCGCACCGCGACGGCCGCGGGCGTCGAAACGAAGGCGAGGTTGACGGCCTTGGCGAACAGCGTCGAGCCGGAGAAGTGGTTGCCGTAGAGCCCGTTCATGAGCTCGTAGTCGCCGGCGTAGCCGAGCGGCTTGTGACGGGCGCGGTGCATCCACGGCGACTGCATGAGGAGCGGATGCAAAAGGCGATTCGAATACGCGTTGAGCGCGTCGCGCTCGGTGCGCGACGCAAGCCGGAGCGCCGCGTCGATCTCGTTCGAGAGCTGGACGAGCTCGGTGCAAAACTCGCTCCTCACGCGTTCGATCAGCGCGTCGCGCGCGGGTGTGTCCGCGTCGCCGTGCGTCACGTGCCACGGCAGCACGGCCTCGAGCTCGCCGAGCTCCTCACGTCCGTCCTCGAGCAAGAGCCGCATGTCGGCGACGAGCGCCTTGAAGCGCTCCTGGCCCGGCGTGCGCCAAGCGGCCTTTTTCAGGCCCAATCCCTGCGTATCGCCGCTCCCGGCCCACGCCTTCACGTCGCGCAGGTGGAGCACGTCTTCGATGTTCATCAGGGTATCGACGAGCGAGGCGCCGACGATCACGCGGCCGTCCTCGTGGCGCACGGACGAGACGCGTGCCTCGCCGCGGAACGCTTCGTGGTCGTCGAACTTCACGACGATCTCGTTTAGGATCGTGCCGACCTCGACGTTCGTCCCGAGCGGCCAAACGAACGCAACGCCGTTCTGCGAAACGTCGACGAGCTCGCAGCGAGGGCGCTCGTCTTCGAGCGCGAGCTCTACCGCGATGCCGATGGGCCCGAGCTCGGACCGCTGATAACGATCGGGGCGAAAGTAGATGTCGCGACCGGAGCCGCCCTTCAGCCCCGCGTAGTCCGCCACGGCCCCCGTGACCGGCGTCACCGAAATATCCCGCCGCCCGCTCATCGGGGGCTCGGAGTCCATAGTTCTAAGCTCAGCCGTCGAAGAGTCTTGTCGCACTTGATAATTCTCCAAAAGAAGTGTCTCAGCTTGAGACAGTCGCATACTCGAAGCTCTGTTTCGGAAATGAATCCAAGCAAAGCCGGACTGCAGGTGGCAACGGCCCGAAGGGGCACTTGCCGGGATGTGCCCCCCGGGTCAGCCGGGCGTTACGCGCATCCGCCCCGAGTTACGCACATTCACCCACCGGAGATAAGGGGCACTCTGCAACGAGTAGGCAACGAGTCGGGGTTGCGCACACCCGGGCTCCGTCCTCGTGCTAGCTCTGTCCCCGTGCAGGTCACGGTGAACGGCGAGAAAAAGGACGTGCCGGCGGGTGTCAGCGTACGGGGATTGATTGAGCTTTTGGGCCTTACCGACGGCCCGGTCGCGGTCGAACGCAACCGCGAGGTCGTCCCGCGCGCGGCGCATCACACGACCGCACTCGCCGAGCGCGACGAGCTCGAGATCGTCCACCTGGTCGGCGGCGGCTGATACCGTACAAACTCGGTGGACTGCGCGCCTAGGCGTCCGTGAGGGCGTGCTCGCGGGCGACCCCGACGTAGCGCTCGGCGAGGCGACGACCGAGCCCGCGCTCCTCCGGAGTGAGCTCGCGCACGACGCGCGCCGGCTGCCCGAGCACGAGCACGCGCGGCGGCACACGCATGCCCGCCGGGACGAGCGCGCCGGCACCGACCCACGCTTCCTCGCCGACGAGCGCGTCGTCGAGCACGACGGAGCCGATACCGATGAGCGCTCCGGTTTCGATGCGGGCGCCGTGAATCGTCGCGTGGTGGCCGATCGTCACGTGGTCACCGATCTCGGCGTGCGAGACGCCGAGCGTCATGTGGACGCACGCGAGGTCCTGCACGTTGCTGCCTCGCCCGACGCGAATGTGTCCGACGTCGCCGCGCAGCACGGCGCCGTACCAAACGCTCACGTCTTCCGCGAGCTCGACGTCGCCCACGACCGCCGCCGTCGGCGCGAGATACACGCCGTTCGCGAGTCGCGGCGCGACGCCGCGATACGGCCGCACGAGCCCGCTCATCGGGCGACCGGCAACGCGCGGCGCTCGGCCACGCGGGGACGCTCGCTGCTGCTCCGCGCGGGCGGGACGAACGCGGCGTCGAGCTCTGCGGCGAGCGAGTTTTTGAAGGCGCGCGTCACTCGGACCGGCACGACGTCGCCCGTGAGGTCGAGCGCGCTCTCGAAGTGGACGATCTCGTTTTGTGCGCTCCGCCCGCTGTAACCGGACGTACGCCCCGGTCCCTCCACGAGCACGTCCTGGCGAGTGCCGACGAGCGCGGCGAGGTGAGCCTGGCGCTGCGCCTCGGACAGCGCGAAGAGCTCGGCGAGGCGCGCGCTCTTTTCGTCCTCGCTCGGCTCACCGTCGAGCTTGAGCGCGGGCGTGAACGGGCGCGGCGAATATTTGAAGCCGAACAAGCCCGTGAAGCCCACGTCCCGCACGAGCTCGAGCGTTTGCTCGAAATCTTCGCGTGTCTCACCCGGAAAGCCGACGATCACGTCGGTCGAGAGCGTCACGCCGGGTACTTCCGCGCGCAGGGCCGCGACGCGCTCGCGGTACTCGGCGGCGGAGTAGCGGCGGATCATGCGCCGCAGCATGCGGTCGCTGCCGGATTGGACCGGCAGGTGCACGTGGCGCGCCAGCGGCGGGAGATCGCGGTGCGCCAGGATCAGGGAGCGTGTCAGGTGGCGCGGATGCGGGCTCGTGTAGCGCAGCCGCAACAGGCCGGGGACGGCGCTCACGAGGGCGCGCAGGAGCGACGGAAACTGGCTCTCGTCTTGGCGCGCCGTCGTCGGATGCGTGTGGGTCCAGCGCCGTTCACCCGCGCCCGGCGCCGCTTCGAGCGTCCGCTCCGGATCGGCGTAGCTGTTCACGGTCTGCCCGAGCAGCGTTACTTCGCGAGCGCCGGCGGCGACCAAGCGCGCGACCTCCGCCACGATCTCGCGCGCCGGGCGATAGCGCTCGGGGCCACGCGTGTGCGGCACGATGCAGAACGCACAGCGCTCGTTGCAGCCCTTCATGACCGTGACGAACTCGCTCGCCTTGGCGCCTCCCGCGAGCGGACGCGCCTCGAGAAAGCGCGGCGCGTCCACGTCGAACACCGTGCGCACCTGCGCGGGCGCGCCGAGCTCCGCCTCCGCCAAGAGGCCGGGCAGCTCGGCGATGTTGTCCGGCCCGATGACGAGATCGACGTCGGGCATGCGCGCAACCAGGCGCTCGCCCTCCTGCTGGGCCACACAACCCGCGATCCCTATCAGGAGCGAGGGCCGGCGCTCCTTGATGAGCGCCATGCGCCCGACCTCGCTCCTGAGCTTCTGCTCGGCCTTTTCACGTACGCTGCAGGTGTTGAGCAGCACGAGGTCGGCGCGCTCCGGATCGGGCTCCGGGGTCCAGCCCGCGCGCGCGAGCACCTCGCAAATGCGGTCCGAATCGTGCTGGTTCATCTGGCAGCCGAACGTCACGACTGCAAAGCCGGGCATGGGGGCCCGTTTTTGCCACGTCGAACGGACAACCGCCAGGCTATGCTGGCCTCCCTTTCCCACCATGCCCCGCAGTTTTTCGAATCTCGTCGAGCTTTATCAGCGCGCTTGCCAGGATTTCGCCCATCGCGACGTCTTCGGCGTCAAACACGGCGACCACTGGCATTGGCTCTCCTATGCCGAGTTCGGCGAGCGGGTCGACGAGTTCCGGGCCGGCCTCGCCGCCCTCGGCGTCGGCCCCGGCGACCGCATCGGTATCGTAGCGAACAACTACGTCGAGTGGGCCGTCGCCGCCTACGCCACCTACGGCCTGCGCGCGGCGTTCGTCCCCATGTACGAGGCCCAGCACGCCGACGAGTGGGTGTTCATCCTCAAGGATTGCGCGGCGCGCGTCGTCATCGGATCGCGTGCCGACATCTTCGAGACGCTCCTCGCGCGCAAATCGGAGCTGCCGGCGCTCGAGCACGTCATCGGCATCCAATTGCCGGAGAAGGACCCGCGGTCGTTCGCCGCCGTGAGCGAGCGCGGCCGCGGCGCTCCCGTCCCCGCGATGGAGCCCGCCTCCGGCGAGATCGCCGGCTTCATCTACACCTCCGGCACGACGGGCCTCCCGAAGGGCGTCGTCCTCACCCACAAAAACTTCGTCACGAACGTGAACGACGCGAGCCAGGTATTCCCCATGGGCCCGGACGACCGCGCGCTCACGTTTTTGTATTGGGCGCACGCCTTTGGCCAGACGGCGGAGCTCCATCAGTTCCTCAGTCACGGCCTCTCGCTCGCGATCAACGACGACATCGCGAACCTCGTGGCGAACCTCGCCGACGTAAAGCCCACGATCCTCGTCGCGGTCCCGCGCATTTTCAACCGCATCTACGACGGCATCACCAAGCAGATGGCGGAGCGTCCCGCGGTGATTCAGGCGCTCTTCTACGCCGGGCTCAAGGCTGCGACGCGCCGGTCGCGCGGTGAAAAGCTCGGTCTCGGCGAGCTCGTCACCCTCAAGCTTGCCGACTCGCTCATCTTCCGTAAGGTGCGCGCTCGGCTCGGCGGGCGCCTGAAGTTCTGCGTGAGCGGTAGCGCGGCCCTCAGCAAAGACGTCGCCGAGTTCGTGAACGCGCTCGGCATCGACGTCTACGAAGGCTACGGCTTGAGCGAGGCGAGCCCGGTCGTCTCGGCCAACTACCCCGGCGCTCAGCGCATCGGCAGCGTCGGCAAGCCGTTCCCGAGCGTGCGCGTCGTCATCGACCGCGACGTGACGGGCGACCCGCTGAACGGCGAGATCGTCGTCTACGGCGACAACGTCATGCAGGGCTATCACAACCGCCCGGAAGAGAACGCGCAGACGTTCACGGCGGACGGCGGCCTCCGCACGGGCGACATGGGTCACCTCGACGCCGACGGCTACCTCTTCATCACGGGCCGCATCAAGGAGCAATACAAGCTCGAGAACGGCAAATACACGGTGCCCTCCCCGCTCGAAGAGGACCTCAAGCTCTCACCGTACATCGCGAACGTGATGCTCTACGGTGAGAACAAGCCGTTCAACGTGGCCGTCGTCGTGCCCGACATGGGCAGCCTCGAGCGCTGGGCCAAACACCAGGGTCACCCGCTCGGCGATCCCGTCACCGATCCGAAAGTGAAGGCCTTGCTCCAAGCCGAGCTCGACAAGCAATCCGCGCAGTTCAAAAGCTACGAGCGGCCCAAGCGGCTGCTCGTCGTGCTGGAAGACTTTACGGTCGAAAACGGCATCCTCACGCCGTCGCTCAAGATCAAGCGCCGTGAAGTCGTCAAGCGCTACGGTCAGCAACTCGAAGCGCTTTACACGTAGCGACTCCGTTCTCAACGCACGGGCAGGACCGTGCCGTTCACCCGCACGCTCACGACGCCGGGCTCGTCGAGCGGAGCGGCGGGCACGTTGAGGAAGCCGCCCGCGACGTGATCGAAGGGAGCGAACGTAGCGGCGACGAGGGCGATGACGGCGCCGCTCGCCGCGAGGAGCTCGACGGTCGTGGCTGCTCCGCCGGGCGCGGCCGCGAGGTGACGCTCGTGACCCCAATGCAAGCTGCCGTCCGCACGCAGTAGGAGCGTCCGGTAGCGGCCTGCCGCGGCAGCCGCGCCGACGACGCGAAGCGCAGCACCTCCGCCGTTCACGTAGCGAATGCGCTCGAAGAGCCCGCTCCACGTGTAGTCGCTGATCCACACGGGGACGCAGTAGGACATTTCGTCCCTGTAGCTGTCCTTGTCGAGCAGCAACTTGCCGTCGTAGCCGAGCACGCCGATCTGCCCCGCGAGGTACGGATAGCCGAGGTCGACGTCGTCCGGATCGCCGCAGGGCGCGTGGTCGCGGCCGAGCGCGTGACCGAGCTCGTGCGCCATCGTCTCCGGCGACGACGTATCGGCGTTGCCTCCGAAGTACCCGGTGCCGATCGCGCCGCGATACTCGGCTTCGTCGGGACCCGCGACGTTCGCAAGACCGACGATGCACCCGCTCGTGCAATACTGCCCGAACGTCTCCGCGGGCGTCAGTACCCCGTAGTAGTAGACGTTCGGCGCCGGGGCGTCCGCGTCGCGCGTCGCGAGCAGCGCGTCGAGCGCGTCGTCCCAGCCCGTCCCGTCGGGTGAGAGGGTGCCCGTGAACGTCACGGCCGAGCGCACCGTCATCTCCACGTCCGAAGCGGGATACACGTGGCTCAGGTAACGCTGGAAGCGCGCGAGCGTCTGCGTTCCGAGCTCGGGCGTGTGTCCGCCGGCGACGAGCGGCACGACCGTCACCAGAAAGTCCCCTTTCGACGACTGCGCGCCGAGCGTGAAGTCGAGCACCTTCGGCCAGCGGTCGAGCTCGTCCACGCCGTTCGCTTCGCGCAGCGTGACGGCGAGCTTGGCGGTATCGGTCACTTCGTTCGCACGCAGCGCGAACGTGAACGTCGAGCCGAGATCGTCGTCCGTCGACGTCGCGCTCACCTCGCTTGCGACTTTTGCGACGCGCGAGCTCGTGCCTGCCGTCACGTCGAGCTCGCCCGCGATGGTGCGCGCGGTCCACACCGGATCCGGCCTCACCCACACGCGCACGAGCGCCTCGCGGTTCGCGACGATCGGGGCGTTCGGCTGCACTGCCGCGCCGTTCCGTAGGAGCGTCACCTCCGTCGCCTGGTAGACGGCGACCTTCGTGATCGTGAGCATCTCGCTCGCGGGCGGCAGCCCTTCGCCGCCCATGCCGGCGTTCGCTTCGTCGTCGCCGCCCATGCCACCGTCGCCGCTGCCGCTCGAGGTTTCACCGCCTTGGCCGGCTTCTCCCGCTCGAGCGACTCCGCCTTCACCCGAGTCCCCGACGACGCTTTCCGCGCCCCCGCTCGCCGCGCCGCCGCGTCCGCTCCGCCCGGCGCCGTCCGCGCGGCCCGCTCGACCTCCACACGCCGCCGCACAGGCGCCTGCGTTCGGAAGGTTCCCACCGGCGCCCGAGGCCGTGGCGATTTTGCCTCCGGCGCCCGCCGAAGGGCCTGCGAACGTGCCCGAATGCCCTCCGCAGCTCGAGGCGAACACCAGCGCCGCCGCCCCCGCAAAGCCCAACCGACCAAGCATTCGAGCCTTCAGTATGCGTGGATCCACCGCCACCGAGCCAGCGTCGAAAGGCATTTCCCGGGGCGCACGTGTTCTTGACAAATCCGATGCAACAATTACGCTCTGCTCTCCGAGGCCCCGTTGAAGCTCTCGAACAAGGGTCGCTACGCGGTCCGCGCGCTGTTCGACATCGCTTTCTACAACGATGGCGGCCCCACGCAGGTGAAGGACATTGCCGAACGGCAGAGCATCCCGCCGCGCTTTCTCGAGCAGATTTTCCAGGACTTGAAGCGCGCCGGCATCGTCGGCAGCAAGCGCGGGCCGCAAGGTGGCTACAGCCTCGCGCGCCGCGCGGTGGACGTGCGGCTCGGGGACGTCGTGCGGGCTCTCGAAGGGCCGATCACGCTCGGGGAGCGCGAGCCGGGGGGCCGGCGTCCGGGACCGACCGATTCTCGCCGGGTCACCGAATCGGTGTTTCGCGACCTCTCCTCCAAGGTCGAAGCGTGCTTCGATGCCGTCACCGTCGCCGACCTCTGCGAGCGTGCGGAGGATCTAGGCCTGCGCCGTCCAGGAACCCAGCGCCATGTCTACGTCATCTGAATCCCTCCCGCCCATCAAGGACCACCCGCTCGTTTACGGGGCGGTGTTGGATTTGATTACCGACACGCCGCTCGTCGAAATCCGTCGTCTCGACACCGACGTGCCGCGGGCGAAAGTGCTCGGCAAGCTCGAGTCGATGAACCCGGGCGGCTCGGTGAAGGATCGCATTTGCCTGGCGATGCTCGAGCAAGCCGAAAAGGAAGGTCGGCTCGGGCCCGGCGGCGTCGTGATCGAGCCGACGAGCGGCAACACCGGGATCGGGCTCGCGCTCGTGTGCGCGCGGCGCGGCTACCGCTGCGTCCTCACGATGCCCGAGAGCATGAGCCTCGAGCGCCGGCAGCTCTTGAAGTCGTTCGGCGCCGAGATCGTGCTCACGCCCGAGGCCGAGCAGATGGACGGCGCGATCCGGAAGGCGCAGGAGCTCGCGCGCGCGACGCCCGGCGCGTTCACTCCGCAACAGTTCGAGAACCCCGCGAACCCCGACGTGCACTACCACGTCACCGCCGGGGAGATCGTGCACGCGATGGGCGGCGAGCCCGTCCACGCGTTCGTCGCGTCGGTCGGCACGGGCGGCACGGTGAGCGGCGTCGGCCGCGCCCTGCGCGAGAACTACAGCGGTTGCCGCGTGATCGCCGTCGAGCCCGAAACCTGCGCGACGATCTCGCGCGGCGAGCGCGGTCCTACCAAGATCCAGGGCATCGCCGCGGGCTTCGTGCCCAAAAATTACGACCCCAAGGTCCCGGACGAGGTGCGGCTCATCGGCGACGAGCGCGCGTATCGAACCAAGCGCGAGCTCGCCCGCAACGAAGGGCTCCTCGTCGGCATCAGCTCCGGCGCGAACGTCGCCATCGCGCTCGACGTCGCGCGCGAGCTCGGCCCCGGCAAGGTGGTCGTCACCGTGCTCTGCGACACCGGCGAGCGCTATTTCAGCCTCGATGAGTACTTCCAAGCCTGATCCCGCGGCCGGTGACCTCGCCGGCAAGAGCGTGCTCGTCGTCGGCGCGGGCGGCCTCGGTTGCCCTGCGGCGCTCGCGCTCGTCGAGGCGGGCGTCGGTCGGGTCGCGCTCGCCGACGACGATCGGGTCGAGCTCACGAACCTCCATCGTCAGGTGCTCTACGGCGAGAGCGACGTGGGGCGCGACAAGCTCGACGCCGCGCTCGAGACGCTCGCGCACTTCGCCGCGCCCGGCCAAAAGCTCGAAGCCGTGCGCACGCGCCTCCTACCGGAAAACGCGCGCGCGCTCGTGCGCGGCTTCGATCTCGTGCTGGAAGGCGCCGACAACTTCGCGACGAAGTTTCTCGCCGCCGACGCGTGCCATCTCGAAGCGCGACCGCTCGTCCACGGCGCCGCCGTGCGCCTGCGCGCGACGGTGTGGAGCGTCGCGCCCGGCGGCTGCCCCTGCTACCGGTGCCTTTTCGAGGACCTGCCCGCTGGGGAAGCCGCGCTCACCTGCGCGGAAGCGGGCGTTCTGGGCCCGGTGGTCGGGCTTGCGGGCGCGCTGATGGCGGACCTCGCGCTCGACGTGCTGACGGGCTCGCCGCGCTACGGAACGCTGTTCACCTACGACGGGCTCAAAGACCGCTTTCGGGCCGTGCCCGTCGAAGCGCGCCCGAGCTGCCCGCTCTGTGGACCGCGCGCGACGATTTCCGAGCTCGACGAGCTCTGCTACACCGCCGTCCCGAGCGACGACGGACCCACCATCCGAGGAGTCCAACCATGATCACCGTCCGCATCCCCACCCCTCTCCGGACCCTGACCGGCGGCAACGACCAGGTCGATGTCGAAGGCGCGACCGTGCGTGAAGCCATCGAGGCGCTCGAGCGCAAGGCGCCCGGCATTCGCGACCGCTTGCTCGACGACAAGGGCGTTCGACGCTTCGTGAACCTCTACGTCGGCGACGAGGACGTGCGCTTCCTCGACGGCCTCGACACCAAGCTCGCGAGCGGCACCGAGATCAGCATCGTTCCCGCCATCGCCGGCGGCTGAGCCCGCGATGGATCGTTACGTGCGACAGCGGCGCTTGGCCGAGCTCGGCGAAGCGGGCCAGGCGCGCTTGCTTGCGGCGACTCATTGCGTGGCTGGCACGGACGGCGCGCTCACCGAGCTCGTCTACCTCGAACGCGCCGGCTTTCGCGCCGTGAGCCTCGACGCGCTCGCCGAGCCGCGGCCTTTCGCGCACGCGTCGCTCTTCCGGCACGCGAGCGCGCGTGCTCACGGTGCCGGCGCTTGGCGCGCGCTCCGCGCCGTCACCGAGTTGCTCGAGCGGGCGAGCGCATGACTCGCTACGCGCGCTCGCGCCGCCTCGCGTCGATCCTCGACGCCGTCGGCAATACCCCGCTCATCCGCCTGCACGGGATCGCTCCGAACGCGCCCGGCGTCGAAATTTACCTGAAGCTCGAGTTCGCCAACCCGGGCGGCTCCGTGAAGGATCGTCCCGCGCTGCGCATGGTGCAGGACGCCATGAAGGACGGCCGGCTCACCTCGGACAAGATTCTGATCGATTCGACGAGCGGCAACACGGGCGTCGCCTACTCACTGATGGGCGCGGCGATGGGCTTCCGCGTGCACCTCGTGATGCCGAAGAACGTGACGAAGGCGCGCAAGGACATCACGCAGGCGTTCGGCACCGAGCTCGTCTTCAGCGATCCGATGGAAGGCTCGGACGGCGCGATTCGCCTGGTGAAGAAGATCGTCGCCGAAAACCCCGACAAGTACTTTTACCCCGACCAATACTCGAACCCTTCGAATCCGCTCGCTCACTACTACGGCACCGCGGGCGAAATCATCGACGCGCTCGGGGATCGCATCACGCACTTCGTCACGGGACTCGGCACGAGCGGCACGATGATGGGTACGACGCGCCGCCTGCACGAGCACACGCCGCGCGTGACTTGCGTCGCGGTCGAGCCCGCCGAAGCGCTCCACGGCCTCGAGGGGCTCAAGCACATGGGGTCGAGCATCGTGCCGCCGATCTGGGATCCGTCGACCGTCGACGAAATTCTGCCCGTCACGACCGAAGAAGGCTGGGACATGTCCGACCTGCTCGCCGCCACGCAGGGCCTGCACGTCGGTCACTCGACGGGTGCCAACGTCGCGGGCGCCGTGAAAATCGCCGAACGCGCGCAGAAGGAACGCGGCGGAGGCTGCGTCGTCACCATCGCCTGCGATCGCGGCGACCGTTATTTTGCCCCGCTCAAATGGGAGCGGAAGTACGTCTGGTGAGGCCATGACCGATTGGATTCGCGGAAACGTTCGCATTCCCCACGCCGTGCTCGCCGAGGTCGAGCGCGCCGGCGTCGCCGCCTACGGCCGTGACGAAGAGGCCTGCGGCTACCTCGAGGGCCCGGCGACCGACGCGCTCTTGGTCGACCGCGCGGTGGAGCTCGAAAACCTCGCGAACAAGTACCATCAGGCCGATCCCGAAGGGCACCCGCGCACCGGTCGCGAGTACTTCAAGATCAACGCGCTCAAGTTCGACCGCGCCATCGGCGAAGGGCAGAAGAGCGGGCGCCCCGTCAAAGTATTCTTCCACTCCCACCTCGACTGCGGGGCGTATTTCAGCGCCGAAGACGCGGCGAGCATGACGATGGGCAACAGCGGCGCGCCGTCGTTCGAGCTCGCTTACCTCGTCACGGCGGTCGATCGGGGCGCCGTCACCGCGCACAAGCTTTTCATCTGGGACGGGCAGGTGAAGGCGTTCGTCGAAGCGCCGTTCGAGCGCGTCTGAACGCTCCCACGACCGGCGGCCCCGTTCTGGGCTATAACCGCCGGGTGCGGCGCCTGCGCATGACGCCCGTTCGCGCCCTCACGGCGCTCGTCTGCGTGCTGTATGCCGCGCCCGCGCGGGCCGATCTGGGCCGCGACGTCGAGGCGCTCTCGCTCGCCTGGAGCGTGTTCGGCCACGTCACGCGTCTCACGCCGCGCCTGCTCGAACGCGGCGACGTGTTGCCGCTCGTGCTGCCCGTCGAAGTGCTCGATCCGAAGAGCGCGAGCTGCGCGACGCTCGCGGTACTCGGCACGAGCAACATGCAGTTTCTACTCGACCCCGGGCGCCGCGTCGGGCACGCGCCGCTCGAATGGCCCGAAGGTAGCGTCGCGGGCGTGCTCGCCGTGACGCGCTGCGGCCCCGCGAAGGCGAGCCTCGCCGCGCTCGCGATCGAGATGCGCTCGCCACGCGGCTTGCTCGAGTTTCTGGTCGTGAGCTCGGAACGCGAGCCGCCCGCGCTCACGCTCGTCTTGCCCGAGCGCGATCCAGGCCCGATCGCGCAGACTCCGAGCTCCGGGCCGCGACCCGTCGTCGCTCCGCTCGCGATGCGCGTGCGTTCGCTCGAGGAACGCGCCGCCCGCGAGCAAGCGCTCGAGCTCACGACGCTCGAGCTCACCGCGGGCGCCATGGGCATGGGCTCGACGGTGGTCACGCTCGCGCCCGGCTGCCACCGCTTCGACCTGCTCGGGGAAGAAACCGAGCGGCGCGCGACCGACGTCGATCTGGAGATCGCCGAAGTCGAAGGCAACCGAGTGCTGGCCGCCGATCACGGCGAGAGCAGCGACGGCGACGCGCTCGTGTGCGTGCCCGCGGCGACGCCCGTCAACATCCGCTTCGGCGGCGTCGCGCCCGGGGCGAAGCTTTCGCTCGTGCGCGCGCGCTGGGACCTCGACCCGTCGCTGCCCGCACGCTGGCCCGCGGACGCCCGTGCCCACATGAGCGGCGTTTTGCGGGCCGAACGCCGCGTGCTCGGCGCGGCGCCGCTCGTCGACGAGTCGCTCGGCGTGCAAGGCGACACGCTGTGGTCGCTCGAGGTCGAGCCGGGCGGCTGCTACTTCGCGCTCGCGGTGGGCCTCCACGGCGAGGTGAACGCGCTGTCGTTTGCAGCGCAGACGGCGCGCAAGGTCTCGCAAAATCGCGTCGATCCGGACGAGCCGGGCGCGGGCGTGAGCTTTTGCGCGGGCGCCGAGCATCGAGCGTTGCTCGAGGTCGACGCGCGCGGGCTCGGCCTCACGTGGATGGCGGCGGTCTGGCGCATCGCGCGCGCGCGGCTCGGCGAGGCCGTGCGTTGAAGCGCCTGGTCGCCGCCGTTCTCGGCTGTGCCGTGCTGCTCGGCTGCGCGCCGAAGAAACCGGGCGCGCGGGCGCTCGCTCCGGCGCGCTTCGGCCGCGTCGAAGGGCCGCCCGACACGCGCGGCTGGCTCAAGCCGACCCCGGGCGGGCAAGCCGAGGTCGTCGCCGTACAAGGCGGCGTCGTGGGCGACCGCGTCACGAGCTTGCTCGAGGTCCCCGAAGGCGACTGCGCCGTCGCGATCGCTCGCGCGACGCAGACCGTCGACGATCTCGATCTCTTCGCTTACGGGGAGGACGGGGCCGTGCTCGGCTCGGACGAAGGCGCCGACAAAACGCCCGCGCTCCTCGTGTGTCCGCCGCACCCGCGCCGTATCCTCTTGATGGCGCGCATCGCCGCCGGTTACGGCTTCGTCGCGATCGGCGCCGAGCGCGTCAGCGTGAACGACGCGCCGCGCGCGGCCGCGCTCTACGGCGTCCACTACTTGCCGGGCGAAATCGCCAAGCGCCTCACCGTCTGGCCCGGGCTCGACGAAACGATCGAAGCGCACCGCCGCCGCATCGGCGGACGCTGGATCGATCTGCGGCGCGTGCAGGTCCCACTCGACGCGCGCACACCGACCCGCATTTCCGCGTCGATCGACGCCGAGCGCTGCCTCGACGCCCTGGTCGTCCCGTCGGACGAAGTGAGCTCGCTCGACGCGGTCCTTACGGGCGAGGACGGCCGGATCCTCGGGCGCGCGGAGAGCTGGGGGCGCGAGCGCTCGCTCGTCGTCTGTTCACCGATCCCCGCGAGCGTCACGCTCGAGCTCCGGCCGCACGCGGGCATCGGCGTCGCGGTCGCGATGTTTTCGCGTTCAGTCGATGGCTCCGAGCGCGACATCGACGCCGAAACGCTGCGCCTCGAGGTGTTCGCGACGGGCTCGGTCGCCGACGAACGCAAGCGCCACGACGCCGCCGAAGCCGCGCTCGGCTACCCCGCGCCTCGCGTCGTCGCTGCCGGCAACCTGCCGCTCGGGCGCCGCCTGAGCTACCCGCTCGAGCTCCCCGACGGCTGCGTGCGGCTCGAGTGGGTGAGCGGCAGCCCACTCCGCGCCGTCGAAACCTGGCTCTACGCCGCCGACGGCTCGCTGCTCGCGAACGCCGACGGCGGCGCCCCGGAGCTCTTCCGCTGCGGGCCCGCCGCGAGCGTCCGGCTCGACGCGAACAGCCTCTCGCGCCCGGGCCCCTTCGCGCTCGAGCTTTACCCCGAGCCCGGAACGCCGAAGCTCCTCGAGAAACAGCCGCTCGCCGCGAGCCGCCTGCTCGCGCGCATGAGCGCCGCGGGGCTCCTCGTACGCGCGCGTCAGGTCGGCGCCGTGTACGCGCTCGACCTCACGACGACGGCGCTCGCCAAACAAGCGCTCACGTTGCCGTTCGGGCGCTGTCTCGACGCCACGGTCGCCGTAGGCCCCGGAGGCTCGGGCGTCGAGCTTCGTCTCGTGCGCGAGGACGGCACCGAGCTCGGCTCGGGCCGCGGCGATACCGCGACGAGCGTGCACGCGTGCGCCGTGGACGCCGCCGCGGGCACGGCTCCCCCCGTCATCGCCGAGCTACGGCTCGCCGCCGGCAGCGCGCCGGCGCTGCTCACCGCGCACCAGACCGACCCGCGCGCAAAAGGGCCAGCAAATGCTCGTTGAACACGGCCGGCGCCGCGAGGTTCAGCACGTGCCCCGCGTTCGGTACGACGACGAATTTTGCGCGCGGTAGCGCCGCCGCGAGCGCGCGTGACGGCTCGAGCGCCGGCGTGTCCTCGGCCCCGACGAGGATCGTCACCGGAAACGTGGCGAGCGCGACCGGCGCGGCGAGCTCCGTCAGATCGGGCAGCACCGCGAGCGTCTGCCGCAACAGGTGCGCGAGCGCATGCGGCGGGTGCTCGAGCAACCCCTGGCGGATGAGCTTGGCGCCGGCCGGATCGAAGCGCGAGCGCTCGCCCCAGACGAAGGCGCTGCCCGCGGCGTCGAGGCCGTCCTGCTCGATCGCCGCCGCGAAATCGAGCGCCCAACGCTTGCGCGGCGCGTCCGTACCCGGGAGCGCGGCGAGCAAGAGCCCGCGCACGCGCTCGGGCCGGCGCGCTGCGAATCCGAGCGCGGTCAGCGCGCCGAGGCTGAGGCCGCCCGCCACGACGGAGCTGCCGCCTTCCGTCGCGACGCGCTCGTAGTCGTCGATCAAGCGGCCGAGCGTGTACGCGTCCGCGCCGTTCGGGGCTTCACTCCGCGCGTGTCCGCGCGCATCGTACGTGACGACGCTCGCCTCCGCCGCGAGCGCGCGCGTCTGCAAGCGAAAGTTGCGCGCGCTGCCGCCGAAGCCGTGAGCGAGCACGACGGCCTCGCCCGAGCCTTGGCGTTCGACGTGAAGGCGCACCCGTTGTTCGGTCACGCGCCGAACCTAACATCTGTCAACGCCCCGGGCCGGAGCGCGCAGGTTTCGGGGATTTGCCTTTGGATTTATTGGCGGCGACCGCCGTGCCGAAGCTGACGGGCGGGGTGGCGCCCTGTTCCACTTTCCCGCTTGGTCGCATGGTCGGGATCCGCTAGGTCTGAGGCTTCCCTTCGCATGCAGTCCGGCTCCCCGCCCCTGAACCAAGCTCAACGTGACGCCGTGAGCACCCTCAACGGCCCGGTGCTGGTGCTCGCCGGCGCGGGTACCGGTAAGACGCGCGTCATCACCTACCGCATCGCCGCGCTCATCCGCAGCGGCATCGCCCCGCACCGCATCCTGGCCGTCACGTTCACGAACAAGGCTGCGCGCGAGATGCGCGAGCGCGCCATGGGCCTCTTGGGCAAGCGCCCGAGGGGCACGAAACCCCCGGAAATCTCCACGTTTCACTCGCTGTGCGTGCGCATCCTGCGGCGTCACGCGCGCCTGCTCGGCTACCCGGAGGAGTTCGCGATCTACGACCGCGGCGACCAGGAGACGCTCGCGCGCGGCGCCCTGCGCGACGTGCGCGTCGGCCACGAAAAGCTCCGCCCCGGCGACCTCCTGCACCTCATCGGCGGCTGGAAGAACAAGGGCATTCGCCCGGAGCAAGCCGAGAACTCCGACAAGGACAAAGAGCAGCTCGCCGCCATGGCGTACGCCCGCTACCAGCAGAGCCTCAAGTCGAGCGGCGCGATGGACTTCGACGATCTTTTGCTGAAGGCGGAGGAGCTCTTCGAGAAGCACCCGGAAGCGCGCTTCGCCGAGGCTTCCCGCTTCGATCACGTCCTCGTCGACGAGTATCAGGACACGAACGATCTCCAGTACCGCATCTTGCGCGCCTTCGCGGAGCGACACAGAAACCTGTGCGTCGTCGGGGACGACGATCAATCCATTTACGGCTGGCGCGGCGCCGAAGTGGCGCACATCCTGGGCTTTCAGCGCGACTGGCCCGAAGCCAGAGTGATCCGGCTCGAGGAAAACTATCGCTCGGTCGAGCCGATCCTGAAGCTCGCGAACACGCTGATCGGCCACAACGCCTCGCGCCATCCGAAGACGCTCAAGGCCACGCGCGAGGGCGGCTTCGATCCGCGATTTCTGCGTTTCGAGGACGAAGTGGCCGAATCCGAAGGCGTCGTGCGCGAGGTCGACCAGCGCCTGCGCGCCGAGCCGGGCACGCGCATCGTGCCGAGCGACGTCGCCATCCTGTTCCGCACGAACGAACAGCCACGCGCGTTCGAGCTCGAGCTCCGCCGCGCCGGCGTTCCGTATCGGCTCGTCGGCGGCCTCTCGTTTTACGATCGGCGCGAGGTGAAGGACGTTCTCTCGTTCTTGCGCGTGCTCGCCAATCCGAACGACGAGGTCTCGCTGCTCCGGGTCATCAACCTACCGCCTCGCGGTATCGGCGCCGGCACGATCGAGACGCTGCTCAAAGTCGCCGTCGACCGCGGCGCTCCGCTCTGGTCCGTCTTGCCCGAAGCGCCGCAAAACGGCGACATCCAGCACGGCGTGGGCGAACGCATCGACGCCTTCCGGCGCATGATCGAGGGTTTTCGCGCGCGCGTCGGGCTCGAGCCGCTCTTCAAGCTCGCGACCGAGCTCCTCAACGTCGTCGATTACAAGAGCGAGGTGCGCCGCATCCACAAGGAGGCGAGCGAGGCGGAATCACGCTGGGCGATCGTCGAAGAGTTCGTCAATTCGATCGCGCTCTACGAGCAACGCAGCGAAAACGCGTCCCTGCTCGGCTTTTTGGAAGAGAGCACGCTCTCCGACCGTGAGAGCGACAAGGACGACGAGAAGGAGCGACACGCCGTGACCTTGATGACGCTCCACAGCGCGAAGGGTCTCGAGTTTCCGCACGTGTATCTCGTCGGCATGGAAGAAGGCTTGCTCCCCCACGGCCGCTCGATCATGGAGGGCCGCGGAATCGAGGAAGAGCGGCGGCTCGCCTACGTCGGGGTCACGCGCGCGAAGACCACGCTCACGCTGACCTTCTGCAAAGGCCGCACGAAGTGGGGCAAGCAACGCCCGTCGATCCCGAGCCGATTCTTGATGGAGATGCGCGGCGATACGGAACGGGCAGCGCGCGCGGCCGCGGCCGCAGAGGCGCTCTTCCGCAACGGTACAGCGGGCGGTGGCGACGCGGCCGACGACGACGCGGACGCGACCCCGAAGCGCAAGCGCTCCCGCGCCGGTGCCGACGCGGCCAAACCCGCTGCGGCTCAGTCGTCGAGGGCGCGGAGCTCGGCGTCGAGACGGGCGTCGAGCTGAGCGTCGTTGCCGAGTTTTTTCGGTACCGTGCCCGCGAGCGCTAGGGTGCGGCCCCGCCAGCGCTTGAGCATGACGAGAGCCCCCGCTCCCGCGCCGACGAGGCCGAGCGCGAGCAACGTCGCCACCGATTTCAGCGGACTCCCCGGCGGAACGGCGAGGATGCGCGGGCCGTAGCGCTGAACGAGCGAAGCCTGAATTGCGTCGGAAGTCTCGCCCGCGCGCAGGCGCTTTCGGATCTCGACCCGGAGCTCGTTCGCGATCTCGGAGCCGTGGATGTCGATCGTCTGCACCCAGCAACACGGGGCCATGATGCGGCCCTCGAGCGCCGCGGCGCCGGGCACGTAACCCTGAAGCTCGGGGGCGTAGCGCGCCGGATCCTCGGGCGGAGCCTCCGGATCGCTCTGCGCGAGCGCGAAGCCCGGCAAGACGAGGAGCGCCACCGCGAGAACCGCCGAAAGACCGATGCGCAAACGCGGCATGCGCGCGGAGCATAGCACCTCGCTCCACGCGTCCCAGCGCGCACCTCCCCGAACGCCTCAGAAGCCGGCCTGGACGCCGATGCTCGGCAAGACGACGGGGCCCGCGACGCGCTCCGCGCAACGCTCCCCGCAGTCGAGCCGCACGACCTCCGTCGTCCCCGTCGTGTTCAGGATTTCGGCGACGACGCCCCACCACGCCGTGGCACCGAGATGCCAGCGCTTCTCCCCGCGCAAATCGAGCCTAAAATAGGGTCGGCCGCGGCGGTCGGTCGTAAAATGCGGTGTTTCCTGCAAGTTCAGCTCGGGCACGCCTGAATAGAAGATCACGCGGGTCCCTGCGGACCAGCCGCGGCCGAAATTATAGCCGAGCGCGCCTTGCACGACGTGCGGGCGGTCGAAGCCGGACACCTCGGAGAGCGTCCCCGTGGACTCCTGAGTGTGCGAGAGCGTGTAGGAAATGAAGCCGCCCAGCTTTTTCGTGAAGGAGCGTTCGAGCAGGAACTCGACGCCCTGCGAGGCGATCGTGTACCGGACGTTGATCGCGGTGCGATCGATGCTGAAGTCGCGCTTGCCGCCGAGCGGATCGATCGCGTTGAAGTAGCCGGCGCGATACACGGTCGCGGACGCTTTGAAGTCGCCCGGCAGCTTCACGTGCACGCCCGAGCTCCACTGGATCGCCTCCTGCAAGCCGTGCGGCAAGTCCGCGACCTGAGCGGCGGGGACGTTCGGGATGAAGTTTGGCAGCTGGTGCGAGATGCCTAAGGTATCGTCGAGCGTGACGGCGTCGCTCACCACGAATTCGGCCGAAATGCGCGGGTCCACCCCGTGGGCGGTCTGACCGCGGTCCCAGTACATGTCGGCGCGCACGCCCGGAACCAGCGTGATGCGCTTCGTCGGCCGGAGCTCGACCGACGCGAAGCCGCCCACCGTCACCTGGGAGCGCGTCGGGAGCAGCGCGGAGTAATCGGCGAAGTTCAAGAGCAACGGGTCGGTTTCGAGCTTGAAGTCGTCGACGCGCCCGTCGGCGCCGACGTGCAACGTGACCGCGTCGGCGAGATCGGTGCTGAGCTCGCTGCGGAGGCGCACGGAGCGATCGCTCACGGTGCTCGTCGTCTCCTCGACGCCGCCCGTCGAATCGTAGCCGGCGGTCAGCCCCACGCGCAGATGCGTCGAGCCTGCCCGATGATCCCAGCGCAAATCGGCGCGGTGAAAATGGATGTCGCCGCCGCCTTGATCGCTGCTCGCCCCCGCGTCGAAGTAGTCGTACGCGCCGAAGGCCAGGATGCCGACCGAATCGTGCCGGCCGAGGTCGACCGTCGCCTGGCTCTGGTAGTCCCAGTAGTTCAGGCTCGCGTCGCCGACCCGGGACAAAATGAGCCCCGCGTAGGCGTAGCGGCCGCCGACTCGCACGCTGCCGAGCGAACAGTTCGGCTTGCCTTCCGTCGGACAGCCGCCGAAAGGCACCTCGACGACACCCCCCGCGTCGATCGCGCGCAGGCTCGCTTCGCCGGTGAAGCGGTGGGAAAGCGGCATGAGCGTGGCCGACACGACAGGGCCGGCAACGCGTCCGAACTCGACCGGCGCCGCGCCCTTGTAGAAGTCGACGCCCTGAATGAACCCTGGATGGATGACGGAGGGCCCGAAGAAGGCGTGAAAGAGCAGCGGGATATCGACGCCGTCGATGACGAAGCCGACGTTGCCGGGCGGCGCTCCGCGGATGAAATACGACGGCAACCCTGAAACGATGGGAACGACGCCGGGCTGCGCCTCGATCGCGCGCATCGGATCGCCGAAGGTCCCGGGGAGAGCCTGCGCTTCTGCGCGCGTGATGACGACGGTGCCGGGCGGCGGCTTCGGCGGCCGCTCGCCTTGCACGACGACTTCGAGCACGGGTGCCTCGTGCGGCTTCGGCGCCGGCTTCTGTACGACCGGCGGCACGTTCGGGGTCTCCACCGGCGGCGGCTCGAAGTGCACGTTGAAGAAAAATCGCGTCGCGACCGGACGTCCGGCGCGGCGCGCGGGCGTGAACGTCCAACCTCGCGCGGACTCGGCGGCGAGCTCGGCGAAGGGCGACTTGCCGGAGATGGCGCGCGCCCGCGTGACCGCGCCGGTCGCGTCGAGCTCGAGCTCGAGAACGACCGTCGCGCTCGCCGTCTGCTCGGCTGGGTATTCGATCGGCGTCGAGAGCGCGATGGGCGGCTCGATGGCGGCGCCGGCCTCGCGCGCAGGTGGGGCGCCCGCGCTGCTTGGCGACGCCGCGCTCGGCTGGCCGCCGGGCGTGTCGGCGAAAGCCACGAGCGGACGCGCGCACAGCGCCACCAGCGTGACGCCCGAAAGCCAGCGCCTCCCGACCATGAAACCGAAGCGTAGCTCGTCCCCGGCCCGCCCGTCTGGTGCTACAAACGGCATGGTCTCATGCGCCGTCGCTCGCCGAGCAACGTGCCGAAGTCGGTCCGAGCGCTCGTGGTGGCGAGTCTCTTCGGGCTGAACGGGCTTGCTTGCGACGTCGTGCAAGGGTTCAAGCACGCCGGGGACGCGCTCTTCCCTTCCGAGAAGACATACCTCGACGCGCCCGGGTATCAGCTCGTCGGGGGTGGCTACCGACAGCTCGTGCTTCTCACGTCGAGCGAGCTCTTCGTGCTCGCGCGGAGCGCCCAGGAGGACGACGACTCGCTCTACTCCATCCGCTACGCCGTTCCGGGTCCGTGCATGATCCCGTCGGTCGGCCGCTACTGGGCGGGCGGCAGCGTCGACATCGGGCAGGCGTGGATCGCGTATTTTCACGATGGCGGCAGCCGCGGCACGCTGAGCTTTTCCGATACGGGGTGCCACGTCTCACCTCTTACCCTACCCGACGCCGAGCTCCCCTACGCGCGCGTGACGCCTCGCGACGCGAACGGGCAGCTCCAAACCGACCGGCTGCTCTTGCTCATCCGCTCGGAGGGCCGGCTTCTGCTGGTCGACCCGTCATCCACGGACGATCCGGAGCTCCTCGTGGACTCGGCCGACGGGCTCATCACGGGTGTCGGCAAGGCGAACGTCAACATCGTGTTGAGTCACGGCGCGCTCGTGGTTTTCGACCAGGATTGGCACTACCTGACGACGTTCGCCGAGGGCGTCGTCACGCTGGCAGAGCTCGGGGAGTCGGTCTACTTCGAGGACGCGAACGGCATCCAGCGCGCGACCCCGACGGTGCGCGGCGGCAGCGTCGTCGTCGATACGCAGCTCATCGCCGCCGACGGTTGCGACCTCTCCTTCCTGTCCTCTTCGCGCCGCTGGCTCGGATTTTTCTCGCCGTGCGACGACAAGACGCTCGCGCTCTACGACGAGTCGAACCAAGCGCTCTCGCGGCCCGCGCTCACCGTGGAGGACCCGCGCGCCCTCACCCTCGTTCCCGACCCGAACGGCCCGAGCACACCCAAGCCCGAGCTCGACGCGGTATGGGCGTTCTTCCTGCGGGACATCGACTACAGCGCCGGCACGGGCACCCTCGTCGCGCACGCACCGCGCGGGGACGAGCTCACGCTCGGCTACGACGCCGCGCTCGAACGCGTGAGTCTCGACAAGAGCGGCGACTTCGGCCTCGCCCTCACCGAGGTCGATGCGAGCGCGGGCACCGGCACCTACGTACGCTGGGAACCCGACGGCACGACCACGCCGCTCGCCTCGAACGTGCTGCGCGACGGCACGGGGGAAACCTGGGCGGACGTGATGATCGACTGGGACGGCACCTCGGGCACGCTTGCGCAAGTGAACTACGGCACCCTTTATCCGCTGCTCGAGCACGTGCCGCGCCGGGACTTTGGGTACCAGGACGTGCATCAGCGCCAGGCGCTCTTTTACGGCTACGACGGGCAGAACGGCACGCTCGCGATCGGTGAACCGGCGTGCTCGCCGGGCACGTCGCACTGCGAGCGACAGTATTACGCTCCCGTGCCGGTCGCCGAGGGCGTGCACCACCCGGACCACGCGTTCCTCGACGCGGCGGCCGAGTTCTTGCCGGGCATCGGCTTTTTGGATCAGTACGACGAGGAGCACGGCACGGGGCGCTTTCAGTACCGAAACTTGGAGCTCGGCTTCACGAGTATCGTGAGCGAAGGGGTCTCCGATTTCATCTTTGCAGGTAACGGGATCCTCTATGCCGTTCCCTATGGGGAAGGAGCGGGCATCTGGCTCGCGCGCGCCAAATAGCGCTCGTCCTCGCGGCGACCGGCTTCGGCGGCTGCGACATCGTGCAGGGCTTTCAGCACGCGGGCGACGCGCTCTTCCCGCCGGTCGAGACGTACCTGGACGTGCCCGGCTACCGCATGGCCTCCGGCCATTTCCTCTACCTCGACATGGTCACGACGAGCGAACCCTACGTGCTCGCGCGCTCGACGACCGACGGCGACGACACCCTCTACGCGATGCACTACCACTCGCCGGTCCCCTGCTCGATCCCGAACGCCGCGCGCTATTGGACCGACGGCGGCCCGAACACCAAACAAACCTTCATCGCCTTTTTCGACGGCAGCGGCTCCGGACCTCTGCACTTCTCCGATCTCGACTGCACGCCGCTCGACTTCACGCTCGACACCACGAGCCTGCCCATCGCCTACAGCCCGACCGGCCTCGTGATCCCCTTCGGCCAACAGCTCATCGACGTGAACCCAGCGGCTCGGACGATCCGCCTGCTCGCGAGCGGCGTGCAGGGCTTCGACACCCAGCGGCACCTCGTCGTCGCCGCCGGAGAGCTCGACGTGTTCGACACCGATTGGTCGTTCGTGCGCGCGGTGGGCGACGGCGTCGTCGCGGCGCCCGCAGCGTTCGGCGCGACATTTTATGCTGATAGCAGCGGCATTTCACGCATGACGCTCGGCACGAAAGGCAACGCGGTCAGCGTGGAGACGACCAATATCGCGACCGATGCGTGCGACCTCGCGATTTTGCCGAGCACCCCGAACGTCAACCTCGTCGCCTTTCACTCGCCCTGCTCCGAGCAGAAGCCGTTCGTGTGGGACGCCGACACGCGCGAAGGCACGCCGCTCGAGCTCGACGTGGACCTGCGCTTTCTCAAGATCTACAGCGGGCTCCACGCGCTGGCCCGGCCGAAGCTCGCGACCGATCCGTACTACGCGCTCTACCTCACGGACGTGGATGCGGCGACGAACACGGGCACGCTGAACCTCCGGCTCACGGACGGCACGCTGCTTACCCTCGGCACGGGCGCCGCGCTCGAACGCTCGGATCTCGGCGCGAGCAACGCCGGCGGCGACATCGATGGCGGGCACGCCTTGCTCGACGCGGCGACCGGGCTCGGGCGCTACGTCGCCTTCGACCTGGCGGGCAACGTGACCGACATCGAGACCGGCGTCCTGCGCCGTCCGGCAGAAAACGCCTGGACACGGCTCGTCGTCGCGGGCGACGACAATCTCGAAAACCTCGTCGAGGTCAGCGACGGCGCACCCGTCACCGTTGCGAGCAACGTGCCAGAGCACCGTTACGCGTATCTGAACCGCTTCAAAGGCAACCCGCTCGCGGGGCACATGGCATGGTTTTCGGATCTGAACCGCGACTTCGGCACGCTCTCGCTCGCCGCACCCGACCCGGGCTCCGGCGTGCTCGATGATCAAGGTCATGAGGCGCTCTACACCGCCGATCCCGTGGCGAGTCACGTGTACGTCGGCGGGCACAACTTCATGTTGGATCTGCCGGGCTTCGTCTATTACACGAGCTGGGACGACAAGACCGGCACGGGGCGCCTCACGTACAGCAACACCGAGCTCGGGTTTTCCGCGACGGTGAGCGAGGGTGTGAGCGACTACCTGCAGCCGGGCTCGGGTCTGCTCTACACGGTGCCGTACGGCGAAGGCGCCGGCCTCTGGCTCGCCCGCGGCAAATGAGCGGAGCGCGTCACTCGACGCCGGCCGCCGCCAGCATGGCGCTCACGCTCGCGAGCTTGTCGCGCACCTTGCCTTTCGCGGCTCCCGCGGCTTTTTCGGCCGCGTCGAGCGCGAGCCAGGCGTCGTAGCTCACGACCGCGACGCCGCGCTCGGCGAGCAAGCGATCGATGCCCTCCGGGTCGAGCGTCGGTACCGGAAGCGCGTCGAGATCGGCCAGCGCCAGGTCGGTCGTCTGCTTCGCGCATGCCTTGTTCGTGCCGATGAGACCCGTAGGACCGCGCTTGATCCAGCCGGTGACGTAGAGGCCGGTCGCGCGCGAACCGTCCAGAGCGAGAACGCGCCCCTGCTCGTTCGGCACGACCGCGCGCTTCGGGTCGAAAGGCGTTCCCGGTAGCGGCAGGCCTTGGTAGCCGATGGAGCGAATGACGAGACCGGTCGAAAGTTCGTGCTTGCGCCCGGTGCCGCGCGCCGTCACGCGGCCGCCGCTCTCGACGAGCTCGTTGTCCTCGAACACGATGGCACGCACGCGCTCGGCGTCGCCCAGCAGCTCGACCGGCGACGCGAGGAAACGCAGCCGCACGCTGCGCTCGGCGTTGCCCGACGGCTCGCGCGGCAGCGTGGCGAGATACTCCACGTTTTTGCGCACCGCCGCGTCGGCGCCCTCGGGCAACGCGAACTCCACGTCCCCCTCGACGAGCACCTCGACCCCCGGAAGCGCCGCAATGTCGGCGAGCTCACCTTGATCGAACGCCGCTTCCGCCGGACCGCGCCGTCCGAGCAGGACGACGTCGCGGATCTTGCTCGCGCGCAACGCGTCGAGCGCCGCGTCCGCGATGTCGGTCACGGCGAGCTCCACGAGCGGCCTGACGAGGACGCGCGCGACGTCGAGCGCGACGTTCCCGAGCCCGACCACGACCGCGCGTTCGCTCGCGAGATCGTACTGGTCATGCTCGTGATCGGGATGACCGTTGTACCAGGCGACGAACGCCGTCGCGGCGTGGCTCCCCGTGAGGGCTTCACCCGGAACGCCCAGCTGCCGATCGCTCGACGCGCCGTACGCCAGGACGACGAGGTGATACGCCCGGCGGAGCTCCTCGAGCGCCACGTCGCGGCCGACCTCGACGTGCCCGCGAAACCTGAAACCGACTTGGCGCGCCGTCCGGTCGAAGGCGGCGGTGACGCGCTTGATGGTTTGATGGTCAGGCGCGACGCCGTAACGGACGAGGCCGTACGGCGCGGGTAGGCGTTCATACAGGTCGACCGCCAGGCCGGCCTTGAGGAGGAAATCGGCCGCATAGAAGCCCGCGGGCCCCGATCCCACGATCGCGGCACGACGTCCGGCGCCGACGCTCCCAGACATCCACTGAAGTTACAGCCACGGCGTCACGGAAGCTAGTAGGGCGGAGGTTGACCACCCCCGGGACCGGGCCTAAAGTTTCAAGAACTTTTGAAAGCTCAAACGGATCCAACGTCGACGTCCGGTCGCAATGCCGCACCGCGCGAGGCGGAAAGCATGAGCCAGCCTGAGCTCGAAGTGGCCGACTCGGTCGGGCGCTTGATGGAGTTTTGGGGCTTCAAGCGCCCGATGGGACGCATCTGGACACTGCTTTACCTGGCGCCGGATCCACTCGGCGCCGCCGAGATCGGCGAAGCGCTGCGCATGAGCGCGGGTGCGGTCAGCATGGCCATGGGAGAGCTCGTGAAGTGGGGCGCCGTCAAAAAGTCGTGGCGTCCAGGCGAGCGGCGCGACTTTTACGAAGCCGAGACGAGCATCGGGCGCCTCGTGCAGCGCGTGCTCCGGGAGCGCGAGCTCGCGCTCGTCCGTGGGTTCGGGGAAGCGCTCGAAGCCGCGTTGCGAGGCTTGCCGAGCGACCGCGGGCAGAAACCGGGCGCCCTCGCCTTCAAGCGCGAGCGGCTCGCCGAGCTCCGCCGGCTGGCCCGTCTCGGTGAATCGCTGCTCACCGCGTTGGTCGCCGGCAAGACCGTCGATCCGACTCCCATTTTGAAGATGTACGGAGGCGGCTCGTGAACGCGGAGACCAAGTCGCTCGGCTCGGGCCAGATGTTCGACGGCATCGCGGCTCGCTACGACCTCGTAAACCGCGTCATCTCGCTCGGGATCGATCAGAGCTGGCGGCGAAAGACCGTGCGTTCGCTCGGGCTCGGCGAAAACGCGCGGGCGCTCGATCTAGCGACGGGCACGGGCGATCTCGCGCTGCTCATCGCGCGCGCCGCCCCGGGCTCGCGGGTGGTCGGCCTCGATCCATCGCTGAAAATGCTGGAGATCGCGCGCGAAAAAGTCACCGCCGCGGGGCTCGGCGAGCGCGTGGAGCTCGTGGAGGGCGACGCGGAAACGCTGCCCTTCCCCGACGCGACGTTCGACGGCGTTTCGATCGCTTTCGGCATCCGCAACGTGCCGGACCGCGCGCGGGCGCTCGGCGAAATGGCGCGCGTCACGCGACCCGGCGGTCGCGTCGCCGTGCTCGAGCTGTCGGAACCGCGCGGAGGGATCCTCGGGCCGCTCGCGCGCTTCCACGTGCATACGGTGGTGCCTTGGATGGGCGCCCTGCTGTCCGGCGCGAAAGAGTATCGCTATCTTCAGCGCTCGATCGCGACGTTTCCGCTCGCCGAAGAGTTCGCGGCGATGATGGAACGGGCGGGCTTGCGCGTGTGCGCCGTCGAGCCGCTCACGTTCGGCGTGTGTCACCTCTACGTCGGGGAGCGTTGACGACGCCATGAGCGCTTCGCTCGAACATCAGGCGTATCCGCTGCCCGAGCCGTCGCTCGAGGGCTTCGAGGCGGCGCTGTCCGAGGGCGTGCTCGCTGCGCTACGGGACGGCGGCACGACGCTGCTCGCTCTTCCAGCGCCGGTCGCGCCCATCGAAACGCTTCTCTTCGGCGAGCAGGACGACGCCATCGCCTGGGCCGCCCCGTCGGGCTTCGAGCTCGCCGGGCTCGGCGTCGCGCACGTGCTCGAGGCGAGTGGAGCGGCCCGCTTCAGGCAAGTCGCCCAGGCGGGCGCCGAGCTTCTCGCGCGGACGCGCTCCCACGGGTTGCTCGGCGCGAGCGCTTCCTCTCCGCGTCTCTTCGGCGGCTTTGCCTTCGCGGCGCGCTCGCCGCGCTCCGAGCCCTGGCGGCCGTTCGGTGAAGCGCGCTTCGTGCTCCCGGCGCTCGCTTACGTCGTCGAAGGCGGCGCCGCGCGTCTCGTCGTCGCCGTGGACGCGCAACGAGCCGATGCGGGGCGCACGCGCCAGGCTCTGCTCGAGACCGCCGTGCACGCATTCGCGCGCCTCGAGCGCGGCCCGCCGCCGGTACCGTCCGTCATCGCCACCGAGGTCGCCCGGCGCGAGCGGCCGGAGGCCGAATGGGCGGCGCTCGTCGAGCGCCTGCGCGGCGAGATTGCGAGCGGCTCCCTCGAAAAGGTGGTGCTCGCCCGGCGACTCGAGCTCGAGCTCGAACGCGAGGTGGACCCGGCGCTAGTGCTCGGGCGGCTGCGCCAGCAAGCCCAAGAGTGCACACGCTTCCTCCTGCGCCATGACGGCGCGACCTTCCTCGGCGCTACGCCCGAGTGGCTCGCGAGAAAGCGCGGCTCGCTGCTGGAGACCGCGGCCGTCGCGGGCTCGATGAGCAGCCACGATCGCGAAGGCGCTGCGCGGCTGCTCGAAAGCGGAAAGGATCGCGCCGAGCACGCCTTCGTCGTGCGCGAGATCCTGCGTGCGCTCTCGCCGCTCGCCTCGAACATCGAGCACGCCGATCAACCGGAGCTCTACCAGCTCCGGCACGTCCTCCACTTCCGCACGCGCATCCGCGCGACGCTCAAGGGCAACCCCCACCTCCTCCAAGTCGTCGAGCAGCTGCACCCGACCCCCGCTGTCGGCGGTGTCCCCATGGCGCGCGCGCTCGAATGGATCGAGCGGCACGAGCCCGACGAACGCGGCTGGTACGCGGGCCCGGTCGGCTGGTTCGACGCGGCCGGCGACGGAGAGCTCGCCGTGGCGCTCCGGTCCGGCGTGCTCGCCGGGCGCTTCGCCGAGCTCTACGCCGGCGCCGGCATCGTGGATCGCTCGTCACCGGCGGCCGAATTCGCCGAGACGCGCTGGAAGCTCGCGGCGCTGCTCGGGGCGCTCGGGCTTTCGGACTAGCTCCCGAGGACATTCGAGTGAGCGCGGCGCTCGTCGGTCAGTGGTCACGGCTCTTCGCCCGTAGTCTCGTGCAGGCCGGGCTCGAAGACGCGGTGATCTGCCCGGGCTCGCGCTCGACGCCGTTCGCTTGGGCGCTCGCGGCCGAAAAGAAGCTTCATTGCCATTCACTCCTGGACGAGCGCGGCGCGGCGTTTTTCGCGCTCGGGCTCGCGCGCGCGAGCCGCAAGCCGGCGCTTCTTTTGTGCACTTCGGGAAGCGCGGCGGCAAACTTCTTTCCCGCCGTCGTCGAGGCCTCGCTCGCGCGGCTGCCGCTGCTCGTCGTCACGGCCGATCGACCCCTCGAGCTTCAGGCCGCCGGCGCCGCGCAAACGATCGATCAGGTAAAGCTCTACGGTGAGCACGCTCGCGCCTTTCTCGATCTCGGCGTGCCGGACGCCGCCGGGAGCGCGCTCACGGGGCTCGTGAGGATCGTCACGCAGGCACTCTCGCTGACGCTCGGTCCGGAGCCGGGTCCCGTGCAGCTGAACGCGCGGGCACGTAAGCCCCTCGAGCCTGGCGCGGCCGAAACTCCCGCTGATCGCGCGCTCGTCGACGTGGTCGATCGGCTTTTGGGGCGTGGGGTGACGCGCGTGGCGCGGGCGGAAGGGGTGCCGGCGCCGGACGCCGTGCACCGCGTCGGGCGCGCGCTCGCCACGGCGAGCCGAGCCGTGATCGTGGCCGGCCCGCTGCCGCTGCCGGCGCCGGGCGCCCAGTCGGCCGCAGCGGCGTGGCAGACCCTCGCGCGACGGCTCGAGGTGCCGCTCTTTGCCGAAGCGACGAGCGGCTTCCGTTTCGACGGTGACGGCGCGCCCCGCGCCGACGGCCTCGAGTGGCTGCTGCGCTCGCGAGCGTGCCGCGCGGCGCTTGCGCCGGACCTCGTCTTGCGCCTCGGAGCGGTGCCGACCGCGGGAGGGCTCGAGCCGCTCCTCGCGGAGCACCCGAGCGCCGAGCTTCACGTCGTGAGCGAGCACGGCCACCCGGACGCGCTCGGCCGCGCGCGAACGCTCACGCTCGGCTCGCCGGAGCGCGTGGGTGCCGTGCTCGAGAAGGCGCTCGGAGCGCAGGAGCCGAACGCCGAGCAACGCGCCTTCGGCGAGCGCGTGTCCAAGGCGAACGAGCTCGTGTGGCAAGCCGTCGCGCGCGTCGCCGCGAGCTCGCCGGTCCTCAGCGAGCCGCAGGCCGTGCGACTCGCGCTCGACGCCGTGCCCGACGGCGGCCTCGTCGTGCTCGGCAATAGCTTGCCCGTGCGCATGGTCGACGCGTTCGTGCCGTCGGCGCCGAGACGGCTCCTGGTCGCTTCCCAGCGCGGCGCGAACGGCATCGACGGCCTGGTCGCGGGCGCGGCCGGCTCCGCGCTCGCAGCGGGCGTTCCGACGCTCTTGCTGCTCGGCGACGTGAGCCTCGCGCACGATATCGGCGGGCTCGCCGCCGCGCGCCTCGTGGGCTCGCCGTTCGCCGTCGTCGTCATCGACAACGACGGCGGGCGCATCTTCGAAACGCTGCCGGTCGCCCGGCTCTGGGACGGCGCCCCGGAGCGTTCCGAGCTCTGGCTCACCCCGCCCAAGCTCGCCTTCGAGCACGCCGCGGCGCTTTTTGGGTTGCCGTACGCCGCGCCAAAAACCGCACGGGAGCTCGCGGCCGCACTCAGCGAAGCTCTCGCGCGCGACGGTGCCACGCTCGTGCAGGTGCGCGTGCCGGCGCACAGCGCTCGCGACGCCATCGCAGCGGTGATCGCTGAAATCGACCGCAGCGTGCCCGCCGTGCTCGCAGGGCCGCGCTCGTGACGCCGCTCGTCTTGCTGCACGGCTTTACCGGGAGCCCGGCGAGCTGGGACGAAGTCGTGCGCGCCCTCCGAGAACCCGAGGCCCTCCGGCCGGCGCTCGTCGGCCATGGTGCGGCCGACGCGGAGCAGGTGCGCACCTTCGAAGACGAGGTCACGCGTCTCGTCGGGCTGTTCCCCCGGGACCCCGTGCACCTCGCCGGCTACTCGCTCGGCGCGCGCCTCGCGCTGGCGCTCGCCCTCGCCCACCCTGGTCGGGTTCGGCGCCTCACGCTCGTGAGCGGCCAGCCGGGGCTCGCTGACGAAAAGGCTCGCGCCGACCGCCGCCGCGCGGACGCGGAGTGGTGCGCCTTGCTCGAGTCGGACGGCATCGAACGCTTCGTCGACGGTTGGGAACGCCAGCCGCTTTTTGCGACCCAAACAAAAATAAGAACGGAGCTCCGTGCTCGGCACCGAACGGGGCGGATGAGTCACGCTCCGGCCGGACTCGCCCGCTCGCTGCGCGCCCTGGGTCTCGCAGAAATGCCCGATTTCGCGCCGCTCCTTCCGAACGTCCCCATTCCGGTCACGCTCCTCGCCGGCGAGCTCGACACCAAGTTCGTCGCGCTCGGCCGCGAGATGGCCGGGGCATTTCCGCGAGCCCGCCTCGTGATCGCCCCGAACGCGGGGCACGACCTCTTGCTCGAGGCGCCGGATTTGGTAGCGCGCGAGCTGACGCAGCAGCCGTAATATCCCCCCGACCCGAACCGAGGATGAGTCGCCATGACCGATATCAAGTGGAAGAAAGTCGAAGGCTACGAGGACATCGTCTACGAGAAGGCCGACGAGGGGATCGCCAAGATCACCATCAACCGGCCGCAGGTGCGGAACGCCTTCCGCCCGCTCACCGTGACGGAGATGAGTCGCGCGTTCGCTGACGCACGCGACGATTCGGAGGTCGGCGTCGTGATCCTCACGGGCGCGGGGCGCGACGCCTTCTGCTCGGGGGGCGACCAAAAGGTCCGCGGCCACGGCGGCTACGTCGGCTCTGACGGCGTGCCGCGGCTCAACGTGCTCGATCTGCAGCGGCAGATCCGCACGTTGCCGAAGCCGGTCGTCGCGATGGTCGCGGGTTACGCCATCGGCGGCGGCCACGTGCTGCATCTGATGTGCGATTTGACGATCGCGGCCGACAACGCGCGCTTCGGCCAGACGGGGCCGAAGGTCGGGAGCTTCGACGGCGGTTACGGAGCCGCTTATATGGCTCGCATCGTCGGGCAGAAAAAGGCGCGCGAGATTTGGTTCCTGTGCCGGCAGTACGACGCCAAGCAGGCGCTCGAGATGGGGCTCGTCAATCGCGTCGTGCCTTACGAGGAGCTCGAGAAGGAGACCCTCACATGGTGCCGCGAGATGCTCGAGAAGAGCCCGATGGCGCTCCGCTGCCTGAAGGCCGCGCTCAACGCCGACTGCGACGGACAGGCGGGTTTGCAAGAGCTTGCGGGCAACGCGACGCTCCTCTTTTATCTAACGGAAGAGGGTCGCGAGGGACGTGATGCTTTCGTCGAGAAACGGAAGCCCAACTTCAAGAAATTCAAGCGACTTCCGTGAGCGAGGCGAGCTTGGCGTTCGAAGGTGTCCGGCCGGGCTCGGCGCGGGCTTGGGTGATCGCCGCGCGGCCGCCGACCCTGAGCGCGGCGCTCGTTCCCGTTGCAGTCGGTACGGCGTGTGCGTTCGCCGAAGGGTCGCTCAAAGCGGGCCCGGCGCTCGCGGCGCTCGCGGGCGCTCTGCTGCTGCAGATCGCGGCGAACTTCGCGAACGACGTGTTCGACTTCGAGAAGGGCGCCGACACGTCCGAGCGGCTCGGCCCGGTCCGCGCGGTGCAAGCGGGGCTGCTCGCGCCGAGCACGGTGCGCCGCGGGCTCTACGTCGTGATTGCGCTCGCGCTGCTCGTCGGGGGGTATCTCACCGCGGCGGCAGGGCCGGTCATCGTCGTGATCGGCCTCGCTTCGATTGCTGCGGCCGTCGCCTACACCGGCGGCCCGTACCCGCTCGGTTATCACGGTCTTGGCGACGTCTTCGTGATGCTCTTCTTCGGGTTCGTCGCCGTGCTCGGGACGACGTTCGTGCAGGTCGGGCGCGTTACGGAGCTGGCACTCTACGCGGCGGTACCCGTGGGAGCGCTCGCCACGGCGATCCTCGTCGTCAACAATCTCCGCGACATCGACACCGACCGCGTCGCGGGCAAGCGCACGCTCGCCGTGCGCTTCGGCGAGCGGGGCTCGCTCGTCGAGTACGGGGCGTTGCTGCTGGCCGCGTACGTCGTGCCTGTGCTGCTCCTCGCCGCCAAGCACGCGCCGGCGACCGTGCTCTTGCCGCTCCTCACGCTCCCGCTCGGTTGGCGGCTCGTCCGCGCCGTCGCCCGCGAACGCGGCCGTGCGCTCAATCCCTTATTGAAGCAGACGGCGTTGCTCCTCCTTGCGTACGGGCTGCTCTTCGCGCTCGGGCTCGTCGTCGCGGCGCTTGGGTCGGCGCATTGATCCGCGCCGCGCGGCTGATCGAGCACGCGTGGGCGCTTGCAGCGACGGTCGGTAGTGCGGCGGGCGCTTGGAGCGAACGCAGGGCGCTCCTGCTCGTTCTCGAGGATGACGGCGGGCACGTCGGACTCGGAGAGGCAGCGCCCCTGCCCGGCTTCGCCGCCGACGCGCTCGCCGCGGCACGCGCTTCGCTCGCCGCGCTGCTCGGCTGCGGCCTGCCCGACGCGCCGTCCAATGACGTCGCGAAGACACTCGGCGAACTCAGCGGCGCTCTCGCGAGTCCGAGCGCGCGTTCAGCTCTCGAAGGCGCGCTGCTCGACGTTTGGGCGCGCCGGCGCGGCTTGCCCGCGTACGCCTTGCTCACCGACGTGACGCCCGGAGCTCGCGCGCCGCTGAGCGCTTGGCTTCCCGACGGGACGGGGGATGCGCTCGCCGCGGCTCGAGCTCACCTCGCGCACGGCGGGACAGGCGTGAAGGTCAAGCTCGATGCGGCGCGGGGGCTCGGCGCCGGGCTCGCGACGCTCGAGGCTCTCCGGCGCGAGCTCGGTCCGGGAGTCGCTCTCCGCGCGGACGCGAATCGGAGCGCGACCCTCGCGACGCTCGTCCCGTTTCTCGACCGGCTGCGGGCGCTCGGCCTCGAGTGGCTCGAGGAGCCGACGGCCGAGCCGATCACGGCCGATCTCGGCGTGCCGCTCGCGCTCGACGAATCCTTGCAGGCTCCGGGAACGAAGCCGGACCTCACGGCGCGGCCGTTCGTCGCGGGGCTCGTATTGAAGCCGACGGCGCTCGGCGGCATCGCGCGCTGTCTCGAGCTCGCGGCGCACGCGCGGGCGCACGGTCGTGCTGCCGTCGCATCCCACACGCTCGAGGGTCCGGTCGGGTTCATGACGGCCGTCACGCTCGCGTTCGCGCTCGGTTCGGAGCGCGCCCACGGCCTTACGGCCCATCGCGCCCTGCGCACGGCGCGGCCGCCCGGGCTTGCAGGTGAAGCCGACGTGCTCGAAGCGTGGGCAGAGCCGGGGCTCGGTCTCGACCTCGCCACGGCGCTCGCCGGCACGGAAATCGTGCGGGAGGAGCGCGCGTGACGCTCTCGATTTTCGACGCGGCGCAGGACGCCCCCGCACGCACCGCCCTCGTCGGTGACGATCTGGAGCTCACGTTCGCGGAGCTCGCGGCGCGCGTCGACCGGCGGCTCGGCGAGCTTCACGCGGCCGGAGCGCTCGACCCCGAAGGGCAGAGGCCCGTGCTCGTCGTCGCCCACGCAAGCCTGCCGACGGTCGAGACGCTGCTCGCGCTCCTTGCG
>JAICUB010000042.1 GCA_025936045.1 Polyangiaceae bacterium | reverse complement strand
CGTTCTGGGTTTCGCAGAACGTGTTCTCGATGTATCAGCTCATGTTCGCGATCATCACCCCGGCACTGATCGTCGGCGCGATTGCCGAGCGCATGAAGTTTTCGGCGATCCTGCTCTTCATGACGGCGTGGATGTTCGTCGTGTACTTCCCGCTCGCGCACATGGTGTGGGGCGCCGACGGCTTCATGAACGGCGTGTGGAACAAGGACGCCGGCATCAAGGCCATCGACTTTGCCGGCGGCACGGTCGTGCACATGTCCTCGGGCTGGTCGGCCATCGTGCTCGCGCTCATCGTCGGGAAACGCAAGGGCTTCGGTACCGAGAATTTCGCGCCACACAGCCTCGTCCTCACGATGATCGGTACGGGCATGCTCTGGGTCGGCTGGTACGGCTTCAACGCCGGCAGCGCCGTGGCCGCGGACGGCATCGCGGCGGCCGCGTTCACGACGACGACGCTGGCGGCGGCGGTCGGCGGCCTCTCCTGGGCCGTCACCGAGTGGATCACGCGCGGCAAGCCGACGGTCCTCGGCTTCTGCTCGGGCATCGTCGGCGGCCTCGTCGTGATCACGCCGGCCGCGGGCTTCGTCACGCCGGGCGCGAGCGTCGTCATCGGCGTGCTCGCCGGCGTCGTCCCGTTCCTCGCGTGCACCAAGCTGAAGAACGCGCTCGGCTACGACGACGCGCTCGACACGTTCGGCGTGCACGCGGTCGGCGGCACGCTGGGCGCGTTCATCACCGGCATCTTCGCCACGGCGGACGTGAACGGCAACCTCAACACGTTCCTCAAGGACGTCGTCGGTCGCACGCTGTGGCTCGAGCAGCTCAAGGCGATGGGCCTCACGCTCGTGCTCAGCGTCGTCGGCACGGTGGTGCTCGCGAACATCGTGAAAGCCGTGGTGGGTCTGCGCCCGACTCAAGAGGACGAGGAGACCGGTCTCGATCTGACCGATCACGGCGAGCGCGGTTATCACACCTGAGCGCGCGGCCGCCGCGAGCATGCGCGGCGAAAAGGCGGGTTCCATCCGGGCAGCGGGCGGGGTAGACGATGCCCATGGTCGTCTCTCCCTTCCCGTCGCGCCGCGTGACGTATCGTTTCGGATTTCTCGCGCTCGCGACGCTCGCGCTCGCGGCCTGCAAGAAGGGCGATCCCGAAAAGTGCACGCAGGCGCAGACGGTGGTGCGAACCGCGGTCCAAAATGGGGACTTTGCGTCGGCGCGCACCTGGCGCGAGTACGCCTACAAGCAGTGTGACGACACCTCTTCCTTGCCCGGTCTCGATCAGACCATCGTGCAGGGGGAGGCGGCCGCGGCGACCAAGAAGGCCCAGGAAGAGCAGGAGGTGCAGGATACCAACGCCCTCGCCAAGGTGTTCTTCCAGTTCGTCGCCGACAACCGCGCCGCGCCCGACCACGCTTCGCAAAACCCGGTATGCGAGCCGCTGCCCGCGGGAGCTCCCGCGACGTCGAAGGATCACTTCTGCACCGCGACGCGCCAGGCCGGCAACCACTCGCTCGAGGTCCGCTACTGGGACGCCGACCACGGTGCATTCCGCTTCACGACCACCCTCGACGGCCAGCTCGACTGCAAGGCCATGGGCGGCACCGTCTCCAAGGAGTGGGATGTGCCGGCTGCCGGCGGCAAGTCGGCCAAGCGCGACCGCTGTGAGCTCGGCGGTGCGCTCCAGGGCCTGACCGCCGTCGTCACGGCCGCGCACAAAGCGCCGCTCTACGTCGTGAGTCCGACCTACGTCGCTCACGATCCCGGCTGGCACGCGATTCTGGAAGGCCCGTGAGCGGTACGCCGGCCGGCCCCGGACGCGGGGAGGCGGAATTTGCCGAGGTCGAGCCCTCGTCACGCTCGATTCAAGCGCGGCTCAACGATCAGCGCGTGCTGCTCGCGCGCCTGATGAAGCTCGACGCGCTCACGCGCGGCGACATCAACGCCGCGCTCTCGCAGGTCACCGAGCTTGCGACTTCGCTCCTACGCGTGGAGCGCGCGAGCGTCTGGCGCTTCGACGAGCATCGCTCGAACATCGAATGTCTCGAGCTCTTCGAGGCCACGACCGGCAAACACTCGCGCGGCGTCGTCATCGCGCGCGAGCAGGCGCCGCAGTACTTCGACGCTCTCACGCAGGAGCGCTGCATCGCTGCGGGTAACGCGCACGACGACGTCCGTACCCGCGAGTTTACCGGCTGGTATTTGAAGCCGCTCGGTATCGGCGCGTTGCTCGACGCGCCCGTATTCGTGCGCGGCGAGATGGTGGGCGTCGTGTGTCACGAGCATGTCGGACCGCCGCGGCGCTGGGAATTCTGGGAAGAGCTCCTCGCCGGCACGGTGGCGGATTTCGTCGCGCTCGTGAGCGAGGCGTCCGAGCGCCTGCGCGCCGAGCAGCAGCTCGGCCTCTACCGCAGCCACGTCGACGAGCTCCGGCGCATGCGTGCGACCGAGGCGAACCGGCTGACGCTCGGCCTGCAAAAACACGGCCATGAAGCGGAAGGCGCCGTCGAGCGTCACGTGCTCGACGCGTCTCCGGTGCCGCTCGTGCTCGTCGAGCTCGCGACGGGCGCCGTGCGCTTCGCGAACCAGCGCGCCGCGGCGCTCTTCGACGCGACGCAGGACGAGCTCGTCGGACGGCAGGCGCGCGACTTCTACGTCGATCCACTCGAGCGCGACGCCGTCTCGCGCGAGCTCGAGCTCGGCGGACGCATCGACAACGTCGTCGTACGCTTGAAGACGCTCTCGAGCTGGCCGTTCTGGGCGTTACTCTCCGCCCAGCGTCTCGCCTTCGAGGACGTCGAGTGCGCGTTCATCGGCCTCTCGGACGTGACGGCGCAAAAAATCGCGGAAGGCGCCGTGCGGCGCAGTGAACAAAACGTGCGCGCCCTGTTCGCCGCCGCGCCCGTCGCGATGGCGCTCGTGCGCGCGGAGGACTCGAGCGTCATGTTCGGCAACAGCCGCTGCGCGGATCTCTTCGGCATGCCGCAGGACGAGCTTCAGGGGAAGAAGGCGGTCGAGTATTACGTGGTTCCCTCCGAACGCGACCGCCTCGTCGAGCGGGTGCTCAAGGAGGGTTACGTCGACGGCGAGACCGTGCGCATGCGGCGCCAATCGGGAGAGGAATTTTGGGCGCTGGTCTCCTTGCGCGCGATCGAGTTCGACGGCACCCCCGCGCTCCTCGCCGGCATCACCGACGTGACCGAGCAGAAGGGCCTCGAGGACCGGCTGCGGGAGCTCGCCATGCACGACGAGCTCACCGGCCTTTACAATCGCCGGCACTTCGTCGAGCTCGCCGAGGCCGAGGTCGCGCGCGCGCGCCGCACCAGCATGCCGCTCAGCTTGGCGATGCTCGACATCGACCACTTCAAGGCCGTCAACGACGCTTTCGGCCACCCGGTCGGCGACGCCGCACTCAAAGTCCTCGCGCGCTGCATGCGCGAGACGCTCCGCACCTCGGACGTTCCCGCGCGCCTCGGCGGCGAGGAGTTCGTCGTGCTGCTCGTGGACACGGGGCTCGACGGCGCCGTCGCCGTGACCGAGCGCTTGCGCGAGCGCGTCGGTCGCGCGGAAGTGCCCGCGGGCCGCGATCGCGTCGCGCGCTTCACCGTGAGCGCGGGCGTCGCCGAGCTCGCCGCGGGGGAACGCCTGGACGGCTTCCTCGCGCGCGCCGACGAAGCCCTCTACCGCGCCAAAGAAGACGGCCGTGATCGCACCGTCACTTCGGTCCCGCCGAAAGCTCGCTCCAAGCCGCCGTCCGACGCCCCCGGCGCCGACCTCGCGCCGCCCTCGCGGCCCTACACCTCGCGCGTCCTCTACACTCCGCCTTACGGCCTGCCCGCGGTGCGTCCCGGCGCCGAGCCACCGCTCGGCGCGTACGCTGCACGCCCAGGCTCCGAACCTCCGCCCAAAAAGCCGGCATCCGAGCCCCCGGGTCGCGGCTCCGAGCCCCCGAAGCGCGGCACCGAGCCGCCCAAACGCTGACGCGCAGTGCTCGCTGCGCCCGACCGCACTCCGCGGCCCGGAGTGCGAGCACCGGGCCGCGGAAGCACGACTTTCGGACGTCAGTCCGAGACGCGCTCGATGGCGAGGTACGTGCTGTAGCGCCCCGTGCCGGAGATCGAGCGGCTCGTCGTGGCGCCCGTGGCATCCATATTGATCGAAATGGGATCGCCAGAGGCAACGTTGACCAGATCGGAGACACAGTTGCTGAAACTGTTGCTGCCTCCCGACGTCACGTAGTGAAGCGAGTAAAGGGTACTCGTGTAGATGGACGCGATGCTGGAGTCGCCCGCTGCGAAGCCCGAGGTCGAAAGTCGCATGCACGCGTTCACTCGATAAACACCGCCGACGGGCGCGGTGAACACCCCGGTCGAACCGTTGTAGTTACCACCGGTGTCGACGTCCACCACGTTGAACTTCACGGTCGTACCGGTTCCCACCGTGAACGTCTGAGTGCCGCTTCTGTAGGCGTGCACGAGGACGTTCGGGACGCCGCCCGGCAAGGTCGACGAGGTGAGGGAATTGCCGGCGCTCTGAATACTACAACTCGCGGACTGAAAAGTTCCTCGCGAGACGTTGCCGATCACGGTCCCGAGGCAGGGGGTACTTCCCCCGCCGGTCAACATTTGGAGACCGCCAGTCTGAAGCACGTTGCCGCTCATCGAGACGTCGGCGACTCCGCTCAGCAGAATGTCGACGCCGCTGAAGGGGGTCGTCGAGCGCACCGTGTTGCCGTTGATCACGAGCCCGAGGCAGACGTTCGTCCCAGCCGAGCTCGACACGACGATAGGGTAGGAGGGACTATGGGGCGGGGTTGAAAATGACATGTCGTTGTTCTCGATGCGCACGTAGTTGATGGCGGCTGACGAGCTCTCGAGATCGATGGGGGTGGCCCCGACGCCGGCCCCCGCGGAGAATACGAACGCGTTGCCGCGGATCGCTACGCGGTCGAACGCGGTGGAAGTGCGGTACGAGTAAATGCCCGAGGTCCCCACGGCCGACGTATTTGCGAGCAAGAACTGGTTGCTCTCGATGCGGACGTTGCTGCCGCCGGAGCCGAACCCGGCGTTGAAACGGATGGCGCCTTCGGTGACGTGGGTGCCGTCGAAGGTGAGCCCGATGATGCTCACGTTGTTGCCTACATTGCCGATGATCTGCCCGGCCGTGGGTTTCAGGATCGCCCCGAGGTGACCGTCGCCCATGATGGTGACGTTGCTCGCCGCAATGAGCGGCCAGCTGCCGGTCGAGTAGGTGCCGGCGCGCACGAGCACGGTGCCGCCGCCGTCGGCGTTGGCGTTGTTGATGCACGCCTGGAGCGCCGCGCCGTGGTCGGTCGCGTACGACACTCCGTCGCAATAGGCGTTACTGCTCGCGTCCAGCGCGACGACGTACACGCCTTGCGTCGTGCTCAGCGCCGCCCGCTCGACGCCGACGTTCGTGCCGCCCACCGCCGGCGCCCCGTCCGTCGCCGGCACCGGCTTTTCCCAACCTTGCGCGCAGCCGGCCGCGAACATCAGCGCGAGCTTCGGCAGCAACCGTTCGAGCGTGCACAGCTTTCCTCTTAGCCCCATGAATTGAAATGCTTTCATAGCTACCCTTCCCTTCGTGCGGGCGCGCGACGACCCTTGTCCCCGCTCGGCCCTCTCGAATGCTACGGGACGACCGAGCGCTCTTGCCACGACAAAGCGAACCGTGAGGCCCGAGCCGGGGGATGCCCTCCCATGCGAGTTCGCGAGCATCGGGGAGGGCCGGCCGCGCGCAGGTCGGAGGCCGAGCACGGCCGTCGCGTGCAGGTGCGTCGCTTCGAGGGGTGGGCAGCCACTACGAAGACGGCGCGACGCGGTGCCGGCGATGGGCGCGGCCGGTGCGCGTCAGGAGTACTCGCGCGTTTTGAGGAAGCGGACTTTGGGCCACTCTTTTTCGGTGGTTTCGAGGTGCCACGCGTTGCGCGCGAGGAAGACGAGGGCGCCCTGGTGGTCGTCGGCGACGTACGCTTCGTTCTCGCGAGCGAAGCGAGCGAGCTCCGGTCCGGTGTCGCTTTCGACCCAGCGCGCGGTGTAGAGCCCGGCGCTCTCGAAGACGACCGGCAGGTCGTATTCGTTCTTGATGCGATCGGCGAGGACGTCGAATTGGAGGGCGCCGACGACGCCGACGATGTGGCTCGTGCCGAGGCGCGGGCGGAAGACGCGCGCGGCGCCTTCTTCGGCGAGCTGCTCGAGCGCGCGGCCGAGGTGTTTGGCGCGCAGCGGATCGAGCGGGCGCACGCGCTCCAGAAGCTCGGGGGCGAAGCTCGGAATGCCGATGAACGCGAGGTTTTCGCCCTCGGTGAGTGCGTCCCCGATACCGAGCTTGCCGTGGTTCGGGATGCCGATGACGTCGCCCGCATATGCTTCGTCCGCGAGCTCGCGATCCTGCGCGAGGAAGAGCACGGGGTTGTGCACGGTGAGCTTTTCGCCGCTGCGCACGTGCGAGAGCTTCATGCCGCGGCGGAAATGACCGGAGCAGAGGCGCACGAACGCGACGCGATCGCGGTGCTTCGGGTCCATGTTGGCTTGCACCTTGAAGACGAAGCCGCTCACCTGCTCTTCGGTGGGTTTGACTTCGCGATCGCGCGTGCGGCGCGCGCCGGGGCCGGGCGCGAGCTCGCAAAGGCCGCGCAAGAGCTCGCGCACACCGAAGCTCGTGATGGCGCTGCCGAAGAACATGGGCGTCTGGTGCCCCGCGCGGTACTCGGCGAGATCGAACGCGGGGCAGAGCGCGCGCGCCATCTCGACCTCTTCACGCAGGGTTTTGACGGCGTTTTCGGGCAAGAGCTCGTCGAGCTTCGGGTCGGCGAGCCCTTTGCACTCGATGCCCTCTTCGGCGAGGCGTTCGCGTGAGCGCTCACTCAAGAGCAGGCGATCGTGCGCGAGGTCGTAGCAGCCCAGAAAAGTTCGGCCCATGCCGATGGGCCAGCTCAGCGGCGTGACCGAAAGCGCGAGATCGCGCTCGACTTCGTCCATCAGCTCGAACGGCTCGCGCCCCTCGCGATCGAGCTTGTTGACGAACGTGATGATCGGGATGTTGCGCAGGCGGCACACTTCGAAGAGCTTCTTCGTCTGCGTTTCGATGCCGCGCGCCGCGTCGAGCACCATCACGGCGGAATCGACCGCCGTGAGCGTGCGGTACGTGTCCTCGCTGAAGTCCTGGTGGCCCGGGGTGTCGAGCAGGTTCAGGATGTGACCCTCGTATTCGAAGGTCATCGCGCTCGCCGTGACGGAGATGCCGCGCTCACGTTCGACCTTCATCCAGTCCGAACGCGCGCGCCGTTGCTCCCCGCGGGCTTTGACGGCACCGGCGAGCTGGATGGCGCCGCCGAAGAGCAGGAGCTTCTCCGTGAGCGTGGTTTTTCCGGCGTCGGGATGCGAGATGATCGCGAACGTGCGGCGGCGCGCGATTTCTTGTTCGAGGGGCAGGGTCATCGGAGAGTTCAGGCGCCGAGCACGAGCACGCGCGTTTCGGTGAATTCCTCGGCGGCGAAGCGGACGCCTTCGCGTCCGGAGCCGGAATCCTTGGTGCCGCCGTAGGGGAAGTGGTCGATGCGGAAGGTCGGGGGCTCGTTGACGATCACGCCGCCATACTCGAGCTCTTCGAACGCCGCGAGGGCCCGGCCGACGTTTTCCGTGTAGACGCTCGCCTGCAGGCCGAAACGCGTGGCGTTCGCGCGCCCGACCGCGTCGGCGAACGCGTCGAACGGCTCGATCGTCGTGACGGGGCCGAACACTTCCCCGGTGCACACGGGCAAATCGGGGCGCGCATCGACGAGGACGCTCGGTTCGACGACTTGCCCGGCCGCTTGGCCGCCCGTGAGCACGCGCGCGCCGGCTGCGGCGGCCTCGCGCACGAGAGCGAGCACGCGTTCGACGTGGCGCGCTTCGATCAACGGCCCGACGACGGTGTCCGGATCCTTCGGATCGCCGACCTTGAGCGCGCGCGTCGCGGCGACGAAGCGCGCGACGAAGTCCTCGTAGTGCGAGCGGTGCACGTAGAGGCGCTGCGCTTTGATGCACACCTGTCCCGCGCTGCCGAAACAGGCGTCGACGAGACTCGGCATGATGCGTTCGAGGTTCACGCCTTGGTCGATGATCGCGGGCGCGTTGCCGCCGAGCTCGAGCAGCACGTGTTTCCTCGGATCGAGCCCCTTCAAGTGGAACCCGACGTGATCGCTGCCCGTGAACGAGAGCACGGCGACGCGCGGATCCTTCGCGAGCAGCTCCGCGACTTCGGGGCGCGCGTGCAGCGCGCTGACGGAGCCTTCCGGCACGCCGAGCTCATACAAGATCTCGGCGACGATGAGCGCGGCGCTCGGCGCCTGGTGCGGGGGCTTGAGCACGATCGGCGCGCCCACGGCGAGCGCGGGCGCGAGCTTGTGGGCGGCGAGGTTCAACGGGAAGTTGAAGGGCGAGATGGCGGCGACCACGCCGCGCGGAACGCGCTTGTACGCGAGCAGCTTGCCGACGCCGCGGGCCGAAACGTCGGCCGGCATCAGCTCGCCGCCGAGCGAGCGAGCGACGCCGGCTGCGAGCGTGAAGGTCACGAACGCGCGGTCGACTTCGGCGCGCGCGTAGCGCAACGGCTTGCCGCTCTCCGCGACGATCACGTTCGCGAGCTCGTCGCGCCGTTCGCGCAGGCGCGCGACGAGCTTCTCGCAGAGCGCCGCGCGTGCATGCGCGGGTACGTCGCGCGCGGCGCGTCGCGACGCATGTGCGTGCGTGAGTGCGACATCGACGTCCTCCGGCGCCGCTTGTACGACTTCGGTCACCGGCGTTCCGTCGAACGGATTCGAAATCACGTCGATCGTGCCGCTTTGTCGCCGCTTGCCCGCGATGAACGCATCTCGTCGCTGCATTTTTGTTGGACGGAATCCTACAACCTGAGTGCTCGTGTGCACGCAACAAGCGCAGGGTGCGATGTCGCTTTGTGATGGACGCGTCGCCGTGATGCGGTTAGTTCTCAATAACCGATGCGGTTGATTCCTTCCCTCGTGCTTGGCCTCGTCACCGCCGTGAGTGGCCCCACGAAGGAAGCCCCGACGGTCCCGCTCGCAGCCGGCATGACGAAGTCGGCCATCGCCGAGATCGACCAGGCGATCGGCATCGAGCTCGAGCCCAAGGTTGCGGCATTCGATCCCAAGCTCGACACGCCAAAACGCCTCGTCACGGTGGGCGGCCGCGTCATCGCGTTGCCGAACGGCTGCCGTACGGTCTCGCACAAGTTCGATCTGGTCGTGCACTTTCACGGCGCGCCGAGCTCGCTCGAGCCGGCGTTCGAGCGTTCGGACATCGACGCCGCGTTCGTGATTCTCAATCTCGGTATCGGCTCCGGCCGCTACGACGAAGCGTTCCGCTATCCGGGCAGCTTCGACGCCATGCTGCAGCGCACGCGCATGGCGCTCCACGAGCTGTGTCCCACGGCGGTCGACGACATCGGCCGCATCGCGCTCTCCGCGTGGAGCGCGGGCTACGGCGCCGTCTTCCGCATCCTCGACCACGAGAAGGACGCGGCGCGCGTCGACGCGGTGCTGCTCGCCGACGGCCTGCACGCCGACTTCGAGCCGGGCGGCGCGTTCGAGCATCGTATCGCCGTCGAGCAGATTGCGCCGTTCGTGACCTTCGCCGACGAGGCGGTCGCGGGCAAACGGCTCTTCGCCATCACGCACTCGTCGATCATGACGACGTACGCGAGCACGACGCAGACGACGGATTTTTTGCTCGCGCAGGAGAACGTGCAGCGCCTGCCCGTGAACGCGCCGCCGCCGCGCCCCGGCATGATCCCACGCTCGCGCGGCGACGCCGGCAACTTCCACGTCATGGGCTTCGCCGGTGACGACGAGCGCGCGCACTGCGATCACCTGCACGCGTACGGCGACACGCTGCTGCCGTATCTCAAAGAGCGCTGGCACTAACGCACCGTGCGTCCGGCGCGACGTTCGGCCCGTGACGCGTGTTATTGGCGGCTGAGCCAGAGGATCGCGAGGATGGCGACGACGGCGCTCGCCGCGCACGCGAACCAGAACCAGCGCGGGACGACCGATTTCGGTACGGGCGGGAGCGTCGACGCGGGCGGCGTGCTCGAGAGCGGCGGCAGCGGCGGCAGCGGCGGCACCGAGCTCACGTACGAAGCGCCCGGGTTCGCCGGCGGAGCGGAGCTCGGGTTCACGGGTGGGCGCGAGCTCCGGTTCGACGCCGGTAACGGCAGCGTCGCCGTGAGAATGTCGCCGGAAGCAGCGGCCGCTGCGAGCGGCGAATTGACGCCGTGGAGCGGCAACGTCCCCGAGAGGGGAATCGGGAGCGAGCGGGCGGGCATCTCGGCGGTGGGCGCGCGGGTGAACAGGTCGAGGAAGGCACGCGCCATCTCGCTCGCGGAGGCGAAACGCGCGTTCGGCTCGTGCGCGAGCGCCGTGTCGAACCAGGCGTCGAAGATCGGGTCGAGCTCGCCCCCCTGGCTCTTGGCGCGCTCGGAGGCCACACGCTTGCGGGACTGGGAACCCTCGGCCTCGGCGACGCCGTGGAGCGCGTTGTGCCAGGGGATGCCCGTCGCCGCGAAGAAGCAGACGAGCGCGAGGGCGTAGCGATCGCTCGCGGGCGTGCACGCGCCCATGGCCGCTTCGGGAGCGCTCCAGCCGAGCAACGCGGAAGGGCCGCGGCCCGCGGCGGCTCGCAAGCGGCCGAGCGCGAAATCGGTGATGCGCGCCCAGCGCGGCTCGTCGAACGAGACGAAGACGTTTTGCGGCTTGAGCCCGCCGTGCACGATGCCGGCGGCGTGTGCCGCGTCGAGCGCGGCTCCGAGTGTCGCGAGTGCCGGCGCGAGCACGCGGAGCGGCAACGGCCCGCGCTCGCTCACGTAGCGTGAGAGGGTCGGGAACGTGATGCGCTCGCTCGCGACGTAGGGACGCGCGAGCGTGCGCTCGACGCCGACGTCGTACGCGCGCGCGAGCCCGTCCCCCGGCAGCTCCGAGAGCTCGCGCATGACCCGCGAGTACTGGCCGAACGCCGGTTCGATCGCGAGCGCAGAGTCGAGGATTTTCAGGGCGGCGAAGCGGCGCTGGCTTGCCTCTTCCGCCTCGTAGACCTCGGCGCCCTCGCTGCGGCCGAGCAGGCCGCCGACGAGCCAGCGCGAAGCGAACAGGGTACCGGCCGAGAGCAGGGGTGGCGTCACGTCACTCCTCGACTCGAATGTGATCGAGGCGATCGGCGCGCCTCAGATCGGGAAAAAGGATCATCCACACGACCACGACGGCACAGGTGCCGATGCCGCCGAGCAGCGCGGCCGGGACGGCGCCGAGCAGCGCTGCCGTGAGCCCGGACTCGAACTCCCCGAGCTCGTTCGAGGCGCCGATGAACAGGAGATTCACGGCGGAGACGCGACCGCGCATGGCGTCCGGCGTCTCGAGCTGCACGAGCGTGTGGCGGATGTAGACGCTCACCATATCGACGGCGCCCGCGACGGCGAGCGCGGCCGCGGAGAGCTGGAGGTTTTTCGAAAGCGCGAAAACGATGGTGGCGACGCCGAACAGGAAGACGCAGCCGAACATCGTCTTGCCCGTGCGACCTCCGACCGGGCGGAAGGCGAGCGCGAGCGCGGTCACGGCGGAACCCACCGCGGGCGCGCTTCGCAAGAGGCCGAGGCCCGCGGGTCCTGCGTGCAGCACGTCGCGCGCGAAGATCGGCATCAGCGCGACCGCGCCGCCGAGCAGCACCGCGAACAGGTCGAGCGAAATGGCGCCCAGCAGCACTTTCTTACGCCAGACGTAGGATAGCCCCGCGGCGACCGTCTTGAACGACACCGAGCCGCCCGTGTCCCCGCGGCTCCGCGTACCGATCATGAAGAGGCAGACGACGCCCAGGATCTCGAGCAACATCGCAAGCATGAAGACGAAGGGCGCGCCGCGCGCGTCCTGCAAGAGCCCGCCGAGCGCGGGCCCCACCATGATCGCGAGCTGAAACGTCGAGGAGCCCCAGCCGATCGCGCTCGGGATGTCTTTGCGCTCGACCAGGTTCGGCACGAGCGCGCTGTCCGCCGGCCCCGCGAACGCGCGCGCCCCGCCGATCACGGCGAGCACGGCGTAAATGGCCGTGACGGACACCGCGCTCCGCACCGACAGTCCGTAGAGGACCGCGCTGCCGACCGCTTCCGCGCCGTAGCAAGCGGCGAGCACGTGACGACGATCGAAGCGGTCGGCGGCGTGCCCCGTGAGCGGGAACAGCACGACGGCCGGGAGAAATTGCGCGAGCCCGACGAAGCCGAGCGACAGGGCCCGGCCCGTGAGCGCGTACACCACCCAGCCGATCGCGACGCCCTGCATCTGCGTCGCCACCAGCGCGGCCAAGCGCGCGAGCTGGAAGCGCCGAAAATCAGGGTAGCGAAGCGCGGCGGTGTGCGACAGCGCCGCTTCGCCGCTCACGGTCGGGTGCTCACGGCTGCGGGGAGGGTGAGGTTTCGCTCGGAGCGGGCGCGGACTCCGCGCTTGCGTCGCGCGGCGGCGGGGAAGGCTGCGAAGCGCCTTCGGCGGCTTGCTCGGCGAGCTCGTCGAAGTCGACGGGCGTCTGCGGCGGCGCGCCGTGCGGTGACTTGCGCGGGGCCTCGCCGGGACCGGCGTAGTCGACCCAGCGGGTCGAGCGCGGCCGCACGTCGAGGTGCAAGAAGGTGGAGTTCGGATAGAAGCCGACGCCGACGCTGTCGAGCGTGAGCAGGTAGTCGCGCGCGACGGCGTTCGGCACGCCCACGATCGCGAAATCGACGGCTTGGCTGGTTTTGTGCCGCGAATCACGGAAGAACGACGTCGTGCGATAGCCGCTGACGACGTGGATCGGCCGGCCGCCGAACGTGTTGCTCACGTCGACGATGAGCCGCAGCAAGCGATCCGGCGGGCCCGGATGATCGCCGGTCGCGGCGAGGAGCTCCGCGATCGCCTGGCGCGCGGTCGGGCGGATCTTGCCCTTCGAGTCGAGCACGAGGCCGCGCCACTTCGAATTGTAGTTCGAGATCTCCACCCAATTCTTGCGCTTGGGAGCGTGCGCGTACTCCTGCCAGGCCGGGCCCGAGCGGCGGCGGCCGTTGCTCGGTCGCTCGAGTGACGCGCGGCGCGTGGCGTGGGGATCGGGTGCGTCACCGAGGTTCGGGTTCTCCGCGCGCGCTTCGCTGCCGTCTTTGTCGCTGCGATCCGGGATCACGAGCCGTTGCCCCGGCTTGATCGGGGCGTGCTCGCGAATGCCGTTCGCATAAGCGATCGCCTCGACCGTCACGTTGTAGCGCTTCGCGATCGAGCCGAGCCGCTGGCCCTTTTGCACGACGTGCGTTTGCAACGTGCCCTTGCCGGACGCGATTGCGGGCGCCGTCGAGGCCGAGAGACCGAGGAAAACCAAGGCGAGGAGCGTGTGTCGAAACATGCGGGGCAGGGGGCATACCGCTCGCACAATTTCTGGCCCTCGGCCAGATCCGAAATGGGTCGGCGGTTCGGTTTTTGAGAAAATGAGGCCCTTTGCGGCGAGCGTGTTAGGGCTGAAGTTCATGGAATTTTGGCGATTTTTGCCACCGGTCGTCGGGCTTGGCGCGGCGCTCGGGCGACCGGCCGTAGCCACCGCCGAACCGGAGCCGATCGCCGCGGCTTCAGCGGCTGACCCTGGGTGGGCCGCACTCCGCAAGCTCTTCGAGCCGCTCCGCGGGGAGCTGCGTGCCCCGGCGAGCCCGCGCTTCGCTTCACTCGAGGATCCGGCGCGCCCGAGCGCGCGGCTGCTGGTCGGCTGGGTGCTGCCGGGGCTCGACGGCGGAGGGCGCGAGCGGCTCGCGGCCGTCGCGGCGGCCCTCGGCCCGGGCGGCGGCGCTCGGCTGCAAAAGCGGCTCGCGTCGCTCGATTCGGCGGTCAGAACCAACGTGACGCTGAGCGACCTCTCGGGCGCACCGCTTCTCGTGATCGAAGTCGAAGGCGCCCGAACCACGGGGACCAAGGAGCTCGAGCTCGGCGTGCTCGAGACGGTTGCGGCGCTGGCGTCGGGCGGGACGAGTGAGGCGCGAACGGTCGTGGAACGGTATCTCTCGCCCCGAAACCGGGCCGTCGTCGACATCGAGCCCCGCGAAGCGCCCGGCACCAAGAGCAAAAAGCCTGCTCGCCCCAAGCTCTACGTCGTCAGGGCAGGTGACACCGTCGCCAAGGTCGCGCGGCATTTCGGTGTCAGCGAAAAAGCCCTACTCGAGGTCAACCGGATGGAGCCAAGTCGCCTCACGCCGGGACAGAGGCTAGTACTACCTCGTTACGTAAGCTCCAGCGAGAAGTAAGCTTCAGCGCAGGCGTCTGCAACAGGGACGCAACTGCGGCTCGTGCTGCGCCGACCAGCTTGACGCGCGGCGTGGATCACCGGCATTTCCATAACGCGCGTTTGCATGAAATCCCATTTGGACCGACGAAAGGCGCACGAACAGGGCGACACGCTGCCGGAGCAGGCGAACGTGTACGTGCCGCCGCGCCCCCTGGCTCAGCTCTCCGATCATCGCACGATGGACATCAAGGCGATCCGGATCGCCGCCGAGATCGATCCGCGCCAGGCGAAGACCATCGTCCGCATGCAGGCTCCGCCGCGCCGCCGTCGCGGACTTATCCTCTTCGCGATCGGTTCGCTCGTGGTGGTCGCGCTGCTCGGCGCGGCCGCCTACGTGACGGTCGTCGGCCCCGAGCCGCTGCCGCTCGTGTCGGAGCCGGAAGCCGCGCCGCGCATCGCGCCTCCCCCCGCCGGGAACCCGACGTCCGCGCCGGTCGCGCCGCGCAGCCCCGTCTCGGAGCCGGTCAGCGCGCCGACCGAGCCGGTGGCGACCGCCGCGCCGCCCGCGACCGCGCCCGCCGCGGCGAGCGTACCGCGAGCTTCGAACCGGCCGGCCCCGCGCGCGGCGCCGCACAAGGCGAAGGTCACCAAGGAGCCATGGCTCGAGTAGCTCGAGGCCTCGGCGTCGCGCTCGCGGTCCTCGTCAGCGTAGCGGCTCGGCCGAGCTTCGCGGACGACGACGGCGATCGCGCCGAACAATCCTTCGTCGAGGGCAATCGCGCCTTCGCCGCGGGGGATTATCACGCCGCATTCGAGGCGTATCGGGCCGCCTGGTCGCTGAAACAGACGTTCGACATCGCCTGCAACCTCGGCCGTACGGAGGTCGAGCTCTCGCTCTCGCGCGACGCGGCCGAACACCTCGATTATTGCCTGCGCACCTTCTCGGTCAGCGCGCGCGGCGACGTCCGTGACGCGAACCGGCGTTTTCGCGACTTGTTTTTACGCGTGCGGCGCGAGGTCGGCGCGCTCACCGTCGACGTGCGTCCGAGCGGCGCCGAGATCACGGTCGACGGCGCATCCTACGGTGTCGCGCCGATCGGCCACGACATCTTCCTCACGCCGGGCCAACACCTGGTCCGAGCGCGCCTTGCCGGCTTCGAGAACGAAGAGCGTTCGATCACGGCCGAAGCCGGTGCTTCCATCGGCGTGACGTTCACGCTGACCGCCGCGCGCCTCGCCGCTCCGCCGTCTCGCGACGTCCCGTCGAAAGCGTCCCCGCGGGCGCATAACGCGCCCGCCCCCACACCTCGTCCGCAGCATGCGATCGAGCCCCGCACCATTACAGTGCTCGCGGGAGCGGGGGCGAGTCTCATCGCGCTCGGCGTGGGTGTCGGGTTCGCGCTCGATGCAGGTTCGGCGCGCAGCGACGCGTCGCGTCTCGGGGCTGCCGCGAACCAGCCGGGGGCCGGCTCCTGTCCGCCCGGTTTTTCGAACGGCGATTGCGACGCGCTGCACACCGCCGTCGATCGCGAAAAACGCAGTCGGAACGTGGCGGATGTCGCCCTCACGACGGGAGCGCTGCTCGGCGGAGCCACACTCGCTGCCTGGCTTTTGATCCCCGACATCACGCGGACCGAGGTGGGTAGCCTCAAGGCTGCTCCCTGGGTCGGGGCTCGCGGCTCCGGCGTGCTCCTGACCGGCTCCTATTGAAGACGCTTCGTGAAGGGGAGTGGGATACAGGCATGCCCAGGCGGGGACGCAACTCGGGTGGGGGATGACCGATGGAGCTAGGCGTGAGGCACTTGTCGAGTTTGTTGGGCGCGCTGCTGCTCGTGGCGCCCGCAGCTAAAAGCCAAGGCCGGCAACCGAGCTCCGGGGATCTAACGGCGGCCCGTCACCTCTTCGGCGAGGCGGCGGACCTCGAGGCGCGTTCGGAGTGGAGCGCCGCGTCCGTCAAGCTGAAGAGCGCCCTCGCCATCAAGGAGACGCCGGGGCTGCGCTATCACCTCGCCCACTGCGAAGAGCAGCTAGGCGCCTTCGTCGAGGCGGCCGTCGACTACGACCGAGCGGCGGAGTTGATCCGCGGCGGCGCGCCTGCCCCGGATGTCGAGCCGCTCTTGCCGCTCGCACGGCGACGACTCGAGTCACGCATCGCCAAGCTCGACATCGTCGTTCCGACGGGGATTTCGGCAGCTGCCGAGCTCGACGAGCGCGCGCTTGCCGCTTCGGCGCTCGGCACATCCATCAAGCTCGATCCGGGCGTTCATCAGGTCGTCGTGCGCGCGGCCGGGCACGCCGAGTATCGCGCGTTCGTCTCGCTGTCCGTCGGCGAGCACCGGACACTCAAAATCCTTTTCCCCGACCCCGCACCGGCCGCCTCGAGCGCCGCGCCGCGCGGCGCGGTCGCCACTGCTCCGGAAGCGCCGGCAGCACCGGCCCCGAAAACCTGGCCGGCCGAAGCCGGCGAGCGTCGGAGCTCGGGCGTTCGAACGGCCGTCCTCGTGGGAGAAGCGGTGCTTTCGGCGGTCGGCGTCGGAATCGGCGCGGGTTTCGGGTTGGCGCGGCCGGGCGCGGCGCGGCGCGTGCACGCTGCGCAGGCGAACGTGCCCGGAGACTCACAGGTTTGCGCGAACGACGCGCAGGGTGCGTGCGCTGAATTGGGCGACTCGATCGCAACGTATCGGCGCGATGTTCACCTCGAGACGATCGGCTTCGCCGGCGCAGGAGTCGCGGCTGGACTCTTTGCGGCCACGTGGGCATTCTGGCCCTCCGCGCGTGCCGAGCCCGCCATCACGGTACATCCGGCAGCGGGAGGAGCCGTGCTCTCCGCTCGCGGCATGTTCTGACGGCCGTATCCATCTGATTTGCCGGCTTTCCGGGCGCCGTCCCCGCAGGCTGCGCCCCCTCTGAAGCGAGCTCGGCGTCCCGGCCAAGTGCCGTTCGACCGACGCGCCGGCTCACTTCGGGAAGTACTGCGTGGCTCGCTTCTGTCCGCGCGTGCGGATGGACTTGCCGGAAATAAGCTTCTTGACCGGCAGATTGAGCTCGCGCGTGCTGACGCCCATGCCTTTGGCGATCTGCTCGATACGCTCGCCCTTGTGGCCTTTGACGTACTCGAGAAGATGCGAGGTGAGCTTGACGATCTCGTCCGGCGGACGCTTGGCACCTTTCGCCAACCGACGGCCGAGCGGAGCAGCGCTCGCGCGAGCGCCACGACGACCACGGGGGCCGGCGCCTTCGCCGCCGAGCGCGTCACGCACGGACTGCATCGCCGACTCGCGGATGAGCCCGGCGAGGTCGCCGGCAAACGCCTCGAGCATTCCCCTGATCTTGTCGTCGATATCTGACTTTGCCATGGGCGGTCAATACGGTGATCGTCTTGTACTGTCAACTCCAAATCAAACACCGTACCGATGACTTGCAGGCATCTTGCGTCATGTCGCAATGGGAGTAACTGCGTATGTATACTTGACCAGGCCCTTGTATGCCTTAGAGGGCTCTCTTGGTTTCAAAGCTGCAATGCGACACGGGGCATGTTGCAACACTGAGAGGTCAACGGAGTCTCTCTCATGGTTTCGTCTTTTTGACGCACCTCCAAAGGTCGTCCCCCCCAAGCTCGGAGTTGCGTACAAAGATACTGCGGCGCTCGTTCGAGGTTTCACCCCTGTACGTGTCGCGCGCGAGAGTGCGTGTGCCAGAGAACGGTACGGGCTCCTCGAAGGCGCGGAGACATGCGGCTACCTCCACTCACATCTGAAGACATCGCAAGCGAAAGCGCCGTTGACGCAGGTAAAAAGCCGTGAAAAGCGAGAGGTGGGTGAAAAGCGTCTCGGGATGAGAGAATCTCTCTAAAGACCTGCTTCTCGGGGGCGTAGGGGATGTTATGTTTAAAAGCGAGCGCCCGAGAGGCTCTTTGGCGTGAACGCGTTCCTGGTCGACAAGCCGCCCGTGCCGATGACTGAGCCGCACCCCTTGCTCGGAGGACGCTACAGCCTCGAGCGGCCGCTCTCCTCGAGCGACGGCGGGCAGCGCTGGATGGCGATCGAGGCCGCGAGCGGGCGCCTGGTCGTCGTCGCGCTCGCCGAGCCCGGCCGTCTCAGCACGTTCGGGCGCGGCGTGACGCACCGCCACCTGGTCTCGCTGATCGAAGTCGTCGAGGAGATTTCGCCGCAGGCTTTTCCCGCCCACGTCAGCATGCCGCTCGGGGCAGGTTACGCGGTGGCGGAGCATCTGCCCGGTCGCAGCTTGCGGAGCCTGCTCGAGAGCGGCCCGCTGCACCCCGCGAAGGCGGTGGCCTGGACGCTTCGGCTCGCGGACGCCGTGCAAGCGCTGCATGCGGCAGGCGCGGTTCACGGCGCCGTTTCACCCCGCAGCGTCATTGCAGAGCCGACCGGCCGCGCGATCGTGCCCGTCCTTGCGCAACTCATCGCGCCGCCGGTGGGCGCTTTCTGTCCCCCGGAGCGCCTGCGCGGCGCGCCCGAAACCGCGTCGGACGACGTGTGGGGACTTTGCGCGACGCTCTACACGATGCTCACCGGCAAGCTGCCGTTTGCCGGAGCGACGCGTGACGCGCTCCTGCGCTCGATGACCGGCAAGCCTGCGCCGCTCTCCACGCATGGCGTCACCGAACCGGTGCTGCAAGAGATCCTGTCGCGCGGCCTCCTTGGGGAGCGCCGCACGCGCGCCACGGATTTGAACGAGCTCCAGTCGCTGCTCGACAATTGGGAGCGCGAGCCGACGCGGCTGCCGCCGCCGCGCACGCCCCCGCGCGTGCCGCCGCGCGGGCTCGGGGAGATCGTCGCGGGCACCGCGTTCGGAACGAATCGCGACGACGGCATCCTGATCGACGACGCTTCACGTCCCGACGACCAAGGGGCCACCCTACGCGACGAAACGGAAGCCGCCGAGCTCTTGCCGGAAAGTATGCCGCCCGCGGTGCCGGCTGCGGCTCCGCTCGCCGTGCTCGACGCGCCCGTCGGTGTCGCGCTGCCGCACGCGGACGCACCCGGACGTGTGGCGCCGCAGCGCCGGCTTTCGTTCAATCCGTTCGAGCGCAAACAAGCCGTATGGCCATGGGTGCTCGTCGCCGCGCTCGCGGGCGGCGGCGGTGTCTACATCGCGACCGGCGCCGGCTCGAAAGCGGACCCCGCGCCGGCGGCGTCGGTCGCCGAAGCGCCTCCGCCCATCGCAGCACCGAAGCCGGTCGTGAAGCGCGACGCCGACGTCGTGCGCAATGAATGCGTAATGGGGCATTTCCCCACGGGCTCCTTCCAAGGCGGCGAAGATTTTGCGTTCGTCTGCGAGGACGCGGAGTTTCCCGCGACGGCCCGCCGCCTCTACTCGCTCGCGCACGAGCCGGCCGCGCAGGCCGGCGCTGGCGTCGGCGACGGCCTCGACGCGGGACTCAGGGTGGACGTGGTGCGACTCGGTGGACACGGCTCGGCCGCACAGAAGGCCGCCGGACTCGATTGGTACGAGCTCCCCGCCACGGCGATCATTCGTAGAACCTGCTGCCCGCAGGCGTCGCCCGTGATCTTGCCGGAGCTCCCGGGGTGGTGCGAGCAGCTCCAAACGGTCGTGCGGCGCCTCGCCGACGACAGCGCAAAATCGGTCGACCTCGGTCCCGGCGCGCGCAGTTTCGACCGCGCGGTCGGCTGCCTGTTCGCGGGGCACGTGAAGCAGCCCTACGGTTACACGACTGCCCCGACCGCGACGAATCGCGCCATGTTCCAGCAATTTTTGAGTCGTGCGGCGATCGTGAGCGCGCGGCATTGACGCCTCTCCACCCAAGCTCGCTTGGGTGGGCGGAGGGTGTGCGGTGTAGTGCCGCGTAGCGGCGCCGAGTACTAGGATCGCGGCGCATGCCGCGCATCGTCGTGCTCGATGGGCATACGCTCAACCCCGGGGACCTGTCATGGCAACCGCTCGCGGCGCTCGGTGAGCTCGAGGTGTTCGAGCGCACTGCGCCGGAGCTCGTCGCAGCGCGGGCGGCGGGCGCCCGTGTGGTCGTCACGAACAAGACGTACGTCGGTGCGCGTGAGCTCGCGCTCTTGCCGGAGCTGGCCGGCATTGCCGTTCTCGCGACCGGCTTCGACGTGGTCGACGCCGCGGCGGCGCGGCTCCGCGGGATCCCGGTGTGCAATGTCCCCGCGTACTCGACGGCAAGCGTCGCCCAACACGTCTTCGCGCTCCTCCTCGAGCTGACGACGCACGTCGGCGCGCACGCCGCGGGGGTGCGCCGCGGCGACTGGTCGAACGCGGCCGACTTCAGCTATTGGAGCGAGCCGCTGCTCGAGCTCGACGGGCTCACGTTCGGTGTCGTCGGGTTCGGCGCGATCGGTCGGCGCGTGGCGAGCATGGCGCGCGCGCTCGGTATGCGCGTCATTGCGACGACGTCGCGGCGTTTGCCCGAGCCGCCCGAGGGCGTGGCCTACCGGGAGCTCGCCGCCTTGTTCGCCGAAAGCGACGTCGTTTCGCTGCATTGTCCGCTCACGGCGGAAACGCGCGGCCTCGTCTCGCCCGAGCGCCTCGCGTTGCTGCGGCCGACGGCCTTCTTGCTCAATACCGCGCGCGGCGCGTTGATCGACGAAGCGGCGCTCGCCCGCGCGCTCGAGCGCGGCGCCCTTGCCGGCGCGGGGCTCGATGTGCTCACGGTCGAACCGCCGCCGCCGGATCACCCGTTGCTCGTCGCGCCGCGCTGCATCATCACGCCGCACCAGGCATGGACCACGCGGAGCGCCCGCATGCGCCTGCTCGGGGTGACGGCTGCGAACGTCGCCGGCATCCTCGCCGGCAAGCCGCAAAACGTCGTCAATGGTTGAGCCGGCCGGCGCCGAGGCTCGTGAAGCCGAGCCGCCGCTCCGGCCGGCCCGCGCCCAGAACTACGTGCTCACGCGCGTCGTGCTCTTGCGCGGACTCGGCTTCATGTACGTGGTCGCTTTCGCGATCCTCGTGCGCCAGGTGCAGCCGCTCATCGGCTCGCGCGGTCTCTTGCCGGTCGCGCCCTTTCTCGAGCGCGTCTGGCGTCATTTCGACGGCTCGGCCGCGCTCGTGCGCTTGCCCACGCTGTTTTGGCTCGGTTGCGCCGATCGCACCCTCGAGCTTGCCGCGTGGCTCGGCCTCGTGCTCGGCGCGCTCGTGCTCGCGGGGGTGGTGAACGTGCCGATCCTCGTCACGCTGTGGGCGCTCTACCTCTCGTTCGTCCACGTCGGCCAGATCTTTTACGGGTACGGCTGGGACATCCTCCTGTGTGAGACGGGCTTTCTCGCCGTTTTTCTCGCGCCCCTCTGGCGTCCGAAGTTGATCCACGTGAGCGAGCCGCCGCCCGTGCTCGTGATCGTCCTCTTCCGCTGGCTCACGTTTAGGCTGATGTTCGGCGCCGGCCTCATCAAACTGCGAGGCGACCCCTGTTGGCGTGAGCTCCGCTGTCTCGACTACCACTACGAGACGCAGCCGAACCCCGGGCCGCTCAGCTACTACTTTCATTTCATGCCGGCCTGGACGCACACCGCTGGCGTCCTTTTCAATCACTTCGCCGAGGTCATCGCGCCGTTCGGCGTGTTCGGCCCGCGCCGGCTCCGCATCCTCGCCGGCTCGGTGATCGTCCTGTTCCAAACGTTGCTGATCCTGAGCGGCAACCTCTCCTTCTTGAATTGGCTCACGATCCTGATTGCGCTCGCGTGCTTCGACGACGGGGTCTTCGAGCGGCTCTGGCCGCGGGTGTGGCGGCGCCGCTTCGCCGGTTTACGCCGCAGCTTGGAGCAGCCGTCGCAAAGCCGGCGCATTGCGACCGCTGCCATCGGTGTGTTGGTCGGCTTGCTCAGCATCGGTCCGGTGGTGAATCTCCTGTCCGAACGCCAGCACATGAACGATTCGTTCAATCCGTTCGACTTCGTCAACACCTACGGCGCCTTCGGCAGTGTCGAGCGCACGCGTCACGAGGTGGTCCTGTCCGGAACGCGCGGCGACCCGGCCGATCCGCGCACGGTCTGGCACGAGTACGAGTTCCCCTGCAAGCCCGGCAACCTCCACCGCCCGCCGTGCCTCATCACCCCCTACCACTATCGACTCGACTGGCAGCTGTGGTTCGCCGGGCTTTCGAACTTCGAGCGGGAGCCCTGGATCGTTCACCTTATCTACCAGCTCCTGCGGGGTGATCCGTCGCCGAAGACGCTGCTCGCCGAGGATCCGTTCCCCGAACGGCCGCCGCTCTACGTTCGCGCGGAGCTCTACACGTACCGGTTTGCGCCCGGTCACGCGAAGGGCCAGTACTGGGAGCGCGAACTCGACGGCGAGTACCTCCCGCCGCTGTCGCTGCACCACCGGCAATTCTTGCGCTTCCTCGACGCCTACGGTTGGCTCGATCCTCCGCGCCAGAAGCCGGACCTCTCCCCTCGTTAGCTGGTAGCCGTCACAGCTCCGCGGCGCCCTTTCCACCGTGACCACCCGAGTGCCAACGTCCGCGCTCAGACCGCGGCGCGGGCGAAACGGTCGCGGCGGGCGGCACGCCCACGACGTCAGCGGGCTTGAGCACGCCGGCGACGGCGGAGCTCATCCGCGGCCAGCACAGGCGCGAGTAGGACACCACCGGGTGCAACCACCACGGCCGTCCAAAGCAGGAATCTCAAGAACGCGGGCATCGTCTTGTCTAGTTACGTATGCACCCTCCATGCCGGTTTCTTGCAATCCACCAATTGGAGATTTTTGTGCTCTGAACGCGTTGAGTGATGCCTCGAACGCGCACCGCAACATGATCGGGGTGTCACAGTGACGGCACGCGTGTGTCGGTCGACACGCGGAAGAGCGAGTCGGCCGTGGTCGCGTGAGTAAACGTTCGAAGCCGTGAAGGATCCGCCCGCGTCACGACACTAACGTTGCATCGGTGGTGGTGGAGTGGGACGGTGCCGGCTCGGCCATGCCCAAGCTTTCTGAATCGGGCGCTCTTGCGTTGCTGCGCATCGCGACGGGCGTGCTCGTGTTTCCGCACGGTATCCGCAAGCTGATTCAGGGGCCGGTCGCAGCCGTGGGGAGGCAAATGCTCGCCCATGGTTTCCCGGAGAGCTTCGCCTACGTGGTTACGGCGGGGGAGCTCGCGGGGCTTTTCCTCGCGCTCGGGCTTTACTCACGGATTGCCGCGGCGGCCGTCGCCGCGACCATGTGGGGGATCGTGATTTGGGTTCAGCTGGGCCTCTGGAGCCACGTTGGAACTGGTGGAGGCGTCTCACTCGAGTACCCGCTGCTCTTGGCGGTCATCGCGACCCTCCTCACGGCGCTGCCGCCGACGCGCTGGTCGCTCGACCGGCGGCACTGATGCGTGCAAGCGCGCCGGGTCAATGCCCTAGGCTGCCGAGATCCACGTCGTAGCTCACGGCAATGGACGCGAGGACCATGCCTATGAGGAGGGCGACCGCGCCGAGACCCACGGTGACGGCCAGCTGGTGGAAGTTGAAGCCCTTGCGTTCCGGGGTTTCGTAGACGCCGGGCGCGTCTCCGACGACGCGCGTCCGGCTGGCGAGAAGGAGAAGCCTCTTGGCGGCAGTCCCGGCCGGTCCGGAACCGTCGGCGGAGCGCTCGGGAGGGGCGAGGAGGCCGCGGCGTTCCTCGGACTGACCCTGAAAGTAGAGCCACCAGACGGCCGGTTCGGGCGTGCGCGCGAGGGCGCGGGCGACGCTCCGGTGCGGCACGATACAGCTCGCCCGGCAGTAGCGGCAGGTATGGACGGTGCCGGTCTCCGTCAGCTCGAGCGGCGCGCCGCACGACGGGCACGACAAGGCGACGACCCCGGCCGAAGTGGCCGCCGCGCGCGCCTTGGGCCGATCGCTCCTGAGCTCTTCGGAAACCGCGGCGACGAGCGTCGGGCAGAGACTCACCGCGGCGCTCGTGATGGCGTGCGTTGCTTGATCGCCGCAGCGCTGGCAGCGCGTGTCGACGGCGCCCGGTCGCGCCGAAACCGCGAGCGGCTCGCGGCAGCGACCACACACGGGGTGGCCGGGGCAAGCGTCGATGGCGAGCACGCCGAACGTCGCGTGCTCGAAGGCGCGATTGACGCCCGTCGCAGCATGCGGGTTTTCCGAGCCAATCCACAGCGCCGGGTCGGGGTTACGACCTTCGGGCGCGGGCCCCGAGAGATCGCCGATGCCGTGAGCGAAGGCGAGCGCGTCCCGCCAGCGCTCCACGTCGAAGCGCTGGCGCAAGCCGCAATGGGCGCACTCGACCGCCCCGTCGGCGTCGAGTGAGTCGAGCGGCGCAAGAAAGCGACACGAATTGCAGGTGAAGCCGCAGCGCACCGCGACCCAGGCGCGCTCGACGGCGTCGGCCGGCGCCGGGGCGCGCGTTTGGGCAAGAGGCTGCCGGCACACCTCACAGTGCTGAGCCTCGAGCGGAGCGACGACGCCGCACTGGCGGCAAATCCAAATGCTCGTGCTCGGCGCGCTCGGGATGGCCCCGTAGCCCGGCGGCGGACCCTGCATCGGAAGCACGGTAGTACACGCACGCGCCGGGGCGGAAGCGGCGTGGAACCGAGGAGTGATACGCTGAAACCCGCATGGACTTCGTGAGCGTCGGTCAAAACGCCGAGGGCTTCATCGCGATCGGCCAGCACGCCCGGGGGGTCATCGCGTTCGGCCAGATCGCGACGGGCGTGATCGCAGTCGGGCAGGTGGCGCGCGGCTGCTTCACGCTCGGGCAAGTCGCCTTCGGCTTCACCGGTTGGGGTCAGCTCGGCTTCGGCGTCCTGCACGCGGTCGGAATGGCGGGCGCGGGCGGGCGCGGTTTCGGTCTCGTCTTCAGGCTCACTCCCGCGGTCGGTCGCTCGCGCATCGCACCCGACACGCTCCCGATCGAGCGGGCGCTCGGCGGCGAGGCGGGCTGGATCCGGGCCGAGCTCACCAAAGACGGCTACGGCCTCGGACTCACGCATGGCGGCCAGCGGCTCCCGATCAAATTCGATCGGCGCCTGCAGAGCGGCGCGACCACGCTCGCGCTCGAGGGCACGCGTGAAGTCTGGGCTTACGTCGTCGTGCTGAGTGGCGTGCCGGTGTGCCAGCGCATTCAGCACAGTCCGCTGCCGCCCTGGCAGCGCAAGCGCTTCTTCGCCGTAGCCGGGCTTCAGTTCGCCGGGTTGCTCGCGCTCGCGACGGCGTGGTGGCTCCTGGTTGGGCGCGAGCTACTGGTGATTTTGGGCCAATACGTCGACATCTGAGCGCAAAAGTACCCAGAGTGACAGGCCGGTCGTGCCCTGAATCGCGACCGGGTGCAGGCCGAACGCTTGCGCCCAAGCCGGCAGTGCAGGCCGGGCGGCGAGGGCGAGGCGATAGCCCGGCAGGCTGTCGGTCAGCGCGGCATGAACGAAGTCGTAGCTCGCGGTGTCGGCGCGGCGCGCGGCGTTCACGCCGGTGAGCGGCCGCGACGGATCGTCGCTCAGCGCGAGGTACGGTGTCGCAAAGCCTTCGGGGATGACGATGGCCGTCGGCATGCGCTCCGCGACGTCGGCGATGCGACCCTCGAGCTCGGTCGCGCCGACGAGCGGGTTGCGCGACTGCGGGCGCTCCGGGCCGACCCGCACGACGCGATACGGCGCATGCTTCGAAACATCGAAGTGCGGCGCATAGACCAGCGGGCCGTAGGTCTCGACCATGCTGCCGCGCGGCAGCCGGCCGAGAAAGCGTGTGACCTCGTAGCGGGCGTCGCCGAGCATGGTGAGGTGCGTCGCCGCGCTCGCGACGCCGCACCAGACGAGCACGAGCGTCACGACGGCGCTGCCGGCGATTTCGGCGCCGAGCGCCGCCGTCGCCCCGATGAACGAGTCCGCCGCCACGCCCGCGTACGCGGCGAGAAAGAAGCCGAACGGCAGGAGAAAGCGGTGTTCGGAGCGCCCGACGGCGAGCGTGAAAAACACGAGGCTTCCGCAGCCTGCAACGAACGGCAAGAGCCGCACGGCGCGGCTCTGAATGCTCGTCGGGCCCGGCGTGCCGGCGAAGGCGAAGAGCACTCCGAGGCACGCGACGGCGACCACGGCGGGCGGCCAAAAGTCGTGCGCCGCGGCGTGCCGCACGTCCGCCAGGTTCGCGGCGAGGCCGGCCGCGTCTTTCGAGTACATGCGCCATAGCTCGCTCGACGGCCCGCGCAGCTCTCCGAGGCGCTTCACGAAGCCGGTCGGGTTCAGGAGCGCGCCGCTCAGGAGCCCGTACGCGAGCGCCCCCGTGACGGCGCCGCGCACGAGGAGCCGCGAGTGAGCGCGCGAGACGCGACCGCGTGCGACCAGCGGCAGGACGACCAGATAGAGCGGCACGACGAGGACGAAGCTCGCGTAGGCTTGATCCTTGGTCGCGACGGCGGCCGCTGCGAAGGCCCCGAACCGGCCGTAAGCGCGCGCGTCTCCGCTCTCGAGGATGTCGAGCACGGCGTCGAGCGCGAGCACCGTCCACATGAGGTAGGGGACGTCGAGATTCGAGACACGCGCGTAAAACGCGAAGGTGAGGTTCGTCGCCGCAAAGAGCGCGGCGTAGCGGCCGGCGCGCGTGCTCACCGTGCGGCGAACGATGCGCGCGACGACCAGGATCGAAATCACGCCCATGAGCGTCGCAAGCGCTTTGGCGAGCAGCGAAACCGCCGTCATGCACGGCACCGAGAGCACGCGGCTCCGCACGCCCTCCGCCGTGAGCGGCCCGGAAAGCACGGCGGCGAGGAGGACCGGCAGCGCGACGAGGCCGAGCAGCAGGTAATGGAGCAGGGGATAGCGGTGGGTCGCGCCGAGCGTCAGATTGTGCGCGAGCCCGCCGAAGAGATCGCGCGGTGCGATGCCGTCGTTCTCCCAGCCGTGCGAACCCGGCAGATCCCAGCCGAAGGTGACGAGCTCCGTCCCGGCGAAGGCGACCGCGATGGCGAGCACCGCCCGGTCCTCGGCGGCGAGGGCCCGGAGCGGACGAACGAGCCGCGCTGCGAACCGGGGGGCGGCACGTGACACGAGCGGGAAGCCCTAGCACAGGCCGTGACCCTGCCGCTATCGTCCTCTCGTGAACGGTTCCCCCGGCGCCGGAGTCCCGCTCGTCACGGTGGATGCGCGCATGCTCCATTCGACCGGGATCGGGACTTACCTTCGCGCGCTCCTGCCGCGCGTGATTGTCCGCCTGCCCGAGGCCCGCTTCTGCCTGCTCGGCGATCCGGCGCGCCTCGCCGCTGCGGGACTGCCCGCCTCCGAGCGCGTGAGCGTGCGCGAATTTCGCGCTGGAATTTACAGCCCCGGCGAGCAACCGGGCCTCCTCCTCAAGACCCCGCGCGAAACGCGCGTGTTCTGGGCACCGCACGTGAACGCGCCGCTCGCCGGCCCCGGCCGCTTGCTCGTGACGATTCACGATGTCTTTTACGTGGACCCGCCCGAGGGGGCGCGCGCGCGCTGGGACAAGGCGCTTTACCTGGCGGCGATGTTGCGGGGGCTCCGGCGCCGCGCCGAGGGCGTGCTCTGCGTCTCGGCGTTCACGCGCGACGAAGTGCTCGCGAAGGTGGGCGCGTTTCGCTGCCCGCTCCACGTCGTCTCGAACGGCATCGACGCGGCGTGGTTCTCCCGCCCGTCCGGGCCTTCGCCCGAGTCCAGGCCGTACCTCGTCTACGTCGGGAATCTGAAGCCGCACAAGAACCTGCCGCGCACGCTCGCGGCCTTCGCGGCGATTGCCGAGCGCGTCCCGCACGATTTCGTGCTCGTCGGGCCCGGCAATGCCGAGGCGCTCCGGCGCGACGTCCCGCCGCGGGTGGCGTCGCGCGTTCGTTTCCTCGGCTTGCTCGACGAAGCGAGGGTTAAAACCTACGTCGCGCACGCAGCCGGGCTCGTGCTCGCCTCGCTCTACGAGGGGTTCGGCCTGCCGCCGCTCGAAGCGATGGCGCTCGGCGTGCCCGCGCTCGTGGGACGCGCGGCTTCCTTGCCCGAGGTTTGCGGCGACGCCGCGCTCTATTGCGATCCCACGTCGGTTTCCGACATCGCGAACGCGCTCTTGCGCCTGCTCAGCGACGAGACCGAGCGCGATCGCCTGCGCGAGCGCGGCTTCGTGCGTGCGCGGTCGCTCGATTGGGACACGGCAGCCGACAAGGCATGCGCCGTGCTCCGCACGTTACTCTAACGCTTCGAGCGTACGCTCCGCCACGCGTTCCCAATTGAGATCGCTCACGACGCGCGCTCGCCCTCGGCGGCCGAGCTCGGCGGCTCGCGCGGGATCACGAAGCAGCTCCACGAGCTTGGCCGCGAGCTCGTCCACGTCACCAGGAGCTACGAGCAGCCCCGAAACACCGTCGGCCACCGCGTCCGGCACGCCGCCCGCCCGCGCGGCGACGACGGGCCGTTCGCAGGCGCCCGCTTCGAGGAACACGATGCCGAAGCCTTCGACGTCCGGCGGTTCGCTGCGTGACGGCATGACGAACACGTCGCCCGCGCAGTACCAGTGCGTGAGCTCGTCGTCGGGAACGCCGCCAGGGAAGCGCACGAGGTCGAGCACGCCGAGCTCGCGCGCGAGCGCTTCGAGCCGCTCGCGTTCCGGGCCTTCGCCGCACACCAGGTAGGCGACGTCCGGGACGGCGCGCCGGACCGCGGGGAGAGCCCGAAGCACGCTGTCGATTCCCTTGCGCGCAACGAGCCGGGCGATCGTGAGTAACACACGTCGTCCGCCGAGCCCGAGCCGCTCGCGGAGCACGGAAGCATCGACGGCTCGAAAGCGCTGCGGATCGGTGCCGCACCCGGTGATGCGGATGCGCTCCTTCGCGACGCCGAGCTCGCGCGCCAGGCCGGCCGTGTACGTTCCCGTAGCGAGCACGCGGTCGACCGCGCGGAGCGAGCGCTTGCGCACGGCGTCGTAGCCGCGTTGCGCGAGGGGAGCCCTACGCCAAGGAGCGAGCAGGAGCTCACGGCCGTGCACGACGCACGCGACTCTTCGTACGCGACCTACGGCGCGCAATCCGAGGGCGGCGGGGGTCGTGCTCCACTGTGCGTGCAGGGTGTGATCGAAGTCGTCGGTGAGCGCGAGCTCGAGGAGCAGCGGACCGGCGGCGGCGATCAGGGTGTCGGCGCTGCCGGTCCGGAGCACGCGCCACGGCAGCTCGCGGTCGATTTCGGCCGCGCCCTCGACCGCCGGCGCGATCACGGCAAACGCTTCGAGCCGGGGTGCGAGCCTTCGCGCGAGCTCGAGCGCGTACGTCTGGATCCCCCCGCGCCGAGGCGGAAAATCCTGCGTCACGAGCACCAGGCGCACGGGGCGACGATAGTCGAGCTCGGGGCGGCCCGGGGGGAGGTGTGATACATCGGGCCGCCGATGCCCCGGCCTCAGGTGCGGTTCCTTCATCGCGCGCTCGACGCGGTGGGCGGCGCCGAGGTGCTGCTGGTCGATCAGGCGCGCTTTTTCGAACGCACGGGAGCCGACGTGCGCGTCCGCACGTTGATCTACGACCCGCAAAATTGGGATGAACGCCTCGCCGGGGTGCCCGTGGACGCCTGGCACCGCGTCGCCCGGGGCCCGAGGCCGCGCCTCACGCGCACACTCGGACGGCGCCGCCTCGAGTGGCTGTTGCGCGAGCTCGCGGGCACGGACGTGGCGCTCGCCCACGGCTTTCCGCTGAGCGCCGCGCTCGGGGCCGCCGAAAGTCCGCGGGTGCGCGTCTGGCACTGTCTCGAAGCGCCGCGCTGGCTCCACCCCGAGGCGTCGAATCCGTACCTGGCCGCGAACGTCGAGCGCGCGCCGATGCGCCACGGGCCGCACTACTACCGGACCTCGCTCGCGAGCCCGGCAGGCGCTTGGCCGCTCGTCGGGCGGCGGCGTCCGAGCCAGGTCGCGGCCGATCGTGCGGGCGTGCTGGGGCTTTCGGCCGTGTGGGCGCTCAGCGACTACACGAAGCAGAGCGTCCACCGGATTTACCCGAGCGCGAACGCCGAAGTATTGCCGCCCATCGTGCGTTTCCCCGACCGCGTCGTCGCGAAGGGGCCGCTCGCGCGCGACGGCCTGCGCATCTTGTGCGCGAGCCGGCTCGAGTGGCTGAAGAATCTGGACACGCTGCTCGAGGGGTTTTCGCGCTACCGGCAGCGCACCGACCCGCGCGCCACGCTCTCCATCGTCGGGACGGGTCCGGCGCTCGCGTCGCTCGAAGAGCTGGCGAAAGCGTTCGGCGTCGCGTCCGCGGTGCGCTTTCACGGCTTTTTGTCGGACGCCGAGCTCGCCGAGCTCTCGGCCTCGAGCGACGTCTTCGCGTGCGTGCCGCTCGACGAGCCCTTCGGCTTGGTTTTCCCCGAAGCCGTCGCGCGCGGGCTGCTCGCTCTCGGCCCCGATCACGGCGGCCCCGCGGAGATCCTCGAGCAGGGTAAATTCGGCGAAGTGGTCGACGCTCTCGAGCCGGACGCCATCGCCGGCGGCTTTGCGCGCATCCGGCGCCTCTCCGACGCCGAGGTCGAGAAGCGCCGCGCCCTCGCCGATGCGGCGTGCCGCGCTCGCTACGCGGAAAGCGTGGTCGGCGCGCGCATGCTCGAGCTCTTGCGGGGGCTCGGCGTCGCCTTGCCCGGGAGCGCGGCTTGAGTCTCCGCGAGCGACTCACCATCGTGTGCCTCTCGTCCCAGCCCTGGCAGGACGGGATGTGGACGAACAAGCAGCACATCATGAGCCGGCTCGCGCGTGAGCATCGCGTCTACTACGTGAGCTTCGGTCCGAACCCGCTGCCGGCGCTCGTGCGCAAAAAGCTCATGCACGCGACGCCGCTCCGCTCTCCGGCGGGCGCCGTTCTCGACCCCGTGCGCTACGAGCAGGCGGGCGTGACGGTGCTCGAGTTCCTCTCTCCGCGCGCCTTCGTCCGCAAGAAGCCCGCGAGTCACCCCTTCTCGATCTACGCGAACTTCGACCTGAGGCTCGCGCTCCTCGGGCGCTTTCTAGCGCGTGAAGGCGTCGAAAATCCCGTGATTTGGGTCTATCACCCCGGTTACGGCGCGAAGGTGCGCGAGCTCCCGCACCGCCTCGTCGTTTACGACTGCGTCGACGAGTACACGGAATTTCCGACCTACAAGGCCGATCCCGGCTGGCTCATCGAACGCGAGGCAGCGCTCGCTGCCGCCGCCGACGTCGTGACGACGACGAGCGTCGGCCTCTTCGAGCGCAAGCGACCGCTCAATCCTACCCGCACGCACCTCGTGCACAACGTCGGCGACTTCGACCACTTCAGCCGCGCGCGCGACGCCGACACTAAGGTCCCGGACGAGATTACGCGGCTCCCGCGTCCGGTCATCGGCTTTCTCGGCGCGGTGAGTGACTACAAGCTTCACGCCGATTGGCTCACCGCTCTCGCGCGCCGGCATCGAGACTACTCGATCGTCCTCGTGGGCCCGGTCGGCGTCGGCGATCCGACGACGGACGTGAGCGTGCTCCGGGCGGAGCCGAACGTGCATCTGCTCGGCCACCGCGCGTACGAGCTCTTGCCCGGCTACGTCAAAGGCTTCGATCTCGGCGTCATCCCCTACCGCATCAACGAGTACACGACCTACTCGTTCCCCATCAAATTCTTCGAGCTTTTGGCCAGCGGCAAGCCGCTCGTCATCAGCGAGTTGCCTGCTTTGCGTGACTATTACGCCGCCGCGCGCGTCGCGCGCAGTGCCGAGGACTTCGTCTCGGCCTGCGAAGCGGCCCTCGCGGAGCCTGTGGCCGGACTCGCAGAAAGACTGAAACTCGCGTCCGAGAACACGTGGGAGCACCGTGTCGCGCGCATCCTCGTTCACGTCGAGCGCGCTCTCGCCGAAAAATCGGCGGGCACCGGCGCTCGAGCGGGCTCGGTGTGATACGAGACCCCGACCGCGTGGACGCCCAGAAAAAGCCCGAGCCGGCCCGCCAAGCGGGAGCTCTCGTCCTCGGCACGACGCTCGCCACGCTCTCGTCGGCGCTGACGCCGCTCCTCATCGTCCGCCTGATCGGCAAGGCCGACGTGGCGAAGCTGCTCTCGATCACGCTCGTGTACGAGACGCTCGCGATGCTCCTGAGCCTCGGCCTCTCGGCCACGCTGCTCTACCAGGTGAGCAACCGCGAGCCTCCGGCCCGCCGAGCGGTAGCGCTGCGCATCGTCTTCACGTCTGCGACGCTCGGCTTCTGCGGCGCGCTGCTCGTCGCGACGGTGGCGGCCGTCGTGGCGCTCTTGCCCTCCACCGTCGGAACCCCGACCTTTCGCGCGCAGCTCCATTTGACGCTGATCCTCGCGCCGTCACTCATCGCGGATTTGCCGTTTCGGCTGCTACCGAACCTGCTCGTCGCCGAGGGGCGCGCCCGCCATTCCGCCGGGCTCCAGGTGGTGCGCACGATAAGCCTCACGCTTGCGACGCTGGTGCCGCTGGCGCTGCAGGCGAGCATCGCGACGGTGATCGTCGTGTACGCGCTCGTGCGCTGGGCGTTCGCGCTCGTACTCTTTTGGGAGCTCCATCAGCTCTACGGCCGCGTTCCGCGCGCGCCGAGCCCGATCACGTGGCGGGCGCTGTTCGCGTTCGCGCTGCCGCTCGGGGCGACGGAACAGCTCGGGCAGATCAACTCGCAGCTCGACCGCTGGTTGATTTTGCTGGTGCTGCCGAACATGCGCTTCGCCGATTACCAGGCGGGCGCCTGGCAGGTGCCGATCGTCGGGACGATCGCGTACTCGGTGGGAGCCGCTTACACGCCGGAGCTCGTGCGGCTATTTCAGGCGAATGATCCCTACGCGGCGCTCGAGATTTGGGGGCGCAGTATCCGCAAGGTGGCGCTCGTCGTCGTGCCCGTGACCATGGCGCTCGTGGTCGGCGCGGACGAGCTGATGCCGCTCATGTTCACCAAGGCATACGCCTCGGCGGCGGTGATCTTCCGCTGGTACTCGGTGCTCACGTTCTTGCGGGTCGCCTCGTTCGGAAACGTGATCCTCGCGGCCGGTCGACCCGGTTACGTGGTGCGCGCGGCCGCGCTCGGGCTCTTCTACAATGCGCTCTTCGGGATCCCGCTCGTGCTGACGGTGGGTTTCGTCGGGCCGGCGATGGGCGCGGCGTTCGCGTTCGTGCTGCACGTCACGACTTACGTGTACTTCATCGCGCGGGCCGCGAAGGTGCCGGTAGCGCGGGTGTTTCCCGTGGGCGGGTATTTGCGGGTGTTGGGCTTTGGCGTCGTCGCGGGAGCGGTGGGGTTCGGAGTGAAGTTCTCGTTGAAGGCGCCCGCAGCGGTGTTGTTGGGCGCTGAGGTAGTGACGGTGGTGGGAGTGTTCTTGGTTTTGGCGGTGGCAACGGGGACAATCGAGAAGAGTGACTGGGCGTATATGAGGGATTGGGTGAGGTTGAGACACTGACTGGCGCGCCTCGAGTCCCGAGACAGCTCGCGACGTGTGTGACATTTTGGAGCGGTCCGCTTTCTCGCGCCGATGACGCGGGCACGAGCGGGAGCCTTCCACCCTCGTCATGGGCAGCTGGCACGGCCAGTGCTTCTGGCCTGGCATGGTCGCGGCCCCCACGTGCCCGGAGCCCCAGGTGCGTACGGCCTACGTCGCCGGTGAGGTGCTAGCCGACAAGTACCGGCTGGAACGGCCGCTCGGGGAGGGCGGCCAAGGCGCCGTCTGGCACGCGACGAACCTCGCGCTCGATGCCGCCGTGGCCGTCAAGCTCGTGAACGGCGACTCGAGCGAACAGCAGACGCTGCGTCTCGTAGACGAGGCTCGCGTCATTGCGCGGCTCTGCCATCCGGCGATCGTTCGCGTCTTCGACGTCGATCGCACCTCGGACGGGCAACCCTTCGTCGTGATGGAACTGCTCGAGGGCGAAACGCTGCGAGATCTGCTCGACCGCGACGGGCGTGTCGAAGCGCACGAGGCCGTTCGGCTGTTGTTGCCGATCGCCGACGCGCTTGCGGCGGCGCACGCGCAGACAATCGTGCATCGCGACGTGAAGCCGGAAAATATTTTCCTCTGTGAAACCGCGGACGGGCTCCGCTCGAAGCTGCTCGATTTCGGTACCGTCAAGCTGCCTAACGCGCGGGGCACGCGCCACATCACCGCCGACGGCCTCGTGGTGGGCACGCCCGGCTATCTGGCGCCGGAGCAGGCACTCGGCCACGACGACCTCGACCACCGCGCCGACGTTTGGGGTTTGTGCGTCACGCTTTACGAGCTCTTGACGGGACGCAGGCCGTTCGAGGGCGCGAGTGTCCAGGCGGTCCTGCGGGCAGCCGTGATCGACGAAGCGACTCCCGTCGACCAGTTCGCGCCCTGTGATCCACGGCTTTGGGGCATCATCGCGCGCGGGCTCGCGAAGCACCCCGCGGACCGCTGGTCGTCGATCGACGAGCTTAGCGTGGCGCTCGCGCGCTGGCTCGCGAGCGAGGGCGTCCGCGACGACATCTCGGGCGTTCTTCTCGAACGCCGCTGGCTCGCCACGAGCTTCGAGGGACCGGCCGAGCCAGCGAGTAGCCGACCGGTGGTCGTCCAGAACGCCCGCCGTGGCCAGGGCGCCCGCCGGACGAAGCTCGGGCTTTCGGCCGCCGGCATCGCCGTCGCGCTCGTGTCTGCCGGGGCGTGGGGGTTCGCGGGGCGGAGCCGTGCCGAAGAGAACGTGGCGCGTCGGCAAGCCTCGAGCACGGCCCGACCGGCGCGGCAGGTCGCCTCCGCCGATATCGCTTCGCCCCTCTCGGCTGCTCGAACCCCGAATCTGCCGGAAGCGCCGCGCGTCGAAGTCGTCTCGGGTACGGCAGCGTCCGACCGGATGCCGGAGCGCTCGGCAGCACCGCGCCCGCTCGCGGCACCCCGCCCGCAGAGCGGCGGCTCGATCGCGACGCCGAGGTCGGTAGGACTGGCGCCCTCGGCGCGCGGCACCGCAAGCCGCTCGTCCGTGGCGCGGCGGGACGAGGCTTCGGACCTGATTGATCCTTATTGAGCGAACACGATGCGGAAAACGGAGACGAGGAATCGGTGGACGAGGCGGGCATGGCCTGGGCTGGCATTGGCCCTACTGATGACCGCGGGCCGAGCGGCGGCTGATGAGCCGCCCTCGCCCGAGGTGGCCAAGCTGCGCTTCGAGCAAGGAAAGTCGGCTTACCGAGAGGGTCGCTACGCCGAGGCGATCCGCGCGTTCTCCGACGCGGACGCGCTCGCGCCACGAGCAGCGTTGGCCTTCGACATTGCGCGCGCGTACGAGCGACTCGGCGAGCCTTCACGAGCGATCGACTCGTACCGCGAGTACCTCCGGCGCGCGCCGGACGCGCCGAATGCCGACCTCGTCCGTGCACGCATGGCTGCGCTCGACTCTTCGGTTTCGGAGCCCGCACCCGCCGTGCAAACCGGACAGCCGCTCGTCGCCGGAAGCGCGCCGCCTGCCGCACCCCTCGCCAACGGCGCGAACACCGACGTTCCGGAGCGCCCGAGCTTCGCGCCTTGGTCCTGGCTCGCGCTCGGCACGGGCGGAGCCTTCCTCGTCGGCGCCGGCATCAGTGAATTTTCGCGGCGTGGCGCCGAAAGCGACGCGCGCAGCGCATCCACTCAGCTCGCGTACGTCGACGATTATCGGCGCATGCGCGACGCTCAGGCCGTGGCGCGCGTGCTTTTCGGGGTAGGCGGCGCGCTCGTCGTGACGGGCGGCGCGCTGATGGCGATCGATCTCGGGCGTGGCCGTCGCGCCGAACCTCGCGTCGCATGTCTGCCGACCGCTTGCTTCGGCGGCGTCGAGGGCTCTTTCTGAATGCGCGCGCACGGGCGTAACGCTGGCGGCAGTCGCACTGCCGTCCTCGTGAGCGGAATGCTGGTACTCTGCTTCGGCGCCTGCGATTCGCGGCTCGCTTTCGACCCCGCCGGGCGTGCCTGCGACACGGAAGGGCGTTGCGCCACGGGCTGGGTATGCGACCTCTCGACCGACATTTGTGTACGGCCGGTCGCCGACCCGGGAGACGGCGCGGCCGCGGGCGAGGCGGGCGCCCGCGGCGAGGGTTGCGCCGGCGAGACGGCGTGCGCCGGCGCGTGCGTGGACACGACGAACGATACCGAGCATTGCGGCGGGTGCGGCGCGCGCTGCTCGGCGCCGCTGCACGGTGTCCCCGTCTGCGTCGACGGACGCTGCAATTTCGTTTGCGAGGACGGCTTCGTGGCTTGCGGCTCGCGCTGCGCGAGCGTGGACGACGACCCCGAAAATTGCGGAGACTGCGGCGTACGCTGCCCGGTGCCGTCGGGTGGTCGCGCCACGTGCGAGCAAGGCCGCTGCGGCAATGACTGCGACGACGGCGAGACCGCGTGCGGCAACGCCTGCGTCGTGCTGAACGACGACCCCGCTCATTGCGGTGCTTGTGCGACGAGCTGCGCCGTCGGCCAAGTCTGCGCCGCGGGCGCGTGCGCGGAAGGCTGTCCGGACGGCACGGTGGTGTGCGACCGCGCCTGCGTCGACCTCGCGAGCTCGCTCGAGAACTGCGGAGCTTGTGGCAGTTCGTGCAATTCGCCGGATCACGGCAGCGCGACGTGCCGCGACGGGACTTGCAAAGTGAGCTGTGAATCCGGCTTTGCCTCGTGCGGTAAAGTCTGCGTGAGGCTCGACGAGGATCCGAACCACTGCGGCGCCTGCGACACGGCATGCCCGACGCCGGTCCACGGCGCTGCCGCGTGCGTCGACGGCGCGTGCGCGGTGCTTTGCGACGCGGGGCTCGCGGTCTGCGGCGAAGAATGCGTGGACACCGCGGCCGACGCCGCGCACTGTGGCGGGTGCGATCAGTCGTGCGCCGCGGGTCAAGCGTGCTCCGGCGGGCGCTGCTCGAGCGCTTGTCCAGACGGTACCTCGAGCTGCAACGACGTCTGCGTCGATGTCGCTACCGACCCGGCCAATTGCGGCGGCTGCGGCGAGAGCTGCCCGAACGTGGAGCATGGTCACGCCACCTGCAACGGCGCGTGCGGCATCGCCTGTGATCCGGGCTTTTCAGCCTGCAACGGCGCCTGCGTCGACGCCGCGACCGACGTTCTCGACTGCGGGGCGTGCGATCACGCTTGCCCGACCCTCTCGAACGGCCTTCCCGTCTGCACGCAGGGCGCCTGCGGCCTGGCTTGCAGCCCCGGCTATACCGTGTGCGGCGGCGCCTGCGTCGACCTGAATTCCGACCGGGATCATTGTGGCGCCTGCGACCGCGCGTGCAGCGGGGGAGCCGTCTGCAACGGCGGCGCCTGCGTGACGCTCTGCTCGGCGGGCACCACGAATTGCAATGGCTCGTGCGTCGACACCGACGACGACAGCTCGAACTGCGGCGGCTGCTCGCGCGCATGCAAGGCACCGCCCGGCGCGACGCCGCTGTGTAGCGCGGGCAGCTGCACCTTCACCTGCACGGGCACGCTGGCCGAGTGCGATAACGCGTGCGTGGACCTCTCGGTCGACAACGCTCACTGCGGCGATTGCATGACCCTGTGCAGCGGCAAGGACGCACAGTGCCGGGACGGCGTTTGCGTCACCTCGTGCCCGCAGGGCCAGAGCAGCTGCTCCGGCAAATGCATCGACACGACGGGTGACGACAAGAATTGCGGCGGCTGCCAAATTACCTGTGACCACGGCGAACGCTGCCGGAGCGGCATGTGCAAAAAATGAAATGAGCCGGGGCGTCTACGTCGCGCTGCGTTTCAGGCGGGCGTAGCAGGTCCAGGTATAGGCCTGGGCTTCGGTGACGAAGAGGTCGTCGGGGTCGCCCGGGCCTTCGAAGAGAGGAGGCGGAGTGGGGTAGCGTTCGTCGGTCCAGGGCTCACCCCAGAGGGTGGTGGGCGCGACGCGCGGGGGCGGGAATTCGAAGTAGGTTTCGAGGCTGGCCTCGAGGTAGCGCGCGGCGTCCCCGAGGCGACTGCCGGAAATGGCGTGCCAGGCGCGGCCGACGACACCGCGTGGCGCGGGCGCCGCTTCGCCCATGAGGGCTTTTTTGAGCGAGTAACTCTCGCCGTGGCCGGCCGGGTAGTTCTCACCGAAGACGAGGTGGATGAAGCCGCGTCGCTCCGCTTCACGCACGCGCGCCACTGCGTCGGCGCGATCGTCGAAGAAGAGGAGCGTGTTTTCACGCGGGAGCGACCACTCGAGCTCGGCGAAGTCGCGTGTGAAATATTCGGCGTGCGGCGAGCGGTAGACGCGGGGCGCGGCAGCCGAATCGATGCAGTAGAGCCGCGCTTCGGGCGCCGCCCGCTCGAGCAGCCACGTGCCGAGCCCACCGAAGACGCCGCTCTCCACGATGTGCGCGGGACGCAGGGTTTGCACCATCAGCCACGTCGCGAAGAGCTCCGGGGCGCGCTTGCCGCCGCGTGCTTCTTTGATCGGTCGCTCGGCGAAGAGCGCGAGAAATTGCGGGATGCGCTCCTTCATCGCGCTCCGCGAGAACGGAGGCGTTCCGAGCGCTCGAATCGGCTGGGGCATGGAACGGGCGGAAGCGTAGTACAACCGCCCCGGCGCGCACTCGCGTCAGTTCGCGCCGCGCTCGCGCGAGCGTTTGGCGGCGCGTTTCGCCTTGGCTTCGAGCGCCTCGAGCGAGGAGGCCGCAAGGTGGGCGGCGGCCGTTTCGCTCTCGGCGTCGACCTCTTCCGCGGCGATGTAGAGCTCTTCGGCGTCCACGGGCCCTTCGTGCGGCTGGTCCTCGAACGTGAGCACGTGGTCGAAGAGCGCGTCGGCGTTCGAAAGCTCGGCGAGAAGTGGCTCGAGGTCGCGCCGGCCGAGCACTTGCAAGGCATGGCGTGTTGCCATGGCGAGGGTTTCTTTCACTCCGACGCCCTGCGCGGCGCTCGCCGAGAGCACGGTCGTCTCGGTCGCGAGCTTGAGCTTTTTGCTCATCTGTTCCGGGGTGAGCGCGCCAGGCACGTCTTGCTTGTTCACCTGCACGACGACGGGGATCGACTTTTTGCGCTGCTTCAGGCTGCCGCGCAGGCGCGCGAAAGCCCGCATCGTGTCCGAGAGCTGCGCGGGGGACGCGTCGCAGACGAAGACGACGACATCCGCCGCGTCGACCAGGGGCCGGCGCCGGTAGTTTCGCTCGATCTGGCCCGGGACGCTCACGAGCTGGAGCTTGATCGGGGCCGGCGCCCGGCTCGGCCCGTCCACCTCCAGCCAATCGAAGAACATGGTCCGGCCGCGGAGCTGCGCGGGTGTGACGAGCTCACCCCGCCGGGTAGCCGGTACGAACTCGCAGATTTTCTGCAGATTCGTCGTCTTTCCCGCCATGCCCGGCCCGTCGTACACGACGCGCACGACGTAGCAGCCGCGGGCGGAGTCGAAGGACGCCATTGATCGAGCGCTAGCTCAATCCGGCCTTGAGCTCAACCCCGCCGTAGGCCGGACGACCGCACGCGTTGCTCGAGGTCGCGGAATCGTTGCGCAAGCGCGCGCACGAGCGCCCCCGTCCAACCCTCCACGCCGAGCCCTTCACTCAGGGTTGCGCGATCGAGCACGAGCAGCGTGACAGGCTCGAGGGCTTGCACGGAGGCCGCGCGCGGCTCGTCGAGCAGGAGGGCCATTTCACCGAATACGTCGCCCGGCCCCATGGTCGTGAGCGTCTCCTCCACGTCCCCCGCCTGGCGGAACGCCCGGCATTGGCCGCTCACGATGATGTACGCGGCGTCCCCCGCTTCCCCCTCGTGGATTATGAGCTCGCCCGCTGCGTGCGCGCGCCGCGGCAAATGCAGCCCGCCGAGCAAGAAGGCGTGTACCTCCTGCCGGAGCTCGCTCACCGACTGATAACGCTCGGCGGGCAACGGCTGCACGGCTTTCATGACGATGCTGCGGATGCGCTTCGGGCTGCCGACGTGGCGCGCTTGCTGCTCGATCGGGATCACGCGGCCCGCTTTGGCGAGCTCGATGATGCGATCGGGGTCGAGCTCGGGACCATACGGCGTACACCCCGCGACGATTTCGTAGAGGATGGCGCCGAGGCCGAACACGTCGGACCGCTCGTCCATCTCGGCCGGATTGCCCCGCGCTTGTTCGGGCGCCATGTACGCGGGCGTGCCGACGGGGCCGGGGGCTTCCATCTGCGCGTTGTCGCCGGACGCCGGGCGCGTGCGCGTGAGACGCGCAAGTCCCCAATCCATCACGTAGACCTGACCGAAGCCGGCGACGATGATGTTGTCGGGCTTGAGGTCGCGGTGGATGACGCCGCGGTGGTGCGCGTAAGCGAGCGCGTCGCAGACCTTGAGGAAGATTTCGAGGCCCTGCTCGAGCCGTTCCGTCGTGCCGGGGCGGCGCGCGGGGTCGCGTAGCCATTGGTGAAACCCGTGGCCCTGCACGAGCTTCATCGTGAAGTAGGGGACGCCCTGGTCGTCGAGCGCGAGCTCGTGCACGGGCACGATGTTCGGGTGCTCGAGTTGCCCGGTGATCTGCGCCTCCGCGACGAAGCCGTCGCGGTAAAAGGGCTCGCTCACGAGCTCTTTTGCCAGGCGCTTGAGCGCGACGTGGCGCAAGAGATTGCGATCCGTCGCGGGGTGAATGCGGCCCATGCCGCCGCGCCCGAGCTCCGGATAAAGACGGAGGTGACCCGGAGTCGGGATACCCTCGCTCCTGATTTCGTCCGCCGAAATCTCGTTCTTGCCGCCGACGGGAATCGTTTCGATGACGTACACGGGCGTCGCGTCGTCCTTGCTCTCGTCTTCCGGCACGCGGGACTCCTGGTAGCGCGGGGCGAGGGGCCCCTACGTAACCGCGGAGACTACACCCGATTCCGCGGAGCCGGAAAGGCTCGCGCGAGCATGATAGACTTCACGAATCCTCATGCGCGAGGCCCGCGGGAGCACGACCATCACCGAAATCGGGTCGCGGAGGCCGGGCGACGGGGCCGCGGCGCTCGCGCTCGTTTGGGTGTTTCCGCTCGTGAGCACGCCGCCCGTCGAGCTCGGCGCGCTCGACGCGCGTGAGCTCGTGATCGGGCGCGACGAGACGAGCGACGTGCGCCTCGGAGGCGACGGCGTCTCGCGGCGCCACGCTGCGATTCGCAGCGACCTCGCCGGCGGCGCGGTCGTCATCGAGGACCAGGGCAGTCGCAACGGCGTGCGCGTGAACGGGCGGCTCGTCCCGAGCGCGCGGCTCGCTCCCGGCGACGTGATTCGCCTCGGCGGGTGGGTCGGCGTGGTGACGGCGCGGCCCGGCGAATTCGGGGAAGCGATGCCCGGCGTCTTCGGCGGACGCACGTTGAAGGAAGCGCTCGCTCCGCTCGCCCGCGCGGCGGCGAGCGACTTGCCGATCGTGCTCGAGGGCGAGACCGGCACGGGGAAGGAAGTCGTCGCGCGCGCTCTCCATGCGACGAGCGGGCGCCGGGGTCCGCTCATCGCGGTCAACTGCGCCGCGCTGCCCGAGGGGCTCGCCGAAGCGGAGCTCTTCGGGTACCGGCGCGGCGCGTTCACGGGCGCCGATCGGCCGAGCCCCGGTTTCTTCAGGAGCGCCGAAGGCGGCACGCTCTTGCTCGACGAGGTGTCCGATCTGCCGATGCCCGTGCAAGCGAAGCTCCTGCGCGTGCTCGAGGAGCGCGAGGTCCAGCCGCTCGGCGAGGTGCGTCCCGTGCCGATCGACGTACGCCTCGTCGTCGCGGGGCAGCAGTCGCTCGTGCGTTCGGTCGACGAGGGGCGCTTTCGCGCCGATTTACTGGCCCGCGTCGAGGGCGTCACCGTCAAGCTGCCGCCGCTCCGCGACCGGCGCGAGGACGTGTTGCCGCTGTTTTCGCGGCTGATCGCCGAGCTCGGCAGCGGCTCGGCGCCCGCCGTCGAAAGCGATTTCGTCGAGCGGCTCTCGATGCACGACTGGCCGTTCAACGTGCGCGAGCTCGTCTTGCTCGTGCGGCGCCTGCTCGTGCTGCACGCCGACGTGTCGACCCTGCGCGCCGAGCACCTGCCCGAGCGCTTGCTCGCGCCCCGAGCGAGCTCGACGGCGCCGAGCGCAACGCCGAATTTTGCCTCGAATCCGAGCCACCTGAAGCCCGAGCCCGAGCCCATCGAGCTCCCTGCGCTCGTCGCGGCCTTGCGCGCTTCCGGCGGCAACGTCGCGCGCGCTTCGGTGTTGCTCGGCATCACGCGCCAGCGCGCTTATCGGCTGATGGAGGGACACGCGGTCGACCTCGAAGCGCTGCGCCACGAGCGGAGCGAGCCATGAGCGGCGAGTCCAATCGCCTCGACGAGGTCGTCGGCGGGAAATACCGCATCGTCCGTTTTCTCGCGTCGGGCGGCATGGGCTCGGTCTACGAGGCGCAGCAGATCATCGTGCGGCGGCGCTTCGCCGTGAAGTTTCTGCATCCCGAGCTCGCCGTACGCCGCGAGCTCTTGACGCGTTTTCAACGCGAGGCCGAGGCGGCGGGCGCGCTCGAAAGCGAGAACGTCGCCGCCGCGCTCGACTTCGGCATCGCGTCGGACGGCGCTCCCTACATCGTGCTCGAGTACTTGGTGGGGGAGAGCCTCGAGCAGCTGCGCGAGCGCGAAGGGCCGCTGCCCACGATGCGCGCGGTGAACCTCGTGCAGCAAGCGTGTCGCGGCGTGCAAGCCGCGCATGCGGCCGGCATCATCCATCGGGATTTGAAGCCGCATAACCTGTTCGTCTGCCGCCGCGGGGACGGTACCGATCTCGTGAAGGTGCTCGACTTCGGCGTGGCGAAGCTCGAAGTCGTGGAGCGAGGCGGCCCCGAGACGCGCACGGGCACGGTGCTCGGCACGCCGTCGTACATGTCGCCCGAGCAAGCACGCGGCGAGAAGAAGGTCGACCACCTGTCGGACGTGTACGCGCTCGGAGCAGTGCTTTACGAGCTCTTGTCCGGGAAAAAGCCGCATCCCGGGGACTCGCACAACGCGATCCTCCACCACATCGCGACGCAGCCCGCCATCCCGCTCGCTCGGGCGCTCCCCGACTTACCGGCGGAGCTCGCGGCCATCGTCGAGCGCACGCTTCACGACGACGTGAAGCAGCGTCCGGCGTCGGCCGGTGAGCTCGCGGAAGCGCTCGCGCCGTGGTCGCGCGCGCAAGTGTGGCCGGCGCCGCCGAAGCTCGAGCCGTCCTCGCCGCGCCAGTCGGAGCCGTCCGCGACGCTGCTTGCCGCCGACGTCCCCGCGGCGACAGGCCGTCCGAGCGTGCCACCGGTCGCTCCGGTGAGCGGCGCGCCGAGCCAGCGCTCGAGGCCCGCAGCTGCCGTGGTAGCGCCGGGGGCGTCGCCGTCGCGCGCAGGTGAGCGCTCGCGCGCTTGGGTCATCACGCTGGCGGTGGCACTGGCGGTGGCAGTCGTGATTATTTTCGTGCTCGCGCGCACGGAACATGGCTCCGCTCCGCCGCTCGCGGTCCACGAACAGCCGTCGCCGCCGCGCGCCGAACCCGCGGACCCCTCGCCGGCGCTCGCTCCGGGCCCCGTGAGCCGGCCTGCTCGCGCGCTGAAGCTCGTCGATGTGACTGCGACCGCCCAGTCGGTCGAGCCGGCTCGTCCAGCCAAGGGCAACCCCCCCGTACTCGCCGCTTCCGCCGTTCGCCACGGCGCCGAACGTCCGCGCGGACAGCTCCCCGGACGTCCGCCCGCGCCCGCGCCGACCGAACACCACGTGTCCGAGGCCGAGTCCTCCGGGCCTGGGCCGGTCAAAGCTCCGCAGGGCAATCCTTACGAATGAGCTTTCGCGGGCATGCTGCGTGCACTACTCAGGTGCCGAGGCGGTAAGCTGCTCACATGAAAGGGCTCGCGCGTTGGTTCGTCGCGCTCGCGCTGGGCGTCGGGGTGGCCGCGCCGGCGCGCGCCGACGAAGACCCGAAGAAGGTCGCGCACCAGCACTACGAAGCCGGCGCCGACGCGATGCGGAAGGGCAACTACGACGGCGCGCGCAGAGAATTCGAAGCGGCCTACGCGGCCTCGCCGAACTATCGCGTGCTCTACGACATCGCCGAGGCCGAGCTCGGGCTCGGTTTGCCCGAACTGGCGCTCGACGCGTTTCAGCGCTTCCTCACGGACGGCGGCGACCAAGTGCCGCCGAAACAGCGCGAGCAGGTGACGCAACAAATGGCACAGCTCGAGCTCGGGTTTGCCTCGCTCGAGGTCGTGACGGAGCCCGCGGGTGCGGAAGTGACGCTCGACGGCGCTCCGCTCGGCACGACGCCGCTCGCGCGCCCGGTGCGAACGCGCGCCGGCGTGCATGTCGTCGGCGCGAGCCAGAGCGGCGCCGCGCCCGTGAGCCGCGCGGTGACGCTGAAGGGCGGGCAACATGAACGCGTTGCGCTCGCGTTGCCGTCTGCGCCGCCGCCGGAGCGCCTTCCGCCGCCGCCTCTCGCGACGCACCCAGCGCTCGAGCCGCACGAGGTGCCGCCGGCCGAGCACGCCGCGGCATTTCCGGTCGGCTACGTGCTCATCGGCGCGGGTATCGCCGCGGCGGGAGTCGCCGGCACGGAGTATGCGTGGAATCACGGTCGCGTCGAGCGCTTCCGCGCGGACGAAGCCGCACTCCAGAACGACACGTCGCCGGACCGCCGTGACCGCGTGATTCGCAACAACGACCTCGCCGCTTCGATCAATCGCGCGAGCGCGGTCACGGTGGGATTGGGAGTGGCGGCAGGAGCGCTCGTCGCGGGCGGCGTGGTGTGGCTCCTGGTCGAACCGGGCGCAAAGCACGTCAATGAGCGAGCGTCGGCACCGGTCGACGCGTGGGTGCCGGACGTCGTCGTTTCGCGGAACACCCTGGCGGCGTCGTGGAGGGGAGCGTGGTGAGCTCGTCGTCGCGCGGATGGCCATTCGTCGTTGCCGTGCTGTCCTGCGTGTTCTCCTCCGGCTGCTACGACCTGAAGAAGGAAGACCCGGGCATCGCGCTCACGCCGGACGCGCACGGCGTGGTGAGGGTGCCAGAGCTCGGGATCCAGGGCCGCTGGTACGCCTACGGCGATCAATACGACGAGCCCCGGCGTTGCCTGTCGCTAGGGCGGCACGCCCCGGAAAGCTGCTCGTCCGTGCTCTCGACGACGGCGCTCCCGACCTTCGACTTTCCGAACGACGGCGCGCTGTGCCTCACCGGAGTCGCCGCACGTGTCGTCCCCTGCCTCGCGCCGACGGAAGTCGAGTGCGTGGCGCTCGACCGCGACGGCGTGCCGGGCCCGGACGCTGTCGTCAAAAGAGACCTGAAGACGGACCCCGCCAGCTGCGCGTGCGGCAGCTCGACCTGTATTCAGGGGAGCGAGCTCTGCTATTGCCCGACCAACCCCGCTTTGATGGTGCCCTGTGAGGGCGACGACAACTCGAACATTTGGGGCGCCGGGATCGGCCTCGACTTCAGCCTGAAAAACCCGGGCGGCAGCGTGCGTGATCCGCTCATCGATAGCGGTGGCCGCAGCACGTGGAATCCGGAAGACTACGGGATCACCGGGGTCGGCTTCGATTTTTCGCTGAGCTACGGCTCGGGTGACAGCGCGTACGATCCGAATCAAAACGCGAATCTCCGCGTAGAATTTCCGATAGAGCTTCCCGAGGACGCGACTCTTCCGAGCACACGGGCGTCGGGCTCGACGCAATGGCTCGGGACGGCCAGTATCAACAACGAGAACAACATTGCAGGCCCCGGCGACGGTTATCCCGATAATCCCACTCCGAGCGAGGAGCACCCGGAAGGTTCTCCGTTCTGGGACGCTCCCGTGTCGTGGCCCAATGTCGTGAGTCCGGTTCGACAGGGCCACAATATCGTGCATTTCAGCGATGTAAACCCGCCTCCGCAAGATCAGATTCTCGACGGGCAGTACCAATGGGACGAGACCCGACTGCTCGGGATCCAATTTCACGTTCCGACGCGGAAGCAGCAAGCCGACAAGTTCAGCTTCTGCATCAGTAACCTGACGTTCATCCGCGACTGACGGCGTCCGGACGTCCGCGTGACGCCGCGCGAAGCGACCATGCGGTGGTAGCGCGGCGCTCGAAGCGATTGATTTCCGTGCGTGCGTCCCCCCATGATGCGGCCGAATGATGGCGCTCGAAATTCATGCGGACGGCCTGTTCGATCTGGTATCGCTCGGTGCGCTCGTGCACCGGCTCGATTCCGGCGTCGTGCCGTTTCGCAAGGCGACCGAGTGCCGCATTCACGTAAGCGGCGGTGAGTTCAACGTCGCCGCGAACCTCGCGGATTGCTTCGGACAGCGGACGGCCGTCGCGACCGCCCTCGTCGACTATCCCGTGGGGGAGCTCATCGCCGAACGCGTGCGCGCGATGGGGGTGACGCCGATCTACCGGATTTTCGCGCACGACGGCGTGCGTGGTCCGAACATGGCGACCGTTTACAGCGACGTGGGTCACGGCTTGCGCCCGCCCGTCGTCTTCTACAATCGCGCGAACGAAGCCGCAGCGGAGCTCGGTCCCGGTGACTTCGACTGGCGCGCGCTGTTCGCCGACGGCGTACGCTGGTTTCATACGGGCGGCATCTTCGCGTCGCTCTCGGAGAGCACGACGGAGCTCGCGCTCGAGGCTCTGCGCGCGGCGAAGGCGGCGGGCGCCGTGACGAGCTTCGACTTGAACTACCGGGAGAAGCTCTGGCGCGTGCGGGGCGGGTTGCCGGCCGCAGCGCACGCTTTCGGCAGCATCGCCGACCTCGCGGACGTGATCGTCGGCTACGAAGCGGCGCTCGAGCGCGAGCTCGGCATCGAGCCGCCTGAGACCGCGCCCGGGTCGCCGCTCGACGCGGATTACTTCTTCGCGCTCGCCGAGCGCATGCACGAGCGTTTCCCCGACGTGAAGGTCTTCGCGAGCACGCTGCGCGAAGTCCACTCCACGAATCGGCACGTGCTCGGCGCGGCGGTATGGACGCCGGAAGAGACGGCGGTGGTCCCCGCGGTCGAGCTCGAAGTGCTCGACCGCGTCGGGAGCGGCGATGCGTTCGCTTCCGGGCTCTTTTACGGTCTCTTGAGCGGCGCGACGCTCGAGGAAGCCGCGCGGCTCGGCTGGGCGCACGGCGCGCTCGTCACGACGTACCCCGGCGACACGACGATGGCGACGCTCGCCGAAGTGCGCGCGCTCGCTGCGGGCGGCTCCGCTGAAATCCAGCGCTGAACCGTCAGAAGGTCCAGCGGTGTCCCCGGTACGAGTAGACGTACCAGTTGCTCGGATCGGCAAAGCTCAAGTCGATCGCCGCGTCGAAGACGAGCGCACCGAAGGACACGGTGCCGTCGTCGGCGACCTCGGTTGCGAGCTCTTTGACGACCGCTGGGTTGCTGGCGCTGCCGCCGGGCTGGATGAAGAGGTTGCCCGTCATGGGCAATTGGTACGTGTTGGAGACGTAGAAGGACGACTCGCGCTTCGTGAGAGCGTATTGGCCCAGCTGCCGAACGGTCATGGCCGCTTCGTCGATGCGGTAGACGACGGCGCGCGAATAGCTCGCGTTGGTCGGCCCGAAATGACGGCTGTTGCCGTTGTCGAAGAGGAGCAAGTCGCCGTCCGGGAGCAACGTCGGGGAGTGCTGGCCAAAAGGCCAATCGAATTCCGGCGCGTTCGCGTCGCCTGCCGCGGCGTCGCCGAGCTGCACGCTGTCGTCGTAGGGCGTCCCCGCCGCATTCACCGCCGTGAGGAGCTTGTCGAGCTGCGGCTCGTTCCAACCCTTGTGCGGCGCGAGCAGCCAGACCAGGCTTTCGTCGCGGCGGATCTTCGCCACGCCCTGATGGCGGCCCGACACGACGATCGCTTCGTCCGCAGCCGAGTAGGCGAGGCCGTTGTCGTGCAGCCAGTCGTCCACGCCGGGTGACCACACCGCCGGATCGACGAAGGTCGTTCGCGTCGGATCGAGAACCTGGCCGAGATCCCAGTCGTTGAGGACGGTAGCGGTGCGCGCGTCGAGCTCGAGCACGTGGTCCTGCACCGTGGACGCGCCGTTTTTCGAAGCCAGCGCCAGCAGGTTGCCCGCGTATTTGCTGGCCGAGCCGTCCGTGGACCCTTCGCAGTTATCCTTGCTGCCGATCTGCAAGAGGTCGTGGTTCAGCGTGTGATCGGCGACCTTCGAGCTTTGCAGGATGCGACCGAGCGTGTTGACCTCGATGAGCGTGTCGAGGGAGCCCGTCAAAAAATTGCCGTCGATGGATCGTCTGAGTGTGAACGTCTCCCCCTTCGGCAGCTCGTCGAACCGAAGCGCCCAACGGATGGCGCCGCGTTCATCGAAGGCGATGTAGCGGGTCCACTCCACGAACACGATCGGCGGACTCGGGAGGGGTTCGATGTTGAGCTCGGCGACCGTCCAGCCGGGCTCCATCTGCTCGGGCACGCTCGTGTGGACCGTAATGCCGGGGACCCAGGCGTCCTCGCCGGGCTTCGCCAGTGGAGTCGTGAGCGGCAAAGTGACGTCGAGTGGATCATGGGCCAGCCGCTCGACGTGCAGGCGGACGGCGTTTTCGCGATCGGCGTAGAGCCCGTACACGGGCACGTGGTAGCCCGCTGCGGGGAAGTCGAGATCGGAGCTGTCCAGGTTATCGATGAGCTCCGTATCCGCCGGAGCGTAGGTTTTCGTAAAGTCCGCTGCGCCGTCCTGCCCGGGCACGACCACTTCCACGCTCTTCACGTCGCCCGCGTCGATTCCGCGCAGGTTGACGACCGCAGCGAGCGGGTTCGTGCCGTAGGGATCGACGAGGACGTCGTACGCGCCCCCGTTAGCGACCGTGCCGCCGGCAGCGCCCGGCATGCCGGCAGCGCCCGCCGTCGCGACGTTGCCTCCCATGCCCGCGGTGCCGGCCATACCTGCGAGGTCCGCGACGGTGCCGCCGCTCCCGCTCGGGGTGCCTCCGCCGCCCGCCGCACCGCCCGCCGTCACGACGTTGCCTCCGGCGCCCGAAAGGCCCGAAACGCCCGCCGAGCCGGCCATGCCCGCCGCACCGCCCGTCGCGGGCGCTTCACTCGAACGTCCGTTGCACGCGAGCGCCGCAACGCTCGCTCCGAGCAGCGCAGACCACGCCAAGCCGTGTGAGTAGACCCCCATTTGCTTCTGAACCTCCGCTCTCCTCACGCTAGCCAACGTTCGGCGCACGGTAAATCTCCGGCGCTGAAATTCGTCGCCAGCTCGCGCGACACCGCGCGACCGCCGTCGGCTGGAACGGTGCGAGCGAGGGCTTCCAGACCCCGCGAGACCGCGCCCGCCTCAACCAACAATCGCACGACCGCGTCCGGGTGCGCTTCGGATGAAGGCACCCGGACCCGGCAACGGCTTCACTTCAGATCGAACGCCGCGATCGAATTTTCGGTGAAGTGCGGCACGAGCACGCGGTTTCGCTTCGAGTCGAAGCCGATGTCCGCGGGCGACTTCACGCCGGTGAGCACCGGCTCGAAGCTCCCACCGAGTTTGCCGCGGAACACCGCCGAGCCCTGCCAGCTCGAGATGAGCAGGTTTTCGCCCACGACGAGCAGGCCGTCGAGGCCGCCCTTCGGCAGGTGCGTCACTTCCGTCATGTTGCCCTTGTCGTCGAAGCTGTACGCCTCGTCCGAATTGAGCGCGACGCACACGAGCTTCTTGTCGAGCAAGGCGAGGCCGTTCGGGCCGTGGAGGTTCGGCGAAGACGCGACCGTCTTCACCTTGCCGGTCTTGCTGATTTCGTAGACGGCGTCGCCGCCCGCGGGCTCGAGGCCCTTTTCGCCGACCTTCACGGCGGTGTCGGAGACGAAGAGGCGGCCGTCGGGCGCGACGGCGAGGTCGTTCAAGAACTTCGCGTCCTTGATCGCGATGTCGCCCTTCGGCGCGCCCGTCTTCGCGTCGAACTTGCGCACGACGGTGATATCGGTGACGTAAAAGACGCCGTTGGAAATGCCGCTGCCCTTCGGCGCGTCGAGCTTGGTCTTGCCGGCGCCGCCCTCGATGAACTTCGCCTTCAGGACCTTGCCCTCGGGTGAGACCTCGGTGATGTAACCGTTGTTGTCGACGCCGGCCGGGCTGCCGTTGATGTTCGAGACCAGGTAGCGATCGCCGACCGCGTCGTAGAGGACGCTTTCGGGCGTTTGGATGCCTTCGCTGAGCGTCCACACGGGGGTCGAGGCAGGCGGGTCGGCGGGTGCGGCAGGCGCGGCGGCGCTCGCGGCGGGCGGGGGCGCGGCGGGCGGCGGGGCGGCCGTCATCGGAGGTGGCGGGGGCGGTGGGGGCGCGGGAGCCGGCTCGGAGCCGCCGCATCCGGCGGCGAAGGCGAGAGCCAGCAATGAAGGGAGTAAGGCGATGCGTTGCGTCATGGGCATCGCAATAGGGCCGCGCCGCCGCGGGCGTCAATCCCGCAAAAGTGCCGCGGACACCGCGTGAACGGCGAATTCTTCAGGATTATTGCAAGAACGAGGGGCTTCCGCGTGGGCTCGAGCGCGGGAGTGTGAGGCGTGCGTCAGAGTCCTGGGTTACGCTCGTGCGTGTGAAAGCGCCGCTTCGATACGCAGCGTTCGTGGCAGGCGCGTGGCTCACGACGCTCGGCGCCTGCGGCCGCACGTTGCCGCTCGCCGACGACAACCTGAGCTACGCCGGTGTCGGGGACGACGACACGGGCAACGGCGGGAGCGGCAACGCGACCTCGGTCGGCGGCGCGCACACGGGCGGTTCGAACAGCGGCGGCACGGGCGCGACGGGCGCGACCGGCAGCGGCGGCACGCGCACGAGCGGCGGGAGCGCGGGCGATCAGCCGAGCCTCGGCGGCGGTGGTGGTGACATTGCGCCTTCCGGCGGCACGGGCGATCGCGGCACGGGTGGGATCGTCGGGCTTGGCGGCGCGCAGAGCGGCGGCACGGGCCGCGGCGGGCGCTCGGCGGGCGGACGTTCGGCAGGCGGAGGCGGCGCCGGCGGCACGGGTGGCAGCAGCGGTATCGGCGCGATGGGCGGTGACGAAAACACGGCGGGCGCGCCGAGCACGTTCCCGAACATCACGTGCGACGACGGGACGTGCGATCCGGCGACGAGCGTGTGCTGCAAACGCCGCGGCTCGCCCTCGACGTGCGAGGCGATTCAAAACGGGTGCTCGAGCGGCGCGACCTTGAGCTGCTCCGGAAGTGGGCAGTGCGCGCCCACGCAAGTGTGCTGTTTCCATTTCAATGCGAGCTTCTGCTCCGACTCGTGCGACGCGGGCGTCGGGTCCCCGGGGAACCCACCGACCGCCGTGCTGTGCGATTCGAACGCCGACTGCGCTCCCGACGAAATTTGTGCGATTGCGCCGCGCGGGCTCGCGTACTGCGCGAGCACCGTGCAGTGACGTGCCGCCGTGTTGCGGCACGCCCCGGCCCTGCGGGCGGCGCTCGCTGTGAGATGGCGCGCTAGGCGTGAAGCTTCCCGTGCAGGCCCGGGTCGTCGACGTCCTTCAGCTGTTCGCCTTTGACGTAGGCCTTGGCCGCGCGGAACGCCTGTTTGAGGCCCTGGGCACCGGCGTTGTTCCAGTATTCGCCCGTCTGGGGCTGAAAGCGCAGGAGCGTCAGGTTCGGATCGTCGGGCCCGGAAAACCAGACACGAAACGGCTCCTTCCAGAGCGCGCGTGCCTTCGCCGCGTCGCGCACGAGCTCGATGGCGCCGTTCAAGACGACGTACTTGTCCCCGTCCGCGAGTGAGACGAGCGCGCGCCGATCGGTCGCGAGCTCGTCGACTTTGCCCGATTGAACGCTCGTGAAAAACCACAGCGCGCCGTCGTCTTCGACGTGAGCGACCGACATGGGACGCCCGCGGAGCTCGCCGGCCGGCAGGTGCGTGATGACCGTGCCGGTGTGAATGGCCCGCAAGAGCTCGAGAAAATGCGAGGCGACCTCGCTGCTGCTCGTTTCATGCTCGGGTTTCATGGAACTGTCGGAATGCAACCGACGTGCCGCCGAAACGGCGCGCTTTCCGGCTTCCACGGAGCCACGGTGGACCGCCACCGGCCCATCGTTCGTGTGCCGAGGTCAAAATGCCGCGTGCGTGCCGTATATGTAACGGAGCTGCTACGGTCGGTTTTTGGCGATGGGTCGAGACGTCGAGGAGATCGCTGTCAGAACGGGTGCGCGGGTGCGCGGGCGGGCGGCGCTCGGCGCGGCGCTCGTCGTGACGCTGACCGCGGCCGCTGCCGGCGCGGTGTACCCGGTGTGGGGGCCGAACGACGTGCGCACGACTTTTTTCATCGCGAAGAGCAACGATCACAATCGCGTGGACTACGGGATCCGACTCGACGCGCACTGCGCGCCCGTGAACGACGACTCGATGGTGCTCTATTGGCACGAGTTCGAGCCGCCGCCGCCTCCGCGCACCCACGGACTCAACTTCATCGATCAGCGAGGCTACGGCATCGCCTCGCAGCGTGCCGTCAAGCGCGCGGAGAACGGCGGGGATTACGTGCTTCGCTTGCGCCAGGTGGGGCGGCCGATCGGCATCGCGTCGCGTCGTGGCGCGGACGGCCACTGCGCGACCGTCGCGCGCACCACCATCAACGGCAAAACGAGCGAGCTTCTCTCGATCTACGTCAAGCTGAACGGCCCATTTTCAGTCGACTACATCGACATCCACGGCCGGAGCTTCACCGACGGTAAGCCGGTGGTCGAACGCTTGAAACGTTGACGCGTCCGCTCAGGAAGCGACCGAATCCACGCGGTGCCGCTTGCGTGCGAGCCAGAAGAGCAGCGCCGGCAGCACGATGATCGCCGTCGCGAGACAGGCGACCTCGCCCAACACCGCGACCAGGCCGAAGTAGAAGAGCGCGCGGTTTTTCGCGAGCAACAGCGAGGAATAGCCGATGATCGTGGTCATCGAGCAGAGCCCGACCGCGCCGCCCGTCGAGAGCATGGCCGGACCGGGATCGTCGTCGCCGTCTTGCATGTAGCGCGCGATGACGTTGACGGCGTAGTCCACGCCGATGCCGAAGGTGATGGGGAAGGCGATGAAGTTCGCGAAGCTCACCTTCACGCCGAGGAGCTTCGTGCCCGCGACTTGCCAGAGTACGCCGACGATGAGCGAGCCGATGACGTAAACCGAGCCGAGGCGCGCGCGGAGCGCGAACAAGACCACGACCATCACCCCGAGCAGCGAGACGACGCTCGCCTTCGGCGCGTCGCGCCGGATCGACTCGCAGATGTCCGAGGAAAGCGGAATCGAGCCCGCGACGCGGCCCGCGCGACCGATGCCGGTGTCGGCGAGCCGGCGCAGCGTGCCCGTGAAGTCGGCCATCGCTTCGGCGCGCCAGAGGTCGCGGCTCGGCTTCGGATAGAGCAGCACCTGGCGCCCGGTCGTCCCGTCGCGCTCACGCAAGCCCGTGAGGAAGATGCGCGGCGTGTCGGCGGGCGTCACCCGCTCGAGGTGATCCGCGGAGAGGAAGCGGTCGAGCTCCGCGCGCTGCGCTTCGGGGATTTCCTCGCGCATGAGCGGCGTGAGCGCCTTTTTGATGCGCTCGATCTCCGCGAGCTTCGCGTCCTGTTCGGGCGGGATCACGTCGTCGATGGTGCGCACCGTGGCGACGTAGCGCCCGAGCTCGCCGTGCTCGACGGAGTCACGCAGCGCGGTCGCGCCGCGCCGGGCCGCTGCTTCCGAATCGAAGAGCACCATCGTGGGCGTGAGGTAGTGGCCGAGCAGGCGATCCATGCGCCGGCCCCAGTAGCCTTCGCCGTTCGTCCAGGTGTCGTAGCGGCGGAGCTTGCTGAAATCGTACTCGAGGAAGCTCGAGTCGAGGCGCGACACCTCGAACGCCGTGAACAGAGTGAACGCGCCCGCGACGGCGACGATCGGCCCCGGAACGGCGCGTACGAGCTTGACGAGCCGGGACATGACGAAGGCGCCGCCCGCGGGTGCAGGCCGCACCACCGGGTCACGGTCGAGCCAGCGCACGAGCGGCGGCATCAGCACGAACGCGGCCGCCCACGAGACGAGCATGCCGAGCCCACCGATGTAGCCGAACTGCCGGAAGCCGCGAAACTCCGTGATCACGAGCGATGCGTAGGAGACGCCCGCTCCGAGCGCCGCCGCGAGCGTCCCCGCGCGCGCTCCGTTCAAGCCGACCGCGAGCGCGTCCTCGACGCCCACGCCGCGCCGCCGTTCTTCGCGGTACCGGGCGAGCAGAATGATCCCGAAGTTGATGCCGTTACCGATGATGATCGACCCGAGGAACGCCGTGTTCGAGTTGAGCTCCGTCACGTCGAAGGGCGGCAGCGACGCGAGCGAAAACGCGAATACGGCCGCGAGCAGGAGCGGCCCCATGAGCACGACGACGCTCTTCCACCAACGGAAGTAGCCGAGGATCACCGCCATCACCGCGAGCACCACGAGCGCGGAGGTCGACGAAAGATCGGTCACGAGCGCGTCGAGCTCCTCGACGGAAATCGCGACGTCGGAGGCGTAGCCGACGCGAAACCCCTGCTTCTGCGGCGCGAGCGCCGCGACCTCCGCTTTCACGCGGTCGAGCAGGGCGCGCGCGCTTTCGACGCCGGTCGAGAAGCCGCCGGCCTCGACGAACAGCATCGTCAGGTGGTCCTCGGGGCTCGAAAAGCGATCGTGCGGGCGCTCGTTCGCCGCGATGCGGCTCTTGTACCGAGCCTCGATGTCGGACATGTCGACGCTCGGCGGCGGGGCGTCCTCGTCGAGCAGCGTGCCCATCGCCTTGCCGATTTCGTAACGGTGCCGCTCCTCGATGCGCCGCGCGATCTCCTCGAGGTCGGGGAGGTCGAGGTAGAGCGCCGCGTGTTTCTCGATGAAGGTGCGCTCCTCGCTCGTGCCGGTACGCACCTCGCGCACGAGCTCGGGCGGCAGCTTGCGGAGACGCGCGGCGAGCGCGTCCATGAAGGCTTCGCCCGCGGGGAGGTGCGCTGCGTCCCCCGTGTCGAGCATCACTCCAAGGTATTGGAGGCCGTCGTTTCGCTTCCGCATTTCGTCGATGGCCGCGACGCTCGGGGCCGAGCGCGGCAAGAGCTCCTCGAGGTCGCTGCGGAGGTGCGCGTAAAGCCCGACGGTGCGGACTGTCGCCGGCACGGCGAGAAGCAGCGCCACGAGCCAGATCGCGCGGTCGTGCGCGAGAACGAAAGCGAGAAAAGCTCGAGTGAAAGGGCCTGGCGCGCGGGCCGACGAAGTCACGGCCGCGCAGCATAACGACGATTGTCCGCTTCGCCACCACGAATTCGGCGCTAAAGTCGCGCCCCGCCGTGCCTTCGGACCTCGTTCGATCCATCGTGCTCGCCGCCGAAGCCGGCGCGAGCGTCTTGCTCCACTACTTCGAACGGCTCGAGTCGATCGCCGTGCGAGCCAAGGGGCCGGGCGATCTCGTGTCCGCGGCGGACGTCTCCGCGCAGGACGCCATCCTCGCGACGCTCACGCGCATGGACGCTTCGGCGCGCTTCCAAGCGGAGGAGCTCGAGCGCGGACAGGTGACGAGCGGCCCGCGCTATATCGTCGATCCGCTGGACGGCACGCTGAATTTCCTGCGCGGCATCCCGCACTTTTCGATTTCGATCGCGTACGCGGACGCCGACGGTGTCCGGGCCGGCGTCGTGCTCGATCCCACGCGGCGCGAGCTCTTCTGGGCGGAACGCGGTGAGGGGGCGTTTCTCGGTGAGCGCGCGCTCGAGCTCGGTCCCGGCGCGGGCCTCGCCGAGAGCTCGTTGCATTGTGGCTTGCCGCGTCTCGGCGCGCCGCACCGCGACCGATACGTCGCGCGCCTCGCGCGCCTGATGCACCAAACGGCTTCGACGCGGCGCCTCGGCTCCGCGGCGCTCGCGCTCGCTTATGTCGCCGCCGGTCGTGCCGACGCCTTCTTCGAGCCAGGCCTCGGCGCCT
>JAICUB010000015.1 GCA_025936045.1 Polyangiaceae bacterium | reverse complement strand
GACGTGGGATCGACTGCAGCTCCGCGCGCTCACCGCCTTCGGCAGCGCCGCGCCCGAGCTCACGGCGCGCGCCGTCCGCCGCCGTATCTACGAGGACGCCGTGCCGTATCTCGCCCCCGCGGAGCCGGCGGCGCTCGGCGCCTTCCTGCGTGAACGAGCCCTCATGGGCTTGCGCGTCAACGTGAACCACCTGGGCGAAGAAGTGCTCGGCGACGACGACGCCGAGAAATTCCTCGAGAATTATCTGGAGCTCCTCGCGCGGCCCGAGGTCGATACCATCAGCGTGAAGCTCTCGTCGATCGACGCGCGCATCGATCCCGTGGCCTGGGACAAGACGATCGCGCGTCTCGAGAAGAAGCTCGCCACCGTGTATCGCGCCGCGCTCGCGAACCCCGTGATGCGCGAGCAGGGCCGCCTCGAGCCGAAGCTCGTCTACCTGGACATGGAGGCGTATCGCGATCTCGACCTCACGGTCGAGCTCTTCACGCGCGTGCTCGAGACGGCCGAGTTCTCGAAGCTCACCGCGGGCATCGTGCTCCAAGCGTACGTGCCGGACTCGCATCGGCATCAAGCGCGGCTCATCGAGTGGGCGCAGAGGCGCGTGAAGAGCGGCTGCGCGCCCGTGCGCATGCGCCTCGTCAAGGGCGCGAACCTGATGCTCGAGCGCATCGACGCGGGCCTGCGCGGGCTCGAGCTCCCGACCTATGCGAGCAAGGCCGACGTCGACGCGAGCTTTCGCCACATGCTGCGCGTCGGCTCGCTGCGCGAGAACGCGTCGGCGCTCCGGCTCGGCGTGGGCAGCCACAACCTCTTCGACATCGCCTACACGCTGCTCTTGCGCGAACAGCGCCGCGCCCACGACTTCATCGAGCCCGAAATGCTCGAGGGCATGGCGGATCCGCTCCGGCGCGTGGTCCAGCGCGTGGGCGGGCGCGTGCTCGTGTACGCGCCGAGCGTCGACGAGCGCGACTTCGACAGCGCCGTCGCCTATCTCGTACGTCGGCTCGACGAGAACACGGCCGAGGACAATTTCTTGCGGCGCTCGTTCGCGATGCACGCGGGGGACGACGCGTTCGAGTCCGAGCACGCGCGCTTCGCGGAGGCGCTCGAACGCGCGGACGGCATCGACACCACGCCGCGGCGAAAGCAGGACCGGACCGCTCCGGGCCGCACGTTCGATCCGAACGAGCCGCCGCCGTCCGCGGGGCGGGCCGGCTTCGTCAACGAGCCGGACACGGATTTCACGCGCGAGGTCAACCGGCGTTGGCTCGATCAGGCGCTCGCGACCGCGAAAAGCGCGCGCATCGAGCTCGTTTGCTCGCTCGTCGACGGCGTCAAAGTCGAGGGCACGCGCAAGGAGGGCTTCGATCCGTCGCGGCCCGCCATGGCGCCCTACCATTGGTCGGCGCTCGACCGCGCGGGCGTCGAGCGCGCCATCGCGACGACGCACGCCGCGAAGGAGCGCTGGGCCGCGCGCCCGCCCGAGGAACGCGAGTCGTTGCTCTTCGCCGTCGCGAACGAGCTCCGCCGCGCTCGCGGCGAGCTCATCGGTTGGATCGTGCTGGACTCCGGCAAGCGCGCCGTCGAAGCGGACGCGGAAGTGTCCGAGGCGATTGATTTCGCGGAGTACTACGCGCGGCAGCACGCACGGCTACGCGAGCGCTTCGTCCTCGAGCCGAAGGGCCTCGTCGTGGTGACTCCGCCCTGGAATTTCCCGCTGTCGATCGGGCTCGGCGGCGTGCTCTCGGCGCTCGTCGCCGGCAATGCCGTGATCGTGAAGCCCCCGCCCGAGGCCCCGCTCGTGCTGGCGCGGGCCGTCGAGCTCTGCCACGCGGCGGGCGTGCCGAAGGACGCGCTCGCCGTCGTGCTCACGGAAGACGCTGCCGCCGAGGCGCTCGTCCTCGACCGGCGGGTGAACACCGTCGTTCTCACCGGCGGAACGGAGACGGCTCGCCTCTTCCGCAAGCTGCGCCCCACGCTCGACCTGGTCGCCGAAACCGGAGGTAAAAATGCGCTGGTCGTCAGCGCGATGAGCGATCGCGAGCAAGCCATCCTCGACGCGACGCGCTCGGCGTTCGGCTATTCCGGGCAGAAGTGCAGCGCGCTCAGCGTGCTCGTGCTCGAGCGCGAGGTATTCAGAAGCGCCGCGTTCCGCCACAAGCTCGAGGACGCGGTGCGCACGCTGCCGGTCGGCTCGGCCTGGAACAAGGAGAGCATCGTGACTCCGCTCATCCGCCCGCCGAGCGGTCCGCTCGAGCGCGTCCTCGCGACGCTCGACGAAGGAGAGAGCTGGCTCGTCGAGCCCACGCGCCGTCCCGACAATCCACGACTCGTGGGACCCGGCGTGCGCTGGGGCGTCAAACCGAAGAGCTTCGCCCACCAGATCGAGCTCTTCGGCCCCGTGCTGAGCGTGATCGAAGCCGCGGATTTCGAGCAGGCGCTCGAGATCGCGAACGACACGCCCTACGGCCTCACGGCGGGTCTCGAGAGCTTGTCCGCCGCCGAGCAAGACGAGTTTCTCGCCTGCGCGAACGCCGGCAATCTGTACGTGAATCGTCCGATCACGGGTGCGGTCGTCGGGCGCCAGCCGTTCGGCGGTCAAAAGGCGTCGAGCTTCGGCCCCGGTTACAAGGCGGGTGGCCCGAACGCGCTGCTCGCGCTGGCGCGCGTCCTGAGCGAGCGCACGCCGCGGAGCTTCTTCGGCGTGCTCTCGCGCGGTCCCCGCGCCGAAGCACGTCCCAGTCTGTCGCAGCTGCTCGGCCCGCAGCCGGACTTCGGACGGCTCGCGCCCGTCGTCGACGATACGCTGCGGGACGCCGCGCGCCCCGAGCAAGAGCGCCTTGCGCGCCGCTTGAAGAGTTACGAAGCCGCCGCGCGCGAGGAGCTCACGCCGGAGCACGCGCAGGATCAAGTGCTCGGTCATGCCGACACGTTCGTCTATCGGACCGCGAGCGTGCTCGTCGTGGTGCCGAAGACCACGAGCGAGCTCGACGTACTCTCGGCGCTGCTCGCCGCACATCTCGCGGGCGTGTCCGTCGACATGGCGGTCGAGACACGGCCGGGCTCCGAGCGCTTCGAGCGGCTGATTCCGCCCGAAGCCGCGCGTTTTTCCAGCGCGGACGAGCTCGAAGCGATCGTGTTCGGGCGCGGGTTCGATCGCGTCCGAGTGCTCGGCCCGTCGACGGGCCCGGCGTTCGAAGCGCAGCGCGCGCTCGCCGAGGTGAGTCCGTCGGTCGACGCCGAGCCGGTGCACGACAGCGGCTACGTGGAGCTCCGCCGCTACGTGCTCGAGGAGAGCCGCAGCATCGCCCGCCACCGGCACGGTAACTCGAGCTTGTACACGGCTGCCGAACACGTCGCGAAAGAACGACACGGATGAGGACATGAGCGATCTCACGATCACGAGCGCGCTCGTGCTGCCGGACGCGGAGCTCGAGTGGAGCGCGGTGCGTTCCGGCGGGCCCGGCGGCCAGAACGTCAACAAAGTCGCGACCAAGGTCGAGCTGCGCTTCGATCTCGCGCGGAGCGCCGTCTTGAGCGCGGGCGTGCGCGCGCGTCTCGCCGTGCTCGCGCGCGGGCGGCTCGACGCGGACGGACGGCTCGTGATCGTCGCCGACGAGACTCGGTCGCAGGCGCGAAACCTCGAGCTTGCGCGCGCGCGTCTCGCCGAGCTCGTCAGGGCCGCGCTCGTGAAGCCGAAGCCCCGCCGCCCCACCAAGCCGAGCCGCGGGGCCAAGGAGCGCCGGCTCGGCGACAAACGCCGTGAAAGCGAGAAGAAGGCGAGCCGGCGCGGCGGCGACGACGGCTCGCGATATTGACATTCATTTTCAAGAGGCTAGAACGCTCGGGATGCGTCCGTTACGCCGTTTGCTGGCCTTCGCCCTCGTGGGTGCCGGCTGCAGCTCCGCGTTTCCACCGCCCGGCGCGGCGGAGGTCGGCGCGGTGAAGCGGCGTGACCCGGCGGCGCGGGTCGAAAACCTCGAGCACGGCCGCGCTCTCTATCTCGGTAAGTGCGGCGGCTGCCACCTCTTGATCGAGCCGGCGCAGTTCGCCGCGGACGCGTGGCCCGAGAAGGTCGAACGCATGCAGGGGGAGCGGCGCGTTCACCTCGACGCGGAGGAGGCGCGCGATCTCGTGCGTTACCTCGTCGGGGCGAGCACCGTCGCGCGCGGCGGCGGCGTCGACGGCTGAGCGTCGGGCGCCGGCTCCTCGTCGGCCGGTGCTTCCCGCGGCGACTCGGTCGACGCAGTCGGATGCGCCCCCGTCAGCGCCTCGAGCGCCGCCGTGTCCGGCCCGCGCGGCCAGCGCGCGAAGTAGTCGGCGGCGCGCGCTTTCGCGGCTCCGAGCTTGCCTTGCGCGACGAGCGCGCGCACCTCGAGCACGTGAAGCCGCTGCGCGCCCGCGCCGGCGCTCGGCAGCGCATTCGCGACCGACTGCAGCGCCGCTTCCGGATCTAGCGGCGGCGAAGCGAGCGGGTTCGCGGGCAGGGGCTCGTCCCGGCGGCGCCCTTCCTCCGCACTCCCCTCCATGAATTGGACGACACAGAACAAGGCGAGCGCCGCCAGCACGAGCGGCAGCCAGCTTTCGCGCTTGGAGGGAGCGCGCGCCGGCGTCACCTCGGCGCCCGCGTGCCCACGTACTCCTGTTCGGCCTGACAGACGTACGGCTCGCAATCGGGGTTACATGACGGATCCGCGCTGATCACCGGGCGATAAGTCACTTTGCCCGCGATGGTGTCGCCGTCGATGGTGCCGCTCACGACCGCGTTCAGCGTGTAGCTGCAGCTCTGGTCCGTCTTCACGTTCGGGCCCACGTCCGTGAGCTTGAAAGAGTTGCCGTGGACCGCGCCGCTGAAATCGTTCGAGCCGGTGAGCAGGACGAAATACACGGCGGCGTTGCCCTGCGCCTCAGCGGTGATGCTCTCGCCGTCTTGTCGGATGTCGTAGCGAACGCCGTCCGTCGTCGCATCCGCCATCCAGTCCGTCTCCTTGACGCACGAGTTCGATAGATTGGTGAGCGTCACCGTGTAGTCACCGGACACGTCCGAGGGCGGCGTGTCGGTCGGCCCCTCGTCGCTCGCGCCGCCCGCCTCGCTCGGCGGCAAACAGGGGCCGCCGTCGTCCTGCTTCGCGCCGCCGCCGCAACCCATGGCGCCGAGCGCCGCGAACGAGAGCCAGAGCGTGAGCCTTCGAAACGGAAGCAAAGCACGCATCAAGGCAGCGAACTATGCGCTCGAAACCAGGGCCGTGCTACTCGCGACCTCAGGATGACCGTCCCGCCCGTCCCGCCGCCGACGTGGGGTCGCTTCTGCGTCGAAACGAGCGCGAGCCCCAGCCTCACGACCAAGGTCGATCGTTATCGCATCGAGGCCGTGCGCAACGTACGCGGCGAGCCGCTTACCGGACTCGAAGCGGGCACGAAGTTCGTACGCCTCGAGTCGATCAGCGAGCTTCCGTCCGGGGGCGGCGATCTCTTCGGCGTAACGCAGCATCTCGTTTACACACGCGCCGCCGAGCGTCCCGACCTCGTCACCACTCCGCTGCCCGGACAGGACGCGCTCTGCGTGGTGATCCCGCTCACCAAATCCGAAGCGTGGTGGCAACTCGCGCTCGACGAGCGAGAAGCGATGTTTCGCGGCGCGACGCGGGCCGGCCACGTCGAGGTCGGGCTCGCCTACGCGCGCATCATCTTGCGCAAGCTCTACCACTCGCGCCCGCTGCCCGGCTCCGCCTGGGATTTCGTGACGTATTTCGAGTTCGCGCCCGCGCACCGCCCGCAATTCGAGGCGCTGCTCGCCGGCCTGCGGGACCCCGCGAAAAACCCCGAGTGGAACTACGTCGAGCGCGAGTCGGAGATCTGGCTGTCGCGCATCGGAACGTTGCTGACGTGAACGCGCCGACGCCGCTCCCCCCGCCCAGCAAAGCGCCGGTCGACTACGAGATCCGCGTCGTCGGGGCGCCGCGCACCCCCCTGCGCGACTTTTATCACGCGCTCCTGCAGCTCCAGTGGCCCGCGACGATCGGCTTCATCACCGTGGTTTACGTCCTCGTGAACACGCTCTTCGCGCTGCTCTACTTCGAGGTGGGCGGCGTCGAGCACGCGGAGCCCGGTTCGTTCGTCGACGCCTTTTACTTCAGCGTTCAGACGATGGGCACCATCGGTTACGGCTACATGTATCCGGCGACGCACGGCGCCAACGCCGTCGTCGTCGTCGAATCGACCGTGAGCCTCGTCCTCACCGCGCTCGCCACCGGGCTCGTCTTCGCCAAGTTCTCGCGCCCGACGGCGCGACTCATGTTCTCCGAGCGCATCACCGTTTCACTGATGAACGGCATGCCCACGCTCTCGTTCCGGCTCGGCAATCAGCGCAAAAATCGCATCGTCGAAGCGACGATTCGCATGGTCATGCTGCGCACCGAGCGCACGCTCGAGGGCAAGGACTTCTACCGCTCGACGGATCTCAAGCTCACGCGCGAGCGCTTCTCGCTCACGCGTTCGTGGAACCTGATGCACGTCGTCGACGAGACGAGCCCGCTCTACGCGGACACGCCCGAGTCCTTGATCGAAGACGGCGTCGAGTTCGTGGTGTCGGTGAGCGGCCTCGACGACACCTGGATGCAGACCGTGCACGCGCAATACCGTTACCCCGCCGAAATGATCATGTACGGCTATCGCCTCAAGGACGTGCTCACCGAGCAAGGCAACGTCATCACGCTCGACCTCACGCACTTCCACGAAGTCGAGCCCACGCAGCCGGTCCCCGGCTTTCCGTATCCCGAGCCGCAGCCTTTCAGCGGCTGAACGCTTCGCCCGCGGTCGCTCGCGCGCGGCGCGCTATGCTTGCGGCATGCGACGCACGTGGCGGCTGATTTTCGCCCTCGCCGCCCTCGCGTGCGTTTTCGTGTGCCGGCCGCGCCCCGCGGGAGCCGACGGCCCCATCCTTCACGAGTACGTCCCGCCCGACCCGAACGAAGACCTCTCGCTGCACGCGACGACGCGCGACGGACGCTTGCCCGCCGCCGTCGACACGCCGAGCGGCGTGATGCCCGCGCCGCCCGACCACCGCGCGCCGCCGGAAACCGCGTACGGCGGCAACGCGACGCCCGACAGCATCGACGCGACCTACCGCATCGACGGCGACACCACGCGCCCCGAAGTCGTGAGCTACGACGATCCGTTCATCCCCGCCGTCACGCCGTTCAAGCGCCTCTACGCGTACGACTCCGTCGACGAGTCCGTGGAGCTCGCGGTCTCCGACCGCCGCCTGCGCAAGGTCGAAACGGGCGGCGTCGCGCTGCCGGGGGAGGATCAATTCTTCGCCGATCTCTTCGTCGACGTGGCGCCCGGCGTGCCCGCGCGCATCCCGAGCCCCGGCCCGGGCGCGCGCGTGCTCGCGTCGCGCGCCGAGCCGCAGCCCGTCGCGGTCGAAATCCTGCGTGACGGCGCGGATAATTGGTTTGTGGTGGGCACGACCCGTCAGCGCATCCGACTCGTGCTGGAGCTCGCCGTCCCTCGCGCGTCGTTCGGCTCGCCCTTTCCGGACGTGGGCTGGGCGAGCCTCGTGCCGCGGGTGCCGCTCTTGCCGCGCACCGTGCGTGACGTCGCGCGCGACGTGCTGCACGCGCTCGGCTTGTCGCAGAGCGTGAGCCCGCGTGACGCCGTGACGGCGCTCGTCGCGCATTTTCGCGGTTTCGCGCCGTCCGACGATTTACCGCGCTCGCGGCTCCCCGCCGAGCTCTACCGCGAGCTCGCGCTCTCGAAAAAGGGCGTCTGCCGGCATCGCGCGTTCGCCTTCACGATCACGGCGCTCGCGCTCGGCTTGCCGACGCGCCTCGTGCGCAACGAAGCGCACGCCTGGGTCGAAGTCGGCGACGGCGCCATCTGGCACCGCATCGACCTCGGCGGCGCCGCGGGTCGCTTCGAGCTCGATCCGAGCGCCGACGCGCAGCCCCACGTGCCACCCGAGGATCCCTTCGTGTGGCCGCCCGGTTCGCAGAGCGCTGCGCTGGCGGCGGGCGCGTCGAGCCCCGCTCCGGGCGCGGGCGTGAACCCGGCGGGGGCGGCTTCGTCCGCGGCGCGCGCGTCGGCCAGCTCCGCCGCGAACGAGCCGTCCGGCGAAGCGCCACCCTCCGCCGCGACGAACGGCCGCCCCCCGGCGAGCGTCGAGCTCCACGTGGGTGAGACCCAGGCCCGGCGCGGCGCACAGCTTCTGGTGCGCGGCGTGGTTTCGGCCGAAAACGAGCCGTGCCCGGGCGTACGCGTCGACGTGGCGCTGCGTTCCCTCGACGGCCGGCTCTCGCCGCTCGGCTCGATACCGACCGACGCGAACGGCCGCTTCGACGCCGAGCTCACCGTGCCGCTCGGCCTCGGCGTGGGTGATTACGGGGTCGTGGCGACGACTCCCGGCGCCGGACTCTGCGGCGAAAGCCGCGAGTGAGGTCCCGGCGCGCGTTCGTCGTGCGCGTCGCGCTCCTGCTCGCGGTGCTCGTCGTCGTGCTCGTTTACGCCGCGCACGACGTGTACTCGCGGCGCGCACGCAACGCGTGGCGGCGCACGCTCGACGTCGCGTTCGTCCTCGTCGTCGAGCCGGGCGTCGATGCTCGCGCCGTCGACGACCTCCGCCGTCGTGTACCCGACCTCGCCGAGCGGCTCGCCGTGGAGCTCGCGCGCTATCGTCCGGACGCGCCGCGCCCTTTCGCCTTCACGACCTACGGCCCGACGCCGCTCGCGGTTCCGCTCCCCGTGCCGGGCGACGATCTCGCGGGAACGCTCCGTTACGCCTGGGATTTGCACCGCTTCACGAGCGATATGGACGGTCGCGCCGGCATCCCTGCGCGCGGCTTCGACGCCCGGCTCTATCTCGTGCTCGACCCGCCGAGCGAGCGCGCCGTCGTCGAAGGCATGAGCGAAGAAGGCGGCCGCGTCGGCATCGCGCGCGCGGAGCTCGATTCCGGCAGCGTCGACCTCGCGCTCTTCGTCGCGGCGCACGAGCTCTGCCACACGCTCGGCGCGAGCGATCACTACGGCCCGGACGGTCGCGCCCTCGTCCCGAGCGGCCTCGCGGAGCCCGACCGCGTCCCGCTCTACCCGCAAGCGTTCGCCGAAATCATGGCGCGGAACCGTCCGCTCTCTGCCACGAACGAAGCGCGCCCCGAGTCGCTCGCCGAGCTCGCCGTGGGACCGAGCACGGCGCGGGAGCTCGGCTGGAGCCGGTGACTACGGGACGCGGCACTAGTTCTTCGAGCGGTCGACCTGCGCGGACAGCTCACGCAGCGCGGAATCTTGCTTCTTTGCGGCGTCGTCGAGCTGGGAGACGAGGCTCAGACCGCGCTCGGCGCCGCGCACCTGGGAGCGTTGGGCGTTCGAGATTTCTCCGACCATGCTGTTGATGCTCTCCATCGCCTGCGTGATCTGACGGCTGCCGCGCGACTGTTCTTGGGTCGAGCGCTCGACCTGCTGCGCGATGGTGCGCATCTTCTCGCCGCTGCGCATGATGAGCTCCGAGCCGCGCGCTTGCTGCGCGGTCGCTGCAGCGATCTGCTGCACGGTGCCGGCGATGCGGCCGATGGCGTCCGTGACCTGCTTGCTGCCCTTCGCCTGCTCGACCGTCGCGCGCGCGATGGCACGCACCATGTTGGTGCTCTTCTGCGAGCTTTCGAGAATCTTCTTCAGGGCGCGCTCCGCTTCGTTCGACACCTCGACGCCGCGATCGACGTTCTGCGCGCCGCGCTCGACCGCGGAGATGGCGTTCTTGCTCTCGGATTGGATCGTCTTGATCAGGTCGGCGATCTCTTTGGTGCTTGCCCCGGCCCGTTCGGCCAGGTCCTTGATTTCGTCGGCCACGACGGCGAAGCCTTTGCCGTGCTCGCCGGCTTGCGCGGCGATGATGGCTGCGTTCAGCGCGAGCAGGTTCGTCTGTTCGGCGACGTCGTCGATCACGTTCAGGATCTGTCCGATGGCGTCGATGCGCGACCCGAGGTTCGAGATGACGGCCACCGCCTCTTGGCTGCTCTCCTTGATGCGGTAGATCTCGCCAATCGTCTTCAGGATCGCCTCGGCGCCGCGCTCGGCGTCCTGCGCCACCTCTTCGGAGAGGCGCGCCGTCTCGTTGGCGTTCGACTGGACCTGGTCGATGGAGACGTCCATCTCGTTCATGCTCGAGCTCGTCTCCTCGGCCGTGAGCGAGAGAGCGTCGACGTTCTTCGCGACCTCCTTGATCGAGTACGCCATCTCCTCGATCGAGGCGACGGTTTCACGGACGCTGCCCGCGAGTTCGACGATGTTTTCGGCGACCGTCTCGTTCGTCGCAGTCATCTCCATGATCGAGGAGCCGGATTCCTCGGCGCTCGTCGCGAGCACTTCTACGTTTTGCCCGATGGCGCGCAGCGCCTCGGTGGTCTCGCGCACGTACTTCGCGACGTCCTCGCCCGCGTTCACTTGCGTCGTCACGCCTTGCGACAACTGGCGCAACGCGTCGGTCAGACTCTGCGCGGCGTGAGCCAGCGCTTCACGCGAGCGATTGTTCGAGTTGATCGCCTGCGAGTGGACGTCGGCGACTTCGCCGAGCACTTCGTAGACGCGCGCGACCTCGGGCGTCACACCGGCCGGTACGTTCGGTCGTTGGCCCTCGAGCAGCTGGCGCGCCGACGCGTGTAGTCGATCGAAGGTCGCTCGCGACGAACCCCCGCCGCCGGCGTAGGCGATGGCGCCGACGCCGACCAGAGTGAGGAGCCCTGCGAGCATCAGTGCTCGCTGATCGAGCCCGCCGACCGCCGCGAACGCGACGAACACGACGAACACGGCCCCCATTCCGAGAACCTGACGCGGTGTAAGGCTATCCATGCTGGCTCATGCACGCGGGCAAGTGCCCCCGCGGTGGACCGAAATCGTACTCAGACCGAGCCCTAACTCACAAGGGGCCAATGTCCGCGACAAACAGGCGTCCAAGCCCTTACGTAACCGTCCTCGGCCGCCGTACGGCAGAATCAGCCGTTGGCGAGGCCTTCCCGCTCACTGCTCGGCGGCGCGCCTGAATCCGGCAAAAGGGTCGGGCCGACCACCGGCAGGCTCACGACCAGCGCGGCGCCGCCCTCCGGCGCGCGATCGAGGACGATATCCCCGCCGTGCTCGACCACGATGCGCTCGACGATGGCGAGGCCGAGCCCGGTGCCCTCGGGCTTGGTCGTGAGGTACGGCTCGAACAAGCGCTGCGCGACCTCGGCGCTGAAGCCCGGCCCGCTGTCGCGCACGGCGATGCAAACGCGATCCGCCGTCGCTCCGAGGTCCACGACCACGCGCGGGTCCGGCCGGCCGCGTACGGCGTCGAGCGCGTTCTGAACGAGGTTCGTGAGGATCTGCACCATCTGGTCACGGTCCGCCACGAGCTCGGCGCGCGCGGCGCCCGTGAGCGCGACGGGCGTGCCCTGACTCGCTTGGAGCGCGACCACGGAGCGCGCCACCTCGGCCAGGTCCATGGGCGCCGGCGTCGGCGGCGGCAGTCGCGCGAAGCGCGTGAACTCGCTCACGATGTTGCTGATGCGCAGCACCTCGTCGAGCACGGTGCGCGTCGCCTCGTCGAAGTACTCGTCGAAGGCTACGTCGCCGCGAGCGCGCAGCCGGCGCAAGGTTTCGATCGCGGCGCGGATCGGCGCGAGGGGGTTCTTGATTTCGTGGGCGACGCGCCGCGCGATCTCGCGGCGGGCAGCGATGCGCTCGGTGACGGCGAGGCGTTTTCGCAGCCGAGTGAGGTCCGCGATGGCCTGATTGAAGGCATTGGCGAAGTCGACGAGCTCCTTGCCGCCCGCCGGGGCGACGGGCTTCGGCTCGCCGTGCGTGACCTCGCGGGCCTGACGCGACATTTCCACGATCGGCCGCGCGAGCCCGCGGGCGAGCACGAAGGCGAGCACTACGGCTCCGGCCAAGGCGCCGGCGCCGATCGCGAAGAGCTTCACGTCGAGACGCTCGAGCGTGGCGACGAGCTTGAGCCGCGGCCGTGACGCGCTGATGGTCACGCCGCCGAGCTGCGGCAAATCGATCGCCTCGCTCAGCACGCGCCGGCTCGTGCTCGGGGAACCGCGTGCGAGCTTCACGTCGTACGCGTCGCCCACGCGAGCGAGCAGCGAGTCGAGATGGCGCGCCGCGTAGAGCCCGACCCAAACGCCGCCGTCGTCCCGCCGGCAGCCGAATTCGAACGCGAGTGACGGCGTGCTCCGCACCGTCGCGGCTCCGCCCCGTGCGATGCGAGCGACGATTTCACGCTCGCGGGGCGCGCTCGGGCGATCACCGAGCGTCCCGAGCACGTCGCCGCCCGACGTGACGAGGACGAGCTCGTCCATTTCGAGCGCGCGGCCGAGCTCGGGAACGCGCAAGCCGATGGGCAGCCGGCGGTCGCCGAGATCTCCGGCACGCAGGCCGACCAGGGCGCTGTCCACGATCGGATCGTGCTCGCAGACCGGCCTGATGAGCCCGGCCATCGCCGCCGGTTCGGCGCCGAGCTCGCGCGCAAGTAGAGCTTTGGCGTCGCTGAATTCTTGCCTGAAGCGCTCTTCTTCCGCGTTGCGCCAGGCTTCGCGCACCGCGACGCCCGCGAGCGCGGCGGTGACGATCGTGACCGCCGCGATCGCGAGTAGCAAGCGCTGGGCGAGCGTCACGGCCGCCTATTCTAGCTCGTCTTCGGGCGCGGCCGTGGTACCGGGTTCTCATGCCGCGGAGCCTCGCGCCGCTATCGTTCGCCCTCGCGCTCCTCTCTTGCTCGAGTCAGCCGACGCTGCCCGTCAAAACACCACTGCGACACCCGATCGTGAAGCCCACGGCAAAGGCGACCGGCTCGGGGCTGCCGGCTCTGCCTTCGACGCTCGTCACCAAGGTCCCCGACGGAACGTTCGGTCCTTACATCGGGCAGGGGAAGAACGGCGAGCTCATCGCCTGGGCCGCCCCCGAAGGGGAGAAGCGCGGCTGGTACGTCGCGGTGGCGACGCCCGACGGCCGGTTGCGCGCGCCGCCGAAGCGCGTTGCGGACGCGCCGCCCGAAGTGGGCGTCGTGGTCGTGCGCGGCAGACCCGACGGACCCGGCTTCACCATCTTGAGCACGCGTCGTACGCCGCTTTCGGAGTGGGTCGAGGCGACGCTCTTCGACGATGACGGTACGGTCGTCGCGGGGCCGCGCGCGCTCGCGGAGCTTCACGGCGCTGCGCTCTGGGTCGAAGTAGTGCCGCTCGGCGAGCGCCGGCTCGTGCTCTGGGCCCAGCCCAAAGACGAGCTCGCGGACGTGATCGGCGTGGTGCTGAATGCGCGTGGCGAGCCCGAGGGTTCGCCCGCCGCGCTCGCGAGCGGCCTCAAGGCGTGGCAGGCGGTCGCGTTCGGCGGTCGCGCGGCGCTCGGCACGGTGAGCGGCGACGGCCGCGTGCTCGTGACGTTCACGGACGGCCGGCCCGATGCGAAGACGAAGCCGATCGTCGTGAGCGCGGGTGGCCACGCGCAGGCCGACTTCGACCTTGGGGTCGTCGAAAATTCGCTGCTCGTCGCCTGGTCCGACCTGCGTGACGGCGAAAGCCGCGTCTATCGCGCCGTCGTCGCCAACGACGGAAACGTGAGCGTGCCGGACGGCCCGCTCACGCCGCCGCTCGGTGAGCAGGCGCTCGTGCGCGTGGTTTCGCGACCCGGCGCGCCGCGCGCCTTCGCGGCGTGGGAAAACCTCGCCGATCGCGACGGTGACGTGCGCGCGTTCGACATAGCGGGCGTGGACGCGGCGGGGCGCTCGACGGCGGAGCGCGCCCGCGTCGAGCTCGAGTCCGACGACGAATCGGTGCCTGAATTCGCCGCCGCGGGTGACGGTGTCGCGGCGCTCACGCTGGCAGCAGCGTGCCCACGCAACGGCGACTGCAACGACGCGGACGTGATGCCGACGTTCGTGCGCTTCGGCGCGAACCTACGCGTGCAGGCCTCGGAGCCGCTTCGGCTCGACAGCTTGGACGGCGCGCCCGCGGAGCTCGGTTGGGAGCTTTCGTGCCGCGACGCGCACTGCTTCGCGCTCGCCGCACTCGGGGACGCCCCTGCGCCCGTGTTCCTGACGACGCTCGAGCGCCGCTCGGACGCGTATCGACCCGCAGGGCGTTCGCTCGCTATGGAAGCACCGCCGCGCATCCGCGAAAACCGCGTGCTCGCGCGCAGCGACCCGCTCGCCGATCTCGCCCTCACGAAGACGAGCACGGGGTCGCTCGCCGCGTATCTCACCGATTTCGATCCGGGGGTGCCCTGGGTGAAGCTCAAACACCCGGCGTCGGACGGCCGCTTCGAGCCGGTCCGCGCGAAGCTCGCCTTCGTCGGGCTGCGCGCCGACGGCACGCCGGGCCCCGAACAGGTCTTGTCGATTCGCGCGCACTCGCTCGGCGGCATTTCGCTCGCGCCCGGCGCGCCCGGCGCCGATCTGCTCGCGGCGTGGACGGGGCTCGATGCCGGCCAGCCGCAGGTGTTTTTGACGCTCGTGACGGCCGAGGGCGCGCGTCACACGCAGCGCATGCTCACGCACAAAAGCGGCGGCACGAGTGACGTCGCGGCCGCACCCGTCGATAAGGGCTGGGTCGTCGCCTGGGTGGACGAACGCGACCACGACCCGGAGGTCTACGCTTCCCGCGTGGATGACAAGCTCGGGCGTATCGGCAACGAGCATCGCCTCACGAGCGCACCCGGCCCGGCCACCCACGTCACACTCTTGCCGCTCGGCGATTCGACCCTCGTCGCCTGGGCCGACGCCCGCGACCCGTCAGCGCCGGGGCAAGCCGACATCTATCTCGAACGCGTGAGCACGCGCGACGCAACCCCCATCGGGAGCGAGCGCCGCGTGCTCGCGACGCGCGGCCAGTCGTTCGCACCGGTCCTCGCCCATCTCGGCGCCGGATTGGCCGTAATTTGGCTCGAGCGGGGAGAATCGGGCGTGGCGGGCAGCGCCGGTGTCTTTCTGCAGCGGGTCAGCATGACGGGCGAGCCCACGGGTGAGCCCGAGCAGATGACGCTCGAGGACGAAGCCGAGCCGACCGCTCTGGCAGCGGAGTGTACGGGCGACGCTTGCCACCTTGCCGTCGCCGCGCGCGTCGGTGAGGACGCCGAGCTCTTGGTCGGCGTCCGGCGCGCGGCGGGAGAAGCGGTTTCTTTCAAGCGCATAGCCTCGCTCGGATCGAAAAGTGCGGCCGGGGTGCCGCTAGCGCTCGCCGGCGACGAGCTCGTTTACGCGGACGTGAGCGACGACGGTGCCTGGCGCGTGCGTCGAGCTTTGCTCGATTGGCCATGACGGCCGCGACGAGCCGCTGCTCGACCGGCCGCGATGGATGGTAGGCTCCCGCTTCCCGCTGGACGAGCCAGTGGGCTGCCCCGAGGTCTAGATTGTCGCTGAACGTCGAAACCCTGAGCGCAGAGCTCGAACGCCTCTACGATCTCACGGAGCTCGGCGCGCTCGCGGGCTCCGTGCTCGGTTCGGACGCAACGGGGCTCGACGGCATCGGCGCGAAGGCGTCCTTCGCTCGTACGCTTGCCGAACGCTGCGTCGAGCGCGACGCGGTGGATGCGCTGCTCGATGCCATGCAGACGTCCCGGCGCGACGACGTGAACGCGCTGCGCCGAACGAACGGTAGTCCCGTCGCCGTTCCGGACTCGGAGCTCCAGGCGCGCGGCTACACGCTCGTGGCCGCGCTCGGCGTGGGTCCGAACGCGGTTGTCCATCGCGCGTACCACGAGGGGGATCTTGCCCGCTTGCGGGTCGTGAGCGGCGTCCCGCGCAAGGACGCGCAGCGGTACCTCGTCGCGACGCGGCTCGCGGCGCAGATCACGCACCCGGGTCTGCCGGAAGCCGTGCAAGCGTTCGAAGCGCCCGGGGGCGTGGTGGTAGCCCAGCCGTTCCACGAAGGTGAAACGCTGCGCAAAGTGCTCGAGCGCAACGGGCCGCGCCACGTGAACGAGCTCTTGCCGCTTCTGCACGCGATCCTCGAGCCGCTCGCCGCTCTCCACGAGCACAAGCTCGTCCATGGCGCGCTCCACCTCGGCAACGTCCTCGTGCTCGATCACACGGCGGCCGCGCCGCGCGTGCTTCTGCTCGACGCCGGCGCGCACCTGCTCCGGCCGAGCGTGCCCGAGGCGGCGGGCAATTTCGAGCGCAGCTGGCTCTCGTCGGTCGCGCCCGAAACTCTGCGCGGCAAGGGGATCGACGCCGCGAGCGACGTCTACGCGTTCGGCGTGCTCGTCTATCAGCTCCTCTGTGGGCACGACCCCTTTACGGGTTCGAGCGCGGCGGACGTGGTCGTCTCGCATTTGATGGAGACGCCCGAGCCGCTCTCGTTCGCGGCGCCGCGCGGCGCCGGGCCCGAGGTGGACGCGTTCGTGCAATCGCTGCTCGAGCGCGAGCCGGAGCGACGGCCGCGTGATGCCGCCGAGTTGCTCGAGGCGCTCAGGCGCGTCTGGCGCGCCTCCACGCGGCCCCCGAGCTGGGTGAGCGACGAGCGGCTCGACGGGCGCTTCGCCATCCTCGCCGAAAATCCGCTCGACGAGAGTGAAGCCGCCGCGCTCGAGGCGAGCGTCGATCTCGGCGCGGACGCCCAGCGCATCGCGCAGGGCTTCGTCGATACCGTGGCCGTCGTCGAGGAGCGCGGCGGCGCGGAGCGCGCCGTACCGCGCCTGCTCACGCGCGCGGCGCGCCTGTTCGAGACGGGCGGCGACTTCGAGCGAGCCGAGGGCCTCTACGAGCGCTTGATCGAGCTCGATGCGCAGGACGCGTCGAGCTTTGCGGCGCTCGTTCGCTTGCGCAAGCGCCTGCGCAAGCACGAAGCGCTGGTCGAGCTCTTTCTCGAACGGAGCGAGTCGGCAAAATCCGCGTCCGAGCGCGCGCAGTGCTTCGCGGAGATAGGCGAGCTCTACGCAGGCGAGCTCGCGGACAAGGAACAGGCGGTCGTCGCGTTCGCGCAGGCTTTCTGCGAGGACCCGCTGGTGGAGGAGCGGGCGCGCGCCGTGGAGCGCGTGGCGGGCGGAAACGCGAAGGCCTGGGGCGACGTGCTCGAGCGCTGCGCCAGCGCCGCCCAGGGCGACCTGCCGGACGAGGCGCGAACGGCGCTGCTCTTGCGCGTCGCGGACTGGTACGGCTCGAAGCTCTCGCGCCCCGATCTCGCGCTCGCGGCGCTGAACGCGCTGCTCGCCCGTGACCCGAGCAGCGATGCCGCGCTCGCCGCGCTCGCCGAGCTCTATCGCCGTGGCCAGCAATGGACCGAGCTCGGCCAGGTGCTGATCCGGCGCGCGGACATCGCGGCGCCGCGGCTCGCGCGCGATCTGCGCGCCGAAGCGGCCGACGTGCTCGCCGTGCGCTTGCGCAACATGCCGGCGGCCGAGGAGCTGTTCGGCACCGTGCTCGCCGAGGATCCGTCCCACGCGCGCGCCGCGGAGGGACTTGCCGCGATCCTCCGTGCGCGCGGCGATCAGAAGCGCGCGCTCGAGCTGCTCGAGCAGCGTGCCCTCGCGCTCTCGGGCGACGAGCGCCATCGCCAGGTGCTCCAAATCGCGGAAGCGTGGGAGACCGAGCTCGATCGCCTCGACGCCGCCGAGCGGCTCTACCGCGCCGTGCTCGCGGAGGAGCCGAAGCACGTGGACGCGCTGCGCGGTCTCGACCGCGTGCTCAACCGCGCCGGGCGCTACCGCGAGCTCGTGGACGTACTCGCGGCCGAGATCGAGCTCGCCGTGACGCCGCGTCAGAAGGTCGGCTTCTACGAACGCCTCGCCGCGATCTTCGACGAGGAGTACCTGGATCCGGCGCGCGCCGCGGAGGCGCTCGAGCAAGGGCTCTCGCTGGATCCCTCGCGCGCCAACGCCGCCGCCGAGCTTGCGCGTCATTATCGCCGGCTCGAGCGCTGGAACGAGCTGCGCGACCTCTATTTGGCGCAGCTCGCGCAAAATCCCGAAAAAGCGTGGAAGGTCGAGGCTGGGCTCGCGCTCGCGCGTCTCTACGACGAGCGTTTCGGCTTGCTCGGCAAGGCGATCGACGAGCTCGAAAAGGTGCTCGAGCTCGAGCCCGCCCACGCCGGCGGGCTCGCCGCCATCGCGGCCCTGAAGGCGCGCATGGGCGACTCGCAGAGCGCGGTCGCCGCCATGGAGCGTCTGGCGGACGCGGCCGCGACGCCGCAGGAGCGCGCCGAGCACTTCTTGCGCGCCGCAGATCTGCTGCACGAGCGCGGGGATCCGCACGGCGCGATCACCGAGCTCAAGCGCGCGCTCGACGCCGTGCCCGACCATCAGGTCGCCGCGAAGAAGCTCATCGGCGTCTACGTCGAGGTCGGCCACCACGCGGCGGCCGTGGAGCTCCTCGAAGAGCGGCTGTCCGACACCAAGGGTGACCGCGCGCGCGCCGCCGTCGCGGGTGAAATCGCGCTGCTCTGTCACCTGTATCTGCGCGACAACGAGCGGGCGCTCGCGATGGCGCAAGTCGCTTTGCACCTCGACCCGACGAACCTCGACGGGCTCCGCGTCCAGGGTCGCGTCGCCTACGCGCAGGGGCGCTTCAAGGAAGCGGCGACGCGCCTGCAATCGGTCGTGGCCCAGGCGGAAGCGCTGCCCGCGGACGAGGTCGGAGAGACGGTATTCGCGTTCGTGGACTCACTCGCGAAATCGGGTGAACCGGACGTGGCCCTTTCGGCCGCCGATCATTTTCTCGACGCCCTCGCGACGAGCACGGCTTGGCTCCTGCCCGTTTGTGAAATCAGCGCCGAGCACGGCACGCCGCAGCGCACGGCCGAGCTCGTGCGCCGGCTGCTCTCGGAGCAAGCCGAGCACCTCGACGAGGCCGAGGAAGCGCTCGCACGCCGCTTGCTCGGCCAAGCGCTGACCAAGAGCGGCCGCGCGCATCAGGCGTTGCCCGAGCTCGAGCGGGCGCTGTCGCTCGAACCGGAGTCGCGTGCGGCGCTGCGCGCGCTCGCCGACGCGCTCGTCGAAATTGGGGACCATCAACGCGCGATCGATCTACGACGGCGCGAAGTGGAGCTCGCCCAGGGCGCCGAACGGGTGGCGCTGCTCGTGGATCTCGGTGAGCTCGTCGCGGAAAAGGTCGGAGACAGCGACTACGCCGGCCGCTGCTTCCTGCTCGCGCTCGACGAAGCGCCGAACGATCGCCGCATCCTCACGCGTTTGATGCAGCTCTTCAGCGCGGAGAAAGATTGGTCGCGGTTGCTCGAGGTCGTCGTGCGCCTCGCGGATCTGGTCGAGGATCCGAAGCAGCGCGCGAAGTACCTGCACACGGCGGCGATGGTCGCGGCGCGTGAAATCGGCGATCCGGATCAGGCGCTCGGCTTGCTCGACGCCGCGCTCGAGGCCGATCCGACGCATGAAGGCGCCACGACGGAGGCGCTCGCCATTCGCCGGCGCCTCGGGGATTGGGACGGCATCAAGGATCTGCTCAAGCGCCGCGCCCAGCAGCTCGCGGCGACCGGACGCAATCAGGAGCTTCTGATCGTGCTCGAGGAGCTCGGAGAGACGTACGCGCGCATCGGGAGCATCGAGCAAGCGGCACGTGTCTACGAATCAGCGCTCGACGTCGAACCCGACGGCGTGCGCTGGCTGGAGCGACTCGCTCGCACCTACGCGAGCGACACGCGCTTCCTCGAGCAGGGTAAGAACGCGCTGGCGCTCTGGATCGAGGTCGATCCGTATCGGCCGGAGCCGTATCAAATCCTCCGCCGCATGTACACGCAGGCTCGGCTCGCGGACGGCGCGTGGCTCGCCGCGCAGGCGCTGCACGTCCTCGGCCAAGCGCAGCCGGACGAGTCACGCTTCTACCAGCGTTTTCGCGGGTTGGAGCTCGTGCAGGCGCGCCGCCGGCTCACGGGCGACGAGTTCATGGAGCTCGTCATGCCCGACGACAGCGAGCCGCTCATCACTTCGCTCTTCTCGCTCATCGAGCCGTACGTGCTCGCGACGCGGGGGCGTCCCGAGTCGGCATACGGCCTCGGTGTCGAGGACGAGCTCGACATGGAGCGCTACCCCCACGGGCTCGTGTACGCGTTCTACCACGCCGCGCAGATCTTGCCGGGCGACGAGCCGCGCATCTTCCAGCGCCAGAGCGATCCGTCGCGCGTGACGCCGCTCGCGACGCCGTCTCCCTCCGTCGTGCTCGGAGCCGGCGCATTTGCGGACGGCATGGGCCCGCTGGAATCCGCCTTCGTTGCCGGCAGTGAGCTCACGCACGCGTTGCCCGGCCTGCGGCTGCGCACGCTGTTGCCGAACATGACCGCGCTCAAGAGCTGGCTGCTCGGCGCGATTCGGCTGGTCAAGCCGAAGTTCCCCGTCGCCGCCGAGCTCGAGGTGGGTGTCATCGATGCCGCGCGCGTGCTCGAAAGCGCTGCGACGGGCGAGTACCGCGATCACCTCGTACACACCGTGTCGAAGCTCTTGCAGGACAGCGCCGCGCTCGATCTCAAGCGCTGGACTCGGAGCGTCGACCAAGCCGCGGATCGCGCCGGGCTCATCCTGTGCGGCGACCTCGACGTGGGCGTGGGGGTCATTCGCAGCGAGCCGGCGCGGCAGGGTGCGCTCGACCCTGTGGCGCGCGCGCGTGACATGCTCATCTACTCCGTGAGCGCCGCGCACATCGAAGTGCGTGAGCGTCTCGCCATCGCCGTCGACTCCTGAAACGCCATGCTGCGCCTCGTCCCGCTGTTTGCGTTCGTGTGCGCGTGCGCCTCGGCGCCGCCGCCTGCTCCCGTCGTTCCGCGCGCGCCCGGGCCCGCAGCCGGCGCGTCGGCCGAGGCCGTTCCGGCCAAACGACAGCCCAAAACACAGCCCGTCGTACCGGCGGCAGTGCCGTCCCCGCCCGCTGCGTGCGCAGAGTTCGTCGCCCACGCGACGAGCGGCTGCGCGCCGGTAGGTCCGGTGCGCCCGGCACTCGCGTCCGCGCTCGCCAAGGAGGACCTGGTAGCTCGGGACGCCGCGCTCGCCTGCCTCGAGGCGCGCGAAGAGCTGCCGCTCGGCAGCCTGCGAGCTCTCCGCGCCGAACTTGCCCCCGCGGCGTGTGGCGACGCGCTCGTGATGCCGGTGCTCGAGGCGCCGGCGAAACCGCTCGGCGCGGAGCTCGAGAGCACGCTCGCCGGGCTCATGGTCTCCGCGCGCTTCTCGCGCCTGCTCGCCGATCCGCCGAAGCTCGAGGGAGCGGTCGACAAGCAGCGCTTCATGAGCTTCTTCGTGGAGCGCCTGTCGCCCTGGGTGCTCTCGGAAGCCGCCGCGATCGAGAAGCTGTCGGCCGAGGGCGCGCACCTTGCGGGCTACGGGCGCGGCGTCGCGGCGATTGCGGCGGGTAACGCCGACCTTCGCTTCGTGCAGATGGTGCGCGACGTGCCGCTTCCGGACGAGATGAAAGCCGACCAGAGCGTGGTCGACGCCTATTACGGCGAGCTCGACCAGGCGCTCGAGCCGCGCAAGGTACGCGGGCGCGACGCGGCGCTCGTCGGATTGCGTGCGTTCGCGGAGCTCGGCGCCCTGTCCGATCCACGCGTGGCGAGCGCACGCGCGCTCTTGAACGAGCTCTGGGCCGGCAGTCGCATCGATGCGCTCGACCGCGTGATCCTTCCACCGCTCGAGGCGCTGGACGCTTCGACGCCCGAGCTCGTCCTCGCCGCGCGCCTGCCCACCTTTTACACGAAGACGTGGCTCCCCGAGCTCGACGCCTCCGACCCGAAGCTGCTCCGCGCGCTGCTCGAACGCGGAGTGCCCGCCGCCTATCGCGCGAAGCTCGACGCAGCGAAGCTCTCCGACCACGCGCGCTCCCTCTACGCGCGCGCTCTCGTCCAGAGCGGCAGGCAATTTTTCCGCGCCAGCGACTTCAAGCGAGCGCGCGACGTGCTCGGCGTGTCGCCCTCCGGCGATCTCGCTCGCCTGCTCGCAGCGCTCGCGCAAGCGCTCGAGAACGGTCCGGCGGACGCGACCGAGCTCATGCTCAAGGGGCCGTTCGTCCGCGGCACGGGCGACGTGAGCGCGCTCGACGCGGAAGCGGCGCGGCGCGGGCGTTTCGCGGGTTATGCGGCGTTCGACGCCGCGCTCGTGCTCGCGCTCGCGCCCAAGCAGGACGACGCGGCGTTCTGGGACGGCGTGGCCAAGCGCTTCGAGCGAGCCGATAAGCTGCTCGCGGCAGAGCCGCGGCCCCCGGCAGAGCTCGCAGGCAAACGCGCGCGTGAATTCGCCGAAGCGGCGCGTTCGACGGCCGCCGCGCTGCGCGGCCAACGCCCTTGAGATGGCGAGCGCCGTGGATTCGGAGGCCCACCGTCACTCCGAGGTTCGACGCGTGCTTTGGGTCACGCTCGCGCTGAACGTCGCCGTCGCGGCCGCCAAGATCGCGTACGGCCACAGCGCTCACGCGCTCTCCATCCGCGCCGACGGCTTTCATTCGCTCACGGATTCGTCGAATAACTTGGTCGGGCTGCTCGGCGTCTGGTGGGCGAGTAGGCCCGCGGACGAAGGGCACCCGTACGGTCACGCGAAGTTCGAAGTGCTCGCTGCGGGGCTCGTCGGTGTTTCGTTGCTCGGCATGGCGTACGACGTGGCAAAGGGCGGTATTTTGCGGATCGGCGGCGCGCCGACGCCCGCGCCGCAGATCGACGCGCTCGCGTTCCTGGTGCTCGCGGGCACGCTCGCGGTGAACGTCGGCGTCTCGCGCTGGGAGCGGCGACGCGGTGAGGAGCTCGCGAGCCCGATGCTCACGAGCGACGCGCTGCACACGAGCTCGGACGTGATGGTGACGATCGGAGTGCTCGCTTCGGTCGCGCTCGTACGGCTCGGTTATCCAGTCGTCGACATCGTTGCCGCGATCGGCATCGCGGGCTTCATCGCGTGGGCGGGCATCGGCGTCTTGCGTACGAACCTCGCGTACCTGGCTGATTCTGCGAGGCTCGACCCCGAGCGCATCATCGCCGTTGCGAAGACGGTGCCGGGCGTCGCCAGCGCCCACAAGGTACGCACGCGCGGCATGCCGGGCAGCATTTACGTCGATCTACACATTCAGGTGGCGCCGCACCTCACGGTCGTCGACGCTCACCGCGTGACGCACTGGGTGATCGACGCCCTCAAGGCCGACTTTTCGGGCGTGCGCGACGTGCTCGTCCACACCGAGCCCGCGCGTGCCGACCAGCCGTACGTTCCGTTGCCCGATGAAACACCGGGTGGGTCGCGCTGAGTCAGCGCGCGCGGTGGTTCCGGGACGAGATCGTTTCGGAGCAGCGCGACGAACGGCCCGCGTGCATCCACCACCGCGTAGTGCGCGGCGAGAAACGCGCGGAGCGGCTCGAAGGCCTCGAGCGGGTCGCCCCCCATTTCTTTGAAGTAGCTCGACCAGAGAAAGAGGCTCGGTGGATGCTCCGCGAACTCGGCGAAGAAGCGCTCCACGGCTGGCCCCGATCGGAGCGTCATCGGGCCGAAGCCGTTGTTGCACGTGTTCGTGTTGATGGTCGTGACGGTCGCGACGACCTTGAAGATGCGGCCCGGAGCGCGCCGCCCGCAGTGCTCGTAAACGCTCCACGCGCTCCAGCCCCAGGCGAGCACGGGCTGGTCGGGCGGAAGAAACGGCGCGACCTCGCGGCACACGTCGTCGACCTCGTGGTCGCGCTCGGCCATGTAGTGCACGTACCCCCAGCGTTGCTCGAACCCGGGCGCCGCGGCGAGCAACCCGAGCGCGAGCGTGACGGGAAGAACCGCGAAGCGGACGCGCTCGACGCGGTCGAGCAAGAACGCGACGACGCCGGCCGGTCGCACCGCGATCACGGCGAGCGCGGGCCAGAGCTGCACGTTGTCGTGCGAAAAGAAGCGCAGCGTGTAGCTGATGCCGAGGAACGCCGCGAGCAGGAAGATCCAAGCCGCGAAGGCGAGCGGCGGCTTCGGTGCGCGGCGCGGGAACAGCGTGCTCGCGCCGAGCGCCGCGAGCACGATCGGGCCCGGCATCTGCTCGAAGAGGCAGGGCAGGCCGGCGACGACCGCGTGATAGCGGCCTCCGAGCGCCTGCGCGACGATGGCGACGTATTCGTTCCCGAATGCCGCGACGTCGTCGAGGCCGTGCCGCAGGGCGCCGACCTCACCGGCGAGCGCGAACGGCAGCGTGATGAGAGTGGCGGTGACGGCCGCGCCGGCGACACCGGCGGCCACGGCGAGCGCGACGCGCGCGAGCTTTCTATGGGCGAGCTCGTGCGCGAGCAACCCGGCGAACAACAGGCAGACCGGCCATGCCGAGGGCTTGATGGCGACAGCGAGCATCGAGGCGAGCCCACTTCCGAACCAGAATGACGCCGCGCGGCGCGCGTCGGGCGCGCGCGCCGCCGCGGCCGCACATGCGGCTGCGACGACGAACGGCGTCGCCATCCAGAACGAGTAATTGATGTCGCCGTCCGAAGCGATCACGGCGCAAGCGGCATGAAGCACGGCCGCGCGCGGGCCCGCGCTCTTCCCCCACACCGCACCCGCGAGGGCGCCGGTCGCGAGCGACAGTGACGTGCCCCAAAGTACGGCGGCCGCCCACACCATCCGCATCCCACCGAGCGCGAGCAGCGGAGCGAAGAGCAGGAACGCGCCCGGCGGCTTGATTTCAGCCGAATTGACGTATGGGAGCGCGCCCGTCACGAATAGGCGTGCGTTGTACGCAATGCCCGCCACGTCCGGATTACGGAACGCCGGGTCGAGAACGCCGTGGCCCTGCCAAAAGGCATGGCACACGAAGCAAATTAGAATCGCAAGTAACCACCCGCGGGGCGGGCTCGGCACGTTAAAGCGTGGGGATACGAACAACTCTCCTGCTCGGGAATTGCGAATAATTACGCGGTCGAAGCGGCAAGCGCTTATGCTATCGTCAATCGTTGCGTTCTCGCTAGGGGAATCCATGGAAGGCACGACACTCGAGCCCGGGACCTTGGTCGAGCACCGCTACCTCATCCGCCGCTTCATCGCGGCGGGTGGCGTCGCGCAGGTGTACGCGGCCACGCATCGCATCACCGGTCGGGAGGTCGCGCTCAAGATGCCGCGTACCGACGGCGGGCGTGACCCACTCGTACACGAGCGACTGCTCCGGGAGGGGCACGCCGTCGCGCGGGCCAAGCACCCGGGCGTCGTCGAAATCGTGGACGCAGGCGAATACAACGGCGCGCCCTACCTCGTCTTCGAGCTCCTGGAAGGGCGCACGCTCGGCGGCTTGCTCGCCGCGCGGAGCCGCCTCGGTTGGGAAGAGGTCGCGTTCATCGACCAGAAGGTCGCCGACGTGGTCGCTCACTGCCATCAGCGCGGCGTCGTGCATCGCGACCTCAAGCCCGACAACATCTTCGTTCTGCCGACGGCGACGTTCTCGATCAAGCTCTTCGACTTCGGCATCGCGCAGCTCGCGCCGACGGCCGAGGGCGGGTCGAAAGCCAAGCTCACGCAGGTGGGCTCGATCGTCGGCACGCCCGAGTACATGGCGCCCGAGGCGCTGCAGATGGACGCCGATCAGGATCAGCGTGTCGACATCTACTCGCTCGGCGTGATCCTGTTCGAGCTCTTGACGGGCTCGGTGCCGTTCGAAGGGCGCTACGCCGACGTGCTGATCCGGCTTTCGACGCAGCCGCTGCCGTCGCTCGCCAAGCTCCGTCCCGACGCGCCGCCGAACCTCGTCGCGGCCATCGAGCGCTGCCTCGCGCGCGACAAAGCCGGGCGCTTCGCTACGATGTCCGACGTGTCGCTCGCCCTCGCGAGCATGGTGTTGCCGCTTCCGGCGGCGCCCGTCGGGGGCGGCGTAAGTCGCGCGGACGCGGCGGGCGGCGACCCTTCCGGCACGAAGCGAACTCAGGCGGACACGCCGGCGGCGTTCAAAGCGGCACCGGTCGCCGGAAAGCGCCGCTTCGCGCGCGCGCCGTACACGACGCCCGCGCAGCTGACCCTCCCTAACGGCGAGCTCATCGCTGGGCAAGTCGAGGAAATCTCCGAAGGTGGGGTGCAGTTCATCGCGCCGCGTGGCCTCGCGTCCGGCGAGAAAGGCGATTTCCGTTTCGCCGAGCCGCTCACGGGCAAGGTCTTGCGAACCGGCGCCATCTCACGCTGGACCAAGGCAGCGCGCGCCGGGCGTCACGCGACGGGCTTCGAGTTCGAGGGCGTGTCGGAAGAGTCCAGGGCCTCCATTCGGAAGTACGTCGAGCTGATGGGCGGTAGCTGACGCGCCGTCACCCTCGTCCGTTACTTACCGATGCGAAGACGCCGCGTGACGTTTCTGCCGCGAGCTGACCGAGGTCGAAATCGCTGTTACGCTTCCGTCCGAGTCCGGCAGTCTTGGAAGCGAAGCTCACGATCATCAGGGAGACCGCGCGTCGACGCGAGAACCGGGGAAGCAGGCGCGTCGCTGCGATCAGGCCGCTCGCGTCGCGTCTAGAGAGACGCGAAGGGACGTCGGGCCCCGGGTGAAAGGCCTTCGTTTGCCTCGTCTTGGCCGAGCGCTTTCGGCGGCGATTGCGAGCCTCGTCCTCGTCTTCGCGTGCTCCACCCCGTCCTACCACTTCATCGACTCGAAGAAGGATTTGGGACACTGCTCGAACGGCGCCATCGACCCGGACACGGGTGAGACGGACATCGACTGCGGCGGACCCGACTGTCACGGCTGTAGCTTGGGCGGGCAGTGCAACGTGCAGTCCGATTGCTCGGAAGGACAGTGTCTCGCGGGCTTCTGTCAGGAGCCGGGTTGCTCGAACGGCGTGCAGGACGGCGCCGAAACGGGCGTCGATTGCGGTGGCGGCTGCCCGTCGGGATGCGCGACCGGCCAGTCTTGCAACTCCGGAGAAGATTGCGACAGCGGCGTGTGCCCCGATGGGCACTGCGCGGCCGCGGCTTGCGACGATCAAGTCCGCAACGGGATGGAGCTCGGCATCGACTGCGGAGGCCCGAAGTGCGACGGCTGCCCCTTCGATTTCCCCTGCAACGTCGACGCCGATTGCAGCAGCAAGTCGTGTGACGCGACGACTCACAAGTGCGTCCTGTCCTGCGCCAAGGGAACCGACGAGTGCGACGGCGACTACGACGACCCGTGCGAGACGAACCTGCTCACCGACCGTCGTAGCTGCGGCATGTGCGGTCACCAGTGCGATCTGCCGAACGCCGACGCGCTCTGCGTCGGCGGCGAGTGTCAGATCGACATGTGCCGCGGCTCCTTCGAGCGCTGCGGCACCGACGCGGGCGACGGCTGCCAGACGAACCTCGACAACGACGCCATGAACTGCGGCGGCTGCGGCAAGGAGTGCGCCGCCGTGAACGGCACGCCGAAATGCGTCGGCGGCAAGTGCCAAAACACGTGCAAGCAGGACTTCGGGGACTGCGACGGCGACCCCACGAACGGTTGCGAAACCTCGACCAGGGACGTCTTGAACTGTGGCTCCTGCGGCAACGCGTGCCCCGAGCCCGCCGGCAAGACGGCCAACTGCGTCAACGGCAAGTGCGGCACCAGCGTTTGCGACGACGGCGCCGCAGACTGCGACGCGGACGGCACGTGCAGCTTCGACACCACGAGCGACCCCCAGAACTGCGGGCGCTGCGGTCACGTGTGCACGGCCGCCCACGGCGATGCCGCGTGCCGGAACGGTGAATGCGTCGTCACCTCCTGCGACCCCGGCTTCGACGATTGCAACGAGGACGACGACGGCGGCGGCTACGCCGACGGCTGCGAGTCGGACCTTTCGGACAACACCGACAACTGCGGCGCTTGCAAGCAGGGCTGCACGTTCAAGCACGGCTACGGCGCATGCCAGAACGGCCAGTGCCTCGTCACGTCGTGCGACAGCGGCTTCTTCGATTGCGACGCCGACGTCACGAACGGCTGCGAGGCGGACATCAGCAGCGATCCCAAAAACTGCGGCGGCTGCAAGAACGCGTGTCCGGCGACGAACGCGACCCCCACCTGTATGGACTCGGAGTGCGGCCAGCAATGCACGGCGCCGTTCGATCACTGCATCAGCGGCGCGAGCGGCTGTGAGACGGACACCTCGACCAGCACTCAGCATTGTGGTGATTGCGACACGGTGTGCTCGCAGGCCGGCGCGACCAGCGCGAGCTGCATGGACGGCGCCTGCGCGCCGCCCGCTTGCGACGGGAGTCACCTGAATTGCGACGGCAACGAGTCGGGCGGTAACGCCAACGGCTGTGAGACGGACCTGACCTTGCCGTCGAACTGCGGCGCGTGCGGCAACGTCTGTCCGAGCTCGTCGCCCGAGTGCGTGAACGTCGGTGGCAATTACCGCTGTCAGGCCACGGTGACCCTCGTGAACAACGTGGCCGGGAGCGCCACCGGCACGACGCTCAGCATCGCGCACACGCTCGGGGCGGGGTCGAATCGGCTCCTCCTCGCGGCGATCGTGATGGAGAGCACGAACACGTCGGGCCTCACCGGTGCCCGGCCGGTGTCGGTCACCTACGGCTCCGTCGCGATGACGGCGAGCGGGTCGCAGACCAGCGACCCCGGCGCCGCCGCGTATGACAACCCCTACGTTTACTATTACTTCCTCACCGAGTCCGATCTCCCGCCGACCGGCCAGACACTGAAGATCACCGGCAGCGCCAACAAGGTCGCGATGGTCGCCGCCGACCTCGTCGAGTTCGCGGGCGTAGCCCCGGCGAACCCCCTCGTGCTCGGGACCGGCAAGGCCCTCGCGAACAGCGGTGGTTCCTGCGCGGCGACCGGTCCCGTCACGACGACGGTGCCCGGCACCGCGCTATTCGTGCTGTCGAGCGCCCACTACGCCGGGACGGCGAACGTGACCGGCGCGCAGCTCCTGACGCCGCCGCTGTGGAACCCGGGGCAAATTGGGGCGAACCAGGTGCGAGCCTACGCGACGGTCGGGGGCACCGACGGAACCGTCATTGCGCCCGGGACTTACACCATCGGATTTACTTACCAGTGGTGTAATCCCGCTGGCGTGCTTCCCATCGGCGTCGTCCCGTACCGTCAGCCTTGATGGGTGGTGGCGTCCGGGCGCGCGGGACACTTGGGGAAAAGCTTAAGCTCCGCTACGCTAGGCTGATCCAACCCTCGAGCTCATGACCTTTCGGCGCATCGCTCCCCTCCTCGTCGCTCTTGCGGCAGCGACGGCGCTCGGCGGCGCCCCCGCTACTGCTCGCGCTGACGGCCCATCCATCGCGGATTTGAAGAAGGCGCGCGCGCAATTCCAGCACGGTATCGAGCTCGAGCAGGCGAGCAACTGGTCCGAAGCCATTCAACAATTTCGTGACGTCGGCGCGGTGCGCATGACGCCGCAGGTGCGCTTCCACATCGCGTATTGCGAGGAGGGCCTCGGTCGTCTCGTCACCGCCCTCGGCGGCTACGAGCTTGCGCAAGGCGAGGCGGATCAGGTCGGCCCCGACTTCAAGCACGAGGTCGAGAACGCGATCAGCGAGCTCCGTGCGCGAATTCCCAAGCTCTTAATCGAGCGCGGAAAGAACGCCGAGGCCGCGCTCGTGCAGCTCGACGGCGTGGACCTCGGCGCGACCTCCGTCGGCGTCGAGGTGCCGCTCGATCCGGGACCGCACACGGTCACGGCGACGGCGCCCGGTTATCTGCAATTCAGCACGACTGCGGAGCTCAAAGAGAAGGAGGTGGCTCGCGTCACCCTCGAGCTCGAGCCCGAGCCCGAGGAGGCGCCCGTCACGCCGCCCGTGAAGAAGGTCATCGTGATCGAGCAGCAACAGACTCCGAACCGCACCATTCCCTACGTTGTAGGTGGTGCGGGCATCGGGGCGCTCGCTGGTGCGGGCGTGCTTTTCGCGCTGCGTCAGGCCACGAGGGCGCAGCTCGAAAAGGACTGCCCGAACAAGGACGCATGCCCGGAGTCGAACCGCGGGACTTACAACCGCCTGAAGACTTACAACGTCGCGACACCGATCGTCGCCGGCGTGGGCGTTGCCGCAGTCGGCGCGGCTGCTGCGCTGATCCTGTTCGAGAAGAAGCCGCCGCCGAAGGAGACCGAAGAACAGGAGTCGTGGCGACTCTCGCCGAGCGCTCCGGGCGCGTTCGCCGGCGTCAGCGTCGATTGCAGGTTTTGAGTCGCGAACGAGCGTGCCCCTTCTTGGGACCTGCGTCGTGTTCGCTCGCGCTCGGCCGTGTTCGCGCTTTCTCTGAGCGAAGCCGGACGACGCTGGTACAATGGTAATTGGTGAACCTCTTACGCTTCGTATCGGTTCGCCGCGCCCTCTTTGCGTTCATGGGCGTGGCCACTGCGGTTGCTTGTTCGACGCCGGACTACCATTTCGTCCCCGATCAGCCGAACACCCCGCCGCCGATCGAGACGGGCGAAGCAGGAACCGGTTCCATAACGCCGCCGCCGCCGCCCCCGCCCGCGCCGCCGTCGACGCCCACGGCCTGCACTTCCGACGACGACTGCGCGAGCCTCGCGGCGACCACGCTTTGCGATCCGTCGGTCGGTTACTGCGTCGAGTGCGATCCGGCACGGGAGGCGGACCTCGAGCGCTGCCACGACGGCACCTTCTGCGGCGCGAGCGGCAGCTGCACGGTCGGCTGCAAGAGTGACGGGGATTGCCGTAACATCACGTGCGACACCGACCGCGGGCTCTGCATCAACTGTACGCAAAACGCCGATTGCGCCGCCGGCACCAAATGCAGCGACGGGGTTTGCACTCCGGGCTGCAGCGACAACTCCGACTGCCCGTACGCGTGGCTCTGCTGCGACGGCAGCTGCAGGAATCCGGAGACCGACGCCTCGAGCTGCGGCGCGTGCGACAAAGCGTGTGACGCGGGCGGTGCGTGCTGGAACGGCGTGTGCGGCGAAGGACCGTGCACTCCGGGGACGGCAGAGTGCGACGGGGACGCCTCGAACGGCTGCGAAACGCCGGTCACCGACGACCCGAAAAATTGCGGCAAATGCCGGCTGACCTGCGCCTCGAACTTCTGCTCCGGCGGCCAGTGCACCACGATGGGTTGCGCGCCCGGCACGGCGGATTGCAACGCGCTCGAGAAGGATCAATGCGAGGCCGATCTGACGAGCGTCGACAACTGTCGGATGTGCCGCACGAAGTGCAGCGCCAACCACGGCACGCCCTCGTGCGGCAAGCAAGGCTGCGAGATCGCCTGCGACGACGGGTACGACGACTGCGACGCCGACGTGACGAACGGCTGCGAGATCAACCTGCAGACGGAAGCCGACCACTGCGGTGACTGCGACACGGCGTGCACGAACGAGCACGGCACGACCGAGTGCAAAGCCGGCGAGTGCGTGCCGCGCTGCGCTCAGGGAGCGAGCGACTGCGACGGTGATCCTTCGAACGGCTGCGAGACGCCCACCGACGCCGACGGCCTCAACTGCGGCGGCTGCGGTAAGGTCTGCATGCCGGCCAACGGCAGCGGCAAGTGCAGCGGCGGCACGTGCGCGGTCACCTGCAAGACGGGCTTTGCCGATTGCGACGGCGACCCGTGGAACGGCTGTGAGGCCGACCTCAGCGCGCCTGCGACCTGCGGCAGCTGCGACAACCGCTGCTCGGACAACGGAGGCAAGGCAAGCTGCCTCGATCCGGCGAAAGGCACCTGCGCCATCACCTGCAGCCCCGGACACGCCGACTGCTCGAACGGCATCACGGACGGCTGCGAGACGGACACGACGGTCAGCGTCAACAATTGCGGCGGTTGCGGCAACGTCTGCACCTCGACCGTGGGGACGCCCGCGTGCGCGGGTTCCATGTGCGGCACCTCGAAGTGCTCCGACCCGCTCGCCGAATGCGTCGCGAACGACGGCAAGGACTGCGAGACCAACACCACGACCGATCCGGACAACTGCGGCGGCTGCGGCATCGCCTGCTACTACAAGAACGGCAAAGGCGTCTGCGCGAGCAAGAAGTGCTCGTTGACCTCGTGCGACTCGGGTTACGCCGACTGTAACCAAGTCGACACCGACGGCTGCGAGACGGCGCTCGGCACGACGTCCAATTGCCGAAGCTGCGGAGAAAGCTGCAGCAATGCCCACGGCACCAACCAGTGCACCTCGACCGGATGTCAGCCTGCCTGCTCCACCGGCTGGGGTGACTGCGACGGCAACAAGAACAACGGCTGCGAGACGCAGCTCAATACCCTGACGGACTGCGGCTCATGCGGCCGCTCCTGCACGAAGGCCCACGGAACGCCCTCGTGCGCTTCGGGCAGTTGCCAGATCGCGGCGTGCAACACGGGCTGGGACGATTGCAGCGCGAACGAGGCCACGAGCGCCGACGGCTGCGAGACGCAGCTGAACACGCTCTCGAACTGCAACGGCTGCGGCGTCACGTGCAGCCTCGCGCACGGCACGGCTTCGTGCGGCACCGGGCAATGCGTGCTCACGGGCTGCAGCGCGGGCTACGCCGATTGCACGAGCCAGGCCGGCTGCGAAACCCAGCTCGGCACGACCTCGAACTGCAGCACGTGCGGTGACGCATGCAACAACGGCCACGGCACGACGGCCTGCGGCGGCACGGCGCCGACCTTCGCCTGCAGCCCGAGCTGCGCGACCGGCTTCAAGAGCTGTGACGGCAACGTCGCCAACGGCTGCGAGACGGACGTGCGCACGCTCACGAACTGTGGCGACTGCGGCGCCACGTGCAACCTGCCGAACGCCGCTTCCTCGTGCTCGACCGGGAGCTGCCTGGTCTCCTCCTGCAATTCCGGCTTCTTGGATTGCACGAGCCAGGCGGGCTGCGAGACGACCTCGGGGACGACGGCGAACTGCCGGAGCTGCGGGGAATCGTGTACCAACGCGCACGGCACGGCCGCGTGCAGCACGAGCACCGGCTGCAGCTTCGCGTGCAGCGGGTCCGACTGGGGCAACTGCGACTCGAACCCCAACAACGGCTGCGAAACGTCGCTCACGAGCCTGACGAGCTGCGGCACCTGCAACACGGCGTGCGACGTCCCGAACTCGGGGGAATCGTGCACGACCGGTAGCTGCGTCGCGACGATGTGCGACCCCGGCACGGACGACTGCGACTCGAACGGCACCTGCGAAACCCAGCTCAACGCCGTCACGAACTGCAACGCCTGCGGCCACGTCTGCACCGCGCAGAACGGCACCACCGCCTGCACGGGCTCGGCCGGAGCGTACGTCTGCACGCCGAGCTGCAACGCAGGCTTCAAGAGCTGCGACGGCAACGCCGACAACGGCTGCGAGCGCAACGTCCGCACGCTCACCGATTGCGGCAACTGCAACGTCGCCTGCTCGTTCCCGAACGCGTCGGCCTCGTGCGGCACCGGGACGTGCACGTTAGGCTCGTGCAGCGCCGGCTTCGCGAACTGCGACAGCAACACGGGTAACGGCTGCGAAGTGCAGCTCGGCACCACGTCGAACTGCGGCAGCTGCGCCGACACCTGCACGAACGGCCACGGCACGACGTCGTGCGCCGGTTCCGGCGGGAGCTTCGCCTGCTCACCCGTGTGCGGAGCCGGCTTCAAGAGCTGCGACGGCAATCCCACCAACGGCTGTGAGACACCGCTGAACACCGCCACCGACTGCGGCAACTGTGCGACGCCGTGTTCGATGCCACACGGCAGCTCGTCGTGCGCGACGGGCAGCTGCGTGCTCACGGGTTGCAGCGCCGGCTTCGCCGATTGCAGCGCGAGCGCGGGCTGCGAGACTCCGCTCGGGACCAACACCGATTGCGCGTCCTGTGGCAACGCCTGCGTCTCGTTGCACAGCGTGAACAGCTGCGTCGGATCGCCCGGCGCGGCGGCCTGCTCACCCGTGTGCAGCAGCGGTTTCAAGAGCTGCGACGGCAACCTCGACAACGGCTGCGAGCGCAGCGTCACCTCGCTCACCGATTGCGGCGACTGCAACGTCGCGTGCGGCTTCCCCAACGCAAGTGCGACTTGCGCCACCGGCACGTGCACGTTCGGAGCTTGCAGCGCCGGCTTCGCGAGCTGCGACGGCAGCACGGCCAACGGCTGCGAGACGTCGCTCGGAACCGCCTCGAACTGCTCGAAGTGCGGCGACGTCTGCACGAACTCGCACGGGACGAACTCGTGTGACTCGACCAACAAGGTGTGCAAGCCGGTGTGCAGCACCGGTTTCGGCGACTGCGACGGCAACCCGAGCAACGGCTGCGAGGTGGATCTCACGACGCCGAGCGCGTGCGGCGCGTGCGGCAACGTGTGCAGCGGCGCGACGCAAGACTGCGTGAACAGCGGCGGCGTCTACAAATGCCAGGCACGCGTGAACTACCTGAGCGACTCTGAAACCTCCGTGAGCGGCACCACCTTGGATTTCTCGACCAGCCTCGGCACCGGCTCGAACCGCCTGGTCATCGCGACGGTCGTGACGGAAAGCACGAACACGGCGGGTTTCGCGGGGGCGACGCCCACGGCCGTCACGTACGGCGCGATCCCGATGACGCTCGGGGCGTCCCAGACGGGCGACGCCGGCAGCGCGGCCTTCGATAACCCCTATCTCTTCTACTACTACCTCACGGACACCGGCACGAACCACCTGCCCGCGTCCGGCTCGCAGAGCCTCCACGTAGCGGGCTCGACCAACAAGGTCGTGATGATCTCGGCCAACGTGAGTCAATTCACCGGCGTCAATCAGACGGCCCCGTTCGTGCTGGGTACCGGGAAGATCCTCACCAACACGGGCGCGACGTGCGTGGACACGAGCGCGGTCACGACCGGACTCAGCGGGACCGCGCTCTTCGTCGCGTCGGCCGCCCATTTCTCGGGCACCGCCACGGTCACGGGTTCTCAGGTCTCGAGCACGCCGATCTGGAACTCCGGGAGCGTCGGCAACCAAGTGCGCATCTACGCGACGTACGGCGGAACCGGCTCGAGCATCCTCGCGGCCGGCCCGTACACCGTCGGCTTCACGTGGCAGTGGTGCAGCCCCTCGCTCGAGTTGCCCCTCGGGATTGTCCCCTACAGGCAGCCGTAAGCGGCTCGGGGCTCGCTCAAAAGCCCGGATCGTTACGCCAGGCGCGGGGCCGTTTCGGAGCTGCGGGCGCGGCGGTCGTGGTCGTGCCGGCGCGCGGCGCTGCCTTCGAAGGGCGCGCGGTGCTCGTCGCCGTAGCAGTCACGGTTGCGCTCGCGGAGGGCTCGGGCGTTGCGCTCGGGGTGACCGGCGCCGTCTTGACCTCGACGGGCGGAGGGCTCGGCTCGGTGAGCGGTGCGGTGGGCACTGCGGCCGCCGCCGGGGGCTCCTTGTGCGAGCCGCGTGTCACCGCGAACGCAATCCCACCGGCCGCCAAGGCGAGCCCCACGACGGCGACCGGCAACCGCAGCCGCTCCCATGTGGTCGGCGGCACGAAGTCCGGCGTGGTGAGAAGGTCGTTCGTCGGACGCGAGAGTCCGACCGCAGACAAGCTGCTCACGCTGGACGCGCCGGTGCCCGCGAGCCCGTCGAGCCCGACTCCCGGCGCGATCGACGCGCGATCGGCGCGCCGCAGTGCTTCGGCGAGCGCGGCTTTTTGCTGCTCGTGCTGCGCGCCGAGCAGGCCGTTGATGAACTGTCCGACCCGTTCGCCGCCATGCGCGCGTTCCGATTCGGGCAGGGTTTGCTCGAGGGCGCGCGCGAATTCGAGCGCGGAGGAGTAGCGCTTGTCGGGATCCTTCGCGACCGACTTCATGAGCACCGCTTCGAGCTCGGGCGGATAGGTCATGAAGCGGCTCGGCGCGGGCGCGGGCTCTGGCGACGAAATCGCGAACAGAGTCGCTCCTTCCGACTCGCGCCGGAACGGGTGCTTACCGGTGGTCACCGCGTAAAGCACGACCCCGAGAGCGAAGACGTCCGCGCGCCGATCCAGTGGATCGCCGCGGATCTGCTCAGGCGCCATGTAACTGATCTTTCCTTTGAGCTGTCCCGCTCGCGTCGCGCCGTCACCGAGCGCCGTCGCTTTGGCCAGACCGAAGTCCACCATCTTGGTAAACCCGTCGTACCCGACCAGGATATTCTGCGGCGAAACGTCGCGATGAACGAGGCCGATGTACGCGCCCTCGTCGTCTTTCAGCTCGTGCGCGGCGTGCAAGCCCTCGGCAGCGTGCGTGAGGATGTGAATCGCGACCGGTGACGGGATTCCGGCGGCGCTCTTCGCCGCCTTCATCACCTGATTCAGTGGCACGCCGTCGAGCCACTCCATCGCGATGAAGAGCACCCCGCTCATCTCGCCGAGATCGAGCACCTCGACCACGTTCGGATGATGGATTCGCGAAGCGAGCGAGGCCTCGTCGAGGAACATCCGCTCGAACTGCGGATCTTCACTGAGCTTCGGCAGCATCGTCTTGACGGCGACGATCTTCTGGAAACCGCGTGAGCCCTTGAGACGCGCAGCCCACACCATCGCCATGCCGCCGGCGGCAACGGGCAATAGAAGCTCGTACCTGCCCAGCACATCGCCCGGGCCGACGATCCTCGTGCCTGAGAAATCTTCGTGGTGCGGAACCGTACTCACGCCTGCTAGGGAACTATCCCAGAACCACGCGCGCGCTCAAGGCCGAGCTAAAACCACCTCGACGCACCCAGGCGAGGCGTTTCCAGTCGGGCGGAAATTCCGGGGAAAAGCGCCCCCTTGCGCGTCAGGTTTAGCGTGACTCGTAGACGTTCAGTGCGGGTAGCTCGACGGCCGTGAGAAAGCCTCCGCTGCCACAACCGGTATCGATGCCTATCACGTTCTCGCCGGCCCAGAGGTCGCCGGGGTCGTCCGGTGTGTATTGGGAGAGCTCTTGCGGCAAGAATTCCGTCCGCGTGTGCCCGAACACGACACGCTTGCCCCGGTAGTCGCGAAAGAAGGACTCGGTACGAATCCAAAGCAGGACCATCGGGTCCGCTACCTTGGAAGGGTGGAGGAAGCCGCCCTCTTTGGCCGGCGGCAACCCGGCGTGCACGTAGATGGCGTGCTCATCCTCGTACCAATAAGGCAACCCTTCGAGCCAGCGGATCACCTCGTCCGGAAAGAACATGCCGGTCGTGAGCTCCATGAGCTCTTCCGGTTTTGGCTTTTCGCCTTCGGCGGGCACCGAACCGCCGTTGTACGAGCGAAGCACCGCGAGGCAACCGTTGCCGGGCGGGAGCACGAACTCATCCCAGCCGCGCTGACACACGCGAATCCACGCGTCTTCGTGGTTGCCACGCAAACACACGACCTTGGCCGGCGTTCGCTTCGAAAATGTGCGGACGTACTCGATCACGTCTTTGGAACGGGGACCGCGATCGAGGTAGTCGCCGAGAAAGACCACCGTATCCTCAGCGTCGAGCTTCGGGAGGCACGACAGGAGCTTGAAGAGATGGCTCGTCTCGCCGTGGATGTCGCCGATCGCGAAGGTACGTCCGCTCATGGTGGGAAGCTGGTCGTGCCGACCGGCGGTGTGGAGGCGGGTGTCGCTGCTGGTAGCGGTGGTGGAGGCGGTGGCGGAGGCAGTGGAGCGTCGCGCGGCGCCGAGCTTTGCGCTGCCGGCGTCCCCGGCGGTAGCGGCTGCGGCTGGAGGGCCGCGGGTGGTGCCGTCGGCGGCGCGGCCGCGGGCGGCGTCCAGCGCTCCGAGTTCGGGCACATGCGGAAGCGAGTCTCGATGTCGTCGCAATTCTCGTGGAGGAGGCGCCTTTCGGCGGGCAAAACAGCTGGAACGATGTCGTCCCAACGCCAGACGAAGGCGCCCCCGACGTAGACGACCGTGGGCCCCTGGAACGCGGTTCCGACGCTCGACACGGCAAGGTCGCCTGCGAAGTCCACGTAGTCCGAGACGTGCAGCGCGAGATCGAGGCCGGCACGCGCGCCGGCGGAGACGCTCGCCTTGAGCTTGACGCTCTTCGACACGATGTTCCGTACCTGACCCTCCGAGAGGTTCACTTCACCGGTCATCGGATTGACGGCACCCGCGACGTCCGACTGGCTGAGCTGGTACGGCTTGATCTCGGTATCGAGGTTCACGCCGGGCGAGAGCTCGAACCACGGAGTCAGCGTGAGGTACTTGAACGGGGTCGTCGAAACGCCGGCGCCGAGCACCGCGGGGAAGCTCACGTAGTTGAGCTCGCCGCTGATGAGCGCGGTCGGCGCGGCGCCCACGTAAAAGTTCAACGCGACCTTGGCCAAGCCGTTTTCGAGCCGGCTCGTGAGCGGCAGATTGAAGACCGCCGTCGCCGTGCCCGCCAAGCCCTGCGCGGTCGGGTCGGTATGGTTCGGCGAGTAGCTCTCGTAGTGGAGACCGAACTGCGCGCTCAGGATGCCGCTCGTCGAGCTGAAGTTCGCGTTGTACGAGACGTCGTTGAACCCTCCGCCCTTGCTGAAACCGTGCCGATAACCGAGCACGACGCTCGAGGCGCGCGTGTCCCAAGTCGAAACGACGATGGGATGCGTGCCCGGCTTCGCGGACGCCCCGGAAGACACAACGACCAGCCCCGCGCCCATGAAGGCAGCAATCGCTCCTCGAGCCATTTTGGTCACTTTTATCGTCGATTGAACGCCCCCGCGTCAACGGCCGCGGTGTCGGGCATGAATCGGCTCCGTCTGCCGGGTAGAATGATCGCGTTGCTCGAGGCAACTGAGGGAGGAAGGCGAGATGAAACGAACGACGTTCCTGCTCGGGCTGGGATTCGCGGGCGCGCTCGCGTTAGCGGGCTGCGGGGATGACGCGCGCCCGCTTGGAGGGACGCACGCTGGCGGCTCGGCAGGAATCGCGGCGCACTCTGGCCGCGCCGGAACCTTCAGCGGCAACGGTGCGAGTGGCGGCAACGGTGCGAGCGGCGGCAACGGTGCGAGCGGCGGCAACGGTGCGAGCGGCGGCAACGGTGCGAGCGGCGGCAACGGTGCGAGCGGCGGCAACGGTGCGAGCGGCGGCAACGGTGCGAGCGGCGGCAATGGAGGCATTGCGGGCACGGGTGCGGAAGTCGGCAGCGGAGGCGTCACCGGCGATGACAGGGGTGGCATGACGAGTGACGCTCAAGCCGGCGAAGGAGGCATGGCGGAAGCGGGTGCAAGCGGCACCGGCGGGAGCGCGGGTGCAGAAAGCGGTGGCACAGCGGGACTCGCCGGCGGAGCCGGAACGAGCTCGGGCGGCAGCCTCGCGACCGGCGGTACGGGCGGCTTGAACGCGGGTGGTGCGGCGGGCAATAGTCTGTGCACGAAGAGCGGGCCCAGCGTTCCGCTCGATCTCGGCTGCCTCGAGGCGTCGGACTGCGACACCAAGATCGGGCCGCGGGGTTGCGGCGCTTGGACATGCTCGCTGTCGGGTCAGTGCGAGGTCGCGGTTCGCTGTGAGGACGGCGACGGCGACGGCTTCGGAGTCGGCGCCGACTGCGCTTGTTCCGGCGTCCCGCTCGATTGCGACGACGGCGATCCGAACGTCGCGGACAGCTCGACGGCGGCGTGTTGCAACGGCGGGACACGCCGCTGCACGGGCGGCACCTGGGGTCTCTGCTCGGGCGCGACGGGAGAGATGTGCAACGGCGAGGACGACGACTGCAACGGCGTCGCCGACGACCTGCCCGACATCACGTGCGGCCTCGGCGCGTGCCGCCAGACGGTCACGGCGTGCAGCGGCGCCAGGCCGAGCGCGTGCGTCCCCCTCGCGCCCACGACGACCGTGGACGGCTGTAACGGCATCGACGACGATTGTGACGGCGCCATCGACGAGGATTGTCCGACCTGCGTCCACGTCGCACCCGACGGCGACGACGCCGCCGCGTCCACCGACGCCGGCGCGACACCGTTTCGCAACGTCCAGACGGCGCTCGACTTCGCGGACACACACCGCACCGTGGCGAACCGTGTCTGCGTCGCCGCCGGCGCGACGTGCGGCGCGACGACGACGTACGCGGGCCCTGCCGGCGAGCTTACGATGCGAGACGGCATCAGCCTGCTCGGCAACTACGAATCGACGTGCTGGACACGCTGCACCGACTCGACGACGCACCTCGCACCCGCGACGGGTCGCGGCGTGGTCTTTCCGGCGACGATCGCGATTCGCACCGCGCTCGACGGCTTCACGATCGACCGCCCGTTCGACGATGTGCTCGTCGCGGGCGTCACCGTGGACGGCGCGCGCGGCGTGCTTCTCTCGAATTTGACGATCACCGGCGGACAAATGAGCTCCGCCAACGCCTCCGGGCAGGGGGAGGGCTACGGTGTCGACCTGAGGCACGGGGCGGACGCCTTGCTGGTTCGCGACCGCATCGAAGCGGGTTATGGCGCCGCGAACAGCGCCGCGGTCCATGCTGCGGACTCGCGAGTCAGCGTCGAGGACAACTGTGCGGGCGACACCGACCCGATCACCGGACGCTGCACGAGCGCGTGCTCGGCTCGCGGCCCGCAAATCATGGCGCTAGCGAGCGGCTCTCCCCGCTATGCGGTTTCATTGCAAAACGCCGCGGGCTCGCGCCTCGAGCGGAGCACGATCTGCGCGCGCGTGCAGACGGACAGCCCCGGCGGCGACGATCAAGCCGGCATCCTCGTTGCGGGCGACGGAGCCGGCGTCGTCGTCCGCGCGAACACGGTGGGCGGCAGTGTAGCTGCGAACGGGGAAATTCCCTCTGCGCTGATCGCCCTCACCGAGTGCGGCGGCGCTGCGCCCTGGATTGCGGACAATCACGCGCTCAGCTGGACCGTCAACGCGACGTACGCCGAGGCGGTGCGCGCCGTCGGCGATTGCCACCCCGTGATCGAGGCCAACCAGACGATCGAGAACGACGTGGGGTCGCCCGCGCTCACCGGCGGTCGCGCGGTAGTCTGCATGGCAGGTACCGTGCCGAGCCGCTGCGTGATCGTGAATAACCCCGCCATCACCGGACTCTCGGAACCCAGCGCCACTCAGCCGTACGTCCAGGGCCAGCCCAGCGAGGGATACGGGATCGATTGCTCGGGCGGTAGCTGCGCCGTGATTCGCGGCAATCTGGTGACCGGAATGACGTCCAGCATCGCTTGCCAATCCGGTGGCTGCCAGCGTGGCGGCTACCCGCTGATGCTCCAGGGTAACGGGACGAACCGCGTCGAGAACAACACCTTCTCGGCGGGGGGCGCCTTCAACATGCAGAGTTCCGCTCAGTTCTACTGGCACCCGAGCACGCTCACGAACGGCGGCGTCGTTCTGAACAACCACTTTAATACTGGAATGTCGGGCGCAGCGCAGGATTTCGAGTCGAACGTCGTCTTCACGCCGAGGCCCTGCTTCACCTCCCAGTGTTCGGCTCTCGCGTGGACGGGTGGCGGCATCGTGAAGAACAACTGCTTGAACGGCTTCGGCACGACCTACGCCCCGTTCACCGAGCTCGGCGCGAGTGGCGATCCGGCGCAGTTCGTCGCCAACGATCTCTACGCCGCCGCGGGCGGGACGCTCTACGTGGACGAAGGCACGATCGCGCTCACGACCGCGGCAGAGGTCAATGCACTATCCGATATGACGGTGTCCGGAACGACGAGCGCGTCCTGTACGGCAGCGCCACCGTCGCCCTGATTTGCGGCCGTTATTTGCGTCCGAACGTCACGAGCCACAAGAGCTGCAAGGCATACGCTCCGAGAATCAGCACGAGCAGGAGATTCACGAGCCGGTCGAGCACGCGTCCGAGCTCACGGAGCCGCGTGCGCAAGCCGAACTTCAAGCCGATGAGAATCAGCGCGGTAAAGAGCAGAATGTCGGACAGCATGCCGATTCAGCCGGCCGGCGGCGCGCTCGGCGGGTCGAAGTAGTAGCCGCTCGCGAGCGCCGAGGGCCGCGCGCCGAAGCGCTGGCAGAACGCGGTGAGCCGCGGGCGATCCTCGAGCGAAAGCAATTGTCTGAAGCCGAGGTGCGTGAGCATGCAAAACGCGCTCACCTCGAGGAAGCTGAGCCGGCGTTCGGGTAACGGGGCGAGCGCGGCGTCGAGGTTCGCTTCGAGCCAAGCGACGGCGCCGCGCAGGCGGGCGAACGGTTTCACGAGGCTCGGCGCGTCGTCCGCGAGCGCGCACAGGCGACCGGTCACGATGACGACGCCGCTGACCATCGCGTCCGTCGTGATTTCCTGCGCGTTGGCGCCGAGAGGTGTCGCGTGGTCCTCGGGCCAAATCAGCGGAACGCCGGCGGTCGAGCGGCGCGCGAGCTCCCGACACGCGTTGAGCGAGCCGAACCAGGTGCCTTCCGGCGTCGTAAGGCTCGGAACGCGCAGCAGCGGATTTTCGCCGAAGACGTGCGCGTCCGTGGAGCCGATGTCCAACACGGGCTGGAAGGCGCACTCGACGGCGAGCTCCGTCGCGTAGATCGAGACGATGCGCGTGTAGTGCGAGCTGTGACGACCGACGAGGGTAAGCGCGGCGCGGGACATCGTTCGCTCTTTAGCGCGAACGGCCGCGGCGACGAACGGCGTTGATTTTCGTGGGCACAAACGCGAGCCGGCGCGCGGCGCCGTGTGCCCGCCGCCCGTCTTGCGGCACGCTTCCGCCGCTTTCTCGGAGCGGCGGGAGCAGGGCAACGAGAGTCAAAATCGGAGGTCGACACGAATGGTCGAGCCTGCGTCCGTGTCGCATTCTCGGAGGCACCATGAACCTCCGTTACCGAGAAGATCGTCGCACGCTCATTTGGGCTTTCGCGCTGTTTCCGCTGGTCCCGGCGCTCGCGTACGCGTGGCCCGGACTCGCGCTCTCACTGCTCCCGCTCGCCCTGTATGCGTCCTATTGCGCCGGGGTGCTCGCGCACAACCACAATCACTCGCCGACGTTCGTGAGCCGCTCCGTGAACGAGGCCTACGGGGCGTGGCTCTCGATTTTCTACGGCTTCCCACTCCTCTCCTGGGTGCCGACGCACAACCAGAATCACCACCGGTATTCGAACGGCGACGGCGACGCGTCGCAAACGGCGCGCGTTGGAACGGTGGACACAGCCTTGGTCGCCTTCAAATATCCCTTCCTTGCGGGGCGCGCGCAGCTGCCGCTGGTCTTCGCTTTCGCGCGGGAGGCGCGCATGAAGAGTCCCCGCAAGCTTCGTCGCCTCGTCGTCGAAGCGACCGCGATCGTCGTGGTTCACGGCGCGCTCATCGCGCTCGGCGTCCGGCTTCACGGCGTACGCACGGGCCTCGGCGTCTACGTCGTGTCCGCGGGGCTTCCCGCCGCGCTCGCGAGCTATTTCATGCTGTTCACGAACTATCTCCAGCACGTGGGCTGCAACGCGGCTTCGAAGGACGATCATTCGCGAAACTTCACGAGCCCGTTCTTCAACTGGTTCGTGTTCGAGAACGGACTGCATACCGTGCATCACGAGCACCCCGGCGTGCACTGGAGCCGCTATCGAGCGCTCCACGAGGCTCGCGCGGCGCGCATTCGGCCCGACTTGAACCAAAATTCGCTGTTCGGCTACGCGCTTCGGACGTACGTGGTGGACCGCTTCCGCAATGTCCGAGCCAGCGCGTTACCCCGGCCGTATTCGAACTGACGCGACGAACCCGTTCGCGCACCACACCATGCGCGTGCGCGTGCCGCGGATCCTGCGCGAGGTGCTCCTGCGCAACGAAGACTACGAGCCGGAGATCGGGTCCGCCGTCGAGGAGCTTGCCGTCGCGCTCGAGTCGAACGGCGAGCTGCCCGCGCTCGAGGGGGCCGCACCCGGCGCCGACGCCGTCCGGAGCGCACTTGCCGCACGGGCGGGTGAGACATGGCTCGGTACGGATTGGTTCTTCGCGGAGACGTACGCGTACCGGCAGCTCGTCGAGCGGACGCGCTTCTGGCGGACCGCGCGCGATCCATTTCTGCCCAACAAACAGGAGGAATACGCGAGCGACGCCCATGCGGCCGCGTTCGACGGCGCGCTCACGGGGCCGGCCGAAAAGGACGAGCGGCTCGCGCAGTTGCTCGCCGCGGGTGTCTTCGGCAACCGCATCGATCTGAGCTTCGCGGCGTCACGCGCGCACGGTCTCGAAGCCGCCGAGGATGATCTGCTGGTGGACGATCGCGAAGCGACCGTCCGGTGCTTCTTCGACCGTACGGGTCCGCTGCACGTCATCGCGGACAACGCGGGCACCGAGCTCACGCTCGATCTGGTGCTCGCCGATTTCGTGGTGAGCGAGCTCGGCGTGCCGGTCGTGCTGCACTTGAAGGAGCATCCCACGTTCGTGAGCGACGCGACGATCGCAGACGTGCGCCGCTTCCTCGGGCTCACGGGCGAAACGCCGCGGCCGGGAGCGTCCGGCGCGGCGCGGCGCTGCGTGGCTCGGCTTGCGGGCGAGGTGACGAGCGGACGCGTGACGCTGCGCGCGCACCCGTATTGGAACGGCCCGGAGTCGCTCTGGGCGCTGCCCGCCGAGCTCGTCGCCGAGTTCGCGTCTGCGCGGCTCGTGGTGCTCAAGGGCGACGCGAATTACCGGCGCGCGGTGGGGGACGCGGTATGGCCCGCGGATGCGGCGTTTGCGGACGTGACGGCGTATTTCCCCGCGCCCCTCCTCGCGCTCCGCACGCTGAAGAGCGATCCGATCGTGGGGCTCGCGCCGGGGCGCGCGGCCGCACTCGAGCGCGAGGACGCGACCTGGCGCGTCAACGGCAAGCGCGGCGTCGCGTCGCTCGGCGGCGTCACCTAACGCTCACCACGGCTGCTTTTGAAATACGGTGACGAACGGCTGCCCGCTCAAGACGAGCATGGGGTCGCGCGTTTTCGGATGGTTCTTCTTCGCGAGCGGATAGCGCGTCACCTGCCCGCTCGCGGCGACGACGCTGAGCGTGTTGGTCGTCGCGACCCAGTGCCCGACTTCGCTCGACGGCGGCGCCGAGCCCGTGAACGGAGCCGGAGCGCTGCCGTCCGCACGAAACTGGTAGGTCCCGTCGTCTTTGAGCGTGAAGCACGTGCCCGACTCGCGACCGCCGTCCTTGGCGTCGACGTTCGCCATGAAGCACCACTTGCCGGCGAGCTCGGGCAAGACGTTGCCGATGGGAGGGGGACCGGCCGGCCCAGTGCTCGTCGCGCCCGTCACGCCGTTCGGAGCGACGGCGCTCGACGGAGCGGGCGCCGCTCCTCCGCCGGGCGTGCCTCGAACCCCTGAAGCGTCGGCCGCGGGCGGCGTGGTCTTGCAGCCGGTCAGGAGCACGAACGAGGCCACGCTCGCGATTGCCCTGCAAAAACCGATTTTTTCGAGCACGGCTCCGAGTTTCGCCGAGCGAGGGCGGTACGGCAAGCGAGACTGATCGTGCGCGCGGCGTGTAGCCTCGGGCCATGGCAGAGGTGCTGGTCGGGCTCCCCCTCGGGTTCTTGCTTTGGTTTTTTTTCCGCTACGGCGCGCTCGGGCTCTACACGGTGGGGCCGAACGAGCGCGCCGTGCTCACGACGTTCGGGCGCGCTCAGCGTCTCGGCGCGAGCACGCTCGAAGATCCGATGGCGCAGAACCTGCGGCACGACGAGCGCGAGCGCTACGCATACCCGCAGGTGCGCGTGATCGGCCCGGGCTTCTATTGGAGGCTGCCGTGGCAGCGCGTTTACAAGGTGTCGATCGCCACCATCACCGTGTCCATCGGCTACGACCCCGAGGACGCGAGCGTGAACCAGGGTGGGCGCATCCTCGAAGCCGTCACGAAGGACCAGCTGAACACCGGCCTTTCGGGCCAGATCCGCTTCGGCGTCTCGGAGCGGAACCTCTACGCGTACCTTTTCGGCGTGAAAAATCCCATGGCGCACGTGATGGGTTACTTCGTTTCCGTGCTCCGTGATCGCATCGCGCGCTTCGAGGCCCCGGCCGGAACGCAGGCGGCGCCGCTCGACACGGGCGGCGAGGACCCGAGCGGCATGGTCCAGGGCATCTCCATCAACGACCTCCGCAAGAACCTGCGCGACCTGAACGAGCGCATGGATCAGGATTGCGCCTCGACCGTGGCGCGTTACGGGATCGATCTCGACGCAGCGCTCATCACCGGCATCGACCCGCCGGCGGAGGTCGACTCGGCGCTCGCCGCCATCAACACGGCGCACAACCACGTGTCGAGCGAAATCAGCCTCGCGCAAGCCGCTGCGGATCAGAAAATCGTCCAGTCGAGACGCGCGGTCGAAATCGAGACCTTGAACGCACAAGCCGAAGTCCAGCCGCTCGTCATGCTCGCGACGCAGCTGCGCGACCTCGCGGGGAGCGGCCCCGGCGCGCTCGACGCCTACGTGCGTAACGCGAAGCTCGGGCTCTACCGCCGTGCGCGCCAAGTCGTGCTCGCGAGCAAGCCGGGAGTCGTCCGATGAATTTTCTGATCGCCGTCGGCATCGCGTTCATCGCCTGCTTCTTCGTCGTGCCGCTGCTCCAGTTTTGGGCGCGCGCCCTCGGGCTTTACGTCGTCGTGCGTGAGCGCGAGTGTTTGGTGTTCGAGCTCTTCGGCAAGGTGCGGCTCACGCTGCGCGAGGCGGGGCTCCACTCGCCGTGGACGGAGATGGGACCGCTCGCGGCGCTGGTCCCGTTGTTCGGTCGCGTTCGCCGTGTCGATATGCGCCTCGATCAAAGCTACCTTCGCAGCCAACCCGTAAACTCCGAGGAGGGCGCGCCGATGGGCATCGGCGTCTGGTGCGAGATGTTCGTGAGCGATCCGCTCTCCTTCCTCTACAAGAACGTCGATCCGGTCGGATCCTTGCGTGCGAACGTCTCGAATGCCGCGGTGCGCTGCCTCTCCAACCTGAAGCTCAATGAAATGCTCGAAAACCGCCACGCCATGAGCCACGCGGTGCGCGAAGAGGTCTCGGTCAAGTCGAAGGAGTGGGGCTACATGCTCGGGAGCACCTACATCCGAAAAGTACACTTTCGCGACCGCAACATGATCGGCCAGATCGAGCAGAAGGTCGTCAACCGCCTGCGGCAGGTGACGGCTGCGATCCAGCAGGACGGTTCGAATCGCGTGAACGTGATCCGCTCGACGGCGGATCGGCAGGCGGCCGTGGAGTTTGCCAAGGCCGCGACGACGCGACCGCGCATCGTCGGCGCGGCCCTCGGGGAGATCGCGAAGGACCCGGTCATCTCGAGCGCGCTCTTCGAGCTACTCGAAACGCAGCGCTTGCTTCAATCGGACGTACTCGAGGTCAACGTCATCCCGAACGGCACGCAGCTCCTCGCGACGGTCGGTGGCGCCGGCGGGCTGGTTGGTTCACGCTGAAGCTTCTCAGCATTTCGGTGATCGGGGGCAGGCCCGGCAGCACACAAGGTGCTTGAAGTTTTCGACGTCGAATATCTCGTTCCTCGCGGCCCGCGGCCGGTCGGATCCGCGAGATCATAGTCCACCCGTTTTATGGACTAATCGCTTTCCAAATATTTCGGCAAATTGACGGCGATACCCGGCCCGTCTTCTCCTTTTTCGGTTACTGGCAGAAAGACCCCATGACTCAGTTTTCTTCCATTCGGTTGGTTCTCGGTTCCGCATTGATGACGGGTCTGTTCCTCGCCTGTGCGTCGACCGACTCCTCTACTCAGGGCCAAACGGGCGGAACGAGCGCGGCGGGCGTCCCCGGCACGGGCGCTACGGGCGGTACCACCGGCGGCACCCAGACGGGCATGGGCGGGGCGACGACCGGTGGTACCGGAAACAAGCCCGGTACCGGTGGTACGAGTGGAGGCACGGGCGGTTCGACGGGGGGAACGACGGGCGGCACCACGCCGACCACCGGCGGTGCGAGCGGGACGACCAACGGCACCGGCGGCACCGTCCCGGCCACGGGTGGCACCGGGATGACTGGCGGGTCGGCCGGCGCCGGGACGACGGGCGGATCGGCTGGCGCCGGGACGACGGGCGGGTCGGCGGGCACCGGCGCGATGCCGGGCAACTGCACCTTCACCACGATGTCGCAGACGGCGGATCAAGCCGGCCCTAACGGCATTCCGACGGTCGGTATCGTCAACTGGTCCGTGGACATGACGGGCCTCACGAAGGCGAGCATCGATTTTACGCTGATGGGCGGCACGACCACGATGACGGCGCCCGTCGACGTCGCGACGGGCCCGATGTTCCGCACGCTGCTGCTCGGAATGAAGGGCTCGAAGACGTACTCGTTCCACATCAACGTGACGAACGGGACCTCGAGCTGCACGAGCCCGGACTACATGATCAAGACCGGCGCCGTTCCGAGCGCCGTGCCGCGCATCACGCGCACCGCGGGCCCGGCAGCGTCCATGCAGCAGAAGGGCTTCATCGTGACGAGCTCTGGGCTCGGAGCCGGCGGTGGCGGGTTCGGCGGCGGCATGGGCGGCGGTAGCTCCTACGCGTTCATCCTCGACTCCGACGGAGAGATCGTTTGGTTCGCACCGGCACCGGCGACGTGTAGTCGCGCGAAGATGAGCTACGACGGCCAATACATGTGGATGGTCGAGCTCAACGTCGACAACATGGCGAAGGACGGCGGCGAGCTGCGCCGTATTTCGATGGATGGCCTGCAGAGCACCGGGAAGATCCCGGGCATGTCGAACTGTCACCACGACCTCACCGTGCTGCCGGACGGCAGGGCCGCGTGCATGTCGTGGATCCAGCAATCGGGCGATCAGCCGAGCGATCTGCTCGAGTCCGATTACATGGGCACCGTGAAGAAGATCGTCACGGTGGATTCGAAGATCTACCAGGGCGGCTCGGGCCTCGGCGGCGGGTCAGGCACCTTCCACGCCAACTCCATCCACTATCACATGAAGGACGACAGCTACACGGTCGGTGATCGCAACCCGAACCTGTTCGTGAAGCTCAGCCACGCAGGGGCCGTGCTCTGGCAATTCGGCGGCAGCTGTACCGGCGCGCCCGCTCCGAAGTGCGTCCCCGGTGATTGGAAGGTGAACCACGGGCACGACATGATGGATGACGGCACCTTCCTCTTCTTCAACAACGGGCAGAGCGGCGCTTCGACCGCGTTCTTCTACAAGCTGACGGAGACGGGCACCTTCGCTGCGACGCCCGCGAACCCGCCGAAGTACTCGCCCGGCACGACGAGCTCGGTGCTCGGCGACGTGCAGCGCCTGCCGAACGGCAACACGCTGGTCACGTTCTCCACGGCTTCCGTCATCCACGAGATCGACCCCACGGCGGCGAACCTCGTCCAGACCATCAGCGGTCCCGGCGGTTACGCCAATTGGCGTGAGACCCTCTACGGTCCGCCGCCGCGCTTATGAGTCTGGTTTCTCCGAAGCTTCGCTGCTAGTTACTTGCACCGAACATGAGTTCCAAATTCCTCGTTGCGCTCGTTCCCTTTTTCCTTCTCGCGTGCAGCGGCGGCGGGGACGATGACTCCGGAGCCGGCGGCAATGCGGGCACCGGCGGCACCGGTGCGACGGGCGGGTCATCGGGAAGCGGCGGTTCGGGGACTGCTCCTCAGTGCGTCACGGGCAGTACGGCAACCCTCAACGCCGCGAACAACTATACGTTCACGAGTAACATCACGCTCACTCCGACGAAGGTGAAGGCGAACGAGCCGAACCTCGACTTCGATTGGTCGGGCGTGACGACGGACTTCCTCGGCCGGAAGATGGACCCGGCGAAGGACATCGACTCGACGTTGCTCGTGATCTTGAGCCTCACGGTCGACCAGTTCGAGCAGCACCTGAACGCCGACGACGGCACCCTCACGCAATTCAACCAGGGCGCGCTCCAGCTCCTCACGAACAAGATGCTCACGAAGGGCAACCTCGAGGATTTCGGCGTCCCCACGCAGCCGCAGAACACCTACAAGACGTCGGCCGACGTGAAGAAGGGCGTGGACGATTACCTGAACCCCGCCGTCAGTGATCCGAGCAAGACGATCCTCGCCTTGATGCCCTCCGCTGGCACGGACGCAGGCAGTGGCGCGCGCATGATTCAGGTCTTCACGGTGGACACCGCGTCGACGACGACGAGCCTCGCACTCGGCTCCAACACGCGCACCGCTGCGGGCGCGAACGGTCACACCGGCGGGACGACCGGTCCGAGTATGAACGTTACTTACGACACCTCGCTTCAAAAGCTCACGCCGATCGGGCTCCCCGCGGGCAATCCCAACATCACGGTCGATTGGAGTGGTCTCACGACGAACGGCCTCGGCCGCACGTGGGAGGCACGCTCGATCACGAAGCTCACGGTCGGCCACTACACGCAGAGCCTGACCGAGCTCGAGAATCAGTTCTTCGATCTCGAGACGATCGCCTCCTCGCTCTACAGCGCGTACGTCCCGTCCGACGACCCGATGTCGCTCTCCGGTCTCAAGGACGCGCAGATGAACCCGTTCCCGGGCATCGACGACTCGGGGACCTGGATCATGGCGCTCTTCTGCGACCCGAAGTACTGCGGCAACCCGGCGCCCTGGTTCCTCACGGTCCTCAAGACGTGTAAGTGACGGGAGAGACGCGTTCGTTCACGCGTCGGCTCGCCCTAGCGGCTCACGGTAGAGCTCGGAAACGTCGAGCTCGCAAGGGATGGCTTCGACCTTGGCGTGCTCGCCGGGCCGCCGGCTTCCATGACTGAAGGCCATGCCTATATCGAACGTGCGAGTGCTGATCCGCGAGACGAGCGGCTCGTCGTGGGCATTAGCGGGTCTCGCGCATGATTCAGAACTTCAGCAAAAAATCTACGCCTTGGTCGGCTTATTCGCGCCGGGCCTTTAGAAATAGCCGGTAGATAAGCCTAGTTATTCAATGGACTAATCAGCGCCAGCTGCTGGATTGAGAGTGGCGGCGTCAATTTGTCTCCTTACTCTCCGGATCACATCGTTCCCGCCATGCGCGCCTGCTCCACGCCGAGCTTCGTTACCAGCGACTAAGAAGCGATGCCCCGGCAGAGCGTGATCGCGGAGCGAAAACTCACGCTCCCGCGCTGTACTTTTCCAAGAAGCTCGAGCTCTGCGTGATCGCGCTGACGTGACGGTAGAGGCGCGCGTGTTAAGGTCCCCGGATAGCGGGCACCATCACGGCCCGGAAGAATGAATACAAACATGCTCAAGCGTTTCTCGACCGCCGTTGCACTCTGTCTCATCTCGATTCCACTCGCCGCCTGCTCGAGCGGCGACGATGACTCTTCGAAAAATAACGACGCGAGCTGGTCGGGGCATCGCTACCTGCTCTCGATCAAAAAGGGCGATTGGGCAGTGCCACGTGGCGTCGGAGCCGACCTGTTCGGCGTCGCGCCAGCGTTCATGTTCGACATCCAGGGCAGCGGCTCGAATCAGACGACGACGCTTGGCTACGGCACGGCGACGATGCTGGATGCGGACAAGAACCCCGTCGCATTGCCCCCCGAGCAGATCAAGCAAGACGCCTGCGGTCCGACTACGACGGCGACTGTCGGCGCGGATGGCTCGGTGACCGTTCCTCAGATGAAGCTGCACGTCATCAACGCCTCACAGACGCCTCCGTTGCAAGTGACTGCCGACGTTTTCAATCTCAAGTTCAGCAACGTTTTCCCGAACGGCGGCACGACGTCGACCAGCGGAACGCTCGAAGCGACGATGGACTTCAAGCAGCTCTACATCCTGTTCGCCTCGCTCGGCCCCACGCGCGACGCGGCGTCAGTGTGCCAGGCCTTGAGCGAGCACTACACGCTGTCCACGTGCATGGACGACAGCTGCAAAGTGAAGTGCGAGCCGTGCCCGAACGCGTCGGCGACGGACACGCCGACGTGCCTCACCGTTCAAGCCACGGACCTCGGCGCGATCTTGGCTGACGATCACACCGTGAGCCCCATCACCAGTGTCGGCGCCAGCTGCGCCGACAGCCCCGCTCCCTCGTCAATGTGAGTTTCGCGTTCGACTTTGCCGCCCCTGCTCGCCCGCTCTGAGACAGTCAAAAGGAGATCTCGATGATCCGCTCGAACCTTCCCCTCGTGTTGTTCCTGACTTCGAGCGCCGCGCTCGTTGCCGCGGCGTGCGGCAATAGCGCCCAAACCCCTGACGGAACCGGCGGCTCGCAGACGAGCGCGGGCGGCACCATGAACATGACCGGTACCGGCGGCTCGGGCACCGCAGGTAGGCCTCCCGGCACGGGCGGCTCGACCGGCGGCACGGGTGGCAGCACGGGCGGTTCGGGCGCGACGGGCGGCGCTGGTGGGACCACCGGCGGCACCGGCGGGAGCACGGGCGCTACCACCGGTGGCACGACAGGTGGCACGACCGGCGGCAGCGGCATGATGATGGGCGGCGCCGGCATGGGCACGGGGGGCAGCGTGGGTGGCAGCGCCGGCAGCGGCACCATGATGGGCGGCGCCGGCATGGGCGCCGGCGGCACGACGCCCGCGAGCTGTAAGATCACGCCGACGGCGACGCAGAGCACCGCGATCGGCACGGTGTTCACCGTGACCTACACGACGGACCTGGCGAACGTCGACGCGGCGCACATCGACTTCGGCCTCGATACGACCTACGGCTACACCGCTCCCGTCGATCTGACGGACACGAAGGGCACGCTCCTCCTCGGCATGAAGCCGAGCAAGCCGTACCACTACCGCGTCGTCGTGAGCAGCGGAGGAAGCACGTGCACGGGCGAGGATCAGACGCTCATGACCGGTCCCGCCGCGAACGGCATTCCGAAGGGAGCGATCACGACGAAGGACGCGACCAAGCTCGCTGGCGGCTTCATGGTGGGCGAGTGGTACGCGGGCAAGCAGATCGCGTTCATCATGGACAAGGACAACGACGTCGTCTGGTGGTTCGACCCGAAGATCGGCGACTTGACGCGCGCGCGCATGAGCTCCGACGGGAAGTACATGTGGATCGGCCACGGCAACGTGCCGTCGCAGGCGGGGCACATGGTCAGGGTCAACATGGACGGCACCGGCGCCGTGGACATGAGCATGCAGTTCGCGAACATGAACCACGACTTTACGATTCTGCCCGACGAGACGATGTACTTCATCGCTTACGGTCAGGGCGGCGCGTCGTGCGATGACATCAAGCAGTACGTTCCGTCCACGGGCATGACGACGACCGTCATGAACCTCAGCAAGGCGTTCACGAGCGGCGCGTGCCACGCGAATGCGGTCGAGTACTCGAAGGAAGACGATACCCTCGTGGTTTCGGAGCTCGATCACAACGCATACGTGAAGATGAAGCGCACGGGCGAGGTCGTATGGGTCCTCGGGGGCGGCAGCGACAACGACTTTACGGGTGACGCCGCGACGTGGCAGGTCGAGCACAACCTCGAGGTGCTCGGCGCGAACCACATTCTCATGTTCAACAACGGCGCGCCGGGCGCCGGCTCGAACGCCATCGAGCTTCAGCTGGATACGACCGCGAAGACGGCCACCAAGTTGTGGGAGTACACGGCGTCCCCGGTGATCGCGAACGCCGTCATGGGTGATGTCCAACGCCTCCCGAACGGGAATACGCTCGTGACCTACTCGACTCAGGGCAAAATTCACCAGGTCGACAACGGCAAGAACATGCTGCAGGAGATCAGCTGGGGCACCGGCGGTGCAACGGGCTACATCATCTGGCGTCCGACGCTGTACGGGTTGCCCCCGAAGTGAGTTGCCGTCGACCGAGCACCATGCAAAAGAAAACCCCATGATGCACCGAGCGATTAGAGCTTCTTTGGTGGGATTTGTCGTTGCCCTCGCAGGCTGTAGCAGCGGCGGGGACGACGACTCGAAGGGCACCGGCGGCGCGAGCGGCAGCGGCGGCGGTACGAGCAGCGGCGGCTCGGGCGGCATGCCCGCTGCGATGTGCGAGACGAACCTCACGGCGAGCGACGCGACCAACTACAAGTTCTCGAGCTCCTTGACGGTCGACGTGACGAAGGTTCAAACGGGCTCCGACGTGAAGTTCGACTGGAGCGGAGTCAAAAAGGATCTGCTCGGCCATGACCTCGACGTCAGCACGATCGGTATGGTCGAGGTCGAGCTCTGGAATCTCACGCAGGCGAACTTCGAGAAGAAGCTGAACGACGACGCGCTCGGCCAGTCGGATCTCGCCATCATCGCTTCGATCGTGCCGGCCCCCGGGACCACCTCGGGCGACATCTACCAGCTCACGGATATGGGCGCTCCTTATAGGAAGGATCAGATCGACCCGTATCTCGACACGACGACGTACCCCCCCGACACCCACCTCTACACGGTGATGCTCGCGGACGGCATGACGTACGGCAAGGGCACGCGCATGATCGCGGGCTTCAGCTTCGATCCGACCGTGACCAACACGCAGGTGAACGTCACGTCGGATTCGACTCAGCTCTCGCTCACGGCGGACCTGCACTCGCAGACGGCGTTCACCGTTCCCGCAGGCACGCCCGCGATCAAGGTCGACTGGACGAATATGACGAAGACCGCGGCGGGCCTCGTGTTCGAGCCGACCTACGTCACGCAGATCCGCGTCGGCAAATATTCGAAGTCCGCCACGGACCTCGAGGACAAGACGAACTTCCTGAACCTCGATACCATCGCGGACACGATGTACAGCGCCGAAGTCACGGCCGGCACGACGTTCGATCTGTCGCAGACGAAGGATCCGAACGGCGCCGCCTTCCCGGGCATCGACAGCACGCACACGTGGATCGTCGCGCTCAACTGCACCGAGCAGTGCACGAACCCGGCGCCCTGGTACCTGGCCGTGCTCAAGACGTGCGCGAACTGACACGCACGTAGCTCTCAGACGGCGGCCGCTGCGGCGCGGTCGACCACGAACGGACGCCCTGCGGCGTCCGTTCCGCTTTCGAAGCCGCTACTTACCTTCGACCGCGAAGCCGAACGCTCCGAGACACATCTCGTCGAGCGACGTCTCGCCGAGCGTCACCGTCTTCGGCGCGGTGAGGCCTTGTTGATCGAGCGCCGTTACGACTTGCGGATTGTTCATGGTGTTGTCGTAAGTGCAGCGCATCTGAATCACGTCGCCGAAGTTGGCGACTGGAGCCGAGGCAAGCGGCGTGTCGTAGTAATAGACACGCTGCCAGTTGAAATCCCACTGGGGGGTTTGCAGCAGGCAATCGCTCGAGCCGTCGGAATGGACCAGGTCGATTTTCATGTCCGTCCCGACGTAATGCATGTGCGTGGCGATGCCCCAGACGAGGTAATCCTTCACGCCCTTTTCTTCAGGAATCAGGATGCGCTCGGTCTCCGTGTGGCCGGAGACGTTCGGCGGGATCGAGAACTCGGCCTTGGCGGGCGGAGGCGGATCGTCCGGCCCGGGCATCAAGCCGTAGCCCTCGCCCCCGGCTTTGTCCCAATCTTGCTGAGAGATATTGCCTAGCAGCGCTAGTTTTCCGACGAGTCGCGGCGCGGTGGGCGCGAAGCGCAGGTCGACGCTCGTGCTCGAGTCCGCCCCGCTGTGGACACCGTCGTGCGGATGGTAATGGACCTGCATGACGAGGCGCGAGCCGCCGGGGAGTTGCATCGCGACGTCGGGCGGGGTCACCGTCGGCACGCCGCCGGGTGCCCACGCGCCGAGCAGAGCGAACGACGGCCCGTCCGGGCTGGGCTCGAGCTCTGGTCCACCGAAGCAGGGGTAATAACCCTTGTCGCCCGCAAGCTCTATGCTTTGCCCCTGCGGATCGGAGAACAGGAGCACGTGGTGCACGATCTCGGGATTGCCGGGATTCACCTGCACGCCGTTGACCCATGCGTCCTGGTCGAGCTTCGGATCGAGCGAGAAGCAGAGCAGCTGGTCCGACCCGCCGTCGACGTTGATCGTCGTCGGAATCGTGAGCTCGAGATCGCGGTTATCGAGCGTCCGCTGTGCGGGCACCGGCAGCGGAGTGTTCGACGCCGCGCCCTCGATCGCTCCGTTGTCGACCCAGGCCTTGAGCTGACTCATTTCGTCGTCGCTGAGCGTCGGGTCGTCCTTGAACGCGTACGGCGGCGTGCATTCGTCCGTGGTGCGTGCGCTCCACGGCGGCATCGCTCCGGCGGCCACCTCGGCCAACATCTGGCGTGCGTAGGGCTTCGCCGACGCGTAGGACTCGAGCGACATCGGCGCGATCCCACCCGTCTGGTGGCAGCCGACGCACTTCTTCGCGACGAGCGGCGCGATATTGCCGTTCCAGCTTACCGGCTCCTGGTCCGTGGCAGTCCCGTCGCTGGACTTCGAGCTACCGCAGCCGAACGTCGCAACGGCGGCGAACAGCACACCACCCCTGATAGTGAAGCCCGCGAAGAGTCGAGCCACGGAAGTCCTCCCAGAATGCATGACGGCACGCGAAGCTTGGGGCAGCGGGCAACGCCCGGCAAGTCTTCCAATTTTTCAGGACCGTCTCAGAACTCGCAACCGGTCGGCTGTGGGCTTGCCGTGTCTGCGTCTGCGGCAAAATCCGCAGTGATATCCGGCGCAGGCACGAAGCCGTTCGTAGCGCTGCCGCGCATCACTTGGCCGTTGTAGCCGCCGACGCTCATGTGCGCGCGCACGAGGACGCTGTCATCCGCGGCGGCAGGAACGGGACCACCGCTGCGGGTGAACGTGTTGCCCGGCATATCCGCGTCCGACGTGCCATTCGCGTCCGTGTGACTGTGCTCGAGGATGCGCCGATAGACGAGCGAGCCGTCCTCACCCAAGACCTCCCACCAATCCGCGAATTGCGAACAATCGATGTCCGCGCTTTCGATAGTGACGTTGAACGTATAGTTGCCGTCGCTGCCACTCGCGATGACCGCGGTGACGTTCGCGTACGGGGGAGAGTTAGCTGGCGCGGCGGCATCGCCGGACATGCCGGCGTCGCTCGACGTGCCGGCGGAGCCGCCGGTGGCGTTGCTCGATCCGCCCGTCGCCGTTCCGGCAGAGCCGCCCGTGGCGTCGACGTCGGGTCTCGTCGACGAACACGCGCTCACGAGTGCAAGCGCCGCGGCGAGCGACATCGAGACCGGCGCGCGCGAACGGGCCATGCCGGCGAGTTTATCACGGCGTCGCGACGCGCGAGGCCCGCGGGTGCGAGGCTCAGAACCGGTAAATCGCTTCGAGGGACCCGACGATCGAGTACGCGTCGTACGTGCCGCCGTTGACGGGCGGTGAAGGCGCGCCGGTATAGCGTGGGTCGCAGTTCGTCCCATCGGTATACGGTGCGGGGCAGGAACCCGCGGGCTTCTGCTGATACACGCGCGAGTTGCTGTCGGAGACGTACACGGTGGACTGGGCGCGGTACTCGCCGGCGACCGCAACTTCCACCTTGCCGAAGTAGACCGATGCGCCGAGCGCGCCGCCGTATTGCGCCCCGTCCGAGAAGTCGACGTTCGCGTACGCGGGCGTCCCGACGGGCGTCTCATAGTAGACCCCTGCACGTACCGTCGCGCGCTTCGGCACGACGACGAAATCCCCACCGAGATGGATCCCGAAGGTGTCACGCCAATCCTTCGCGATGTCGATCACGCCGATGTTGACGTTCTGCCCGCGGTAGCTCGCGACGATGTTGTTCGAGTCGAGGCGGAAGTCCTTCACGCGCGACCACGTCTCGTAGACGCCGTCGAGCTCCACGTCGAAGATCTCGCGATCGCCGTCGAGGTAGCGGTAGCGCGCGCCGAGCCGCGCCGTCATCGGCAGCGGCAACGTGAGCGTGACGTCATTCGCAGGCACGTTGTTGCGCTCGAGCGTCACCGTGTCGTTCGGCAGCGTCGGATCCGGCTGGACGAAGCTGACGGCGAGCTTGCTCTTCGTCTGGATCTCGCTCGGCAACACCTGTCCGGATAGCCCGATCTCGAGGTTCGGCGTCGGCCGCACCCAGGCACCGAGGATGGCATTCAGCGTGAAAAGGTCGGAGCCTTTGACGTTTGCACGGATGTCGAGCCCGCTCGAGACGGGGTTGCCGTGCGGGTACGGGCTGCCGTCGATGACGAGCCCGTACTCGAGCGTCGGCACCGCTACCGATTGGAGCGTCACGCCGAGGCCGAAGAGCTCGTGGTACTTCCATGCGGCGCTCAGGTTCCAATCGATCATTTGCGCGTTGCGCCGCGTCATCATGTAACGCTGCCCGCCGTCGTTCGGGTACACCTCGCGGGCCGTCCCAGCAGGCGAGAAGAGGGCGAACGCAAAGGCCCAATCCGCGAGGCCGAAGTTCGAGGCAACGCCGATGAACGGGTCGAGCGCCTGAACGGGGGTCTTGTTGCTTACCTTCGCGAACGTCACGTACGGCGGCGGTGTCGTCTCGTCGGTGCCCGACTGGGACCAGTCGAGCGTCGGGTTTCGCTGGTACGTGCGCTGGTTGTACGAAAAGCGATTACCGATCTGAATGATGGTCGTCCCGATGTGCGTGAGCCCGGCTGGGTTCAGCTCGACCGCGGAAACGTCGTCGGCGCGCGCCGTGAAGGCACCGCCGCGACCTGCCGCGTGTGCCCCTTTGACGCCGTCGAAGTAGCCACCGTCGGCGCGCGCGGCGGCGCTGAGTGTGAGCGCGGCGGTGGTGGCACAGAGGCCAGTGAGAAAATGCTGCTTCACGGCTTGCTGCTCGGGTCGTCCAGGGAGTCAGTGCGAACGTGATGGCCGAACGTCGCGCCCGCCGGCCCCGTGAGCGACCACAGCTGCGCGCCGTTCTTGTCAGCGAGATCCAGCCGGCCGGCCGTCGACCAATTCACGAGCCGCCGGCCCTGAGTGAGCTGCGACACGTGACCGAGCGACGTGACGTGCACCGCCGGGCTCGGTGTGTAGCTCCAGGACTTCGTCGCCGTGTTCGCGGTGAGGTCGAGCGCGTACTCGATGGCGCGCGACGTCCCGGCGCCGGCACCGTCGGCGTCGAGCACGGCGAGATCCGTGCTCGAGGCGTTGAAGCCGCCCGGATGCGCGAAAGCGTCAGCAGGATCCGCGAAGCTCACCGTCGGCATCGTCTTTCCGATCACCGTGTCGCACTTCCCCGTGGCGCGTGGAATGCGCACGATCGTGCTCAGATCACGGAGCGCGACGTAGAACACGTCGTCGGATTCGTCCGTCTTCGACGCGCCCTCGTCGACGACGAGCGCGCTCGCACCCGTCCACTCGCCCGCCGGGCCGTCGCCGGGGGCGGTGGCAGGATTGAAACAGTTCCAAATGCTCGCAACATCGGTTGCGGTGCCGCCGGGCGTGACCTCGACGAGCTTGTCGCCGCGGAGCATCATCCCGTTCGAGTCGCGCGTGTCGGCGGCGAGCGCCGCGAAGTTGCCGTTGGTCAGCTGAACGAAGTCGTTGCCGAGGCCCTTCACCGGAACGGCGCTTTGGCTCGAGCCATCGAGCGCGACGCGGACGATCTCGGAGTCGCCGCCCGCGTCGATGGCGTCGTAGAGCACGCTCGCCTTGTCGCTGGAAAAGCGAGCGCGCGTTACCGTCCGCGGGCGGTCCTCCTCGTGATACCAGAGCACCTGACCCTTCGGCGAAACCACGACGACGAGGGGCTTCGTCGTCGTCACCGGCATGAGCACGAGCTCGTCCATACCGCTCTCGCTCGTGTCGCCGGTCGTCGTGAAGGTCGGGAGCGTCGTCGGCACCGCACCCGTCGTCACGCTTTGCACCTGGCTTTCTCCGGCGTCGTGCCCCTGCCAAATCACGACTTGGTAGTAGTAAGTCGTGCCCGGAGTGAGACCGAAGAGGCTCACTTTGTGCTGAGTCGTGCTGGTCCGCTCGATTGCGGAAACCGAGCCGAGGCTCGGCGTCGTTCCGTAGCCGACGTAGCCGACCGCGGGAGCGGAGGTCGTCCATTGGACGTCGACGAGCGTGGCGACGGCGGGATTCGCTCCCGCGCGCACATCAGCCGGAGCGAACGACTTTGCTTCGTCGCCGCAGCCGGCTGTCGCGAGCGTGCTTGCGAGCGTTAAGACGCGCGCGGCCGCTCTCACTTCGGTTCCAAAATCGTGACGATGACGGGCGCGGGATTCTGGCAGCCGCTGCAGAACATGCCGAGGAGCCACGTGCCGGTATCGCTGCCAGTCTCGAAGTTGGCGAACGGCGCCTCCTGAGCGCGGCCCATGGCCCCGGCGAGGTCCGCCCTCTGAGTGTTTTTTGGTTCGAGATGCCACGATAGCGTCGGGCCGCCGGTCGCTTCCGTCTTTTCTTGCAGATTGAGGAACCCCGTCTGCAAGTCCGTGACCGACTTGTTCTTGTAGAAGCCGAGCAAGATGCTGTCCACGTCGTGTGGGCCGATTTCCTGCCCTGCTCCGTTCTCGGTCACGCCGCTCCAATCGATCACGGGGGCCGTGTCTGCGGCGACCGGGACGCTGTCGTGGAACGTTGCTGTGTACGACAGCGTCGCGCTCGTATTGGTGACCATTACGCCGTCGGTGTGAGACGAGTCGTCCGGCGCCAAGATCGTCATCATCCTTGCGCCGAAGCCGATCTGCGTGCCGGTCGCCAGCACCATGAGATAGGTGATTCCGGAATCCGTCTTGAAGTCCTTCGCCGGGTCGAGCGCAACGGGCGTCGCGCCACCGAGCTGCGTGAACTGGCTGAGCTTGGCCGACGTCACCTTGCTCGTATTCTTGAACTCGAAGTCGAGATCGACCTTGTTGGTGTCGAGCTCGCCCAGGTTGAGCCATTGTGCGACGTCGGTCGGGCTGCTGCTCTTGACGCGAATCAAGCTGACGTCGTTGATGTCGTCGGTCGGGCTGACCGCGTGCAGCTGGATATCCTTGCTGAGCGCGCTCCAGTCGATGGTGAGGTCGTCCTCGGCGGCGACCATCACCGGCGGGATCACCAGCTTGCTGGACGAAGAGAAGTTCTCGTATGGCGTGAGCTTCACGGCATCATCCCCGGGGCCGGTCGGAGTGCCCGCCGTGTTCCCGCCGCCACACGCGGGGAGGAGTGCGCCGATCAGCGCCGGTGCGATCATCGAAGAGAGAACGCGCGTGCTGCGCGCGACCAAAAGGTGTCGGAAGCCGTTACGCATGGCGGGAGTTAACCCCAGAGCAGGCGGCAAGGCCAGGCGCGATCGCACACCGGTGTGCGTTGCGAATACGAACGGCGCGCCTCGGGCATCGGGACACGCGCGAAGAACGTCCGACTGGTGGTGCGACCTCTCGCGTCACAAAATGAACCCGCCCATCCCGACCCGAGTGGGTAACCCGAAGCACTTCCGCGGAGGCGCGGCTGGTGTGTTTCATGGTGTTGCGGTGCGACAAGGTATGAGTGTCATTTTGCAGCACTGCTGCCTCGACAGAGGCGGCTTCGGGGCCTATTCTTTTTAGTCCACCGGACGTCGTTCCCCCGAAAAACACCGCCAGATGGTATGTGGCGTCCGCCCGAGCGGAGCTAGCTGTTGAGCCTACCCGAATTTCACCTTTCCAAGCCCGGGGTCGCGTTTCCAGCGACCCGCGTCGACAACGCGGAGGTCATCAGCCGAGTCCGCGCTCTGTACAAAGGTCCGGAAAGCGAGTGGCCGACCCTCCAGTCGGCCATCGAGCACGTCTTCGGCCTTTGCAAAACGCAGTACCGCTACTTGGCGGCGACTGACGAGGCGTGCGTAGCGGACTATGCCGTCGCTGCCGCAAAGAACTGCCTCGAGGTGAACGAAGCCGCTCTCGACGAGGTCGATCTCGTCATTTGTGGCGGCATCGCGCGACAATATTTCGAACCCGCCACGGCGATGGAAGTCGCGGCGAAGCTCGGGCTGAAGCGAACGCATGCGTTCGACGTGACTTCGGCGTGCGTCGGGCACCTCGAAGCCGTGCAGACGGCCGCGGCGTACCTCCAACTGCACGACCAGTACCGAACGGCGCTGGTGTGCACCTCGGAGCTAGCCGGCCCGTACCTCAGCTACGACATCCAAACGGTGCGCGATCTCTACGCTCGCTCGGCCGGCCTCACGATCGGCAACGGTGCGGCGTGTTTCCTCTTGCGACGCGCTCCGTGGCCGGGCGGAGGTTTGAAGCTCCTCCAGATCGACACGTATACGGCGCCCGATCACTGGCATCTCTGCAAAGTTCCGGTGCTGGGCACTTTCACGTCCTCGTCCGTCGAGCTCATGCGCCTCGGCAAGCTGATCCCGCCCTGGCTCAAGGACCGGCTGACGGTCACGGGATGGAAGGCGGAAGAGGTGAACCACTACGTCTTCCACCAGCCGAGCGAGATCATGGTCCGAAAGATCATGGACGACATCGGCGTGCCCCAGGATCGCGGTGTGTATTCCCACGCCCTCTATGGAAATACTGCGAGCGCTAGTGTAGGCGTTACCTTCAAGCACCTGCTCGACGAATGCGATGTGGAACCAGGTGACAAATTCGTGCTCGGTAGCGCCGCCGCCGGTTACTCCATGGTCATGGCCAGCGGTATGTGGACCGGCGCCAAGCACGTACACAAGCCGGCTAGCTAATCCATGAATCCCAAAGCCTCACTCCGTGGGCGCAGCGCGGGCGTGTGCCTTGCGTGCGCGCTCGTTCTTTCAAGCAGGGTCGCTGTTGCGCAGGAGCCTGCCGTTCCAAGCCCCGCCCCGGATGCGCGGAAAGAGACGCCGCCGCCCGCGGCACCGCCCAGCGACACGAAGCCGGCTTCGCCGAGTGACGCTGCGTCCACGCCGCCTGCGGCAGCGGGGGCAGCTGCCGATGCGGCATCGGGCTCTGCCGATTCGGGCGGCCAGGTGTCGACGGGCTCGGGTCTGTTCGAGGCGAGTCAGGACACTTCGAGCAGTGGCAGCGGGAGCGGCGCGGGCGAAGCGCCAGCCGAGACTGGATACGAGTTCAACGGCTACGTTCGCGGTGACGTCTTCGTCGGCAAGGAACAGCACGCGAACCACGCGGAGATGAAGGCCGCGTATTCCGAGCTCTCCCTCAAGCTGAAGGTGAAGAAGGACAAGCTCGGCGACGCGTACGCCGAGCCTCGCTTCCGTTACGGGCTGCAGGGCAACGCTCAAGGTCTCATCGTCGACCTGCGTGAAGCGTACGCGAACCTCTACGCCGGCCCTCTTGATTTGCGCCTCGGCAAGCAAATCGTGGTGTGGGGGCGAGCGGATGCGCTCAATCCGACGAGCAACATCACGCCCGTCGATTTCCGCATCCATTCGCCGATCGAGGACGACCGGCGCGTCGGCAACGTGGGTGCCCGCGCTTTCTTGAATTTCTCGCCGTTTCGGCTCGAAGGCGTGTGGATGCCGCTCTATGAAGCGACCGAGCTGCCGCCGTTGCCACTACCCGACCGCGCGGTACTCGGCGATTCGACATACCCGCGCCCCCGCATCGAGAACGGCACGGAGGGCGCACGTTTGCACCTCGAGTTGCCAGCCGTCGAGATGTCGGCGTCGTACGTGTACGGCTATGCACCGCTGCCGGGCTTGACGCTTCTGGAGTACCGAGATCTGGGATCCACCCTCACCGCGGAAGCCGTGATCACCCGGGCCGCGTACAACCAGCAGGTCGTCGGTTTCGACTTTGCGACGACGCTCGGGGATTGGCTTGGCGTTCGTGGTGAGGCGGCGTATCGCGACCCCGTCCATTTCCGTGAGAAGGTGTATGCGCCGAACCCGGACGTTCAATACGTTCTCGGTCTCGACCATACGTTCGGCGACGTGAGCGTCATCGCTCAATACATCGGGCGTTACGTGTTCAACTACACGAAGTACCCCGCCTTCAACCCAGATACGAGCCTCCTCGGGCGTTTCAGCGATCCAGCCGCCGTCGATCCGACGCTCTTCGCCGTCCTCCGAAGCAAGAACCAAATCCTCTTCTCCCAACTCGCCCAGCAGCAGCACATGGCGTCCCTGCGCCTCGAATGGTTGACCCTGCACCAGACGCTCTCCGCGTCGGCGCTCGCGTTCGTCAATTTCACCACGCAAGAGTGGCTGCTCTTCCCGAAGATCGGCTACTCCCTCACGGACAACCTGAGCGCGACGGTCGGCGCCGAAATCTACGAAGGCCCAACCAACACCCTCTTCGGCGTCATCCGCTCCGAGCTCAGCGCGGGCTACGCCGAGCTCCGCATGTCTTTCTGAGGCGCAGCGCCTCGGCGCCGTCTCAACCGGTCAAGCCCCGCGTGGCGGGCTGCTTTTTCGAGCTTGCTTCGGGTGCCCGCGGTCGAACGCCGTGGTACTCGAGCGTAACGAAACGCCGGCTAAATCTCTGAAGATTCGAGCGGGCATTTTCGTCCAAGGTCGAGCGTAGAACCCACAGAACCGGAGATGTCGAAGATGATGGATCGTCGCGTGAGGAAGAGCATCGCTAGCTTGGGATTGGCCGCCGCCATGGGCCTCGGGTTCTTGATGGGCGGAGGCGATGCGTCGGCCGGCCCGTCACCGCGAGACATCATGGATAAGTCGCTCCAGGCCCGAAAGCTCGACGGGTCGGAAGCCGTCGTGAAGATGATCATGAGCGACGACAAGGGCTCCACTCGCGAACGCGAGATGACGATGGCGACCAAGCTCTTCGACGGCGGCAAGACGGAAAAGCGCATCGTGCGCTTTACGGCGCCCGCCGACGTGAAGGGCACCGGCGTCTTGATGTTCGACTACGACGCGAAGCCCGACGACACGTGGATCTTCCTCCCGGCCCTGCGCAAGACGCGCCGCATCGTGAGCTCGCAGCGCAACCAGGCGTTCCTCGGCAGTGAGTTCTCCTTCGGCGACCTCGGCGTGCCGTCGCTCGACGAGTACACCTACAACCTCGTGAAGGAAGAGAACGCGGGCGGCGAGCCCTGCTTCGTCATCGACGTGATGCCGAAGGACAAGGCGACCGGCGAGGGCGAGGGTTACTCGAAGAAGACGGTGTGGATCAGCAAGGCCACTTACACCGTGCGCCGCACGCAGTTCTTCGACCTGGGCGGCAAGCTCTTGAAGGAGCTCAACACGAGCGACGTGAAGCTCCTCGACCCGAAGAACAAGCGCTACCGCCCCCTCACCATGGAAATGGTGAACAAGCAAAACGGCCGCAAGTCGATCTTCAAGTCGGAGAAAATCGCCCTCGCTCCCGACACGAAGGACGACTACTTCACGACTCGGTACCTCGAGCGGCCCTGAGCCAAGCTCAGTCGCCGTTCGTCAGCGGCGCGCGCTCTCGAGAAGGGAGCGTTGCGCCGCTTTCGCTTTTGTAGTCGCTGACGCGCTTCGACTACGCCGACTTCTTGAGCGAATCGCCGTTCGAACCGGGCGGAGCCCAGGGCGGCAAGAACGTATCGTAGAAGAAGGCGCAGTCTTTCCGGATCTGCTCTTCCGTCAGGCCGTACTTTGCGAGGTTGTACTTGTGCTCGGACTCGTAGGCGCGCTGCTTGTCGGCTTGCTTCTGCACGGTCGCCTTGAGCTCGGGCGTCAGCTCTTTGCCGAGGAAGGTACAGATCTCGGCCATCACGTTCTCGAGGTCGAGCATCATGCGGTCGTAGCGCACGACGTAGACGCGGCTCTTGTCGATGGCGCCGGTCGTCCAATCCTCGTGGAACTTCTGCAAGAGGAGGATCCAAGCCTGGTACATGCGGTCGAGCCAGCGCTTCTTCACGTCTTCCGGCAGGCTCCAGAAGCCGAACGCGCGGTCCAGCACGCCGATGACGAGGCTGTTAGCGCTCGGGATGATCGAGAGCGGATCGCGCGCCATGTAGAGGATCTGCGCTTCGGGAAAGCGCTCGAGGAAGGAGGGGATGCGCACCGACACCGAGAACAACTTGGCGATGTTGCGCTCGGCCCCATGCAGCACGAGGCTGCGGCGCCAGAGCGCGTCGAGCCAGCCGTAGTCGCGCGCGGACGTGTCGCGCACGCGCGGGTCGAACTGCCGTAGCGCGTCCCGCTCTTCGAATGAGAGGAAGAAGCCGTAGAGAAAGAAGCCGTCGAGGTAGCGGAACAGCACTCCGACGTCGTCCGTCTCCACCGAGCTCAGGCTCGTTTGGTGCGCCTCAGTGGAATGGAACTTCGCGGGCGAGAGCTTCTCCAAGAGCGGAAGGACGGGGCTCAGCATCTTCTGCAAGAGCAGCGACGGATAGAGCATCAAGAAGAGCTCCATGCCGGCGCCGAAGCCGTTGTCGGAGAGGAAGCGCTGCAGGAACGTGGTTCCGGTGCGCGGGTTACCGACCAGCACGATGGGGCGAGTGGCCTTCGTGCGGTTCAACCGCGGGAAAAAGACGTGATCGAGCGCCATGCTCACCGCCACGAGCGTCCGGAGAAACCCGAAGAGCACGGCGACAAAAAGCGGGACCACGTAGACGTGGTGCGTCTTGCGAAGCACCCCGTAGATCCGACCCATTCGTGAGAGCACGCTGTTCATGACGTTCCAGTATCCGGAGGCCGTCTTCTCGAGTCTCCAAATCCCATGGAGATGGAAGAGCGAGCGAGGTGCCGGGACCGTATCACGCCGTCGTCGCGTGGCTCGTGCTTAGTCGATGGAATCGAGCGGGCGCCGCGTGGCAGCCGCGCTGCGAAATCTCAGTCAGAGGCGAGCGCGCCGGGACGGGGCGCGGTGAGACACCGGGTCAGAGCCCGCTCGATTTGAGGCTCTCCTCGGAGCTCAGCCGTGGCAGGTGCAAGCCGCACTCGCTGTGCACGCCGAGCCGCCGGCCCGAGCGCGCGTCCTCGCCCTCCTCGACCGGCCGCGTCGAGTGCACGTCACCGATCGAGCGGTACCCGCGGCGATAGAGCGGGTGATACGGGAGATCGTTGCTACGGAGGTAGTGGTGAATTTTCTCACGGTCCCAGCCGAGAATGGGGTGCACCTTGTAGATGCCGGCTTGGAGCTCGACCGGGCGTAAGCCCGAGCGAAACGAATTCTGGTTGCCGCGTAGCCCAGCGATCCATGCGCGGGCGCCGAGCTCGCGGAGCGCGCGATCCATGGGCTCGACCTTGTTGAGCTCGTTGTAGCGAGCGAGGTCCTGCTCGTCGCCTTCCCACAGCTTGCCGTAGAGCGCTTCTTGCCGTGCTGCGGTCAGCTTGGGGTTATAGACGCGAAGGTTCAGGTTCAGCCGTTCGGTGAGCTCCTCGGCGAACTGATACGTCTCGGGGAAGAGGTACCCCGTATCGAGAAAGACGACCGGGACGCCCGGGATCACCTCGTTGGCGAGGTGCAACATCACCGCGGATTCGGCCCCGAAGCTCGAGCTCAGGATCAGCCGATCGCCGAACTCCTCGCGCGCCCATTCGAGCACCGCCTTCGCGGGAGCGTCAGCCAAGCGGGCGTTCAGCGCGTCCAGATCGATTTCAGGAGCTGCAGAGTCGACGAGCTTCAATGAAGCCATGCCTAAGAAGCTGCGGCGACCCGCCCAGGTTGTCAACCAAACTTATCAAGTTATTGAGCAACTATTTGAAATTACTCAGAATAAAAGTCTAGTAAAATGCTAGATTTATGGCGCGTTAGAATACGACCCGTCCGGCTAGGCGGCGGCGGTTTCCCTGTGCAGCCGCGACTACGGCTGTGCCCTGAACTCGCGCGTGAAGTCCGTCGCGAACGCTTCGAATTCCGGCGCCGGCAAGTGATTGATCCCCGCGGCCGTGCGCCGTCCGCCGCCCGTCGGAAAGCGACGCGCGAACGACTCGGCCGAGACGCTCGACTCCTTGGGGACGCGCAAGCTGACGAGGAAGCCGCCCTGTGCCTTCGGCGATACGATCGCCACGGCGCTGCCCGCGTGCGCCTTCGCGAGATCGTTCGCGAGGGTGCCGCTCGCGCGGCGCGCCCACGCTTCGTCCGGCAGCATGAAGAGCACGGCGCCCGGCGCGGAGCGCTCCGGCGCGAGGGTCGCGGCGAGCTGCATGTCGTGTCGATAGCCGTCGTGGAGGCGCTGGAACGTGGCGGACTTGAGCGCGAACTCCCGCGGATCCTCGAACGGGCGCAGCTCCTCCGCGAGCGCCATGGGCGGTACGTGCAGATCCGCGACGGTCTCGCCGTAAGCGTTGTAGTTGATGCACACGCCGAGATCCTTGAGCGACCGCGCGTCGGCGTCGGAGAGCCCGGCCTCGCGAGCGAGCGCGGAGCCTTCCTCCGTCAGGCTGTCGCCGAACGTCCCGACGACGGCCCAGAGCCTCCGCCGCCCGCCGAGATACCGATCGACGAGCAGGCTCGTGCACACCGTCGGGCTCGGGTCGAGGTGCGGCTCGAGGCCGGGGTCGTTCGGCACTTCGCCCGCGTGATGGTGGTCGAAGTACCGAACCTTGGCGCCCGCCGCGAGCACGGCCAAGAGCCCGGCGCGATTCACGTCGAGCGACACGTCGAGCACGACGCACTCGTCACCGGCCTTCGCCGGGACGCGTGCGACGAGCTCGATGTCCCGCTTCACGCCCGTGACGAGCGTGCTCGTCCGCGGGTCTTCGAGCCGGAGCTGCTGGAGGGCGCAGAGTCCGTCCGCGTCGCCGTTGAACGCGTAAAACAGCGTCACGCCGGACCTTCGAGCGCTCCGCGCGCTTGCAAGAACGCGACGACGCGCTCGGCCGCGGCCTCCGGCGACAGCAGGGTCGTGTCGATGCGTAGCTCGGGCTTCTCCGGCGTTTCGTACGGGGAGTCGATGCCGGTGAAGTTCTTGAGCTCGCCCCGGCGCGCCTTCTTGTAGAGGCCCTTCGGGTCGCGCTGCTCGGCGACGGACAGCGGTGTATCCACGAAGATCTCGATGAACTCGCCCGGCGGGAGCAGGTAGCGTGCCATCTCGCGCTCGGCGCGGAACGGCGAGATGAACGCCGTGCTCACGATGAGCCCCGCGTCGACCATGAGCCTTGCCACCTCGGCAATGCGGCGGATGTTCTCGACGCGATCGGCCGCGGTAAACCCGAGGTCCTTGTTCAAGCCGTGCCGCACGTTGTCCCCGTCGAGCAGGTACGTGTGGCGGTTCATGCTGTGGAGCTTCTTGTCGACGAGGTTCGCGATGGTCGACTTGCCGGCACCGGAGAGGCCCGTGTACCAGAGCAAGCACGGCTTCTGCCCCTTGATCGCGGCGCGCGCCTGCTTGTTCACGTCGAGCGCTTGCCAATGCACGTTCTGCGCGCGGCGCAGCGCGAAGTGCAGCATGCCCGCGCCGACCGTATCGTTCGTCATGCGATCGATCAGGATGAAGCCGCCGGTATCGCGGTTCACCTTGTACGCGTCGAAAGCGATGGGCCGATCGAGCTCGAGGTTACAGACGCCGATCTCGTTCAACCCGAGGGTCGGGGCGGGAACTTGCTCGAGGTTGTTGACGTTGATCTTGTTTTTGATCGCGCCGACGGTCGCCGTGACCGTCTTCGTGCCGATCTTCAAGAGATAGGTCCGGCCGCGAAGCAACGGCCCTTCGTTCATCCAGACGACCGTCGCCTCGAACTGGTTCGCGATTTCGGCCGGCGAATCCGCCGTGACGATCAAGTCGCCTCGCGAGACGTCGACCTCGTCGGCGAGCGTCAGCGTGATCGATTGTCCGACCGTCGCCGACGGCAAGTCGCCGTCGAAGCTCACGATGCGCGACACCTTCGTCGTCTTGTTCGACGGCTGGACGCGCACCATGTCCCCCGGCTTGACCGTGCCGGCCACGATCGTCCCCGCGAAGCCGCGGAAATCGAGGTTCGGGCGGTTCACCCATTGCACGGGCATACGCAGCGGGTCGTTCCGCAGGCGCGAATGATCGACCTGTACCTCGTTGAGCAAGCCCATCAGCGTCGCACCCTGATACCAAGGCGTGGCCGTCGAGTGCTTCATGATGTTGTCGCCGCGGACGGCGGAGACGGGGATGCACGTGATCTCGTCGAAGCCGAGCTGTTCGGCGAACGCGCGGTAGTCGGCCTCGATCTTCGCGAACACGTCGTTCGAGTAGTCGACGAGGTCCATCTTGTTCACGACCAGCACCACGTGGCGGATGCCGAGCAGCCACACGAGGTAGCTGTGGCGGCGGGTCTGCGTGAGTACGCCCTTGCGCGCGTCGATCAAGATGATGCTGAGGTCGGCGGTCGAGGCCCCCGTCACCATGTTGCGCGTGTACTGCTCGTGCCCCGGCGTGTCGGCGACGATGAACTTGCGCTTGTCCGTGGCGAAGAAACGGTAGGACACGTCGATCGTGATGCCCTGCTCGCGCTCGGCGGAAAGGCCGTCGAGCAGAAGCGCGTAATCGAGCTCGCCGGGGCGCGTGCCGACGCGCTTGGAGTCGGCTTCGAGCGCCGCGAGCTGATCCTTCGGGATCACGCCCGACTCGAACAGCATGCGGCCGATGAGCGTGCTCTTGCCGTCGTCGACGCTGCCGCAGGTGTTGAAACGCAGCAGGCTCTTCGCTACGCGGAGGTCCGCGTCGATCGCCGTGTCGATTTGTGCATTGGGGCGCATCAGAAATAACCCTCCTGCTTCTTCTGCTCCATCGAGGAGGGTGAGTCGTAGTCGATCACGCGACCTTGGCGTTCGGAAACTTCGCTCGCCTGCATCTCGCGGATGATCGCGGGCAGCGTCGTCGCCGTGGATTCGACGGCGCCAGTGAGCGGATAGCAACCGAGCGTGCGGAAGCGCACCATGCGCTGCTGCGGCTTCTCACCGGGCTTGAGCGGCAAGCGGTCGTCGTCGACCATGATGAGCGCGCCGTCGCGCTCCACGATGGGGCGCTCGGCCGCGTAGTAGAGCGGCACGATCGGTATGCCCTCGAGATAGATGTACTGCCACACGTCCATCTCGGTCCAATTCGAGAGCGGGAAGACGCGGATCGACTCGCCCTTTTGCTTGCGCGTGTTGTAGAGGCGCCAGAGCTCGGGGCGCTGATTTTTCGGATCCCAGCGGTGCTGTGCGCTGCGAAACGAGAACACGCGCTCCTTCGCGCGCGACTTCTCTTCGTCGCGGCGTGCACCGCCGAAGGCGGCGTCGAAGCCGTACTTGTCGAGCGCTTGCTTGAGCCCCTCGGTCTTCCAGGTGTCGGTGTGAACCTGGGAGCCGTGCGTGAACGGATTGATGTTCCTCGCAATCGCGTCGGGGTTCTTGTGAACCAAGAGCTCCATCCCGCTCTCGGCGGCCATGCGATCACGCATCGTGTACATGTCGCGAAACTTGAAGGTCGTATCGACGTGCAGCAGCGGGAAGGGCGGCGGCGCGGGGTAGAACGCCTTCTTCGCGAGGTGGAGCATCGCTCCGCTGTCCTTGCCGATCGAGTAGAGCATCACCGGCTTCTCGGTCTCGGCGACGACCTCGCGCATGATTTGAATGGCCTCGGCTTCGAGGAGTTCGAGATGAGTGAGGGACATTGATTTCAGTGTGCCTGTGAGGTCGCGAGCGAGCGATTTGGAGTAAACCGACCGGCGCGATGGGATTAGTAGAGGTTGTAGCCAGCAAACGGGCGGTTGGCCACCCCGCGAGATAATCCGGTGCGGTCATAAAAATGAGCTCAACGCGCAACGAATGAGCACGTTTGACGCCGGGGTGAGCGCGCTAGCCAAAAATTCTGCTCGCGTCGCGCTGCTTCGGAGCCACTGCCGGTCGCGCGAAGCGTGGACGAGTCGTCCGGGCGACCGCTCGAACGACGCGCTGCCTGCACGGCTGGCGAGTCGATCACTGGCACGTGAGCGTCGCCAACTGCTTGCCGGCCCCTGCCACCGCCTGAAGAGCGCTCTTCAGGCATTCCGGCGGGTCCATGCTGCAGGCGTAGCCGAGCGCTTCTGGAAAAGCCGCTGTCGTGACCCAGTCGGTTGCGTCTTGCGTCGGTGACGAGGTGCTTGCCACCCAGGTGAGCCCGTACGTCACGAAGTCGGCGGGCGAGCGCACGTTGTTGTTGCGGAGCTCCCAAAAGCCGAGCGCGTCGCTGTCGCGCGAGGTGACGGCGTTTTGGACTTGCTCGAAGTAGTTGCCTTCTACGAGTGAGTAGCCGCCCATGCGCACGTTGATGGCCGACGTATCGACGTGCGAAAAGTAATTGTTGAGGAGGTGGCTGTAGCCGTGACGTTGCAGCGGCGTGCGGGAACCGATGTTCTCGAACACGTTGTGATGGAACGTCACGTGTCGCACGGCAGCGTCAGAGTCGGAAAAGCCGTTGAGGCTCGCCTTATGATGATCGTGCAGGAAATTGTAGGAGACGGTGACGCGGTCGACGCCCTTCTTCATGTCGATCAGGCCGTCGAAGGAGGAGTCCCCCGCGCCGGCGCAGTCCGCGAGCGAGCTGAAGAGCTCGTTGTGATCGAGCCAAATGTCCGTCGGAAAGCCGCTGCTCATGCCCTCGAGCGAAATCGCGTCCGCGCCGTCACCGCCCGGCAAGAGGCCGAAGGTCATGTTGCGCACGATGATGTTGCTCGACGACGACGCGATGTGGATGCCGAAGTTCGCGGCGGAGCCGTCGGCGCCGAGGATCGTGATGTCGCTCTTCTGCTTGATCTCGACGAGCTCTGCGTCCTTCTGCCACTGCACGCAAGGGTCGGGAATGGTCGCGAAGTCGAAGTGCCCGGTGTAATTGACGACGAGCCCACCCGAGCCGGAATACGCGTCGATCGCGGCTTGCAGCGCTGCCATCGTCGCCGCCGTGACGGGCGTCGCAGAGCCGCCTCCGGTCGTCGCTTGCCCGTAGCCGAGGGGCTTGGTCTCGGGCGGCCCGGCCGTTCCGGCCGAAGCGCCGCCGCTGGCAGCGGTGTCGCCGGTCCCGCCCGCGCCCGTGCCTGCGCTCGCTGCGCGCCCGCCGCTCGCTGCACCTCCGCGTCCGCCTGCGCCCGCGCCGCCGTGCGCCGCCTGTCCACCGGAGCCCCCGCTGATCATGGTCCCCGTACCGCCGCTGTTGCCAGCGCGGCCGCTCGTTCCATTTTGCGGAATGCCACCGCTGCCCGCGGCGCCGCTCCTGCCACCGTCTGGGTTGACGGCCTTCGATCCGGCGGCGCTGCCTCCCGCAGTTGTCGTGCTCCCCGCCTGCGGCGCGCCACCGAGCGCGTCGCGCCCGCCACTCGTGCCGCCCGCTGCTAGGCCAGCGCTCCCCGCACCTGCGGGTATCCCGCCGGTACCAGCCGGGACGGTGTTTCCAGAGCCGCCGCCAGCGGCGCCCACCGTGTCTGAGCCACCGCACGCGGAGGCCGCGGCGAGCAGAGCCGCACACCATGCCCAGGAACGACGAACTCGCGACGGATGCAGCGCTTGGTTCACGATCGAGCAGTTGCGCGACTGCCCGCAGAACCTCCAGCGTTCGAGCCGCCCGCGGACCTGAGCGCTCGTAGAGCTGCTCGCGAGCGCTACTCGCCGAGCGGGAGCAACACGGAGAACGTGGAACCTTCCCCCGGTGCGCTCGTCACGCTGACGGTGCCGCCGTGCGCACGGGCGATGGCACTGACGAAGCTCAAGCCGAGGCCCAGGCCGGCTTCGGAGCGGCTGCGATCGCCGCGGTACAGCCGGTCGAAGATACGCAGCTGCTCTTTCGGATCGATCCCGAGGCCCGTGTCCCTGACCTGGAGAAGCGCTCGGTCGCCCTCACGGCGGCTGCGCACTTCGACCAGGCCGCCCGGTCGCGTGTACTTGACGCCGTTATCGACGAGGTTCGCAAGGAGCTGGCGAAGGCGCGCGGCGTCGCCCTGGACGGCAATGGGCTCGAGGCTCGAAACGAGCCGTACGCCACGTTCCTCGGCGACGAGCTCGTAGAGCTCGACCACTTCACGCGCGAGAACGTCGAGCTCTACCCGCGCGCGGTCGAGACGCATGGCCCCCGTTTCGGCTGCGGAGATGTCCATCAACGTGTGCAGCATGGCGAGCACGCGATCCGACTCGTCGACGCAGTCGGCCAGCGCTTCCACGAGCTTTTCGCGATCTTCCGGCACTTTGAGCGCGAGCTCGGCTCCGCCGCGTAAGCGCGTGAGCGGCGTGCGGAGATCGTGCGCGACGTTGTCGAGCGACTCGCGCATGCCCTTGACCAAGGCTTCGTTGCGCGCGAGCACGCGATTGAACTGGGTGGCGAGCTCATCGAGCTCGTCTCCGGCTCCGCGTGTCGGAACGCGAGCGTCGAATGACTCCGAGCGCAGAATGCCCTCTGCGACGGTCGTGAGCCGGCGAACCGGCCGCAACGCCCGACGTGTGAGAAGCGCGCCGCCGATGACGCCGAGGCACAGGGCGGTGCCGAGTGCGACGAGCGTCGCCGTGCGCAAGCGCTCGAGCAGCGCGCGCTCGTCGTCGTTACCGTGCTCGAGCCGGAGCTCGAGATCGCTCGCGATGGTCGTGACCGCGATGCGCGCGCGGGCGAGGTTGGGCACGGGGACGTCGTCGCTCGAGCGGTAGAGGGTCCGGCTGCCGTCCGTGAGCGCCACCGCGTCGCGATCACCGGCTTTGGTGTGCAACGCGACGGCGCTCGCGAGGCCGGAAATGCCGCGGCTCTCGTACTCGGTACGGTATTCGGCGAGGCGGGCATCGACCAATGTCTGCGCCGTCGCGCTCACCGCGTGGCTCATGAACCAAGCGAGCACGCCCGCCGTGAGCGCGAAGCTTGCGGCGAACACGGCGACGTACCAGGCGGTGAGCCGGAACCCAGTCGAGCGAAGGACGCGGTCAATCCTTCCGGAGGACATAGCCCACGCCTCGTAACGTATGGATGAGCTTCCTATCGAAGCCCTTGTCCACCTTCGTGCGCACGCGGCTCACGAGAACGTCGACCACGTTGGTCTGCGGATCGAACGCGTAGTCCCACACGCGTGAGAGGATCATCGTCTTGCTGAGGACGCGCTCGGGGTTTCGCATCAAATACTCGAGCAGCGCGAACTCCTTCGCTTGCAAATCGATCGTGCGGCCCGCCCGTGTCGCCCGGCGCGTCAAAAGGTCGAGCGTGAGGTCCGCGTACGCGAGGCGCGTCGTGGGTTCGGGGGCGGCGGTCGTGCGCCGAACGAGCGCATTGAGGCGTGCGACGAGCTCCGCGAACGAGAAGGGCTTGGTGAGGTAATCGTCGGCCCCGACCCCGAGTCCGGCGACTCGGTCCTCGACGGAGCTTCTCGCGCTGAGCACGAGGATCGGCGTGTTGAGCTTTTCCGCGCGGAGCCGGCGAATGATTTCGAGCCCGTCGATGCCGGGCAGCATGCGGTCCAGGATGAGCGCGTCGTGGTGCGCGTCCCGGGCATGAGCGAGCCCGTCGAAGCCATTTTTGACCCAGTCTGCCTGATGCCCCTCCTGCTCGAGACCCCGCGCGAGAAATCCGCCGATTTTCTCGTCGTCCTCGATCACGAGGAAATGCATGCGCTGAATTTAGCTCCATCCGGCACGATCGGAGCGACGGCGCCGCGCTCGATCCAACCCTCGTGGCCTGCGCGATCACGCACGAGCGCAAAGCTGTCATGGGTGCGTTCGAGCTCCACCTCGGCACCGGGCCGCAGCGAGCCGCTGCTCTCCGCTCCGGCGAACGGGGAGACCAGCAGCGGCGCGGCCTCGAGTACGAGCCCAGTGTCCGTGACGCGGCTTGCGCTGGCGATCGCCGCGAGCGAAACGCCGGCGACGACTGCCCCGCCCGCCGCCGCGAGCCGGAGCCAGCCGCGGCCCCGGCGTAGCACGAACGCCCCGACCGTCGCGCAAGCAGCGAGCCAGAATGTCGCGGCTCCGAGTCGAGTCCACTCATCGAGTGTCAGGCTTCGGGCGAGGCGCGTTACCGTACTCGATGGCTCGGCGAAGCCGGTTGCCGCCTCCGCTTGCACGAGGTTCCGAGCGAGCGCAGGGTCGCGCGGCGCGAGCAGACGAGCGCGCTCATAGGCGAGGAGCGCGCGGGCGGGCTGCTTGTCGCGCAGGTAAGCGTTGCCGAGATCGAAGAGCACCGGGGCCGAATAGCCCTCGTGTTCGAGGAGCCGTTCATAGCGCGCGACTGCGTCTGCGTAGCGTCCTTCGGCGAAGGCGCGATTGGCCGCGTCGAGCGCCACCGACGCCGATGCGCGGCGCGTAAAGCCGAGACATGCGGCCAAGACGGCGAGGACGGCGAACCATCGGTGCAGGGACGAGGAGCGAGCGTGGGTTTTCATGGTGCCTCCGGATGAGCGAGGATGCGGCGCACGCCGTCCCGGCAGGAGGCGAGCTCTCGTGGCGTCGCTCCCGGGCCGAAGCGAGCTGCGTCGGCGTCGAACACCGTCTGCAGCGTGTGGAGTTGCGGGCCGCTCACTCGCCGTTCGATTTCAACGAGCGTGATAGCTTCCGGCAGGATGCCCCAGAGCGCGCCCAGGCGCTGCTGGAGCGCGGCGCGGGCAGCGGCAAAGAAGGCCGGGGCGTCGCCCACGGCGAACGCGGCTTCGAGCTCGGCGGTGTGACGGCGGAGCGCCCTGCGTGCGGACGCTCGCAAGCTCCGATGTGGATCGCTCGTCACCCGTTTGCGCCAGCCGGCGAACGAGAGCGCGGCGGCCAGCGCAGCGAACGGTACGAGTTGCGCGAGCCAGAAGCGGCGACGCGTGTAGAGCGGGCGCAACGACGCGACGGTGCGACCTTCGGCGGCGGCATTGGGCGCGAGCGTCGGCCCGCGCGCGGCGTCCGGCACGACGCCGGACCGGCTCGCGGCGAGCGCACGGCCGGGAGCCACGTCGAGCGCGATGGGTTCGCTGCGCGCCGTGACGTACCGGTGCGCGTCCGGATCGAAATAGCCGAGCTCCACGGCTGGGATCTCCACCTGGCCTGCCTCGCGCGGGACGAGCGGCTGCGTGAAGGTCTTCGCGTTCCCACTTTGGCTGCTCGTGGGCGGATAACTCTCGAGGGTAGCTGAGCTCGGGACGCCCGCCGTCGTGACGCGATCGAAGTTACCGTCGCCGGTGACGACGAGTCGGAGATCCACCGGCTCGCCTGCGCGCACGTGGCGATCCGTGACGCTCGCTTCGAGGCTGAAGTGACCAACGGCGCCGCTGAAGCTCGCGGGTCTGGCCGCGGGCGGTAGCGGTTGAACGTCGAGCGAGAGCTTCTTCGATTGCAGCGTGAGCGTCCGCTTCTGCACCGGGCCAGCATCGAACCCCTGCATTGCCTGGTCCATGAGGTGCTGCATGTGCTGCTGCATGGCAGCGAACGGGTCGCCGTTCATTCCGGGGAAGTCGAGATCGCCGAAAGCATCGCCGAACAGATCGTCGTCGGGTGCGGAGAGCGAGCGGGCGGGCGCCGCGCGCCATTCGAGCGTGCTCGGGATGCGAACCTCGAGTTCGTAGTGCCCCGCCTTCACGGGCGAAAGGCGTCCCTTCCAGGTGACCTCGAGGTAAGGCTCGCCCCCGACGGCCGCGCGGCCTTGCGCCGCATCGCCGACGCTCAGCGTGAAGTCGGGACTATTCACGGTCGGTGCGCCCGTAACGGTGACCGCAGTGCCTGCCGAGTAATACGCGTGGAGCGCGATCGGGACGGACTCGCCGACATAGAGGGTGTGCTTCGGCAGCTTGAGCGTCGCGAACGCACGCCCGGACTCGCCCGCGTCAGGGCCTCGTTGGGCCGGCGCCACGACGGGCTGAACGGCCGCGATGCCCGGAGTCGGCGCGGCCACGGCGACAGCGCTGAAGAGCGCGGCGCCGAACGCTGACAGGAGCGCGCAGAAGTGGCTCGAAGTGCGGTGCGTCGTCACGGTTCACCAATCCCTTTCCGGCTCGTCCGGCGTGGCGTGCTGCGCGCCCTTGCGCGGCGGAGCGCCGAGCCTGAGCTCGCCGCGCATCGAATCGAGGAGCGCCGCGGCGTCGGCCTTGGACAGCGCGCCGGGCTCTGGCTGATCGGCGTCGGAGTGGTTCTGTCCCTGCCCTCCACGACCCGACTTCTCTCCTTGAGGTGGCGGCGGCTCTTGAGTCGCTGACGGCTTGGCACTCGAGGGCGCTGGTTGCTGGCCCCGCTGATCCGGCCGCGTCTGACCTTGCCCTGTTTGCGGTTTGGCTTGAGCTGCGCCCTGCTGGCTTTGCTGCTGCTGACCTTGGCCCTGCTGGTTTTGCTGCTGCTGACCTTGGCCCTGCTGGTTTTGCTGCTGCTGATCTTGCCCGCCCGGCTTCTGCTGGTTCTGCTGCGAACCGGTCGAGTTTTTGCGCTGCTCGGCCGTGCGTTGCTCGAGCTCGGCGAGCTTTCGCCGCACGAACTCGAGGTTATAGCGGGCGTCGGCATCGTCGGCGCGCAAGCGCAGGGCTCGCTCGTACTCGTCGATCGCCTGCTTCCAGCGCGCCTTCGTGCCCTCGACGTCTTGCTTCGCGAGCGCCGCCTCGCCGACGCGGTACCCGGCGTTGCCGAGGTTGTAATAGGCCTGCTCCTGCAGGCCGAGGTCGGTGCTGCGGAGCGTGTTTTCGAAGGCCTTGGCGGCCGCGTCGTAGGCGCCCTTGCGGTACGCGGCGGCGCCGGCGTTGAAGCTCAGGCGCGCGTCGCCCGGGGTCGAATGCGCGGCATCGGCGTACTCGCGTTCGGCGGTATCGAAGTCGCCCTTCGCGTACGCACGCTCGGCGCTCTGCGGTGAAGCCCAAGCTCGCCCCGGCAGGAGCATGAGCACCGCGACGACACCGGCCGCCACCACCGGGCGCGGCTGCGACGTTCGGCGACCGCGCCGCCGCTTCCGTTCGCCGATGAGCGGCTCGAGCCCGAGCAGCAGCAGGCCGGCCGCGAGCGGCCATTGAAAGCGCTCGATGGGCACCCGAATGCTGCGTGACGCGAGCTCGGACGTGGCGAGCTTCGCGAGCCGGTCGCGATACAGCGAATCGAGGCCCTGGCCCGTATCCCCGAGGGGGCGGTATTCGCCGCCGGTTGCGCGCGCGATGCTCGCGAGGGCCGCCTCGTCGAGCCGCGACGTGACGAGCTTGCCGGCTTGGTCCCGCACGAACCGTGTCTGCCCGTTCTCGCCGGATTCCGGCACGAGCTCCCCGCTCGGAGTTCCGACGCCGAGCGTATCGATGACGACGCCCTCCTTGGCGGCGCGCGTGGCGGCGTCGAGTGCCGCCCCCGCGAGATCTTCGCCGTCCGTGAGCAGCACGAGCACCTTGTCGTGCGTGTCGCCCGCGAGCGCCCGGGTTGCGTGGTCGATGGCGCTGCCGAGGTTCGTGCCACCGACGGGGACGACGCTGGTGTCGAGCGCGGCGACTGATTCGTCGAAAATGCCGTGATCGAGCGTGAGCGGGGTCTCGACGAACGCGTCGCCCGCGAAGACGACGAGCCCGACGCGATTGTCGGGGAACTTCTCGACGAGCGAACGCACGGCGAGCTTCGCCCGCTCGAGGCGGTTCGGCTTCACGTCGCGCGCCAGCATGCTCTTCGACGTGTCGATCGCGAACAACAGGTCCACGCCCCGGCGCTGCACCTGCTCCCAGCGGTAGCCGAGCTCTGGCCTGGCGAACGCGACGAGTACGAGCGCCGTCCCGACGGCAAGCGCCGCTTGCTTCGAACGGCGACGTGCTTTCGAGAGTGAAGCCGTCAGTCGCGGGAGCAGACGCTGCGCGCCGACGCGGGCGAGTGCTCGCCTGCGTGCGTGGTCCGCCGCGGCAAACATGAAGCCGAGCGCAACCACGGCGGCGGCGGCAATGACGAGGAATGCGGGATGGACGAAATGCATGGCGATCTCGTGGTCAGGGGACGCGACGGAAACGCGTGAGGCCGAAGCCGAGCTCGAGCGCGAGGAGGCAAGCGGCCGGGGTCAGAAACCACGCAAAGCGCTCCTCGTGCGTCTCGTAATGGTGGACGGTGTGCGTCGTCTTCTCCATCTTGTCGATGGCGGCGTAGATCTGGCGGAGCGACCCCGTGTCGGTGGCGCGGAAGTACTTGCCGCCCGTGGTGTCGGCGATGTTGCGCAGCGTGTCCTCGTCGATGTCGACCTTGGTCATGACGAGTCGTGTCGTGCCGTCTTCGGCCGTGACGGGCATGGGCGCTTCGCCGCGTACGCCGACGCCGATGGTGTACACGCGCACGCCGAGCGCTTTGGCGGCCTCCGCCGCGAGCTCGGGACGCACGCTGCCGCTGTTGTTCACGCCGTCCGTCAGCAGAATCACCACCTTCGACTTCGAGGCCTGCCCGCGCAGCCGATTGACCGCGGCTCCGAGCGCCGAACCGATGGCCGTGCCGTCCTCGACCGCGCCGATGCGAACTCGGTCGAGGTTCTGCACGAGCCAATCGTGATCGAGCGTGAGGGGGCTCACGAGGTACGGCCTGCCCGCGAACGCGATCATTCCGAGTCGATCGTTCGGGCGGTCGCCGACGAAGTCCTGGACGACGGACTTGACCACGTCGAGCCGGCTCACCGGCGCGTCGTCACGCTTGAAATCCAGCGAGCCCATCGAGCCCGACACGTCGAGGGCGAGCAGTAAATCCACGCCGCTCGCCCGAGCGTCCGCGTGGGCGTGAGCGACTTGCGGCCGAGCCAGCGCGAGGATGCCTGCAGCCAGGGCGAGCGTGCGCGCGAGAGGCAGCAAGCGGCCCCAGCGGCTCTTCACGTCGCGAGCGACCTCGCGCGCCGTCGAGACGCTCGAAAAACCGACCGCCGCGCGCCGGCCGCGGCGCCCGCGCCAAAGGTAGACGAGCGGCAGGAGCAGGAGCGCCCACAAGCAAGCGGGTGACGCGAAATGGAGCGCCAACGCCGACCGAAGCGCCGTCGCGAGCTCGGGCGGCAGCGCGGTGTGAAACGGCAGCTGACCGAGATTCATGGCCGTACCTCGGAGGGAGTGAGAGCGCGCGGCGGCGCCGGTTCGTGTTCCCGAACGGGCACCGCAGCGTCCGTCGCGTTCACGAAGCCGACCGCGGCGTCGATCATCGCGAGCTCGTGTTCGACATCGATGGCGAAGCGCGCAAATTTCGCGAGATCGCAGGCACCGAGGAACGCCGCCAGCGCGTCGCGATGCCGCGCTACCGGGCTCTCGCTCACGCGGGCAAGCTCGTGGAGAAACTCCTCGGTCGTACGCTTCGGGGCGCGCAAGTCGAAGCGCGCCTCGATGTACGCGCGCAAGGTGCCGGAGACGACCTCGCCGAGCTCGGCGGCCCGTCCCTCGGTAGCGAGCGCGCGCGCCTGCTCCAGGCGAGCGAGGGCGATTTGAGCCGGCGTCTTCACGCGCGTCCGTCGAACGTGGCGCACGACCGCGTACGCGACGACCGCGAGCAACAGGGCGACGGCGACGACGCCCGCCACGACCAGCACCGTCGGCCAGACCGAGGGGATCGGGATTGGCCCGCGAATGTCACGGATATCTTGCGCCGCGGCGCCGGTTCGGGTCGCGCCGAGCGCGGGGGCGAGCGCATGCGGAACGGTCATGCGAGCCTCCGTTCGCGATTCTTGAAGAAGGCGAGGAGCGGAGGGAGGTAGGGCCGGGCCGTATCGATTTCCAGGCAATCCACGCCTTCGCGACGCAGCGTGCGCGCGGTTTCGAGCCGCCGCGTCTCGGCGAGCGCGGCGTAGCGCTCACGCACCCTGGCCTTGCCGGTGTCGAGCTCGACGAGCTCATCCGTCTCCGCGTCTTCGAGCGTGAGCAACCCCACGTTCGGTAACGCCATCTCGCGCGGATCGTGGAGGTGCATGGCGACGAGGTCGTGTCGCCGCCGGACGAGCCGCACGGCGTCGCGTAAGTCGGCGTGAGCACCTCGGGGCGACAGCAGGTCCGAGAGCAGAAACACGATGGCGCGCCGATGCGTCACCTCGTTCGCGAAGCGGAGCGCGCGCGCCACGTCGGTGCCGCGACGTTGCGGCGCCGCGCCGAGTATTTCGCGCACCACGCGGAGCACGTGAAAACGTCCCTTCTTCGGCGGGATGTACGTCTCGACGTCCTCGGTAAAGAGCACGAGCCCCACCTTGTCGTTGTTGCGCGTGGCAGATAGCGCGAGGACGCTCGCGAGCTCCGCCTCGAGCTCGCGCTTGCTCGCCGCGGCGGAGCCGAACTCGAGGGAGCCACTCACGTCCACGAGCAGCAAAATCGTGAGCTCGCGATCTTCGCGGAATTTCTTGACGAAGGGGTGGCCGGCGCGCGCCGTGACGTGCCAGTCGATGGTGCGGACGTCGTCGCCCGGCACGTACTCGCGCACCTCGTCGAAGTCGATGCCGCGGCCCCGAAACACCGAGTGGTAGTGCCCGGCGACCGCGTCGTTGACGAGTCGTCGCGTGCGGAGCTCGATCTGCCGAACTTTTCGCACGACTTCTGCGAGGCTCTGCTCCTCCATGGTGTCGCTCCTCACGGGACCGGCAGGGCCTCGAGCAAGGCGTCGATTACGTGATCGGTCGTGACGCCCTCGGCCTCGGCCTCGTAGGTGCGCACGATGCGGTGCCTGAGCACGTCGTGCGCGAGTGACTTCACGTCGAGCGGCGTCACGTAACCGCGACCCTGCAAGAATGCGTGCGCCTTGGCCGCGAGCGTCAGGCTGATGGTCGCGCGCGGTGACGCGCCGAACTGCACGTGGCGCGCGAGCTTGGGCGCAAGCTTGGCCGGATCACGTGTCGCGACGACCAACGCTACGATGTAGTCCTTGAGCCGATCATCCACGTAAATGCGGTTGACCACGCGGCGGGACGCCAGGATTTCGTCCACGCCGACGACCTTTCGCACGGTCAGGTCCGGATCGCTCGTCGCCATCGCGTCGAGGATCGCGCGCTCTTCGGCCTGGCTCGGGTAACCGATCACGAGCTTCAGCATGAAGCGGTCGATCTGCGCTTCCGGGAGCGGGTAAGTACCCTCTTGTTCGATCGGGTTCTGCGTCGCCATCACGAGAAACGGCTCGGGCAGCATGAGCGTCTCTTCGCCGAGCGTGACTTGATGCTCCTGCATGGCTTCGAGCAGCGCGCTCTGCACCTTGGCCGGCGCGCGGTTGATTTCGTCGGCGAGCACGAGGTTCGAGAACACCGGGCCGCGCTTGGTGACGAAGTCGCCCTCACGGGGGTTGTAAATCAGCGTGCCCACGATGTCGCTCGGCAGCATGTCGGGCGTGAACTGCACGCGTCGCAGCTGCGCGTGCAACGCCCCCGCGAGCGTCTTGAGCGAAAGCGTCTTGGCGAGCCCCGGCACGCCTTCGAGCAGCACGTGGCCGCTCGTGAGCAGGCCGATGAGCAGCCGCTCGACGAGGAAGTGCTGGCCGACGATGACGCGCGCGACCTCCTGCTCGACCGGTGCGACCCACTGCGAGTGGCGCCGTACGTCTTCCTGCAAGGCCTGAATGGCCGCGTTGCCGACGCCGTGGGCGAACGAGGTCGGGCGATTGCCGTCGATGGGGCTCTGAGTCTGCATGGCTGGCCTCTCTGTGTCGTCCCGTCCTTCGGGAACACGGAGACCATGCAGTGCCTGTCCTGCCCGGACCTTGCGCGAACGTTACATGGTTGTCATGGTCGGCAGTCCAGATTGCCGCGGCGATGCACTCCTGACTCACCAGACGGGACGCCGTCGAAGCTCGGGAAACGTGCAACGAGGTTGAGCGCGGGAACGGCATTTGCAGCCAGGTACGTGTGATTTCCTGGCGCTGCTTGGCCGTTGCGCTCTGCGCAGCACTTCCCGCGGGAGCCGGCGCGGCGAACGGCGCACCGATGGGCGGAGACCCAGGCGCCCCCAGCGCGTGCATCGAGTCCTGGCCCGAAGCCAGGCCGCGCGCCGGGCGCTACGATCATTTCGTGCACCTGAGTAGTCGTTGCACCACGCCGGCGCGATGTACCGTGTCGAGCGACTCGAACCCCGCACCGAGGCACGTGGTCGTCGAGCCGTGGCACACCGTCGAAGTCCTCGTCGCCCGGGGATCGCCTGAGCCACGACTCGTCCCCCGGGTCCTCTGCCGGTACCGGCCCCGAGCGCGTCCGGTGCACCGCCGCGCCGAGCCGTGGAACCGCGGGCTGGCGGCCATGCTGCCCGCCGTCACGATCCCGAGCGAAACCGGGCCCGGCTGCGCGGGCGGCACGACCCTTGCTCGTCCAGCACCATGTGGTTGATGGCTGGTTTCTGGGGGTGGCTTGCGGGTGCTGCTTTACTGATCGGGGCGGTTCTCGGCTGGTTCGCAAGGCTGCCGTTGCGCATCACGGCGAGCGTCATGGCCTTCGGCAGTGGTGTGCTGCTCTCGGCACTGAGCTTCGATCTGATGGACGATGCGCGAGCGCATGGCGGGATGTGGGCGACTGGCACCGGCTTCTTGGCGGGTGCCGCACTCTTCACCGGCATCAACGCGCTCCTGTCCCATCGCGGCGCCAAGCACCGTAAACGTGCGGGAGGACCGCAACCCTCCGAGGCGGACCAACCAGGCAGCGGTTTGGCCATTGCCGTCGGTGCACTGCTGGATGGTATCCCCGAATCGATCGTCATCGGCACGAGCATGCTCGCCGGAAAAGGCGTGAGCCTCGTCGCAGTGATTGCGATTTTCCTCTCGAACCTGCCCGAAGGTCTCTCGAGCTCCATCGGCATGAAAAAAGCGAAGCGATCACCCGCTTACGTTTTCGGTCTGTGGGCGGCGATCGCGTTCGTATCGGGACTTGCTTCGGTGCTGGGCTTCGTCGCATTTCGCAACGTCGCGCCCGAAATCGTTTCGGCGGTCACTGCCACGGCCGCGGGAGCGATCCTCGCGATGTTGATCGATACGATGATTCCCGAAGCGTTCGAGGACTCGCACTCGCTCGCGGGACTCGTCGCCGTGGGGGGGTTCCTATGCGCGTTTGCCCTGAGCAAGAGTCAAGCGTCAGGACCGGACTCGAAGTCAGGCAACGACCCCGCCCCTGCACAGGGCTCGAACGTACGGCGCCGTTAGGGATTCGGGATTGCATTCCGAACGAGCACACCATTCGGACCCGCGAGAGGGTCTGCCATCCGCGTATCGAAGGACCACGTCACCTGCTGCCAGTCCGGGATGTAGTCATACACGAGGAAGCCGACGTAACCGGCGTCGAACGCCGCTTGAAGCTTGGCCTCGACACGTGAGGCGCGCCCACTGAAGCTCGCAGCCGAAGCATCCGCGAGCTCGACGGCGGTCGCGCCCGCGAAGATGGGTTTACCGAGCGACGAAGCGATCGTCAGAACGTCCATCATTGCGCCGGGGAGTGGTGTACCCGGTGCCGAGAAGTCATGTGCATCGAGCAGGTCGACCGTCGGATGGGCGTGGAGACGCTCGTAGTTCGACGGCATTTGGCTGCGATCGGTAGCGGGGGAATCGCCGTTGTCGGTGCCGAGTATGATGAGATGGTTGGGATCATTTTCGCGAATCGCCGAGGACATGTCCTCGGTGAAGGCGTTCATGGCGTCGAAGTCGCCGGTATGTCCCTCGTGCAGGATCTCCCACGCTAAAATCGCCGGCTCGTCTCGAAAATGACCGGCGAGGCCGCGCGCGTAGTCCACGAGTGAAAGAGCGTAGTTGCCGTAGGGTGACGCATAGCCGGAGGCGTACCAGGAGTCGTTGCGGGCCGGCCCGGACGTGCAGTCCTGCTCGTATTGGTTCTCGAGCACGAAAATCAGCCGTACGCCGGCTCGCCGTGCGGCCGCGACGATCCGCTCGAAGCTCGCATAATCGCTGCCCGACGTCCCCGCGTAACTCTGGAACGCCCAAACCTTCAGCACCGTCAGCCTCACGTCGACCAGGTCGTCGAACACGCGTTTGAGCGCCGTCTCCTGATCCGGCAGCGTGTTGACCTGGCACTCGCTGCCCCACGCGATGCCCCACGAGACGGTTCCGACGAACCGATAAGGTTGACCGCGGAGCCAGAGTCCCTGGGCGGGACGGCTGCGTACGAACGGATCCCCCGAGCGACAGCTGCCGGAGGTGCACTTCGGATCGGTCGTCTTACAGCCGAGCGCATTCGGTTGGTAGCTGCAGCCGTGAGCAGCGTCGAGAAGACAGTCGCTCTCCGTGAGCCATTCCTCGCAAGCGTCCGCGCTCGCTGCGGGCAAGCGTTGAATGGGATCGACGTACTCCGGACCGCACGCAACGCAGGCGAGAGCCACCAGTCCCACGAGCAGCGGAGTTCTCACCATGCGATTTCGAGTCCGGCGTTCGCTGCGACCAGCGGCTGCCCGAACGTCGCGAGCTCACGACCGTCGGAGCGGATCACTGTCTCGGGAAAGAGCAGGGCGACCTCCGCCGCCGTGACGACGGCGAGTCGGGGCACGAACTCGCAGCGGAGGCCCGCGGACCCCCACGGCCCCCACAGCGTCGAATGTTGGTCGACGCCCCGAAAGGGAGCGCTCGCGACGCCGTCGGTGGTGAGACTGACGAGGGTGGCGCCGGCCTCGAAATGTGGGGATAGCGCGCGCGTGAGGCGCGGACCTTCGAAAACGGCGCCGATTCGGTACTGCCACGCCGCTGCGTTCACACGACCCTCGGCGCTTCGGATCCCGCTGCCGGTACCCGGAGCAACCACGGCTGCAGTCGCTCCGAAGCCGTTCCGCGTTCTCAGCAGCACTGCGAGCCAGATGTCGAGTGAGACACCGAGGCTCTGACTCGTTACGAGCGCGGGGCCCGCGGCGACGGCCAGAGTAGTCGGGCGCGGTTGGGGGACGGGGGCCGCGAGAGCTCGCACCTCGGCTGTCACGGCCGCGTCACCGCGCGCTGGATGCGGCGCCTCGAGTTCCATCAGGCTCGCACGGAGGAGCTCGACGGTGCGGGTCGCCACGAGCTCACTCGCTGCGGGATCGGTGCCCGTCGCGATCGGCAGATGACGGCTCACGGTCTTCCCGGTCGCGCGATCCAGGATCGTCATGTCGACGGAACCGGACCCGCGCTGCGTGATCCGAATCGCTGCGACGGCGTCGGCGAGGCGCGCCCGCAACTCGAGCGGCTCTGCCGGGTCGCCCTCGGAGACGACCGTGACTTCGAGGCCGAGCGATTCGATCTCCTCGCGCAGCCGCACGGTGAGGGGCTCGCTGCCAGGATCGACCAGCAGCACGCGAGATACCGAGCTGTCTGCACGGGAAACCCCCGCCCAGAGCGCCGGTCCGGCGACGAGTGACAAGCACGCGAGACCTACGTCGAAACGCAAGGCTCGATGTTATCGCACGAGCGAGCGCGCGAGATCGGCATGCGGTCCGGCGGGGTAGCGCGCCAGGTAGCTTTCAGCGGCGCGCCGTGCACCGGCAGTGTCTCCCGCGCGGCGGCGGGCCTCGATCAAACGTCCCGCCGCTTCCCGCACGAGGGAGCCGCCCGGCTGTTCGCGAATGGTGGTCTCGAACCATTCCACCGCTTCCTCGTACGCGCGACTCTGATCGAAAGCGATTTTTCCGAGGGCGAACGCAGCCGCGGCGCGGCGCGAATCGCCGGGGAAGGAGCTGCGCAGCTGGATCAGCGCCCGCTTGGCGCTGGCCGGATTTCCGGACAAACGTGCCCCGTCTCCGAGTTGCAGCAGCTCGGAGGGTGAAGCGCTCTGGCACGCCGCGTCGAAACCCGTCGCCTGCGCAGCGGCAAAGGCCTCGCGCAGCGAGCCCTGGCGGGCGAATTGTCGCCAATCCGGTGCGTGGGAGGGAACGGCCGGCGCCGGTGTCCGAGTGGCGCTCGGTTTGGCGGGATCGGCGGTGCGCGCCAGTGTTGCCTCCGCTTCCGGGACGCTTGGCGCAGGCTGCGGCGCGGCACCTGCGGCCTTTACACCCCCGTCGGCCGCGAGCTCCGCCGTGCTCGCGAGTTCGAGCCGGTGCTCATTCACGAAGACGCGCAGCGTCTCACCGGCTCGAACCGCGCGCTCCTCGCCCACGACGGCACCTGAAACCGCCACACTCCCTCTCGTCACCGCAACGGAGAACTCCTCCGCGCTCGCGCTCCAGCGTACGTCGAAGCGGGTGCCGGTAACCCGGACCGTGAGCGGTCCAGCAATTACGCGCCAAGCACTCTGGTCGGAGTGCACCACGTCTGCATGCAGACTTCCGCGCTCCAAAGCCAGGCTCGCCCCGCGAGCTCCGACAGCGACCACGCGCGCCCGTGACGACGGCTCCAGGCGGAACAACGTGCCGTCGGAGAACCGCAGCGGTACTTCGTGACCGTCGGGTGCGGCCACCCAGGTCTCGACGACGCCCGCCTGCTCCCCAGCCGTGAACGTAAGCGGACGGGGTCGAACCTGGACGAACACGCCGATTGCGACCAGCACGGCCGCCACCGCCGCAGCCAATCCGACCAGCGCACGCCGCGAACGGACGGGCCTCCGCATCGCGATCGCCAGGTACTGATGGCGCGCGCGCTCTACCGCACGCCGGCGTTCCACGCCGTGCTCGTCCAGCGCCTCGGCAACGCGCCGGCCCAACGACTCGAAGGGAATCATTGGTTCTTCCATCGTGCTCCTCTTCCCAACCAATCTGCGAGCTCGGGTCGCTGCCGAGCTTTGTCGACGAAGCGCCGCTCCGCACGCTGCAGCCGTCGCTTGGCAGTAGACAGCGATACCCGGCACGCGGCGGCCACCTCCGCGATTTCCATTCCTTCGATGAACCGCAACGCGAAGGCGATGTGTTCGTCGGCGGGGAGCTCTTCCAGGACCGAGTATACGGCACCGAGTGCACGCAGCGTCGCGAGGTCCGTGCCGCTCGTCACCCGCTCCGAGCTCTTCTCGTCCTCTCGATCGACGAAAAGACGAAGCCAGCGCCGCCGCGAGCGCGTTCGCAGCACCTTGCGCGCCGTCTGGGTCGCGACCTGAGCGATCCAGGGGCGGAGAGAGGCCGCGTCCCTCAGCGTGTGGAGCGACGAAAGCGCGCTCAAGAAGACATCCTGCACGATGTCGGAGAGCTCGTGATCGAAGCCGATGACGCGCGTGATGACGCGCTCCACGTAGACGGCGTGACGGTGAAAAAACGCCGCCTTGGCGCCCGGGTGGTGCTCGCGGAGCGCGGCGACGAGAGCGGCGTCGTCGCCCGAGAAGCCGAGCGGAAGGACAACCCCCTCGGGCCGGGCCGGCTCGGGGTCGTGCACTTCGGCAATCACGCGATCGTTGGTCCTAGCATCACACGAAGTTCCCGCTCAGTTCGACGAAGGTCCAATTCCAGTAGCTCACCTCCCTGTCGACGGGCTTTTTTCACGGACCTGAACCTTGATTCCGTCCAGGGGGAACTCCGAACGCAGAAAACGGCCATGGCTAGCGACAAGACCCCGACGAGCCGGGTGCCGGCGGAAGTGGAGAACCCGATGACCAAGGCTCGCCCCGGAGTTTCAGTCTTGCGCCTGGGCACGTGCCTGGCTGCATTGCTCGCCGGATGCAGCACCACCATTACAGGGGTTCCTTCGGATGGCAGCGGTGCGAGCGCCGGCACCCTCGGCGCCACGACGTCCAATCCCGGTGCCGGAGGCGGCAGCTCGGCGACCGCAACCGGCGGGAGCGCCGCAGCAGCGCCGACCGGGGGAAGCGGTGCCATAGCCAAGGGCGGGAACGGCGGAAGCAATGGCGGCACGGCGAGCGTTACGGCGGGAACCGGGGGCGGCATGGCGACGACTTGCGCGAGTGGGGCGCCGGCGGCCGTGCCTTTCCGCGTGATGACGCGCCTCAATCGCGTCGAATACGACAACACAGTGCGGGATCTGCTGGGCGATACGAGCCACACCGTCATGAACGCGCTCGATCCGGACAGCGGCGACGGCGGCTTCGACAACAACGCCGCCGCACTCACGATCAGCCCGACGCTCGCGTCGCAGTACGAAGCGCTGGCCCTCGCGCTCGCGACGAGCTCCATGGCCGCAGGAAGCCCTGGCCGGGCCTCCGTGCTGGGCACCTGCAACCCGCAGTCGTCGAGTGAGTCGACCTGCGCGAGCCAAGCCGCGACCCAGTTCGCTGCGCGAGCCTGGCGCCGGCCCCTGAAATCGGGTGAGGCCGACAGCTTGGTTGCCCTCTACACGCAGGCTCGCGCCGCCGGGCTCAGCTTCGAAGATGGCATGAAGTTCATGGTCGAGGCGGTGCTGCTCTCACCGCACTTCCTGTTCCGGCCGGAGCTCGACCCCACGCCCGACTCGACCGAACAGCACGCGGTCGATCCCTATGAGCTCGCATCACGGCTCTCCTACTTCGTCTGGAGCTCGATGCCGGACGCCGCGCTCATCGACGCGGCTGCCAAGGGCACGCTCGGAACCAGCGCAGGGGTGCAAGCCGAGCTCGACCGGATGTGGGCTGATCCCAAGGCGGACGCCTTCTTCACTCGCTTCCCCGGCCTCTGGCTGAACACGCAAAACGTAACGGTCTCGAAGGCCCCGGCGGCGGACATTTTCCCGAGGTTCGACTCCGCGTTGCAAGCGGCCATGCAGACCGAGACGTCCATGTTCATGCGCGAGTTCATGACGGCGGACGTGAACTTCATGGACTTCCTGACGGCCAAGTTCACCTACCTGAACGCCGAGCTCGCTCAATTTTACGGTATCCCCGGCCAATTCAACGATACGTTCCAGCGCTTCGCCCTCGACGGCAACGGCCAGCGTGGCGGCATTCTGACGCAGGCTTCGTTCCTCACGGTGACGTCGCTGTCGGAGCGGACGTCGCCCGTTCGGCGCGGACAGTGGGTGCTCGCGCGAGTGCTCGCCGATCCCCCGCCGCCGCCGCCGGCGATGGTGCCGCCGCTCGACAGCACGACGGTTCCGGTCGGAGCCACGATGCGCCAGCGTCTCGAGGCTCACGTCGGCAACACTGCCTGCGCGAGCTGTCACAGCGTCATGGATCCCATCGGATTCGGGCTCGAGAATTACGACGCCATCGGCGCCTGGCGCGACACGGACAACGGCAGCCCCGTGGACGCCTCGGGCACACTCGACACCGGCTCGTCCTTTACGGGGGCTATCGCGCTCGAGGCCCTCTTGCGACAGGACCCGCGCATGCCGACGGCGGTCGTGCAGTACCTCCTCTCGTACGCCCTCGGGCGTGAGACGCAGGCGGAGGACGCCTGTGTCATCTCCGACTTGGCGCAAGCCTTCAATCGCGACGACAACGGTCGCATGTCCGCGTTGGTGCGGCGCGTGGTGGCCACCGACGCGATGCTGTCTCGGCGCGGCGCGCCCTGAACCCTTTGCCCTCGTGGAGCAGAACGATGTCAAATAGCAGGGAACGATGGTTGGAGAGTCACCTGAAGAGGGTGAAGCGACGCTGGTTCTTGGCGGGCGGCGGCGCGCTGCTCGCGCTGCCCTACCTCGAGTTCTTCCAAGAGCAGAGGGCGTATGCAGCTGGGCCGAAGCGGCTGTTCCTCTTCCACATGCCGGCGGGCTGCAACATGACGGCGTGGAAGCCAATCGGCACGGGCACGGGCTTCACCTTGAGCTCGACCATGAAGCCCGTGGACGACGCGGGCCTCAAGCCGAAGGTCGCCGTGGTCACAGGCACGAGCGCCATCGGCGGTCCGCGCGGGCACACCTGCGGGATTTCGGGTGTGCTCACGGGCGTTCAATGCGCGAGTGGCAGCACCAATAATTCCATCTCGTGGGATCAGGTGGTGGCCCAGGCCTGGGCCGGGCAAACGGCGCTCACGAGCCTCGAGCTCGGGACGACGCACAACACGGAGAACCCCAACGCTGAAAGCGGCTACAGCACCGTGCTGAAGGACAACTTGAACTGGTCCTCCTCCACGGCCCCGCTTTCGCGCGAGATTGATCCGGTCAAGGCGTTCACGCGGGCCTTCGGCGGCATGAGCACGATGGGCGGTGGCACGGGGACCGGCGGCGCCGCCGGGATGACCGACGCGACGCCCACCTTGCGAAAGAGCGTGCTCGACCTCGTCATGTCGCAGTCGAACGACCTCAAGGCGAAGCTCGGTGCTTCCGACAAGGAAAAGCTCGACCAGTACTTGACCGGCCTGAGCGAGCTCGAGCGCACCATCAAGACGATGTCGACCACGGGACAGACGGGCCCCGTCACGGCGAGCTGCAACCCGGGCGCGCCGCCGAGCCAGACCAACGATCTCCCGACGCACGTGAAGGTCATGCTCGACATCATGATCAATGCGCTCATGTGCGACGTGACGCGCGTGGGCACCTTCGCCTACGAGCACACGACGACCGAAATCCGCCACACCTGGCTCGGCGTCAACGTCGGTTATCACTCCAACGTGACGCACCACAACAACGACCCGACGGCGCTCGCCAACTACGCGACCGTCAACCAGTGGCTCGTGAGCCAGTTCGTCTACGTGCTGCAAGCCCTGGACAAGATCCAGGATGGCGACGGCACCATGCTCGACAACATGGTGTGCATGTGTTTCAGCGAGCTCAGCGACGGTAACTCGCACAGCAACCAAGACATGCCCGTCTTGCTGGCGGGCTCGGCGGGCGGTGCGCTGCAGACCGGTCGCGCCATCGCCGGCAGCGGCAGTATCGAAGGCATCTACGTCGCCATCATGCAGGCCCTGGGCGTCAATCAAACGTCGTTCGCTCGCGCGAAGGCTCCGCTCAGCGGCTTGCTCGCCTAAGTATGAAGCCGAAACGCACGCGTCCCGTTCTGTGGCCGCGAGCGGTCGAGGGACGACCATGGGCCTACACCGGAGACCACTCGCATCGATCGTGAATTTTGGGGTCTCACTGGGTGAAACCCGCAAAACTCACTAGTTTTTGGCGTGGTCTGTCCCGTCGGTGGTTTGCTATTTCGATACACCCGAGCGAGCTTGGGTGTAGGCGGCGAAAAGCGTGGGGACGTAGACGCCGCCCCTTGCTGGTCACTGGTCGCGCTCGCGGCGCTCACCATGCTCTCTGCCTGTCGCGCACGGCCGAAGCGGCACGTGTTCCCTAAAGCGCTGCGCGCGCGCGTCGTCGAGCCGCATTTCGTCGAGATCCCGCCCGCCGCGAGCGGGCCCGCGCGGCCGCTCTTGCCGTCGCGCGAGGCGTGCTGGATCCGGATCGAAGGCCCCATCGCCCGCACCATCACGGGAACGTTCTTCGCCTCCACGCCGAGGGACCCCATGACCGACGTGCAAGCTAGCTCCGACTATTGGGCGAGCGAAAGCGACCTACGCCGCGTCATCGGGGCGCGCGTCGCCGTGTTCGCGACCGACGAGGAAGCGCAACGGAAGCTCGCCCAAGCCATGGCGTCCGATCCCCGGCGACACATCCTGCGGCTGAGCTGTCTCGACGATCAGGGAGGCGTCACCTTGATGACGAGCGACCGCTCCCGTTACCGGGACGTGCCCTTCGGAGCAGGTCATTATCGGATCAGCGCGGCGGACATGGCGGCCGCGGCCGCGGGCGACTTCGTGGCGCAAACCGTGCGGGGCGGGCGGCTCGACTATTACAAGGCGCAAGGGGGCGAGCTCGAGCTCACGCGCTTCGATCGGAGCGGGGTCGCCGGCTCGTTCGCGCTCACGGCCGCCGCGGCGCCCGGGGAGCCCGTGCTCAACCTGAAAGGTCGTTTCGCATTCCCCTGTGACCCGCTCGATGCGAGTGGCTGCACTGCGAAATGACCCGAGGCAGGCCCTGACCTGCTACTGCCGCTGAGCCGGAGAGACTCCGAGCGCTCCGGTTCACGGAATGCCGGTGGCGACGAGTGCCGCAGACCAAACGTCGGCCATCAGCTGCGCGCCCGCCGCATTCGGGTGAACCCCGTCGCTCGTGTATTGCGAGTTGGGGAGATAGCTCGCCTGCGGGAGCGCGGCCCAGACGTTGACCACGTGAATCGGCGACGCCGTCGACGTCTCACCGTCGGCCCAGGATGGAATCATCGAATTTAGCGCCTCCACGTTCGATTCGCACGCCGAGCAGCCGCTCGGATGCAGCGGGGTGATTTGCGCGACGAAGAAAATGACGCTCGAATTCTGAATTCGGAATTGATCGACCACGAAACTGTAAGCGCTGAGGATGCTCGGCAACGAAGTGCCGCCCCAGATGTCGTTGGTGGCGTATTCCATGAGCACGACGTCGGGCTTCTCCGCCGCCCAACTCTGAAGCTCTGCCAACGTTCCGTGGCCCGATTGCGGAGGGCTGTCGGTGAGGAGGAAGGTCACGTCGTAGCCGCCGTGACCTTCGGTCATCAGGTTCGGAGCGCCCGTCCCGCAGCTCTGGTTGTTGAGGTTCAATCCGACGAAGTCGAAATTGGCGTGCCCGTTCGAAATCAGCTCCTTCGACAAGAGCTGCGGGTAACAGGTGCTGCCCGTGATCGAATCACCGAGAGGCATGATGCGCCACCTTCCGGTATGCGCCGACGAGCCCCCGGCGCCCGCCGTCCCCGCGGTTCCGCTGCCGCCTGCACCCGCAGCGCCCGCTGCCCCCCCATGAGCGGCCACGCCGCCAATCCCCGAGGCGCCCGAATCTTTTCCGCCGGAGCCCGTCATCCCGCCCGAGCCGCCCGAACCGCCAAGACCAGCGCGGCCTCCGCGACCGGCTGCGCCAACAGAACCGGACACTCCGCCCGAATCGATCGACGAAGTCGTACCAGCGAAGCCACTCGAACCCGACGCGCCGGAACCGCTCGAAAGCGGCGTGCCACCGGCACCACCGGATCCGAGTGAGCCACCGGAGCCCGAGCCCGGTGAACCGCCTGCGCCGAGCTTCCCTCCCGAGCCTGCCAGACCTGAGCCTCCAGTACCCGCAACCGCGCCAGCGCTGCTCGGGTTCGACGAACTGCAGCCGTAGGAGAGCGCAAGCGCGCCCGACCAGACGGCGAAGCGGAGCGTGGGAAGAATGCGCGTCATGGGAGCACGCCGATCGTTGGTCCCGGCAGTGCACGAAGTTCCCGCTGGGCTGGCGCGCGGTCCACTTCCTTTCCATGCGGGGTGCGCCGCGATGAGTGCTCGGACGGACAACGTGAACCTTGATTCGGTCGAGCGGGAACTCAGGGATCGACCCCTGACGACCGACATGAGCCGAACCCTGCTCGTCGCCGTATGCAGCGCCGAAACGCCAGCGCCGGCCAGCTCGTCCGTGCACGAGGCAACATGAATAGACTCTCGATCGCGTGCGTAGGCACGGTAACGTTGGTGGCCGGTCAGCTCGCGTGTAGTAGCGCTGAGCCCGTCATACCGGACGCGACTGGAGGGACGAGCGCGGTCGCGGGTCACGACGCAACGGGTGGCGTAGCGCCCGCCGCCGGGCGAGCCGGGAGCTCGACAGCTGGGATGGGTGGCGGCGGAACGGCGGGCTTCGGCGGCGCAACGGGCGGCGGCGAGACGGCGAGCTTCGGCGGCGCAACGGGTGGCGGCGAGACGGCGGGCTTCGGCGGCGCAACGGGCGGCGGCGAGACGGCGGGCTTCGGCGGCGGCCTATCGAACGCGGGTAGGTCTGCCCAGGCGGGCGCTGACGGCGGCTCTGAAGCACCCGCGGGCGGCAGGTCCGCCGGTGGTGCCTCTTCGAGCGGCGGACTTGGCGCCGGCGGCGCCGGGACTCCGAGCTCGGGTGGCGCAACCAGCGGCGGCGCCGCGTCGTCGGGAGGTTCCGGCGGTGGAGTCGGCTGTAGCGTCGCGCCGGTCACTCCCAATGCCACGCAACAGACCAAAAACCTTCTTTGCTACCTCTACGGCATCAAGGGCAATCATGTCCTCTCGGGGCAACAAGAAACCAACTGGGACGCGAACCCTTCGGACATCGCTTGGTACGCGAGCAACATCGGCAAGTACCCGGCTGTTCTCGGCAGCGATTTCCTGTACCGCGACGGCGCTTCGTGCTCGAGCGTGACGCCCTCGACGACGCGCGCCATTGCCTACTGGAACGCGGGCGGCATCAGCATGTTCCGTTACCACATGGGCATGCCGGGCGCGGGCTTGACCTGCACGGCGGATTGTTACCAGGGGAACGATTGTGCCGAACCCACGACCAAGCCCTCCGGATCGTTTTTCACGAACGTAGTGACGGCGGGGACGCCGGAAAATACGTCCTTGAATGCCAAGCTCGACTACGTGGCCGTTCAGCTCGGAGCGATGCAGGCCGCGAACGTGCCGGTCATCTTCGCGCTCTATCATGAGACTCAGCCGAACGGCTGGTTCTGGTGGGCGCAGACCTCGTCAGGCTCGGCGTTCATCGACTTGTGGACCTACACGTTCGACTACCTGACTAAGACGAAGGGTCTCAAGAACATCGTATGGCTGATGCCGTTCAGCGGCGGCCCGAGTGCGTCCTTCTACCCGGGTAAGGCCTTCGTGGACATCGGAGGACCGGACGAATACACACAGCCGAGCAATTTAGCCACGTTCAACGCAGCGACCAATTACAATCCCGCGGCCGCCATCTTCGGAACCAGCATGCCAATCGCGCTGCACGAGACCGGGACTGCAGTGCAGCCCGACTACATGTTCCCGAATACCGCGCCTTGGGTCCTCTGGAACATCTGGGCAACGTACGAAAATACGGCGCAAAGCGGCTTCATGTTCAACACGGTCGACAGCCTGAAAGCCGCTTACGCGAGCCAGTACACGATCACTCGGGACGAGATACCGAACCTGAAGTGAGCGAGAGACCCGCATGAGGAACGCCGCGACTGTCGCTGCCGTCATGACAGGCGGGCTTCCGCTGGCCGTCCTCGCCGGCGCCTTGGTGCTGTGGAACCACTTTTCCCATGCACCTGACGGCGCCGGCGGCGCACTCGACCGCGTCAATGAGCCCACGGCGAGCGTGCGCGAAGCGGACTCGGAGCCCGCGGTCGACTCCGAGCCGGCCCCGAGCGCGACGCAGCCGGCGCCTACCCTGTCGCTCGTGCGTACCTCGAGCGACCCCGTGGTGGTGGAACGGGACACCCGCGAGCTCCTCGACGAGGCTTCGCTGCTCTCGAGCCTTCACGAGCTCGCGGCGGCAGATCCGCCTCAGTCGCTGCGGTTGGCGAGGCGGGCCGTCAATCGCTTCCCCGACAGCCCGCACGCGCCCGAATTCCAATGGAACGTCGTCAAGGCTCTGTTCAACATGGGTCGTCTCGACGAGGCCAAGAACGAAGCGCGGGCCATGCTGGGGAAGTATCCGAACAGCTCCTTCACCGGTGACGTCATCCACCATTTGTTGAACCCCCCTCCGAACCCGCGCGAGCCGTAAGAGTCGTCGCGCGAAGCTCACGGCCAGGCGATGCGTGAGGACGTGCCTAAACGATTGGCGCCCCCGGCATGCTGCCACCGATCGCCTGAACTGCCGCCTCCACCTGTCGGCTGTTGAAAAAGAAGACGCCGAGCACCGGCGAATAGGGCGTCGCTTCCCTGTGGATATCGGTCGTGTCGCAGACCACATCAGCCATTGCCTAACGGTGAGACCGGATGCGCGCACACCGCCCACGAGGAGACGGAAGAGCGGCGCGACCTCGCCGGCGAGCTCAGCGAGATCCGGGGCGGTCAGCCGTAGCTTCGGATAGAGCGGGTAGATGGCGTAGTTGACTCGCGTGTTCGCCGTGAGTTTTGCATCCGTCGGATCGTCGACGAGGACTCTCTTGAGTTGGATCTCGCGCGAATCGTGCTCGTTCACGATGTCGAGCTCCATCTTCACATAGGGGCCGATTCGGTCGTCGTGCACGTAGACGCGCTTGAGAGCTCCGTAGCGAAGCACGCGAGGTTCGTTTCCAAGCTCTGCGGGCGGCCCCGCCTCCTTCCGCCCGGCGACGGCTACCGCGTGCACGTCCCCCGCATCACGCAGGACGAGGATCGCCGGGATGCCCGAGCGCAGGTAGGTTCGTAGCGTCCAAAGGACCAGCGGACACCACGACGGACACCACCCGACCGTGCGCGCGCCTCTCCGAAGGCCGCGGACACCTGCGGACACCAAGCTCTCGTAGCGTCTCAGCGCAACTTTCGGCTCCGCGACCAAGCGTCGCGGAGGCTGTCTCGTGGTGGGCCATTCAGGACTTGAACCTGAAGCCAACGGATTAAGAGTCCGCTGCTCTACCAATTGAGCTAATGACCCGGGAGGGCGAGGCTTCTAGCTCATGCTCGCGGTCATTTCAACCGCTCACTCCAGGCGGCAGCCAAGGACGGTCCGCAGCCGCGCCGAATTCCGGTCCTCGAGCCGGCGGCGCGCTTGACTATCTTCGCCGGCTCGGAAAGATCGGGCGCCCGCTCGCGCGGGTAAGCTCAACCCTCACGCGCCCCTAGCTCAGCTGGATAGAGCATCGGACTTCGAATCCGAGGGTCGTAGGTTCGAATCCTACGGGGCGCGCCAGATATGCCCGGTTCGTCGCTGCCGCCCGCCGCGGAAATCATCCCGCGCCTGCACGTGCGCGATCCGGACGCGTGGCTCCGCGCCGCGTGCTTCGCCGTCGTAGCGCTTGCCGCGCTGCAGATCCTCGTCTTCCCGTTCGGGCGTGACCAAGGCATCTACGCGGTGGTCGGCGAGGGTCTCTTGCACGGGAAGGTCCCGTACAAGGACCTCTGGGATTTCAAGCCGCCCGGGATCTTCTTCGTGTACGCGTTCGCTCAGGCCGTGTTCGGCAAGAGCATGCTGGCGCCCCGGCTGCTCGAGGCGCTCGGGCTCGTGCTGCTCGTCGCGTGCTCGGGACGGCTCGCCCAGACGTTTTTCGGGAACAGCACGGTCGGCTACGTCGGCGGCGCCCTCGCGGGATTAATCCACGCCGAGCTCGAATTTTGGCACACCGGGCAGCCGGAGACCTTCGGCGGCGTGCTCACGTTCGTCGCGCTCGTACTCACGACCGCGGAAGGCCGTCGACCGCAGCGCTACCTGCGCTGGCTACTCGTCGGGTTCGCGTTCGGGTGCGCCGCGCTGCTCAAACCGCCCCTCGGCGGAGGCGCCCTCGTATGCGGGGCGTACCTCGTCAAACGCGAGCAACTGCAGACGGGCCTGAAGAGCGCCGTCGCCGCCCTCGTGATCGTCGGCGTCGGCGCCGTCTTGCCGTTCGTCCTCACCATCGCTTGGTTTGCGGCGCGCGGCGGCCTCGGCGCGCTCTACTGGACGATGCACGACTTTACCCCCGGCTACACGGCGCTCAGCTGGACGGGCCGGCGCGCGCCTGAGATGTTCTATTACGCGCTCCAGGAGGCGTTCTTCAAGTTCTCGGCCGTCAACACGGCCGGGGTCATCGCCGCCGTCGCAATGACGCCGCTCCACCAGCGCGAGCGCGAAGGGATCTTCCTCGTGCTCGGCGTGATCGCGATGCACGTGACCGGCATCGCGATGCAGGGCAAATTCTTTCCGTATCACTACGCCGCTACGCTGCCGCTGATCGCGTTCATGGCGGGCCTCGGGCTCTACAAGCTCTGGCGCCGGTGCCTGGTGGGCGGGCCCGGCGGCGTGCTCGCGTTCGTCGCGTTCGTGGTCGCGTGCATCGCGATGCGCCAGGCGGTCGGTGACTTGCCGCAGGATTTTTGGGACCGCTCCGCGATTCGCATGCGCTACCTGCTGCGGATTCCGCCGTACGAGCGGCGCGAGGCGCTCGACGCCGAGCTCGGTGCCGTCGCGGACGTGAGTCTCGCTGCCGATCGCGCGGTGGCGGCCGAGCTTCGCGCGCGGACACGCGTCGACGCACCGGTGTTCGTCTGGGGCTTCGAGCCGGTCATCTATTGGCTCGCGTCGCGTGAGCCCTCCACTCGCTTCATCTACGACGTGCCCCAGCGGACGCGCTGGCAGCGGGAGCGGGCGCGCAGCGATCTGATGCGCGATCTCGCCGCGCGTCCGCCGGCCGTGGTCGTCGTCCAGCGCAACGACGTGTTCCCGATGGTGACCGGCGACACGCTCGACTCGCGCCGCTCGCTCGCGACTTTTCCGGAGCTCGAGCACCTCATCGACTCGAACTACGAACTCGCGACGTCCGTCGAAGATTTCGACCTGTTCGTGCGCGCTCCCCACGCGGAATAGCCGCGTCGCGTCAGGAACGATACATTGTAGCAGGTGACCGAAGTCGACGTTCGACGTTGTCCCGTGTGCGGAGCGCCCGTGGTTGCCGGCGCGCCACGCTGCGACTTCTGCCACGCGCCGCTCGCGAGCGTGCACTGCGCGGCTTGCTTCACGCTCAACCCGGCCGACGCCGCGCATTGCGCCGGCTGTGGCGAAAAACTCGGCCTCGAGCCGCTCGACGTCGTGGTCGAGCTCGAGTGTCCGACGTGCAACGCGCGCTTGCGCGGCTTCGGCGGCGGCAGCGGGACGCTCGCCGAGTGCGGCGCGTGCGGGGGCCAGTTCGTCGAGCATGCCCTGCTCGCCGATTTGCTCGAGCGCCGCGAGCACTTCCGCACGGTGCCGCGCGCGCTCCCGGCGCGCCGAAATCCCGCGGAAGAGCCCGTGCGTTACCTCGCGTGCCCGGCGTGTCGCACGCGCATGAACCGCAACAATTTCGGCGGCACGAGCGGCATCGTCGTGGACACCTGCCCGCATCACGGCGTGTGGTTCGACGCGGGCGAGCTGCCGCGTATCCTCGAGTTCGTGCAGGCGGGCGGGCTCGAGCGCGCGCGTGAACGTGAGCGCGTCGCGCGGCTCGAGGGGGCGCGTACCGAACACGTCGCCGTGTCGTGGTCGGGTTCGCCGGCCGACCCGCCCGCAGATTGGCGCTCCCTCGCCGAGGACGCCCGCGAGCTCTTCGAGTTCGTGCTCGAAAAGCTCGGACGGCGCTGACGTACGGGAGCTCGGCTAGCTCATGTGCCGGACGTCTTGTCCGCGCACCATGAACACGACCATCTCCGCGATGTTGGTCGCGTGATCGGCGATGCGCTCGAGGTACTTCGCGATCGTGCGTGCTCGTGCTGCCCGCGAGCTGCTATTCTGCTCGGAGAACGCGCGCGGCGAGCGCGTCATCATCTCCTCGACCCGCGCGCCCACCAAGAGCACCTGTTCGCGGAGCGATTCGAGCCCGCCCTCGTCCTCGCGATCGGTGTGCGGGCGGTCCGTCACCCTCGCGGCCCACGCTAGCTCGGATGCACGAGTCGCGCACTCGGCCCGGCCGCTGTCGTCGGCTCCGTGACGCCCGGGTGGCGCTTCGCTCCGCCGCGCGGCGTGGGCTAGAGTCGCGCGGGTGTTCGAGGATCCCACGCGCAGCGCGCGCCTGGTCGGTACGCTCGCGGCCACGGCGCTGCTCGTCGGCTCGCTGTGCTTCGTGCTCGCGCCGATGCTGGCCGATTTTTCGACCTACGGCTTTCACGATTGGGATTCGCACGCCGCAAACCGCTACATCACCGTCCTCAGTCTGAAACGGGGCGAGGGGCCCTGGTGGCACCCCTGGTTCTGCGGCGGCGTGCCGGCCTTCGGTTACCCCGAAGGCGCGCCGAACTTCGTCTCGCCTTACCTCCCCGTCTACTTGCTCGCCGACATTCGCACGGCGCTCCGTATCGAAGTGCTCGGCCAAGGGTTGCTCGCGCTCGCGGGCACGTATCTGTTCGCGGGGACCTTGTGTCGGAGCATCGCCCTCCGCACGCTCTTGGCGGTCCTTTTCGTGCTCAACGGTCGCTGGGCGCTGCAGGCGGCGGTCGGGCACACCTGGCACTTGCAATACGCCTTCATGCCGTGGGCGTTCTATTGTTTCGAGCGTTCACTCGAGCCCGCGAGGCGTCGCTTCGCGCTCGGGGCGGGACTCGCGATCGCTCTCATCTGTTACGCGGGCGGCGTCTATCCGCTGCCGCACACGGCGCTCCTCATCGCTCTTTACGCGTGCTTGCGCGCGGCCTTCGAACGCTCGCTCTCGCCGCTGCGGAGCTTCGCGCTGGTCGGCGCGTCCGCGCTCGGGTTCGCCGCGCCCAAGCTCTTCGCGGTCGTCGATCAGATGAGCGTCATCCCGCGCCTCATCGAGTCGAAGGAGGTGATCGGCTTCCGTCAACTCCTCGTCATGCTCACGGCCCCCGACCAGCGCTTCGGCGTCGCGGCGACGCCCGTGCCCGCCTACAACTGGCACGAGTGGGGCATCTACGTCGGAGCCGGCGGACTCCTCGTGCTGCTCGTCGGGGCGCTCTTCGGTCGCGGCGCGCGCGTGCAAAGCTACAGGCTTTTGGGCTTTCTCTGCCTCTTGCTCGGCTTCGGCGCGTGGAGCCCGCTAGCGCCCTGGGCGCTTCTCCACCGCCTGCCGTTGTTCGCGTCGCAGCACGTGCCTTCGCGTTACCACTACCCGATGCTGCTCATGTTCGGAGCGGTGTTCGTGCTCGTGACCGGCGAGTACCTGGCTCCCAAGCTCGCGCGCCGTCCTTGGCTCGACGTGGCGCTGCTCGCGCCCGTGGCCTTGCTCGCCTGGGACATGGCGCGTTTCTCGCAAACGCCCTTCGAGCAAGCCTTCTGGATGCGCGCGCCGGAGCACATCGCGAAGGCACCGCTCTTCGAGCAGCACTTGCGTCCGCAGGTCCAATACGTCCGCCGCGACTGGGCGGAGCCCGCGCTGCTCGCGATGTTCGCCAACAAGGGCATCGTCAAGTGTTACGGCGTCGACCCCGCGTTCGTCCCGAGCGCCATCCCGAGCGAAGCGCCGGGCTACCGCGGGCTCGTTTTCGTCGACGGCCCGGGCAATGCGAGCGTGGTCGATTGGACGCCGAACCACGCGCTCGTCGACGTGAAGGGCGCGGCGCCCGGGTCGCTTCTCGTCTACGACATGAATTACGACCCGAGCTGGCGCGCCGACGGCAAGCCGGCCCTCGCGGCGGACGGCCTCGTCGCGACGCGGCTCGCCGCCGGCAACCAACGCGTCGAGTTCCGCTACTTTCCGCGGACGCTCGCCTGGTCCGTGCCGCTCGCGGTGCTCACGCTGCTCGCCTGTCTCGTGCGGCCCGGGTTTGCCGCGGTGCTCCATCGTGCCTGGGCGCGGGTTCGACGATTCCTCGATCGAAAGCGAAGTCCGTTGCCATGAGTGGTTCGGGGGGCGATAAACTCCCGGCTTTCCGGCGCTTGCGGGCGGCGGCGAGGCGGAATAAAGGAGCCGTTCATGGCCTCGTCAATCGATGTAAGTAACTCTGTCGGTTCGAATTTGCGGCGTTCAGTCGGTTGGGCGTGCAAGTCGCTCGTCCTCTGCGGCACGCTCGCCTCGTTCGTCGCCTGCGGCAGCGCGGCCGACGACGGCAAGGGAGCGACGACGGCCGGTGCCAGCACCGCCCTCTCCCCGAGCAACGACAACGGTCCGCCCGACGACGCGCCGATCACCGACCCGCCGACGCCCCCGAAGGCCACCGGGAACCCGCTCAAGGGCATCAAGCTCTGGATCGACCCGGACACGAACGCGGCGCTCCGCGCCAACGCGCTCGAGAAGACCCAGCCCGAGGTGGCGAAGCTCTTCCGCGAGAAGATCGCCAAGTACTCGCAGGCGCTCTGGCTCGGCGAGTGGAACAGCAACGTCTACCGCAAGGTGAAGTGGACGGTCGATCAGTCGTCCTCGAAGGGCGAAGTTCCGACGTTCGTGCTCTACAACGTGCCCGGACGGGATTGCGGGCAGCACTCGGCGGGCGGCCTCAAGACCAAGGAGGCCTACCAGCGCTGGGTCCGCAAGGTCGCGGCGGGCATCGGTGATCGCGCCGCCATCATCATTCTCGAGCCGGACGCCCTCGGTCTACTCGAGAAGGAGAACTGCCTCACCAAAGCGCAGCAGGAGGAGCGCGTGTTCTTGCTGCACGACGCGATCAAGGTCCTGCGCCAGAACCCGAAGACGATCGTGTACCTCGACGGCGGCCACTCCCGTTGGCACACGGTGGAGGACGAAGCGCGCTTGCTCAAGATGGGCGGAGTGGAAGACGCGAACGGCTTCGCGCTCAACACCTCGAACTACCGCGCGATGGACGAGCTCTTGCCCTTCGGCAAGAAGCTCAGCGCGGCGCTCGGCGGCGCGCATTTCGTCATCGACACGAGCCGCAACGGCGCGGGCCCTTACGGCACGGAGTGGTGCAACCCGCCCGGCCGCAAGCTCGGTTTGCCGCCGACGACCGACACCGACGATCCGAGCATCATCGACGCGTACCTTTGGCTCAAGCGGCCCGGCGAGTCGGACGGGACGTGCAACGGCGCTCCGCAAGCAGGTGCGTTCTGGGACAAGCAAGCGATCGAGCTTGCGACACCCGACGCGAACGGCGCTCCCGCAACGCCGAAGTGAGCCGATAAAGCGGCTGGGGGCTGCCTCGGAGGTTCAGGGCAGAGGCAGCCCGAAGAACAGGCGCAGCCACGCCTCGAGATCCTCGAGCTCGACCGAGCGGCCCGAGGCGATCAAAAACGAGCGCATGTAGGGGCTGAAGCCGTCGCCGGAGAAGACGACGAGCCCGGGTATCGGCCACGCGGCAATGTCCTGAATCGTCGTCGGGATCTTCTCCTCGGCCGTGCCCGGCACCGACTGGTATTTGCATTCGAGCCCGAGGCGCCGGCGGCTGGTCGGCTCCGTCACGACGACGTCGATGCGGCGCTCGGCGCCCCACAAGCGACGGCCCACTTTGACTTGCCGCCGCACCTCGAGTCCGAGGCGTTCGGCCCGCGCGGCCACCTCGAGCTCGAGCGCATCGCCGCCGGATGGTGCCGTGCTTTTGCCCGACATTCAGCGGATCAAGAGCTCCGGGATGCGACCGCGACCGTTCGGCTTGCAGTTCACGGAGCGGCGCGCGTCGACCTCGACGCAATCGAAGTCCTCGGCGTAGAGATCGTAGACGCGCGGCGCGGACGAATTGGAGAGCAAAACGGAGACGCCGCGCGCCTTGAGCTCGAGCGCGACGTCGCGCAGGCGCACCTGCGCGGCGTCGCCGAAGCCCTCGCTCGTGTAGTCCGTGAAGCGCGAGGTCGCCGTGAGCGGGATGTAGGGCGGATCGAAATAGACGAAATCCCCACGTTTGGCGCGGCCGAGCACGCTCTCGAAATCACGCCTTTCGATGCGAGCGCCGCGCAGAGCCCGCGAGCACGCGCGCAGATTGTCCGGGTCGCAGATCGTCGGGTTCTTGTAGTCACCGAAGGGCACGTTGAAGCCGTTCTGGCTGTTGACGCGGTAGAGCCCGTTGTATCCAGTGCGGTTCAGATAGATGAACCAGGCGGCGACGTCGACGTCGTCGTCGGCATCGATGTCGCGCGCGCGCATCTCGAGATAGAAGCGCTTCTCGTGAGGGTAGGAACGGAGGAGGCGGATGACGCCCTCGACGTCCTTCTTCACGCCGCGATAGGTGCGGATCAGGCGCTCGTTCGAATCCGTGAGGAAGGCGCGCCTCGGTTGGCGATGAAAGAAGACTGCGCCGCCGCCCACGAACGGCTCGTGATAGACGGCGTTCTTCCCGAGTTCCGGAATGAGACGCGTGATGCTCGGCAAGAGCTGGCGTTTGCCTCCCACCCATTTGACGAAAGGCTTCGCCTCGAAATCCGACGGCATCAGGTGTGCGGCAGCGACCACGAGCTCCCACCTTGTCGATGAAAGCCGGGAAGGGGTCAAGCAGAGCCGCAGCCGCTCGGACATTGTCTGTCGCGGTCGAGCCGGAGCATCCCGGAATCGAGCCGCTTTCAGCTTGGCGCTGCCGCCGGCTGCCGACGTGCCGTGAGTGCGCCTCGGACGCTCCGACCCCGCGAACGCTGCGTTTCGCCCCGCGCGCCGTCCCTCACTGATCGCCGATCAGAAATCGCGCTCGCGTCTGCCACTCATCGCTGGGCGTCGCGCTTCGCTTCCTGAGCTGCGAGCCTGCGCGCCGAACCACATCCCCTCACCAAAATGGCCGCGTCGCGTGGTTGTCGCGTTTCGAGCGGGCTAGCTTAGAAGGATGTCGAGCCCCGACTTTTCACCAATCGAAGTCGGTGGGACGAAGGACGGGTTTCGCATCACGGGCACGCTGCAAGCGGCGCTGCGGATCGAAGTTTGGGGTTACTGGCCGTCCGACGTCGCGTCGGCCTTCGCGCGCGACGCGCAGGCAGCGTTGCAGAAGCTCGCGGCGCTCGCCGTATTCACGCTCGATGCCACGAATCTGAAACCGCAGGGCGCCGAAGGGCAGGACGCGCTGCGCTCGATGCTGCGCGCGCTCGCCTCGATCCAGTTTGCGAAGGGCACGGTCGTCGCGAGCAACATCTTGACGAGCATGCAGATCGCGCGCTTGCTCCGGGAATGCAAGCTCGAGGCTCGCGTCGTGATTCAATGATTCGAATGTTTCGCGAGGTGTTTTTCGCGAGGGGAGCGCCTAGAAATCGGCGGAACCCTGGACGAACGAGCGAAGGTCGTGGAAAGATTCGGAGTTGATCGAACGCTGCTGATCGGAGCGGCCACTCAGGAGGAGACGAGGTCATGAGAGCTGACGAAGAGGCAGCGACGAAAGCGCTTTATGGGTTCTACGACGCCCTGGACGATCTGCTGCAAGACAAGGGGACGCAGCGGATGAATGCGATCTGGCATCACGGGGACTACGTGACCACGGTGCACCCCTTCAGCGGCTGGGCGCGCGGCTGGGCCGAGGTGTGGGCGACGTGGGAAGAAGGCGCGGCGGTCTTCGCCGTGTACAAGGGCCACGTCGGCCGCAACGAGCCCATCGGCGGCATTCACGAATTCAACGTCGCCGTGCGCGGCGACGTCGCCTACGGCACCTCGATTTACAAATCGAAGCTCTACATGTCCGACGCCGTGCTCGAGCTCAAGGTGAACTGCACGGACATTGCGCATCGTATCGACGGCGCGTGGAAGATCGTCCACCACCACGCCGATCAGGCGCCGCCCGACTGGCAAGCTGCGATCGGGCGCATGGTCCAATCCGGCCGTTCCTGAGCGCAGGCGCGGGCCGAGCGCGTTCAATCGAGCGTGAGCAGCGCCTCCGCCTGGCGTCCGTCGAGCTCGGTCGGCGCGACGGTCCCGTAAAAGGCGCCGTCGTAGCGTTCGCGTCCGGGCCGCCGCAGGATCTCCGTGATCGTGCTGTAGACGAAGCCGGGTCGCCAGAGCGACGTCGGCATGGCGAAGGGCATGCCCACGTCCCAGACGAGCTCATCGGCGGGCACGAGCGAGAGCGCGGGCGGCGCGGTCACGCGCGAGAACATTTTGAACTCCGTGTCGGTCGGCAGCGCCGCGTTCGTGCGGAAATACAGAGTGAGCCGCAGCGACGCGCCGCGCTCGAGCCGCGCGCCGAGGAGCTCGACGCCGAGCGAGAACTGGCGCGCCGCACGGCGATCTACGCCCGAAAGCAGCTGGCTCAAGAGTCGCTCCGCGCTCGCGTCGTCGTGCTCGGAGACGGCCACGTTGTGCGCGATGCGGAGCGCTTCGTTCGACGCGGGAGCCGCCGCGGGCGGCGGGTTGGGCGTCTGGTTCAGGTGCGTGCGAAGCTCCCAAGTCCAAAACGGGTCCTTCACGACGTCGTAGACGTCGTGCGTCGTCGCAGTGAGCCAGCGCTGCAATCCGCCGAGCCGCCGTGGCACCGTGCTCCAGCCTTCGACGGGCGCGGGGCCCGCCGTCGTGTTCGCAATCAAAAACGGCCCAATCGCCTGCACGCTGAACTCACGCGTGAGCGACTCCATGCCGCCACGCGTATCGAAGCGTGAATCGAGCGCGAACGTCGAGACGCTCGCGCTCTCCGCCCGCGGCAGCCCGACGTAGCGCACCGGCCGCCTGAGCACCCAGTCCATCCAATACGATTGCTTCATGCCGCTCGAAACGCCGACCACGGCTCCCGCGGGCAGCGTCTTCGCAACCGCCTCGAAGGCGGCTTCCTTGTCGAAGTCGGGCTGGATGAGCGAGCCGCGCTCGTTGAAGCGTCCGCCCGTCTTGCGCGCGTAGACGAGCGCGCGGACGCCGTCCGGCAAGATGGCGAGCACGGTCGCGAGGCCCACGCCGCCCGCAATCCAGCCGACGAGCGCGCGCCGCGGCACGAGCGAGCGGCGCGCCGTCGCCCAGCCGAGTCCGTTCTCGAAGGCGGCGACGAGCGCGCCGACCGAGTAGGCGAAATAGAGCGCGAAGTATTGCGGCCAGAAGAAGTGAATGTCGGCGCCCTGCTTGAACACGACGTATTGGCCGACCGCCGTCGCCAGCAGCGACAGCGGAAAGAGCTCCATCTCGCGTCGGCGGATCAAAAGACGCGATGCGAACACGGGCAGCGCGACCTTGCCGGCCACGATCACGAGCGGCGTGAACGCGAGCAAGAGCCAGTAGCGGCGCTGCGCAAGCACTTGAGCGAGCGGCTGCTCGGCGCCCAGCGTCCGAAACTCGCCTTGCCGCAAGAGCTCGTTCACGTGCTCGACCTTGACGATCACGGCGACGTGATAGACGGCGAGCGCCGTCACGGTCACGACCGCCCACGCCCACACGCGCGCGAACGGTTCGAATCGCAGCGGCGCGAAGCGCGCGCCGAGCACGAACCCACGGAAAAAGAGCCCCGCCAGCACGAGCGCGTCGAAGAAGAACCCGGTCCAGTCGCACGCGGCCGCGTAGAGCATGCCGAGCACGCCGAGCACGCCGAAGCGCATCCGATCCGTCTGGAAGAAGCGCGCGAAGCCGTACGTCGCGAGCGCCATGCCGAACATGGTCGTGACCTCGAGCGAAAGGTAGTTCGCGTAAGCGAGCGTGATCGGCACGACGACGTACGCGAGCGCGGCGAGCCCGCCGGCGATCGGACCGTAGAGCGCGCGGCAGGCGCCGAAGATCAGGCGCGGCATCAGCGTCGTGGCGAGCACGGCAGGCAGCCGGCAGACCCAGTCGTGGTGGCCGAAGAGGGCTGAGAAGACGGCACCCGTCCAGAACACGCCGAAGGGGTGATGACAGTAGAAATCAGCTGGCCCCGGCGGTCCCGCCGTGTAGGTCGGGACGGGAGCGAGAACGTGCCAGCGCAACATGTTCTCACCCCCCGTGACCATGGCCGTCGACGCGGTGTAATGCCCCGCGGCGAACGGCCCGGCGATCTCCCACGCGCCCACGAGCGCGACGAACAAGGTCGCGACCCATGCTGCCGCGTCTCCCGCGTGCTCGGCCGCGCGCGGCGCCGGCGGGAGCCCGCTGCCGTCGTCGAAGTGCGACTTACGGAGCCAACCAAGGCGCTCGATCCAGGCCGGGTCGCGAAAGGCGAGCCGCAGACGGCGCGTGTGCTCCAGCATCGAACGGCGATTCTAAGCCGCCGCGGGACCGAGAGCGCCAGAACTGCCCGAGGCGGGCGCGGATTTTGTGGCAGGCTCGGCGCCCGAGTGCGCGGGCTTCGTTACCTCTGGTTCGCAGTTCCCGCCCTGGGGCTCGCCGAGCTCTGCTTGCACGTGTGGTTCGCCGTTCGCGCGCCGCGCATCGAGGAGTGGCGCGAGCTCACGCGCGCGGTACTGGCGGCCAAGCGTGCCGGCGAGCCGCTCGTGGTGGCGCCTGCATGGGCCCAACCGCTCGCGCGCGAGGCGTTCGGCGATCGCGCCTTTCCGCTCGCCGAGCTCGCCCGCGCGGACGACGCCAGCGTGCCCGGCTTCCTCGAGGTGTCGGCGCTCGGCGCCCGCTATGCCCCGGCGCGGAACTTTCGCGTCGTCTCGGAGGAGCATTACGGTCGTTTCACGCTGCGCCGCCTGCAAAATCCCGCGCCGGTGCGCGCGCTCTTCCGCTTGCTCGACCACGTGAATCCAAACGATCTCGAGGTGACGCTCGTGCGCGGCGGCGAGGAGGTGCCGTGCCCCTTTACCGAGCACGCGCGCGCCACGGCGGGCGGCCTGCACGGTGACGTTGCGTTGCCGAGCCAGCGCTTCACGTGCCCCGGTCCGGAGCCGACGTTCGTCGCCGTCACCGTGATCGACGACCAGGCGTACGAGCCGCGGCGCTGCATCAGGGCGGCCCCGCCGCCGGGCGGCGTCTTGCGCCTTTCGTTCGGCGCGGTGCCGTTCGGCTCGGCTCTGCGCGGCTTCGGCGGTCTTTCCTATTTCCTCTTTCGCGACAGCGACGCGCCGCCGGTGACGCTCGAGGCGGCGAGCCTCGGCGTGCACCTCGGCAGCTACACGCACCACGACGCGTCCGGCTGGCACGGCTTCACGCTACCGACGCCGTCGCTCGCGGGTCGCAGCGCGCGGCTCGAGCTCTCCGTTTCGGCGCCAGACGACGCCACCGAGCGCCACTTCTGCTTCGCGCTCGAGGCCGTCGAATGAACGCGCGGGAGCCGCTCGAGCGCGTCGATGCGCACATCGCGGGCGTCCTCGGCTGCGGCTACCTCGCGCTCCTTTGGAGCGGGGCTCGCTCGCTCGGGTACACGCGAGACGAAGGCTTTTATGCCTACGCAGCGCACGAGCTCGAGCTCTGGTTCGAGCTCGTGCGACAGCGGGGATTCGCCGCGTTTTCACGCGCGAACATCGACCGTTTCTTCGGCGTGAACCACGAGCATCCCGTCTTCATGAAGCTCCTGTTCGCGCTCTCGCACCGACTCTTCCACGAACGCTGGCAGCTCTTCGCGGAATCCGGCACGGCGTATCGCCTGCCCGGCATGCTCATGGCTTCGCTCGCCGTCGCCGTCATTTATTTGTGGGGGCGCGAGGCGATCGGACGGGCTGCGGGGGTCGTTTCGGCGTTGCTCTTCGCCTTCATGCCGCGCGTCTTCTTTCACGCGCACCTCGCGTGTTTCGACGTGCCGGTCACGTCGATGTGGCTCGTCACGAGCTACGCGTACGTGCGTGCCTTCCTCAAGCCGAGTGCCGCGAGCGTGATCGGCGCCGGCGTGCTGTACGGGCTCTTCCTCGACACGAAGCACAACGCGTGGATCTTCCCGTTTGCGCTCGTCGCTCATTTCGCGGCCGTGCGAATCTACGAAAAACTCCGAAAATTGCCGCGTACGGGCGCGCGCGTACCGTGGGCACTCTTGGGCGTCGCAGGCATCGGTCCGTGCGTGCTTTGTTTGTGTTGGCCGTGGCTCTGGTTCGACACCGGAGCGCGTGTGCTCGGGTGGTTCCACTTCCACCTCGGGCACGAGTACTACAACATGGAGTTTCTCGGCCGCACGTACTGGAAGCCGCCGATGCCGCGGCTCTACGCGCCCGTGATGACGCTCGCGACGGTGCCGCTCGTGACGCTCGCGCTGTTCGCGGTCGGAGCCTTCGAGACCGCTCGCTCGCTCCGGCGCGAGGCCTCCGCCGAGCGTTGGGTGCACGACTCGCTCTGGCTCGTCGGGCTCGCGGCGAGCTACGCGCCCTGGCTCTCCACCGACACGCCGATCTTCGGCGGGACGAAGCATTGGCTGCCCGCGTATCCCTTCTTGTGCCTCGTCGCCGGACGCGGCTTCGTCCTCGTGCGCTCGCAGCTACGCGACCTTTTGCCCGCGAAATGGCGCGAACCGCGGCTGCAAACGCTCGCGCTCGCCGCGGCCTGCGTCACGGGGCCCGTCGTGATGACGCTGCACTCGCACCCGTGGGGTCTCACCTTCTACACGCCGCTCGTCGGCGGCGCGCCCGGTGCAGCGAGCCTCGGACTCAACCGCACTTTTTGGGGTTACACCACGGGCGCTCTGGTCGACGAAATCAACGCGCTCGCGCCCGAGCATGCGACCGTTTACGTGCACGACACCGCCGCGCAGGCCTGGTCGCTCATGCTCGAAGACGGGCGCCTCCGGAGCGATCTCGCGGGCACGCTCTCGCTGCCGCTCTCGAAGCTCGCGCTCTATCATCACGAGCCGCACATGCGCCGCGTCGAATACGAGACGTGGGTGCTCTACGGCACCGTCGCTCCCGTCGCGATGGGCAGCTACGACGGAGTCCCCGTCGTATGGCTCTACGAGCGCCCTTGAGCGCGTTCGCCGACTCGAGTGAAAGTGACGGTGCACGCGCAAAGCGCCACGTTCGGCCCCGTTGCCGTGCAGTCTCGACGCATTCGGGAGCGGCTGAATGCAGGGAATACCCGCCACGCCGCCGCGGTAATATTCGTCGAGCGAGAGGCTGAGCCACAACTCGCGGCTCGAGCGTCCCGAATCCATGCCATGGCACTCTTCTCACGCCGGTGGTTGCTCTGCGCGGAGCGAGGCCTCATGATCAGTCGCGTGATGCCGGCTCGTGGCGCTCTGGCTGGTTTCGTCGCCGCGGCCGTCGTGGCGGCGCTGGCGCCCGCGCGTGCGTCCGCACAGAGTGCCGAGGACGGGTGGTTCGACGACGGTAGCGGCGCTCGACCGCCGGCGCCGGCACAGGGCGCCCCCGGCACACCTGCCGCTCCTGCCGCGCCGGGTGCTCCGCACCCATCGAACCAACCGGCGCCGCTCGCACCGAGCCCGCTGCTCGACGATCGTCAAGCACCGCAGGCACCCGCCGCCAGCGCGGAAGATCAGGACCCGCGCGCGCTCACGGCGTGGAACTCGTACGTGGACCCTTACGGCGCCTGGGTGGACGACCCGCGTTACGGCCGCGTCTGGGTGCCGAATAGCAGCGTCGTCGGCGGTGACTTCGCGCCGTACTCCACGGGCGGCCACTGGTCGCTCGACGAGAACGACGAATGGGTCTGGGTGAGTGACTATCCGTTCGGCTGGGTCACCTTCCATTACGGTCGCTGGGTGTGGATCTCGGGTCGCGGTTGGGCGTGGATCCCGGGCATGGAGTACGCGCCCGCATGGGTGACTTGGCGCGTTCCCGTCGGCTCCTACGGGTACGTCGGCTGGGCGCCGCTCCCGCCGGCCTATGTGTGGTTCGGGGGCGGGCCCGTTTGGTTCGGCTATGCGCCGCTCTACCCCTGGGTCTTCTGCCCGAGCGAGTACGTATTTTCGTATCACGTGCACTCGTACATCGTGCGGGACCGCGTCGCCGTCGGTTACGCCGCGCGCTACACGCGGCCCTATTCGGTCGCCGCCCCGCGCGTCGGCGGCGGCTACCGCGTGGCAGCTCCGCACGGTCCCACGCCGCAAGCCGCGCACGTCCCCGCCCGCTCCGTCCCCATGGAGCGCGTTTCGTCACGCGCCATCGCGACGCGCGGCTCCATCGCGACGACCGGCTCCGTCCGCGGGAACTTCGGCGGTCGCACCGCTGCTCCTCTGTACGGCCAGCGTTCCACGACGCTCGGCCGCTCTCCCATGATGCCCACGTCGCGTACGCTCGGTGCCGAGCGCGCGCAGCCCGCGTATCGCCCAGGGCCGGCTCCGCAGGCCTACCGCCCGACCCCGCAGACGTACCGCTCCGCTCCGCAGCCGTACCGCTCGTCGCCCGCTCCGCAGTACCGCCCCTCGACTCCGCAATTCGCGCCGAACCGCGCCAGCGTCGCACCGCGTCCGATGAGCGCCCCGCACACCGTGCGTTCTGCGCCCTCGTGGGGCGGGGGTCGCAGCTACGGCGGCGGAGGAGGCGGCCATTTCAGCGGCGGCCATTCCGGCGGCGGCCACTTCGGCGGCGGTCACGGGCACCGCTGAGTACCCACCATGCGCTTCTTGCCGAGACCAGGTCGCCTGCTTCCGTCCGTCGTCGCGTTCGCGCTCGGCGGCTGCGTCGTCGATTCCGGTTACCACGACGGCTACTACGACGACGGTTACCAGGGCACGGACTACCCGCCGCCGAGCGGCAGCACGCCGATTTGTAGCTCCGGCGTCGATCAACGAGCCATCGACACGGGCCAATACCTCGAGCTCGACCCGGGTTACGTCGGCGTCACCGCCGAATACTTCGGAGAGGGTGCCTGGCGCTTCGCCATGGCTTGCGACACGCCGAGCAGCGGCGCCGTCTGCAACTACGTCCTCACGGTGACGCCCGTCGACGGCTCCATCGCCTCCTATTCGGCCGAAGGCCTCGAACAAAACGATCTCCTGGGCACCGTCCCCGGCGCGTACGGCGGCGACGCCGTGCACCTCGACGCGCTCACGAGCTCGGACATCGACGGCTTCACGCTGCAAGCGTCCCCGGGCAGCACGCTCGAAGTCGACGTCGCGCTCGACGGCAGCTGCGCGTCGCCGTACCTGTTTTGGGTCGAGAACGACACCGTCATGGCCGGCGAGCGCACGCTGACGGATCTGCAGCCGTCCACGCCGTAACCTCTCGAGCAGGTTCGCCTCCACGCGCTGCCCAACAAATGCTGCCAGCGCCTGCACGCACGCGCGGGGCGCGTCACGTGCGACGCCGTGACGGCACCGTCAGTCGCCGCGGCGCTGTCGCTTGCGCTTCTTGCCGCGACGGCGGAGCTTGTCGAGCGCGCGCACCGGGCCGGGCAACGAGCTCTTGGAAGAGAGCCCGAGAATCGCTTCGGTTTCGCGCGCGCGTTCGCGCGTCACGTCGATGAAGCGCTGCTGGCTCCGCACGATCTCGCTGCCTTCACGCAGCTCGAGGCGCGCGTACGAGCCGTCCGGGCGCAAGGCCCAGGCCTTCAGATTGTCGTTCCACGTCGAGCCGAGAATTTCGTCGATCACACGCCGCTTCAGCGTCTCGTCGAGGATCGGATACATGACCTCGACGCGGCGCCGGAAGTTGCGCGGCATCCAGTCGGCGCTCGAGCCGTACACCTCTTCGGCCCCGCCGTTCTGGAAGTAGAAGACGCGAGCGTGCTCGAGGAAGCGATCGACGATGGCGCGCACGCGAATGCGGTCGCTCACGCCCGGCACGCCGGGCCGCAAGCAGCAGATGCCGCGCACGAGGAGATCGACCGTCACGCCGGCCTGTGAAGCGGCGTAGAGCGCGGCGATCACGTCGGCGTCGACGAGCGAGTTCATCTTGGCGACGATGCGCGCTTCGCGTCCCGCGCGGGCGTGCTCCGTCTCGCGGGCGATCAAGCCGAGCACGGCTTCGTGCAGGCCGAGCGGCGACACGATCATGCGATTCCAGCGCGCCGGGGCGCTGTAGCCGGTGAGCATGTTGAAGAACGCCGTCGCGTCCTCCGCGATGTCTTCGCGCGCGGTAAAGAGCGAGAGATCCGTGTAGATGCGCGCGGTCTGCTGGTTGTAGTTGCCCGTCGCGAGGTGCACGTAGCGCTTGAGTCCGTCGCGCTCCTTGCGCACGACGAGCAGCACCTTGGCGTGCGTCTTGAAGCCCATCAGGCCGTACATGACGTTCACGCCCGAGCGCTCGAGCGCTCGCGCCCATTGGATGTTGCTCTCCTCGTCGAAGCGCGCCTTGAGCTCGACCAGGGCCGTTACCTGCTTGCCGAGCTCGGCCGCGCGCTGCAGGGCCCGCACGAGGGGGGACTCACCGCCCGTGCGGTAAAGCGTCTGCTTGATCGCGAGAACGCCCGGATCCTCGGCCGCTTGCCACAGGAAATCCATCACCGCCTCGAACGACTCGTAAGGGTGGTGCAAGAGCACGTCGCGCTCGGCGATGGTGCCCCAGAACTCGTCGCAGTCGCGGAGCGGCGGCACGTACTGCGGTGTGAACGCCTCGTCGCGTAAATCGCGCCGGTCGTCGGCGGAAGTGAGCACCTGCATGTCGCCGAGGTAAACGGGGCCGTCCACCACGTAGACGTCGCGCCGGCCGTCGAGCTCGAACTCGCGGCAGAGCGACTGAATCGCGGGCTCGGGCGCCGAGCCGCTCACCTCGAGACGCACGGCGTGTCCGCGCTCGCGCCGGCGGAGCTCCGCCTGCACGGAGAGCAGCAGATCTTCCGCCTCCTCGTCGTCGATCTCGATGTCGAAGTTGCGCGTGACGCGGAACGTGAAGGACCCCGTAATCCGCAGCTGCGGGAAGATCCGCTGGCGATGCCGCACGATGAGATCCTCGAGCGGGACGAACGCGCGGCGCGTCCCCTCGACGGGCACGCGCACGAGGCGCGGCAGCGTCGCCGGCACCTGAACGAGCCCGAACGACGGCTCCGCGGTTCCCGGGCGCTTCTCGAAGATGATGCCGACGTTGATGCTCTTGTTCCGCACGTGCGGGAACGGGTGCGCCGGATCGATGGCGATCGGCGTGAGCACCGGGTAGACGTTCTTCTCGAAGTGCTCGTCGAGCGCGGGTAACTCCTTGGCGTCGATCTCGTCGGGCCGGAGCAGCGCGACGCCCGCGGCGAGCAGCTCCCGTTTCAGGCCGCGGTTCCAGACGCGGTATTGCTCCTCGACGAGTTCGTGCGCGCGTTTGGCGACGGCCGTGAGCTGCTGATCGGCCGTCATGCCGTCGGGCGGCAGCTCGTCCACGTCGCCCGAGAGCTGCGCTTGCAGCCCCGCCGCGCGCACCATGAAAAACTCGTCGAGGTTCGACGCGAAGATCCCGACGAACTTCAGCCGCTCGTAGAGCGGCACGCGGTCGTCCGATGCTTCCGCGAGGACACGCGCGTTGAACTCGAGCCACGAGAGCTCGCGGTTCACGAACAAGCTTCGGTCGTCGAGCCGCGCCGGCACGGCGGCGACCGGCGTTTCGGCCGGGACGCTCAGAAACACCCTACTGATCTCGCTCGCTGTACTCATCTGGGAAAATCGTGCCGCGGCCCCGCTCCCCGCAGCATCCCACACGCTCGCGTTTGTCCGCGAGTTATCGCGGTGATTTCTTCCGATTGCTACTTTGCGCGCCGGCACTCGCCAGGCGTTCAGCCGCGCGACATGCGTGCCACGGGCCTTAGTTAAGCGGGCGGGCGTCAAGTCGCCGCGCGTCGTGACGCGCAGCAGCGATTCCGGGCGAGTTCCCGCGGAGCCCTCGCGCATTTGGACGCTTCCGTGACGGTGTCCGCTCACTATGGAATACTCGGGAGATCATGAACGACGCCGAAACCAAAGGGCAGTCGGAGACGCGGGGCGCGGGGACGACCAACCTGGTCGCGCAAATCGCGGCTCTGCAAGACTACGATCGTTACCGCGATCTCGCCTGGGAGGGGACTTTCGAAGAGTACCTCCAGATCGTGCGCGAGCGACCGCAGGTGACGCGCAACGCGTTCCAGCGCGTCTACGACATGTGCATCTCGTACGGGACCGAGGAGTACATCGACAACAAGAAGAAGCTCATTCGCTACAACTTCTTCCGCGACGAAACCGACGGCGGGAAGGACGCGGTCTTCGGCCTCGACATCCCGCTCATGCGGTTGATGAACGTGCTCAAGGCCGCGGCGGAAGGCTACGGTCCCGAACGCCGCGTGATCTTGCTCCACGGTCCGGTGGGCTCGAGCAAGTCGACCATCGCGCGCCTGTTGAAGAAGGGGCTCGAGCGTTACTCGGCGACCCCGGAAGGCGCGCTCTACACGTTCAAGTGGGTCGATCTCGCGAGCACGGGCCTCGCAGCCGGCGGCGCCGACACGTTCGATTCGCCGATGCGCGAGGAGCCGCTCCGCCTCGTTCCGATCGAGTGGCGCGACCAAGTCTACAAACTGGGTCTCTCGAGCGACAAGTTCCGCGTGAACGTCGAGGGCGATCTCGATCCGGCGAGCCGCTTCATCTTCGCGGGGCTGATGGAGCGCTACAAGGGCGACTGGGGCAAGGTCGTCGCGAGCCACGTGCGTGTGAAGCGGCTGGTGCTTTCGGAGAAGGACCGCGTCGGCATCGGCACGTTCCAGCCGAAGGACGAGAAGAACCAGGACTCGACCGAGCTCACGGGCGACATCAACTACCGGAAGATCGCCGAGTACGGCTCGGACTCCGATCCGCGCGCCTTCAACTTCGACGGCGAGTTCAACATCGCGAACCGCGGCATCGTCGAGTTCGTCGAGGTGCTCAAGCTCGACGTCGCGTTTCTCTACGACCTGCTCGGTGCTTCGCAGGAGCACCGCATCAAGCCGAAGAAGTTCGCGCAGACCGACATCGACGAGGTCATCATCGGCCACACGAACGAGGCCGAATACAAGCGCCTGCTCAACAACGAGTTCATGGAGGCGCTCCGCGACCGCACCATCAAGATCGACATCCCTTACATCTCGCGCCTCTCGGACGAGATTCGGATTTACGAGAAGGGCTTCAGCCAGGAGAAGGTGCGCGGCAAGCACGTGGCCCCGCACACGCTCGAGGTCGCGGCGATGTGGGCGGTGTTGACCCGGCTCGAAGAACCCAAAAAACACAGCCTGCAGCTGCTTCAGAAGATGAAGCTCTACGACGGCAAGGTGCTTCCCGGTTACACGCAGGACACCGTCAAGGAGCTGCGCAAGGAGAGCAAGCGCGAAGGCATGGAAGGCATCAGCCCGCGCTACGTGCAGGACAAGATCTCGAACGCGCTCGTGAGCGATCAGGGTGAAGGCACGATCAACCCGTTCATGGTGCTGAACGAGCTCGAAAAGGGCCTCACGCACCACTCGCTCGTCACGGGGGAGGAGCAGCGCAAGCGCTTCAAGGAGCTCGTGGGTGTCGTCAAGCGCGAGTACGAGGAAATCGTCAAGAACGAGGTGCAGCGCGCGATCAGCGCCGACGAGGAAGCGATCTCGAAGCTTGCCGCGAACTACATCGACAACATCAAGGCCTACACGCTCAAGGAGAAGGTGAAAAACCGCTACACCGGGCAGGACGAAGAGCCCGACGAGCGCTTGATGCGATCGATCGAGGAGAAGATCGAGATCCCGGACAACCGCAAGGACGACTTCCGCCGGGAGATCATGAACTTCATCGGCGCGAAGGCGGTCGAGGGCAAGAAGTTCGACTGGCAGACGAACGATCGACTGCGCCGTGCGCTCGAGCTCAAGCTGTTCGAGGATCAAAAGGACAGCATCAAGCTGAAGACGCTCGTGAGCGCCGTCGTCGATCGCGAGACGCAGGAGAAGATCGACATCATCAAGGCGCGCCTCATCCGCTACTTCGGCTACAACGAAGTGAGCGCGACGGACGTCTTGAACTACGTCGCGTCCATCTTCGCGCGCGGCGACGCGAAGGGCTGACGAGTCGCAGGCCGTGTCGCTCTGTGCCAGCTTGGCACTCTGCCTACCCCCAAAAATTGCGGGGTAAGGCGCGGGACTTTCGGCGTGGCACAGCTCTGTGCCAAACTCGCGGGCGCCCGACATGGAGGCGCCCGCCCATGCTTGAGAAGACCCTTCGCCTTTCGACCTGTTCCCTCGTGCTCGCCGCGTTGACTCTGGCCGGCTCCGCCGAAGCCAAGAAGAAGAAGAGCGAGCCGCCGCCCACCGAGGACGTGCAGCTCGACGAGGACGCTGCGGCGAGCTCGAGCAAGAAGGATGCGGACGACTCCAAACCCGCCGACGACGCGGCACCTGCGGACGCGTCCGCGGAGGGCGAGGCGCAGGGCGAAAAGACGGAGCTTCCGCCGGAGGCGCCGACGGCCGACACGAGCGCCGCCACCTCGCCGGTCGAGGAGAAAGACAAGACGTATCAGTTCGTCGGCGCGCGCTTGCGCGGGCTGATGATTCCGTCGTTCGTCATCGGGCTCTTCGGCGACGGCGGCAAGAACGTGATCGCGCCGAACTTCGGCCCGGAGTTCGCGATCCGGCGGAACAACTTCGAATACGATTTCTCGATCACTTACACGTCGTACGTGATGTCGCACACGACGTTCAAGTCGCCGACGGATCCACAAGAGGCGATGGAGCTCGTGAACGCGAGCCTCAAAGTGCTCTATTTTGCGGCTGATTTCGTGTGGAGTCACCCCTTCAACCCGCAGTGGGCCGTGACGTACGGCGGCGGCGCGGGTCTCGGCGTGGTGTGGGGACCGCTCTACCGCTCGCAGGCCTATCCGAACGGCAGCGGCGGCTGGAACTATTGCCCGGCGCTCGCCGCGAACGACGGCGCCGATCCGTTCAAGGGCTACTGCGTCGTCGATCCGAAACTCGGGAGCAAGCCTCAGCACGTCATCGGCTATCAGGAGCCGGCTTGGACGGACGGTGGGTCCAAGCCGATCTTGTTCCCGTGGCTCGCCATCCAGACCGGCCTGCGCTTCAAGCCGAGTCATGCGTTCGTCGCCCGGCTCGACCTCGGCATCGGCTTCGGTCAGGTGTTCTTGGGCCTGGGAGCGGATTACGGCCTATAGCCGGTGGACGAGACCGACTTACCAGCGCGTTACGAAAAGCTCACCCGCCTCGGTCAGGGTGGCGGAGGGGAAGTGTGGGCCGTTCGCGATCGCTATACGCGACGGCAATATGCGCTGAAGCTCCTCGCGCGCGAGGCCGGGTCGCACGAGCTCGCCGCGCTCGTGCGGGAAGCCGTGGCGCTGTCGGGCCTCGAAGGGCTCGGTGTGCCGCGCGTGCAGCGCTTCGGCCGGCTGCCGACGGACCAGCGTCCGTTCATGCTGCGCGAGCTCGTCGAGGGCGAGAGCCTCGAGGAGCTCATCCGTAACGGCGCGACGCTCGAGACGCTGCTCGGGTCTCTCGCGCGCGCCGCCGACCAGCTCACGCTCGTGCACCGCGCCGGCTTTCTGCACGGGGACGTGAAGCCGGGCAACGTGATCGTGGAGCCGGGCGGCGCCGTGACGTTCGTCGATCTCGGGCTCGCGGCTCCGTGGCGCGAGGGTGGGACGCCGGCGGAGGGCCTGACGCCGCGCTACGCTGCGCCGGAGCTCTTCGAGGGCCGCCCGCTCACGGTGCGCGCCGAGGTGTACGCGCTCGGCATCACGCTCAAGGAGATGATGGACGCCGCGCGCGCCGAAGTCTTGGCGCCGGTCGTAGCGCGCGAGCTCCTTGCCGTCGTAGAACGCGCGACCGCGGCGCACGCCGAAGAGCGCTATCCGTCGGTGGACGAATTCGCGAGCGCGATGCGGCGCGGGTCGGGGCTTTCGCCGCAGCCGCACGCCACGGAAAGCAGCGCGCTTTGGCCCATCGTCGGCATCGACGGGACGTCGGCGCAGCTCGTGGAGGCCGCGTCGGCGCTCGCGCCGGGCGAGGTTTTACGCGTGCTCGGCCCGCCGCTCTCGGGACGGAGCGCGCTCTTGCGCCGGCTCGCGTGGTCACTCGGAGCCGAGGGTGCGTCGCTCGCGTTCATCGAGGATGCCTCGGCGTCCGCGGCGCTTGCCGGCGAGCTCGGCGCCCATGCGAAGCTCGTCGGTGTCACCGTGCTGCTCGACGACGCCGACGCGCTCGAGGGAGACGGTGTCGAGCGTCTCTCGCGCGCGCGCGAGGCCGGCGCGCGGCTCGTGCTCGTCGGAGGCGTGCGCTTCGAGAACGCGCGAGAGTTCGTCGTGCCGCCGCTCGACGAGCGAGCGGCGACGGAGCTCGTTCGTCGCGCCGTCCCCTCGCTCACGGAGTCGCTGCAGAAGCGCCTGGTCGAGCTGTCCGGCGGACGCCCGGGCGAGCTCCGGCGTCTCGTGCGCTTGATCGCGTCCGACGCCGTCGCTTCGACCGCCGACATGGAGCGCCGGCTGGGCGCGACGGCCGAGGTGCTCGTCGTGCCGGAAGAGCCGCTCGCCCGCGCGGTTTTCCTGCTCGATCGCGGCCGCTTCATCGACGCGAAGGCGGCGCTCGAGGCGCTGCCGCGCGGTAAGAACGTGGGCGTCGCGGTGGCGCGCGCGCGGCTCGAGCTCGGCCTCGGTGAGACCGGCCGCGCCCTCGCCGAGCTCGAAGCCGTGCGTGGCGAGCTCGCGGGGGCGAGCGGGCACGAGCGCAGGCGGCACACGCTCTACCTCGGCCGCGCGCAGGTCGGCGCGAGCAACTACCCGGAGGCGCTCGCGTTGCTCGAGCCGCTCGCGGCGGACGACGACGCGACGGGCCTCGAAGCACAAGCGTACGTCGGCCTCACGCTCTCGCTGCTCGGGCGCCACGACGAATCGGTCGCGCGCATCGAGCACGCGGGGGCGCGCGCCGAGAAGCTCGGCTCCGCGCGGGTCGAGGCGCTCGCCTTTTCGTGTCTCGGCATTGCGCTCCAACGCGCCGATCGCGGTGTCGCGGCGCGTGCGGCCTACCAGCGTGCCCTCGGCGCCGCGGAACGGGCGAACGACGCCGGCACGCTCGCGATGGTGCAGCATAACCTCGCCGGCCTCCTCAAGATCCAGGGCGACATCGCCGGGGCGCTCGAGCTCTTCGAGGCCGCCGTCGACATGGGCCGTCGTTCCGGGCGCCGAGCGACGGCCCGCCAGGCGCTCTTGCACCTAGCGAATACGGATCTTTATCTCGGGCGTCTCGCGCGGGCGCGCGCGAGCATCGAGGCGCTCGAGGAGCAGCGCGAACAGCTGCCCGAGGTCCTGCAACACCAGCTCCTCGGGCTCGAAGCCGAGCTCTACGAGCGACAGGGGCAGCTCGAGCGCGCCGTCGAGCACTACGACGCACGGGCCGAAGCGAACGAGCGGGTCGGTCACGGCGTCGACGCGGCCGAGGCGTGGCTCGAGGCCGTGCTCACCTCGGCACGAAGCCAGAAGCTCGATCTCGCCGCGCTACGCAAGCGCATCGCGAAGGCGCGCGACGCGCTCGGGGACGCTCCGGCACACAAGCCGCTGCTCCTGCTCGCCACGGCACGCGTCGCCGAGCTCGCGGGCGACGAGCGCGAAGCGCGCGCGAACTTCGATGCCGCGATCACCGCGGCGCGCGAGGCGGGCCAAAAGGAATGGACCTGGCGGGCGCTCGAGGCCCGGGCGGCGCTCGAAGAGCAGGGTGGTCAACCGCTCTTGGCGCGCCGCGACCGTGAAGACGCGCTCGCCGTGCTCGAGGACATCGGAGCGCGCCTGCCGCGCGACCTGCGCGAGGTGTATTGGAACGACCCGCGCCGCCGAGCGCTGCGTTCGACCGTGCCCGGCGCCGTCGCGACGGCCGTCACCGAGCTCGTGCCGTGGGCGCCGCCCAAAGCCGTCGGCGTGCGCTCGGCCACGACGCTCACCGGCCTCGGCAGCGCCACCTCGCAGCTCGTGACGCCGCTCGAGCACAAGCTCGCGCGCATCCTCGAAGTGAACAGCGAGCTCGCTCGCGAGCTCGAGCTCGAGAAGCTCACGGCGCTCATCACCGACCATGCCGTCGACCTCGCGCGAGCGGAGCGCGGTTGCGTGCTTTTGCGCGACTCCCAGGGCGCGCTCGCGGTGCACACCTCGCGGACGCGCGGCGCGGCCCCGACGCACGCCGACTTCTCGCGCTCGATCGCGGAGGACGTCATGCAAACGCGCGAACCGGTCGTCGCCGTCAACGCGCGCGGCGACGAGCGCTTCGGCTCCTACGCGTCCGTGCACCAAATGGCGCTCGAGTCGGTGGCCTGCGTCCCGATCCTCGCGCCGGCCGGCTCCGCCATCGGCGCGCTCTACGTCGAAACCCGGCTCAAGCGCGGGTCGCACTTCGAGCGCGAGCTCGGCACGCTGCGCGCCTTCGCCGATCAAGTCGCGATTGCGCTCGAGAACGCCCGGCTCATCCGCGAGAATCGCGCTCGCGCCGAGGAGCTCGCGATCGCGAACGAGGGCCTCGAGGACGCGCGCGCGCGTCTCGAGGAAACGCTGGGCGACCGCACGCAGCAGCTGCGCCGCGCCCGCCGAAGGCTCCGTGACGCGCGGGAGACGCTCTACGGCCACTTCGGCTACCACGGCCTCGTCGGCACGAGCGCGCCGATGCGCCGCGTGTACGCGCTCGTCGATCGGCTGAAGGAAACGGACGTGCCCGTGCTCATCACGGGCGAGAGCGGCACCGGCAAGGAAATGGTCGCGCGCGCGATCCACGCCTCTTCACCGCGCAAAGACGCGAAGTTTCTCGGCGTGAACTGCGGTGCCATCCCGGAAAACCTGCTCGAGAGCGAGCTCTTCGGACACACGAAGGGCGCTTTCACCGGCGCGGACCGCGACCGCAAGGGACTCTTTCGCGAGTGCGACCACGGCAGCATCCTGCTCGACGAGGTCGGCGAGACACCGAAGAAGATGCAGGCGTCGCTCTTGCGCGTGCTGCAGGAGCGCACGGTGCGAGCCGTCGGCGGTACGAGCGAGGAGCCCGTCGACGTGCGAGTGCTTTTCGCCACCAACAAGAACCTCGAAGGGCTCGTGAAGGCGGGTCAATTCCGCGAGGATCTCTACTATCGCATCCACGTCGTCGAGGTGCGGCTGCCGTCGCTCCGCGAGCGCGTCGACGACATCCCGCAGCTCGTCGATCATTTTTTCGGCATTTTTGCCGCGCGCTACAAGCGGGACAAGGGCAGCCTTTCGCGCGAGGCGCTGCGCCGCTTGAGCGAATACGACTGGCCCGGCAACGTGCGCCAGCTCGAGAACGTGCTGCTCAACGCGTGGGTCATGAGCGAGGAGGAGGAGCTCCGCGCCGACGACATCGAGCTCCCCGACGGCTGGGCCCCGCGTGCGGAAGCGCCCTCGCGCGGCCGGGAGCACGCGCCTGCCGCGCCGCGCAAGGGCACCGTCTCCGAACACCGTCGCGACGAACGCGAGCGCATCCTCGAAGCCCTCCGCTCGTGCAATTGGAACCGCGTGAAGGCGGCCGAGGTGAGCGGCATTCCGCGCCGCACGTTCTATCGCCGCCTGCGCGAGTACGGGATCCAGTAGTCACGCGAGCCCGAGCGCGGTCACGGTCGAGCTCGCGGTGCGCCGTCGTTCCGGTGCTCGCCGTGACCTCGACCGTGAGCGCTGCCGTTGCCGGCGCGGTCTCCGGCTGTGATCGAGCTCAGCCGCCTCGCGCGTACAAGCGGAACATCACTTGATGCAGCGCGGTGTCGCCGGCTGCCTTGTCTCGATCCGGGCTCTTCGCGTTGGTGGTGATGATGGCGTTGAGCTTGTCAGCGGCCGCCTTCGAACCCTTCGGCGAGAGCTTGTCGATGGCCTGGGCCGCGACGAAGCGGAGCCCGGCGTTCGAGATCTTCCCGAGTGAGTCGACGAGCTTGTCGCGCGCCGCGTCGTTGCCGAGAATGGCGACCATGTAGCCGGCCTTGATGCCGACGAACTGATTTTCGACCGACTGATTCTCGGGGTTCGTCATCAACCCGATGTAGCAATTCGCGTCGTCCTTACAGGCGCTCAGGGCCTTGTCGACCTGCTTGTAGAGGCCCTTTTCCAGGTCGGTCCCGTACTTGTCCACGGCCGTCTTCACTTCGGGCAGACCGTCGGCCTTCACGAGTTTGAGCGCCGTGACGGTCATGGCCGCTTGCGCTGCCTTGCGATCGTCCGCGTCGCCCTTCAGCTTGCCCGCCGTCTCCACGAGCCACGACGCGAGCGACGGATCGCAGAAAGCGCCCGCGGCTTCCGCCAAAGCGTCGATGGCGCCACCGCCCGTCGGCATCTCCGCGCTCAGCGGGATCGACGTGAACGCATCCTTGAACGCTTCGATCGAATCGGGCGTCGCGGGGATCTTGCTGAGCTCGCTGGCGATGACGGCCTTGGTCGAATCGTCTTTCTCGTTCTTGATTGCTTCGACCATCGCGGGAATCGAATCCTGGCGACCCATCGCGCCCAGGATGATTGCCGCCTTTTGAACCCACGGCTTGCCCTTCTCGTCGGAGCCGGAGACCTCGCGGATGCGCCGGAGCTCGAAGCTCTGGAGCTTGTCGTCCTGGCTCTTCAGCAGCTTGATGGCTTCGTCAGCTGCGGGCTTTCCGATTTTGACGAGGGCAAGCGCGGCCGTGCCCTGCACCGTCGTGAACTCGGTCGTGCCCTTCGACGGATCGAGGATGACCTTGATGAGCGGCTCGACCGCGGCCGGATCGCCGATCTTCCCGAGCACCTTGGCCGCCGTGTCTTGCCAGACGATCTGATCTTTCCATTCGTCGAAGGACGACTTGTCCTTGTCGTTCGGAGGCGTGACCTGCACCTCGAGCATCTGAACGAGCGGCCCTACGAGCGCCTTGTTCGGCGGCTGCGCGACGAGCGATTCGGTCAGGTCGCGATACGCCACACCGCCGAGCATCGAGCTCGTGCGCAGCTTGCGGAACGCTTCGAGCATGGGGACGTCGAGGCTCTCGAGCTGCAAATCCTCTTCGGCGCGCGCCGCCCACTTGATGTCCGTCTCGTCTCGGCTGGTTTTCGGCAGCTTGACGAACATATCGAAAGCCTTTTTCAGCGCAGGCTCCGTACGCTTGTCGCGGTAGTCCGCGAGCAGCTTGATCAGCGCGACGCGCGTCTTCGAATCCAGATTGTCGTACTGGTCGACGTAGAGCTTCGTCATCGGCTCGACCGTCTTGTTGACGAGGTCGATCACCTCCGGCGCCTTCGTGTCGTTGTTCTTGCGGGACACGGTGTCCTCGTAGAACTGGACGAGGCGTGTGACCGACTTGGCGCGCCAAGACGGGTCGTCGAGTTTCTCGACCCAGTACTCGGGCTGGCTTTCGTCCTTGCAGCCTACGAGCGCTGGTGTCACGAGGACGGCCGCGGTGAGGCTCGAGCTGAGCAGCAACGAGCTGATGAGCGACGCGATGGCGCGCGTGGTTCGCATGGGAGCTCCTTCCAGAACCCTTGGAAAAACCCTGGTTTTCCGCGGGCCCCCGAAGCTAGGCTGCCGGTCGTCACGCTGTCAATGTAACTGCCGAGCCCGCAGCCGGCGCGCGGTCGGGCCGAGGTAGGTGAATGTGCGAGGCCCCGCGGCGGCGCGGCGGGGTGGCCCCGGCCCGGCGGCGCTAAGCCTCTTCGCGGTGCTGCCTGAGCCGCTCGAGGAGCGCGGCGTGGATCCTGCCGTTGCTCGCGACGAGGCCGCGATCGTTGGTCAACGTCGCGGCGCGGTAGTCGATGGGATCGCCCCATGCGTCCGTCACCGTGCCGCCCGCCGCCGTCGCGAGCGCATCCACGGCCGCGGCGTCCCAGCGCTTGCCCGCGTAGTGCGGCGCGACGTGTGCGTCGACGCTGCCCCGCGCGACGGCCGCACCTTTGAGCCCGGCGCTGCCCATGGAAGTGATCGCTTTGACGCCGAGCGCGGCGAGCGCCCGCTCGAGCCGCTCGCTCCGGTGCGAGCGCGACGAGACGATCGTCGCCTCGTCGAGCGAGCGGACACTCGTGACCGAGATGGGCGCGCGCGTGCCGTCCGCTTCGATGCGTTCGGCGCCGAGTCCGACGACGCCGGCCCAAGCCGTTCCGAGCATGGGCGCGTGAACCACGCCGTGCGTCGCGACGTTCGCCTCCAAAAGACCGATCATCACGACGAACTCGGGATTGTGCTCGATGAACTCGTTCGTGCCGTCCACCGGGTCGACGAAGAACACGCTCGGCGCGGCGTGAAAGTTCGCGAAGCTCTCCGGTGCGCTCTCTTCGGCGACGATCGGCACGCCCGGGAACTCGCGCGCGAGCCGCTCCACGATGAGCTCGTTCGCGCGGCGATCGGCGATCGTCACCGGATCGCGCGGACCCTTGTATTCGACCTCGAACGGCTTCGAGTACACGTCCGCGACGAGCGCGGCGGCTTCGGCGGCGATCTGAATCAGTACCTCGAGCTCCGGCCGGCTCAAGGCTGGACTCCGGCGGTGCGCGTGCGGTTTTCGAGCGCGATGCGCCCACCTTCGGGCAGGTAGGGCTCCTTGCCCGCGTCGCGCAGGAGCTGATCGAGCTGCGCCGTGCGGCGCGGACCGAGTACGGCGCTCGTGACCGCGGGATGCGAGAGCACGTAGCGGAGCGCCACCGCACGCAGACTCGTGATTTCGGTCGTGACGCTCGGACGGAGCGCGTTCAGCTGCACGATGCGGCGCTTGAGCTCGGAGTCGCTCCAGCGCTCTTTTCTATGGTCGCCCCTTTCGAACACCTTACCGTGGGGCCACGCGCCGCAGAGCAGGCCGTAACTCAAGACGGAGTGCGCGAGGACGCCGACGTTCTTTGCTTTGACCTGCTCGGCGACGTGGTCGAGCTCGCGCCGGTGGAACACGTTGTAGGCGAGCTCGAGCACGGGAGCGCCGGCCTGCACGGCCTCCGCCGCGGCCTCGGGCGTGCCGACGCTCGCGCCCCAGGTGAGCGCGAGGCCCGACGCGCAGAGCTCGCTCATGGTGGCGGCGAGCTCGGGGCGCGCGAGCGTCGAAGGCGCGGGGTTGTGCAGCAAGAGGATGTCGATGCGGTCGCGAGCGAGTCGCTCGCGCGAGCGCTCCGCCGCGGCTTTGAGTGACGCGGCGTCGAACTTCTTGCGCGGCGGCGCCGTGCTCGTATCGGTTCCGATGCGCGTCGCGACGCGCACGGCATCGCCCTTCGGTAACAAGCGTCCGAGCCGCCGCTCCATCTCGCCTTCCGCGTACCCGTCCGAGGTTTCGAACAGCGTGACGCCGAGGGCCACGGCGCACTCGATCACGGCGTCCTGCTCCGACTCCTCCACCGGGCCGTAGCCGTCGCCGCACAGGCCCCAAGTCCCGAGCGAGAGCTCGCTCACTTCGAGGCCCGTCGCGCCGAGCGTCCGTTTGCGCATCGAGCCGCGTATACCACGCCGCTCGGCGCCCGGGCCGGTCCGGCGCTCACGTGGCGCGCGCCCGCCCGTAGCTCCAATAGTGAAGCGAGCTGAAGCGCGCGCCGCGGGCTCGCACCTCGATCCGCACGCGTCCGGTCGGGGCCGTCGCCGGCACTTCCAGGCTCAATTCTCGAAACGTCCCCGGTTCGACGCGGACGTGGCCGAGCGGCGTTCCCGCCGCGCCGACGGCGAGCTCGCTCACGCCGTCGCTCGCCACGCGCAAGACCAGCGTGCCGCCGGGGACGAGCTTCACGTCGAACGCGTCGAGCCGTCGCTCGCGCCGCGCTCCATCCATCACGCCGTCCGCCTCGAGCGCCACGTCGAAGGACGCGAGCGCGTCGTCGAGATCGTAAGCGTGCGCCGCTTCGCTCTCGAGATCGGCCACGTCGAGCTCGTCGACGAGCAGCCGATCGTCGGGATGGGCCTCCTGCGGGCGCGCGCCGCTGCCGAGCAGCGTGTAGTCGGCGTCGCAAGCGACCATGGTCTCGCCGCCGAGAATGGTCGCGCCCGAAACGCGGCGCGCCGTGCGGTACTCGCCGAGCAAGCCGGGCAGCGCGAACCACTCGGGATAGACGACGAACTGCGTCGGCAGCGCGCGCGCACCGAGCCGCTCGTAGTGCTCGAAGCGGGAGCCGGCGCCGGCGACCCAGTAGCGCGCTTCGCCTCGCGTCGTGAGCCCGACCACGTCGAACACGCGGCGGTCCGAAAAGTAGGCGATGGCGCCGGTGTCGTTCACGCCGATGACCGCGTCCTCCGGCAGCTCGCGCTTCGCCCAGTGGCCGAGCGAGGCTTGCTGCGCGTGGATGGCGTTCGCGCTCGTCGCCAGATCATCGATGCTCCAGGCGAGGTGGCTCACGAAGCCACCGATGACGATGCCGGACGCCAGCAAGCGCACGCGTTCGAAAGCGGGCGCATAGCGCGCGACGAGCATGCCGAGCGCGTCGGTCAGCGCGGCGACTCCGAGGAACCATGCCGAAGCGAAGGGCCAGAGGTAGCGCAGACGGTTCCAGAGGAAGCTGTCGTACGTCGTCGGGATCAACATCCCGAGCGCGACCCACGCGATGAGCAGCGCGCGCGCCCGCACGCCGCGTCGAAACCCGAGCCACACGAGCGCGGGGAGCGCGGGCCAGAGCACGACGGCCGAGCCTTGCGGCAAGAACACCGCGCTCCAGACCTCGCCGTTCAGCAGCGTGCCGAAGAAGATGCCGAGGTTGCCGAGCACCGCGTGCCAGAGGTTGCCGAGCGACGCGTGATAGGGGCTGAGCGGCAACCACTTCACGAGCGCCGTCGTGGGCATCGAGCTGCCCGTGAACAGGCGGTTCGCGACGGCGGGCAAGCGCCCGAGCACGAGCATCACGACGCCGAGCAAGCGCTGCTGGCCGCGGAGCCCGAGGCCCAGCACCGCCGCCGCGGCGAGCGTCGCCACGATACCTTCGGGCCGCAGGAACGGCGCGACCACGCCGAGCACCAAGAGCTCGCGCGGCAGACGCCGCTCCGCGCTCGGCATTTCCAGCCATTCGGCCGCCACGCGCGCCGTGCGCATGAGGATCCACGCGAGCGGCAGCACTTCCATGCCGCTCGCCGCGAACCAGACGTGCCCGCCGAAAGTGAGCACCATGATTTCGGCGGCGAGCGCGCCGTCTTCGCTGAGCAACCGGCGCCCCACGCGGCGGGTCTCGTATCCGAGCATGCCGAGCGCGGCCCAGCCGAACGCCCAGGCCGCCCAAATCACCCGCTCGGCGCGTAGACCGAAGCCGTACGGCAGGGTGAGCAGCGCGGGCCAGAGCAGGCTCGTGGCGCCCGGCACGGGGGCGGCGCCAGGGGTGAACGCAAAGCCACGCCCTTCCCAGAACGAGCGCGCGTACTGGAAATGGATGAAAGCGTCGTCGAGCGGCACGGCGGGTACGCCGCCGGTTGCGCGCAGGACCGCGCGCGTGCTTAGAAGCGCCAGCGCGAAAACCAAGCCGGCGCGCAGCGCATGCCGGCGCGCGAACGCTCTCACGCGGGCCTGTATACTTCAGGCGCCGCGTTCGAGTCCCGCTAACCCTCGGAATCGGCGATCCTGATGCTGTCCGCTCCGGCCACCGAACGCCTCCGCCCCTATGCCGACGCCCCACGCGTACCCGAAGGCGAGCGAATCGATCCGCGCGAGCTCGTCGGCGCGGGCGCGACGCCCGTCGAGCTCGAGCTCGGACCCGGGCGGGGCGGCTTCGTCTTCGAGCGGCTCGCCGCCGAGCCCGAGCTCTACTTCATAGGCCTCGAGATCCGGCGCAAGTGGGCGACCATCGTGGACCGCCGGATCGCGGCGTCGCCGCACGCCGGGCGGGCCCGTGTGTTCGCCGAGGACGCTCGTGACGTGCTGCCTCGCTTCGTCGAGGCTTCGATCGCGCGCGCCTTCGTCCACTTTCCGGATCCCTGGTGGAAGAAGCGGCATCAGAAGCGGCTGCTCGTGGGCGCGCCGTTCCTCGACGCGCTCGTGCGTGTGCTGCGCCCCGGGGGCGAGCTCTTCATCCAAACCGACGTCGAAGAGCGAGCCGCGGCCTACGAAGCCTCGTGCAACGCGTGCCGCGGCCTCGCGCCGGTCGCCGGCGGCCCGCGCATCGAAGAAAATCCTTTCGGCGCAAGGAGCCCGCGCGAGAAGCGCGCCATCGCCGACGGCATTCCGATCTACCGCCTGCTCTACCGGCGCGCGGCGGAACCCGCGGTCCCAGGCGCAAAATAGCGCGGCGTGGGTGCTTGCGCGGGCGTCGCGGGGCGGACTATTCTCGATGTTCGCGCGCCATGCGTCGCTTCGCCTTCCTCGCCCTTCTCGTCGCCGGTTGCACGACGTACCGCGAGGATCTGAATCGCGGCCAACGGCTCTACGAGCAGAACCAGTACGAGCATGCGCTCGCGATCTGGCGCGTGCTCGAGACGGACACGGATTCACTCAGCGACAACGACCAGGCGCGCTACGCGTACTTGCGCGGGATGACCGACTACCGGCTCGGTTTCCGCCCTTACGCGCGCCATTGGCTCGGTCTCGCGCACGCCCTCGACAAAGAGCACCCCGGCGGCCTGAGTCAGGAGTGGCGTGACCGACTCGACAAGTCGCTCGCCGACCTCAACAAAGACGTCTACGGCGGCGCCGAGCACTTCGATGAAAACGCGCAAGACGCGGGGTCATCCTCGGACGCGATCGTTCCCGGTCCGAACGAAACGCAGCCGAGTAGTCCTCCGGCGCTCAATCCTTGAAGCTCAGCGCGCGTGGCGTGCCGGGAGCCAAGTTCGTCCGCGATGACCCGCTCATCGCTCGGTTCGACGCCCCCCTCACGAGGGAGCTCACCTACTACTCGGAGGTTCGGATTTTCTCAGCACCGCGATCCGGTCCTTCGTCCACAATTTCTCTTTTTTGAGGTCCGCAACGGTTCGCTGCTCGTGCGGCGTGAGATACGCCTTTCGGTCGAGTCGCGAAACGGTGACGTCGAGGTCGCGGTGGCGAGCCTCCAGATCGGTGAGGGGCGTGTCGATTCCCAGCTTCATCGAGATGGACCTCCTTGGCATGAGCTCGTGCGCTGCAGCGCTCCAGCGTCGACGGTCGACGCATGGATTTGATTCCCCTAGGCCGGAGACCGTTCTTTTCGTCTCGACACACCCAAGCGAGCTTGGGTGCAGTGCAGCACCGACTCACGACGTCGAGAGTATGCAACTCGTCATGGCCGTCAATGGCCTAGGGTCGTACGCCGCGAGGAATCGGGCGACACCGAGCGAGCACACGCGCGTGAAACATGGCGGTGTAGCTATAAGCAACTGGCGCGAAATTCCGCAAATTCTCGCGAGCCCTGCGAGGTTCGACCCCGCGCGCTACCCTTCGTCCATGCGCCGCTGGGCCTGCGCGTTGCTCCTCACCGGTTGCGCCGCGCCCGCTCGCGTGGCGGCACCGGCCACGCCGGCTCGCATCGAAGTGCCGCGGATCGTCGTCACGCCGACGGAGACCATGACGCTCGCCGAAATGTTCGCGGCGGGGCGAGCGGCGGCGGACCGCTCCGACTTTCGCAGCGCGGCGTCGCTCTTCGATCGCGTGGTGGCGCTCGAGCCGCACGGCGAGCTCGCCGGAGAAGCGCTGTTTCTCGCCGCCGAAGCGCACGGCTTACTCGCCGATCAGGCGGGGGCGCTCGAGCGCTACGAAGCCGTCGCCGATCGCTATCCGGAGCACGCGCGCGCGCGCGACGCGGCGGTGCGAGCCGTGCGCATTCTCGCCTATCGCGAAGAGTGGGATTGGGCGGGGCGCTACGCGGATCGCGCGCTCGAACACGCCGCGGAGCTGAGGCCGCTCCAGCTCGTCGAAGCGTACGCGGGCAAAGCGCTGCAGAGCGTGAGCGCGGGCGACGACAAGCGCGCGAGCGTGTTCGTCGAGCGCGGCCGCGACGTCGTCGAGCGCAACGGTTTGGATCTCGCTGGTCGCTTGCCGAGCGAAGTCGCGCCGCTCTATTACGCGCTCGGCGAGGTGTATCGCGAGCGATCCGAGCGCGTAGAGCTCGCGCCGACGACGGAGTTCCCCGCGCTGCTCGAGACCCGCTGTCAGGCCATTCTCGACGCGCAGCGCGCTTACTCCGACACCTGGCGCGCTTACGACTCCTTCTGGTCGACGCTCGCCGGCTTTCGCCTCGCCGAGATGTACGAAAAGCTCCACGCAGACGTGATGGCGATGGGACCGCCGCCGTCCGCCGACACCGACCCGCGCCGTGCGCTCTACGAAGGCGGCATGCGGCTCCGTTACTCGGTGCTGCTCGAGAAGGCGCGCGGGATGATGGAGCACACCGTCGCGATGGCGGAGCGCACCGGCGAGCGAACCGCGTGGGTCGAGCGGGCCAAGAACGCCTTGCGCTACATTGCGCAGGCGGAGGCGGCCGAGCAGGCGAGCCTCGAACGACTGCCGTACAGCCGTGACGAGCTCGAGGAGGCATTCGCCGAGCTCCGCCACAAGGCTAGGCTCAAGGTCCAGGACCGGCCGCGGGCCCGAGCACTACCCTGAACAAATGACCAATAACTCTTCGATATCCCGAGGGTATCGAAGGTAGCTCTTCGTCATGTCATTCGGACCGGCGCCCGGTATGAATTATGCTTGACAGTACCGGTACCCAGCGCTACGAGGCCCCGGTTCTCGTCGACCCCCACCTCACCTTCTCCCCGTGACCGTAGATAGGGGGGAATGAAGGGTGGGGTGCCTCTTTTTTTGGTGCGCACGCGGCTCGGTTCTAAAAGACCGCGCCCGGCCACCGTCGGACCTGCCGATGCACGCTCGACGCCCTGCTCACTCGTCACTCGCCCCCCTGCGCCGTCCCTCGCGGCGTGCGGGCGCGCGTGCGCTCTCGGCTGGCGTAGCTCAACTGGCAGAGCACCTGTTTTGTAAACAGGTGGTTGGGGGTTCGAGTCCCCCCGCTAGCTCGATTCCTGGAGGGTTGCCCGAGCGGCCAAAGGGAGCAGGCTGTAAACCTGCCGGCATTGCCTACGTTGGTTCGAATCCAACACCCTCCACTGACCTTTTAGCTCGCATCGGGGCTTCAGCCTCGGTGCTTCGCTCGCAACCGGAAAGCTCCACGCAGGTTTTTGTTTGTGGTGGGGCGCGCCTTCAGGCCACGCGGCCCATCCTATCGGTGCGGGCACGGCGCCGGGCTCGCCGGCTTTTTGTAGAGGGCGTGGCCTCTTGCGCCGATCGTGATCTGGCCTTCCAAGACTCAGGCCTCGTTTCGGGCTCGGCTGGCGCCGAGCCGATCCGCGAGCCGGCGTTGCTCGTTTCGGGCTCGGCTGGCGCCGAGCCGATCCGCGAGCGGGCGTTGATCGCGGCGGGCTCGGCGGGCGCCGAGCCAGTGCGGGGGCACGCGGGACGTTCGAGCGCGCTGAGTAGCTTGTTTTCTGCGGTAAAACCCGATGGGCGGGGACGAGTGGGCGGATCTCCCACCTCCGGCCCCAGCATTTTGCGGGAAATTTGGGGGCGGCTGGCGCGCGGCCGGAAAGCGGTCACTATGCGCGGCTCGTCCGGAATGTGCGCGGGGGAAGCATTCGGCGGACCTCCCGTTTCGGTTTCCCCTGCGGGAGTAGCTCAACTGGTAGAGCATCAGCCTTCCAAGCTGAACGTCGAGGGTTCGAATCCCTTCTCCCGCTCTACGACGCCGCCCGCGCAAAACGGCGCAACGGCGCGAAGGATTGGTTGGCCCACATAGCTCAGTTGGCAGAGCGCGTCCTTGGTAAGGACGAGGTCACCAGTTCAACTCTGGTTGTGGGCTCGAAACGACGACGGTTCGGCAAGTAGGAAGGAAGTCGCAAGGTAGTCATGGCCAAAGAGAAGTTCAACCGGACGAAGCCGCACGTGAACGTGGGGACGATCGGACACATCGACCACGGCAAGACGACGCTGACGGCAGCTTTGGTGAAAGTG